>DCHE01000054.1 GCA_002314775.1 Lachnospiraceae bacterium UBA1760
TTTCCTTGATATCTGACATTTACAGCCCCCCTTTACGAACGTTTGTTTGTATTATATGCCCAAACAAATGTTCTGTCAACCGCCAATTGTGAAATAGCCATTTGACATTATTTCTCCTATCATAGGTCAAGATTTTAACATAAAGTGCAACATAATATTATAATTAATGACATAATTTTTATACTATAAGCTTAGCTGATCAGTACATACACAAAGTCGGCTGGAAACGTTTTTGGAAAGTCGCGAATTCCAAAAGCAGCATTTTCGGTCTCTAATCAAGGAAGGAAAGTTAGAAACAAAATGAGAAGAAAAGGGTTACTTAGCAAAATTAAGAAGGGTGTAGTTGTTGCACTTTCAGCAGCAATGGTTATTTCTGCTTCGGCAATGCCAGGCAAGAATTCACAGGGAACTGTATACGCAGCATCAGGCTATAGCGGAGACTACTATGGTCTTGATCTTAACTATCATGAGGGCAGCAAATGCGAGAAGGCAGACGGCTGGAGCAACGGAGATATGTTCCGCAACTGTACCTGGAGAGCTGACAATGTTAACTTTACAGGAAGCACAATGAAGCTTTCTATCACAAATGATCCATATGGCAAGACTCCATATGCAGCAGGCGAGTATAGAACTATTAATTATTTTGGATTTGGACGCTACGATGTAAGCATGAAGCCAATCAAGAACGACGGTGTTGTATCTTCATTCTTCACTTACACAGGTCCATCAGATGGAACAGTTTGGGACGAGATTGATATCGAGTTCCTTGGCAAGAATACAACTCAGGTACAGTTCAACTATTACACAAATGGTGTTGGAAATCACGAGTACGTTTACAATCTTGGATTTGACGCTTCTACTTCCTTCCATACCTACAGCTTTATCTGGGACAGAAGCTACATTACCTGGTGCGTAGATGGAAAGGCTGTTTACACAGCAACAAAGGACATTCCTCAGACACCTGGAAAGATTATGATGAATGCATGGGCAGGCGTTGGTGTTGATGACTGGCTCAAGGCATTTAACGGAAGAACAGGTCTTGTTGCAGAGTATGACTGGGCTTCATACACAAGCATTTCCAAGTACAATGCAAGCTTAAATGGTTCTTCATCAAGCTCATCATCAAGCTCAAACAACACAAGCTACAACAATAACAATAATAACAACTATAACAATAATAATAACAACAACTATTCACAGTCTTCATCAAACGGACTTGTAAATGGCAAGACATACGTAATCAAGTCTAAGCACAGTGGCAAGGCACTTGATATCGCAAACAGAAATACAGCTGCAGGTGCAAATGTACTTCAGTGGGACTACTCAGGCGGAAACAATCAGAAGTGGATTCTTCAGCAGCAGTCAAATGGTAACTACGTATTAAAGAGCGTATTAAGCGGCAAGGTACTTGATGTTTCTTACGCTTCAAAGGACAGAGGCGCAAACATTCAGGTTTGGGACAACAACGGTGGTTACCAGCAGCAGTGGAAGATTGAGAAGGTTGGTGACGCATATAAAATTATCAATGCAAACAGCGGAAAGTCACTTGATGTTAGCGGTAAGTCATCATCAAATGGTGGGAATATAATCCAGTGGGATTACTCAGGTGCAAATAACCAGTTATGGTATTTCACACAGGTAAACTAATTGTTAATCAGCCAGTCGGCAACGTTATAGGGAAGAAAAACGAGTAGGCAGGTTACACGTGATGTGTACTCTGCCTACTTGTTTTATGTTTATCCAAATTGTTTAATATATGCCTTGTTTTTTACAGCTTTACGGCCCTGCAGTTTTATATAGCTTAAAATCTTCAGCTTATATTTACTTCAGTCTTTCAGCTAGCGCTCTCTCCATCTTGTCAAGAGCCTCAGTTAGTATCGCTCTTCTTGTCGCAAAATTTATTCTTACATAACCTGTTCCGCCAAAATCTTCTCCATCTGTAAGAAAAACCCTGGCATTTTCCTTGAAGAAATCTGCATTTACATCCTCCCCATAGCTTCTAAAGTCGACCCACTCAAGAAATGTACTCTCAAGGTGAACGACCTTCGCCCTCGGAAATCTTAACTTTAGTTCATTTTCAAGATAATCTCTGTTAGCCTTAAGGTAAGAAATAAGCTGTTTTTTCCACTCCTTAGACTCTCCGTAGGTAGCAATTCCTGCCTCCACATTAAGAATATGCTCCTCTCCGAATGCATAACCTAGTCTCTCAAACTCCTCCTTAAGCTCCTTGTTTGGGATAACCGCAAAGGCAAGTATCAAATCTGGCACGTTGCAGAGCTTGCCATTTGAATACAGGGTGATTGAGTGCTCTCTTGCATAATCATCCACCATAAAAAATGGAATATGCTCGCCCTCAAATACAACCTCGCAGTGAGCCTCATCCGACACAACAATAAGCTCATGCTTTTTTGCGAACTCACTGACCTTCTTAAGCTCATCAAGTGTGTAAACCCTGCCTACCGGATTATGCGGATTGCAGAGATAGAACACTTTGGTGTCCTCAGTAATCTTCTCTTCTAGCGCTTCGAAATCGATGGTGTAGTACTCGTTATCATTTCTAAGAGGAACTCTTATCATCACATTTCCGGCAGTCTCCGGAGCCTCAAGCAGGTTGCAGTAATTAGGAGTATTTACAATAGATTTGCCACCGCCGATATTACTTGCAACAGCAAGGGCCGGCACAATTCCTGGAAGCAGCTTAATCCACCTCTTGCCCGGAACCTCCGCACCGTACTCCTCCTTGAACCATAGGCTCAGGACATCGTAGATTTCATTTCCCGTAAGGAAATATCCATAAATCCCGTGTTCAATTCCCTTCTTAAGCCTCTCAGTCACCGCAGGTGGAACCTCAAAATCCGAGTCCGCCACCCAGAGTGGAAGGTAGTCCTCTCCCATAAGGTCCCATTTGTAGCTATTTGTATTTAATCTGTTTATCTCTTTATCAAAGTCGTATTTCATGTTTAACTCAGTCTCCTTTATGCATGATACAGATAGATTTTATATTATCAAGGTTGAAATGTCTATCTTATTCGGAAGCCATAACTTCTGGTCTCGGTATCCACAAAAGCATAAGCTCGGCACTTTGATCAACCTACGATTATCAAATGTTCAACCCTCAGATTATCAAAAATATTGAAAGCTTGGAGCAATCAGTTTATAATAGCAAGTATTAACATAAGGAGCTAACCAAATGGAATTAACACTTGAAGAAAAAGAGAAATTTTATGAGAGCTGTGTCAGAAGACTCCCTGGTATCACAACCAAGCGTGATTATGAGAGAATGATATACGACCTCGAAAGGCTGGACGGTCTTAAGGACTCAGCCAAGTACATCGAGGAATGTCGCGAAAAAATAAAGGAAATCGAGGAAGCCGAGGCCAAGGAGGCTGAAATCCGCAATCGCGAATACGGTGAAACCGTAGACAGACTTCAAGCTGAGGCAAAAAAAGAGAACAAGAAGGCCAACCTTCAGAAGCTTCTAGTAGTTGTCGCTGCAGTAGTAATCCTTACCATTTTGGTTGTTTTATACAAGTTCTTCCTCTACCGACCACTAACCTACAACACAGCCAATACATATATTCAAAACGGCTATTATGAGGAAGCCGCCACTCTGCTCGAGGACCTTAACTACAAGGACAGCGATGAGCTTTACCAGGAATGCCTGAAGCATGTTGGGGAGTGATGGGTAAAGATGAAAAAAGACCGCAGCCGATGCGGTCTTTTCTTAGTTTACAGGTTTTGTTTATTAATGATGCTTGATAGTATGTGAGTATATAATCTTCGCTATACTATCATATTTAGAACCAGACACACTGCCCCAATTATTCCAAGCCCAATACCTATCCAAAATGACTTCTTCATCCTCTCCTTCATTTTTGAATAAAGAGAATTTGAACCGTCTAGGGTGTGGTGAAACATATAGTAGTTTAGATATGCATATGCCAGTGCCAGGACGGCTAGTATTATAATGATGATTCCTATGATGGGGAGTAGCATGGGTGGGGCCTTTCTAGTGAATTGATCTGGTTGGCTAGTTCTTCTGTATCATTATAAGATATAACAGCTGTTCTTTCAATCGATAGTCTTTCAATCGATAGTCTTTCAATCAATAGTCCTTCAATTACACTTCAATCCATCAACCTACAACATCTTCCCCAAACTACTCTCCCTCACATACACAGTCTCAATCCCGAACATCCTCTTTAATACCTTCACAAGATCTTCTGCTTTCGCCTTCTCACACACGGTTTCAACCTTAAATCCATCAGTAATCGCAACCTTGCCATCTACATTCGTAATTAGTGTTGTTTCAAATACCGCTGCTACCACCTCGCAATTCTTCGCGGTGTTCTGAATGAGCTTATACGCAGTTATTACATTAAGCTTCTTGTCTTCACCCTTTTCATCCTGGGCGAAGAAGATTTCAAATTTTGAATTCATAGTATTGGTTCTCCTTATTTTCTCGTAATTATCAAGTATTATTTTAATTATTTACTATTTGCCCTTGCGGCTTACATCTTTTCCTTGCATCCTAATCTCGCATCTTATCATCTTTTACACCTTGGAAAAGATGATCTAGCATAAAACATACCCAGAAATCTTTCTCAATTACTTCAGGACGCATACCCATCTTGATTGCTGTAGCCTGAAACAACTCCTGTCTTTCTTCATTTGATAATCTTGCAATTTTCTTCATTTATGCTGTACATACCTTTCTTACGGTTTCATAAATCCATTCACTACTGGTAGTGGCCTCTGTCAAAATAATC
>DCHE01000023.1 GCA_002314775.1 Lachnospiraceae bacterium UBA1760
AGGATCTTGAGGAAGGTGTTTACGATCACGTAACAACCCGTTTCCCTCCCGAGCCTAACGGATATCTTCACATCGGACATGCGAAGAGTATAATCCTCAACTCGACAATGGCACAGGAGTATGGCGGAACCTTCAATCTTCGTTTTGATGACACTAATCCCACCAAGGAAAAGAGTGAGTTCGTAGAGTCAATTAAGGCAGATGTTAAATGGCTCGGAGCTGATTGGGAGGACAGACTTTTCTTTGCTTCCAATTATTTTGAACAGATGTATGAAGCCGCTGAGAAACTTATTCTCAAGGGCAAGGCATTTGTTTCCGACCTTACTGCAGATCAGATTAAGGAATACAGAGGTAACTTTGAGGAACCCGGTAAGAACGATCCTAATCGCGACAGAAGCGTTGAGGAGAATTTGCAGATGTTCCGCGATATGAGAGACGGCAAGTATGCCGACGGAGAAAAGGTTCTTCGTGCCAAGATTGATATGGCATCTCCCAATATCAATATGAGAGATCCGGTTATTTACCGTGTAGCTCATATGACTCACCACAATACAGGTGATAAATGGTGCATTTATCCTATGTATGATTTTGCGCATCCCATTGAGGATGCTATTGAGGGTGTTACACACTCTCTCTGCACACTTGAATTTGAGGATCACAGACCTCTCTATGACTGGGTTGTACAGGAACTTGAGTATAAGATGCCTCCCAGACAGATCGAGTTTGCAAAGCTCTATCTTAAGAATGTTGTAACCGGTAAGAGATATATTAAGAAGCTTGTTGAGACCGGCATTGTAGATGGTTGGGATGATCCCAGACTTGTATCAATTGCAGCACTCAGACGCCGTGGATTTACTCCCGAGTCTATCAAGAACTTTGTTATTATGTCAGGTATCTCAAAGGCACAGGCTATCGCAGATTATGCAGCACTCGAGTACTGCATCCGTGAGGACCTTAAGCCTTCAGTATCACGTGTTATGGCAGTTATCGATCCCATTAAGCTTGTTATCGACAACTATCCTGAAGGACAGACCGAGATGCTCACTATTGCCAACAACGCAGAGAATGAGGAACTTGGTTCAAGAGAAGTACCCTTCAGCCGTGAGATTTATATCGAGCGTGATGACTTTATGGAGGAGCCTCCCAAGAAGTATTTCAGACTGTTCCCCGGCAACGAGGTAAGACTGATGGGTGCTTACTTTGTTAAGGCTAATTCATTTGAAAAGGATGCGGATGGCAATATAACAGTTGTTCACTGCACCTATGATCCTGAGTCAAGAGGAGGCAACAGCCCCGATGGACGTAAGGTTAAGGGAACCATTCACTGGGTAGATGCAGGAAGTGCTATTTCTGCAGAAGTTCGTCTTTTCGAGAATCTTATTGATGAAGAGAAGGCTAATGAGATGAATTCTACCTATGATGAGAACGGTGAACTTTATCTCAATCCCAATTCACTTACTGTATGTAATGCATATCTTGAGCCTTCACTTAAGGATGCCAAGGCATATGACAGATTCCAGTTTGTAAGACAGGGATTCTTCTGTGTAGATTACAAGGATTCTAAGGACGGACAGCCTGTATTTAACAGAATCGTTTCGCTTAAGAGTTCATTTGTATTACCTAAATAAAAGTATGTTTTTAATCGGGCCCGCAAGTAAAAGCGGGCCTGTGTTTTAGGAGAAGGTATGGCGGGTATTTTAGACGGATTAAAATCACTTGGCTTGGGGAATTTGGAAAATAGCGATCTTTTTGCAGAGGATGAGCCTAAAAAGGAGAGTGCTGTAGAGAGACCGGTAGCTAAGAAGGCTGTAAACAAGGTTAAGGAGAGCGACCTTATATTTGATAAGGAGTTCAAATGTCCTGTATGTGATAAAAAATTTACAGCTAAAATAATGAAGAGCGGTCGAGTTCGTCTTGTTTCCACAGATGATGATTTAAGACCGAAATACGACGGAATCGATTCGCAGAAGTACGATATTATTCTCTGCGAGCATTGCGGATATGCAGCTCTTGGAAAGAGCTTTCCTACCGTGTTGTCTTCTCAGGTTAAACTCATTAAGGACAATATATGCTCAAGTGTAAAATTGACAAAATATGTTGATCCTATATATACCTATGAGCAGGCAGCAGAGCGTTACAAGCTTGCACTTGCATGTGCGCTGGTTAAGAAGGCTAAGAGTAGTGAGAAGGCTCTTATATGTCTTAAATCTGCGTGGCTGTTCCGTGGACAGCTTGAGGAGATGGAGGCTGCCGGAGAAGACAAGAAAAAGCTTGATAGCATTCGCGCAAGAGAGAACGAGTATCTTGAGAATGCATATAAAGGATTCTTGGTTGCAAGAGAGAAGGAGAATACTCCTATCGCCGGAATGGATTCGGTGACGCTGGATTATCTGCTTGCAAGACTTGCTTATCGTTTTGGTGACAATGATTGTGCGATTAAACTTATAGGTGGAATTCTTGTTACAACCTGTAGTGAGAGAATCAAAGACAGAGCCAGAGAATTGAAAGATACTATAATGGCTGAAAAGAAGAATAAGTAATAAGAAAAAATAATAATAAAAATAATAAAAATAATAAAAAATCTCCTTCGTTTTGCTATATAAAGCAAATGTAGGAGATTTTTTTCTGTCTATTAATAGTGTAAGAAAAATATTTTGCAAAAAATGAGAAAGTGGCATAACATAAATACGCAATATGCATTACATAAATAATTGCAAAAGAGGAGAATGATTATGAAGAAAAAATTGATTGCAGTAATGATTATGGGGGCTTTGGCATTCAGCTTGGCCGCTTGCGGAAGTCAGCCCGGCAACAACAATCGTGACGAGAAGGAAGAAAGAGAAGAGACTGACGACAAAGAGGACAAAAAAGACAAAGAGAACAAGGATGACAAGAACGATAAGGATAGTGCTGAAGCCGGAGATGACGAAATGTCTTCAGATATTGTTATCGCAGTTGATGGTGACGAGTGGAAGGATGTAAGGGCAGCATATACCGAGCTCATTAAGAATATGAGGGATTATGTTGCAGGATGTGATGCGCTGGCCGAAGAATACATAGTATACGATTATATGTATTTTGATTATGACGAGGACGAAGAAAACGAAGTGATCCTTTATCTCGGATATAATGCAGAAAATGGCGATTATATGAGAGATGTAGTATTTATGGATTATTTCGAGGAGCGTCATGAGGTAGGAATTTTGGCAATCAGCCCGGAATTGAATGATAGTTCCTTCTATGCCGAATATGATTCAAAGTTAGGCAGATATTCATGGATTACTTCGCCTTACGAATCATACTTATATGTTGTTTATGTTAGGGACGGCAGTTTGTCATTTGTATTGGAGGAAGCCTTTGATTATGTGATTACGGACATTGAGGCAGCAGGAATGCATCCCCTTCCTCTGTACGGTGAGTGGGAGATTATTCTTCCTGAAGACTAATATTGCATCAAGTACGTGCAAGTAAGATAAATATAAATATAATAAATATAATAAGTAACCCCGACTTTCCATACGGAACGCCGGGGTTATTGTTAACATTTGTGAGAGATTAGTTCTCATCGTCCTCGTCAAAGAAATCTTCAACCTTCTCATCAACCTTCTCTACAGCTTCTGCAACTGTCTCCTTGAGGGGAGTGAAGGTATCTTCCTTTTCCTCGGGCTGATTGAGTGATACATAAGTACGATCATCGTCGTCATCATCATCTATATCTTCAAACTCGTCATCAATAATGATGGCAGCCTTCTTCTTGCGGTTTAAGAAATATGCAACTGCTGCAGCGCCTGCGCCGATAACAGCGGTAGCAATGAGAACCTTTGCGAATTTTTTCATGGTAATACTCCTTTCGGTAAAAAGTGATATTGAATATATTCTAATATAAATTGCGTGAAAATAAAAGTAAAAAGTATATAAATGAATATGCAAAACCTAACTGAATTGCCCAAAAACTATTTACTTGCGCGATAAGGCTGATCGGCAGGATAGCCGCCCTTAAGCTTCTGCATACCACGCTGAACAGCATCCTTGGAATTCTTCCAATCTGCATCCTGGTTGGTGTAGTCGAACTTTTCTACCAGCCATGATACATCCTCCTGCAGGCGGTCAAAGTTATCAATCATCAGAGCACATACGATGTTGTAGAACTCGTCTTTTTTAGCGCCTGAAAGTTTATTGTCGGCTGCTTCTGCGAGATCACCGAAGTGAGGGATACAAAAGCCTTTACTTTTCTTAACCTTTTCTACAAATTCAGAATCATTTTCCCAAAGATAGAAGAAGGTATCCAAGTATCTCTGATATGTCTTCTTGAACTGTCCGCAGATATAGCAGCTCTCGGTCTTCTCACGAGCCCAGTTTACCAAAGAGTTGGTGCTTTCGGCTTTCTTGAGTTTATCCATGAGAGATACCTTGCCGGGTTTGAAGGACTTAACTTCCTTGCTGAGCTCGGCGCGCATTCTCATATAGTGAGTCTTGAGAATCCATCCGTTGCCGAGGGTATTGCCATAGGTAAACATTTTCTTGAAATGGTCGCGGCAGAAGCCGGCTTCGTCAGTTATGGCACGCATATCGGCTTCCATATATGAAGAACCTGAACCGAGTACATAGTCTAAAAGGTCCTGTTCAACATTTCTTTCTATAAAGCAAAAAGGACATTCGTCGTTCGCATTTACCGCATCATTGAGCGGGATTGTGTAGAGCTGTTCCTTCATAGTTTTCTCCTTAAGTATGATTGTGCATATGTGTTTTACAGCATATAAGAGCATTATAGCATTGACATGGTTGATTGTGTATAATTCTAATTAGTATTATCGTATATGTTAATAGCCTTAGCTTGTACGGAGGATGATTTTATGTTGAAGTTATATAAGGTATTTATATATATTAGTCTGGCCGTAGGGGTGAACGTTGCAGCAATTTTTAAATAAAAAGCTTCAAAACGATACGGACGGAAAGAAAAAGCACTAAGAATATTTATAAAAATAGGAGGCTTCTGGCATAATGGTGGA
>DCHE01000071.1:0-12796 GCA_002314775.1 Lachnospiraceae bacterium UBA1760
AATAGCTTCCCTATTTTCAGCATGAAGCTGCTCATTAAACCAGGGGAGCCATGCCTGACCAACCGCATTTGTAAATACTGCCAGTAGCGTTGCAATGCTGTATCCATATGAATAAAGACCTGCCTCTGAATCACCGCATATCTGTTTAATCATTATTCTGTCAAGCTGTGCCAGAATAACAAGGGCGAACGCATGAGGGATCATGGGGATACCAAATTTAAGTGCATAGAGCCAGTATTCCTTTTTATAAAACACCCTTCCTCTCTTCAGCATTCTTACATAACAGAAAACTCCCATAAGGAAGGTTGGAAGCACTGTACCAAGAATCTTTCCAACATATCTTCTATCATTGAAAACGAGAATAAGAATAATCGAAAATGCCACTGTTGTAAGACATGTAATAACTGATATCAGTATGTTTTCCTTATATTTGTACTCATACCTGCATTTTTGGAGAGTGTAGTCCACAGAAGGATATACACAGAGATACACAAACATAACTATTACAAGTGGAACCTCATATTCTATCCATGCTGATATATAATTTCTAAACAGCGCAACAAAAATAAGCACCACAAAAGCAAAAGAACTTGATAATGCCTGAAGCGATGACATATATTCGTCAAACTTATCGGCAAAATCTATTTTTGCTCTTCCGATGCTGTATACAACGCATAAACACGTCAGAATGTTAAACACCTCTATCCAGGAATTAAAGGTATTGGCTATTCCATAATCCCCGGTTGAAAGCATACTAGTATAAATCGGACTGGTAATTATCGCCACTGCCCTAATAGCAATGGACGATACGGTATACCATATCCCTGATTTTACAACTTTATTACCATTTCCCATATATTGTGTAATTCAATTTTCAGCCTGCTTATTATTTGTCCCTAAGCATATCCTCTGTCATAATAGTGTCTTCAAGAATATTTTCAGCGGCTATTTTTCCTATTACTTCATAAATTCTATCAGGCGAAATACCCGTACCAGGGCGCTTATATGTAAGCATCTCTTCCGTAATCCCTTCGCCTTCTTTAATATCTACATTGGCTACGATTGAACGTCTTGCATTAAGTCTGGCTGTCTTCTCTGTTTCAAGGCATGAGAGACTTTCATCTCCCCTTATCATATCAAGAATTTCTATATCTCTTAATATGCGTCTTGCATCATCCGGGTCCATTGCATGATAGTGATCATTGCCCTTAAGAGTCTTATCGAGTGTGAAATGCTTTTCGACACAAATAGCACCAAGATTATATGCAGTCTTAATTACATCATTTCCCTCTGTTGGCTTTGTATGGTCTGAATATCCTATAACAAGCTCAGGAAATTGTTCTCTTAAGCTCTTGATTTTAAGAAGATTTGCATGCTCAAGTGGAGTAGGATATTCAAGTACGCAATGGAGGAGGGTAAGTTGCTTGTCATTATGTGCACGAATTGTATCAACAGCTCTCTCTATCTCCTCAAGTTCTGATGCTCCTATTGAAAGAAGTATCGGCTTATTCTTCTTAGCCTGGTGCTCAATAAACGGAATATTAGATAAGTCAGAAGAAGATATCTTATACACCTCCATAAGCTCGTCAAGGTAATCTGCCGAGTCATAATCAAAAGCCGTAGACAGGAACTCTATTCCGATTTCATCAGAATACTCCTTTAATTCTCTATACTCTTCGTATCCAAAGCTGTCAAATTTTTTAAACAGCTCGTACTGGCTTGTAGTTGATTCTTCAGATAAATCCCAGTATGAAGGTGATGCCTTTGCTGCAAGTGTACCTGCCTTATAGGTCTGGAACTTTACGGCATGTATTCCGGCTGCCTTAGCCTCTTTAATCATAAGCTTTGCGGCATCCAAAGGAGTAATCCCTTCCTTTACCGCAATGTCATAGTAGTTAACACCTATTTCTGCAATAAGTGTAAATTTACCTTCCGCCAACCTGTCTGTAATTGTGCTCAATTTTTTTCCTTTCCGGTATTTCGTTTTAAATACTCTGGGCCATGTTGCCCCTCTGTCTTTCAAGACTCATTTTCTTAAAACAAGCGCCCCGGTAAAGCCCGGGACGCTTAAAGTAACTCTTATGTAATTAGAAGATACGTCTGATAGCAAGAATCTGACGGTATGAAGCTGATGATACCTTAATACCTGTAGCCTTAGTAGACGCGTGTACGATCTGTCCTCCGCCAATGTAAATAGCAACGTGACCAGAGTAACAGATAATATCACCAGGCTGAGCCTCTGCAAGAGATCCAACAGCGTATCCGACACTTCTCTGTGCACCTGATGAGTGCGGAAGTGAAACACCGAAGTTCTTGTATACTCCCATCGTAAATCCTGAACAGTCTGTACCATTTGTAAGAGAAGTTCCACCATATACATATGGATTGCCGACAAACTGAAGACCATAGTTGGCAACTGAAGTTCCAAGTCCGCTTCCTGGTGCAGAGTATGATACTCCACCACCTGAAGACGTAGATGAAGACTGCTGCTTCTTATTTGCCTTCTGGGCTGCAGCATTGGCTTTTTCTCTTTCTGATTTTTCTTTCTTAAGACGGGCTTCCTCTTCAGCCTTTGATTCAGCCTGAGGGAATTCAGTTACTATGGATACAAATTCCTTAGAAACCCAACCGTCACCTTCTTCGATTGAAACCTTGACCCACTCGTCTGTTTCTTCAACAACAGTAAGTTTATCTCCATCTGGAACAAGGCCAAGTATAGTTGAATCAGCATTTGCCTCTTCTCTAATTCTAAGTGTCGTTGTGTGAACTGTAGCCGTTCTGATTCCGACCTCTGCTGCAAGCTTAACAGCTGCCTGTCCTGTTACAACATATTCACCTTTAACATAACCAACAACATTTCCTGATGAAATCTTATACCAGTCGCCTTCCTTGCCAATCCACTCACCCGCTGAATGATTGTAAAGCTTACCGACTATTTCGCCTTCTTCACTAGGCGTTTCACGGACATTAACATATCCATCAACCTGTGCAATAACACTTGTTGTAAGGTCCTGTTCGCCCTCTGCAACATCGCCTGACTCAGGTCTTATTTCAATTTCAGGAACAGCCGCATCAACACTTACTGTAAGAGTCTCTGCCTCCTGCGGTGTTTCCTTTACTTTCTGTTCATCTATTATCTTTGACGAATTAGTAACAACCTTAACTGCCCCGTCGTCGCCTATCGATTTAGCATCTGTAACTTCTATTGTCGCCGCCTTAGCACCTGTTGCTTCTTCAGCCTTCTGAGCATTTAAAGCTTTTGATGCAGGTGTCTCCACCTTCTGTACATTTTCTGGCGTTACAGGCATCTGAGTCTGCTGTGATTCATCTGCCGACGAATCTGCTGATGCAAGCGCAACCTCTGATGACACGCTCTCTCTTTTGTGTACCTTTGCCGATTCTTCCTTTGCCTTTATTCTGGCTTTTTCAGCCTGGATGTCCTTTATATTACTTCCGACACCTGTAATAGCTGGAAGACCTACAGCTGGTAATATAGTCGAAGCCTTCACCGTACTTGCCGGGAAGGTTGTTATTACTAATGCTGCTATAATCGAACAGGCTGTAACTCTCGTTATAGTCTTTCTCATACGTACTCCCTATAAAATCTAATTCTCACATATAACGCATATTCCTAAATAGTGTAGCATATTTATGGACGAATGGTCAAATTATTCCTTTCTGAAGCCAGCTCTCTTTCTGAGAGTAGGGTCAAGAATCTTCTTTCGAATTCTAAGTGTTTCAGGAGTAATCTCAAGCAGTTCATCTGCATCGATAAAGTCAAGTGCCTGCTCAAGTGAAAGAATTTTAGGTGGTGTAAGACGAAGTGCTTCGTCTGATCCTGATGCACGTGTATTAGTAAGCTGCTTTTTCTTGCAGACATTTATTTCCACATCTTCAGGCTTTCCGTTCTGGCCAATTACCATTCCAGAATATACCTTTTCTCCAGGCCCAATAAAGAGTGTACCTCTTTCCTGGGCATTAAAAAGACCATATGTAATAGACTCACCTGATTCAAATGCTATAAGTGATCCCTGCTTACGATACTGAATATCACCTCTGTATGGCGCATATTCGTCAAATACAGTATTGATTATTCCATTACCCTTTGTATCCGTCATGAACTCGCCTCTGTAACCGATAAGGCCTCTTGAAGGGATAGAAAACTCAATTCGTGTATATCCACCGGTAATTGGAGTCATATTCTGTAACTCGCCCTTTCTCTGGCCAAGCTTTTCAATTACTACTCCCGTAAATTCTTCTGGAACATCCACATATGCTATTTCCATAGGCTCTGTCTTTCTGCCCTTGGAATCTTCTTTATAAATAACCTCTGCCTTAGATACCGCGAACTCATATCCCTCACGACGCATATTTTCAATAAGAACTGAAAGGTGAAGTTCTCCTCTTCCTGATACCTTAAAGCAATCTGTATTGTCTGTTTCCTCAACTCTTAATGATACATCTGTATTAAGTTCTCTGAAAAGTCTGTCTCGTAAATGACGGCTTGTCACAAACTTGCCTTCCTGACCTGCAAGCGGAGAATCATTAACAATAAACTGCATTGCAATAGTTGGCTCTGAAATCTTCTGGAAAGGAATTGGTTCAGGATTTTCAGGTGAACAGATTGTATCTCCAATATGAATATCCGAAATGCCTGAAATAGCAACGATGGAACCGACAGTTGCCTCTCTTACATTAACCTTGTTTAGACCATCATACTCATAGATAGCTGATACCTTAACCTTCTTCTGAACATCTGGCTCATGAGCATTAACAATTACTGCTTCCTGGTTAACACGCAGTACTCCGTTATCAACCTTACCAACACCAATTCGTCCTACATACTCGTTGTAGTCGATTGTACTGATAAGCACCTGTGTTCCTGCATCAGGGTCACCTGTAGGAGCAGGAATAAAATCAAGAATCGCTTCAAACAGCGGAACCATATTAGGCTCAAGATTATTATAATCAAGTCCTGAAATACCCTGTTTTGCAGAAGCAAATACAAATGGGCAGTCAAGCTGTTCATCAGATGCATCAAGGTCCATAAATAGCTCAAGAACCTCATCAACCACCTCGTCACATCTTGCCTCAGGTCTGTCAACCTTATTTACACATACAATTACAGGGAGCTTAAGAGCAAGAGCCTTCTTCAGAACAAACTTTGTCTGTGGCATTACGCCCTCAAAAGCATCAACAACAAGAACTGCTCCGTTTACCATCTTAAGAACTCGTTCAACCTCTCCACCGAAATCAGCATGTCCCGGTGTGTCAATAATGTTTATCTTTGTATCCTTATATGAAACTGCAGTATTTTTAGAAAGAATTGTAATGCCTCTTTCTCTTTCGATATCATTAGAGTCCATTACTCTTTCAGCGACTTCCTGATTCTCTCTGAAAACACCACTCTGCTTTAACAATTCATCAACAAGTGTGGTTTTGCCATGGTCAACATGGGCAATAATTGCTATATTTCTAATGTCATTTCTTGTCTCTACCATATTTCTCCTCTTTTCTGTAACTATTCAGGCTATATGTATCTCATCTTTTCCATTTCTCACGCCTGAGTATATGCTGCCTTACCTGGCCATTTACCGTTTACTATACTCAATTTTTAATTTGTGTTTTATTCTTCTGCTGTTTCTGCTTCCTCATGGACTTCCGCATTTTCTACAGAATCTGCTGACTCATCAGTTTCCACATCCTTACGCTTTAGCACCAGGAAAAGAGCTATGATTCCAGCAATACCTATGAATATTGATATAAACTGTGATGTCGAGAGAGTGCCAACGCTTCCCCTGTTGTCAGCTCTGAAGCACTCAATAATAGCTCTTCCTATAGCGTAACCTGTCAGATACACACATACAGGTACACCCTTCTTATATTTCTTACTGTTGATAATGACAAACAGCACAACAAACATTAATAAATCTGCCCCTGCTGAAAAGAGCTGTGTAGGAAGCAACTTTACTCCTGCTGGGGCCATTGATCCTGCAGGGAATACAACACCTATGGCAGAATCAGTCTCTCTTCCATAGCAACAGCCTGCAAGGAAACATCCGACTCTTCCAAGACACTGATTAATAGCCACAGCTGCCACCATTATGTCTATATTTCTAAGAAAATCCATTTTCTTGATTCTACAGTAAACGTAAATAGTAATTAAACCTGTAATAATCCCACCATACACAACAAAGCCTTCTGAACCTAATACAGACATTGGACTCTGTAGAAATGATTTAAATTCAACAATTATGAAAAGAAGCTTTCCTCCAAGCCATCCAAAAATAAGAACAAATATTGCGAGATTGTAAAAGAGGTCATCATTAAGACCCTTTTTCTTACACTGAAATGTTCCATAGAAAAGTGCAGCAACAAATCCAAGTGCTATCATTAATCCATATCCATGGATTGTAAACTTTCCAATTGAAAATAAATCAATAGCCATTTATATCTCCTGTCTTTAAAAACGCTTAAAAATCATCATTAACCGACTTTTAATTATATATTTTTTTCTTTGTAGGTGTCAAACTGCACTATTCACAACAATTTACTTTTCCATCGGTATTAGAGTGTCATTTTTACTAAATCTGCACTTGGCTCGTTCGGGTATATTTATTTTATATTTATTTCTTTTATGCAAGCACAAGAAATAACCTGGCTCATTCGGGATAACAAAAGAGACAGTAAATACTCTAAGAATATTTACCGTCTCTTGAGACTACCGTATGTAGATATAATCCGCCATCTGTGCTCTTATGAGCCTGTCCTGATAATCAGCAAGCTTTATAAAGAACACAAGTCCAAAAAATGCTAATCCCGCAGTAATATTCATTCCTGCAATAACTCGGCTTTCACTCACAAGATGTGCTATAAGTGTAAGCACAAATATGACTCCCGATATTTCGCATAATCTCATGCTGGATTCGACTGTCCGGACATCAATAGGAGGAATTCTACCCGGCATCAGAAGAACCGCCCTTACAGTTCTTCTAACGTTCCTCAGAACCTTCCTTCGTTTTCTGAGGCCTTTCTTCCTTCGGTCCAATTTGCACCCCTTCCTGTCGCTACTTCCTAAAATACCCTCATATCCTAAGAAACGTGTCCCCTTAACACTGCGACAGTTTTATACTCCACGAACCTAATGTTAACTGCATTCCATGTATTATGGATTTCCCTTAAGTTCTGACAGAAGACCAGAGTAAGTCTCAGTGACAAGGCCCCTTATTTCCTTATCACTAATCGTAGTTCTTCCTGCCACTATCAAGGTTGCGATGCCATGAACCAGATACCATACCGCACTGATCAGCTCTCCCTTTTGCTCATCAGTAAGGTCGTCAGCACCGGGAAGAATTTTTGGATAACTTAATGCTTCCCCTTTAAGCAAAAACTCTCCATCTCCCGGAATGTTCAGGTCATCGACTGATGCTATCAGTCTAAATAGGTTCTTCTCGTTTCTTGCAGTACTGATATATGCCATTGAGAGATTAACATATGCCGGCTCCGACTTCCCCTTGTATCTTGCCATGCTCTCTCTCATTCGCTCGGTACCCATACCGTACAATTCTACTCTAAGCTCTTCCATATTCGTGTAAACACGAAAAATAGGCTGTGTCGAACATCCAAGTCTCTCAGCAAGCTTTCTCGCCGTAACTGACTCAAACCCATTCTCAAGAGTCATTTGAAAAGCTTCAGTCTTAATTTGTTCCTTTGATACCTTCACCTGAGGTGGCATTATACACCCGCTCCAAACAAGAATAGATATATAACACTGTTATACATCCACGTTATACATCAGTGTTACGTATCAAAGTTACATATCAACGTTACATATCTTTGTTGTACAACTATGTTACATAACACAGTTATTATATTAGTACACTATATCTTGTTATGTCAACATATTTTTGTGCTTTTTTAACACTTTTTTTACTGTTATTTTTCTTTCTTTAAGTCAAATGCGCGTAAAGCCTTTAGCACTATTTAAGATAGTTTTTCTGACAGCTTCCAAATAAAAAAGGGGGTGAGAAAATCTCACCCCATCTCTGTTTTAATCCTTACTATGATTTATTTAGTTGAATTAGCTTCTTAATCTTTCAACATCCACAGCTGCACTCAGGTTACCCGGTATGGATGCTATTTTGCCTTCTATCTGTTTCCTAACCTGCTCATCTGTCATTTTAAGCTCAGATGGTGCAAGAGCATCAAAAATAAGATTTATGTGTGTAGGTCCTGCAATCATTCTGAAGTTACGTATTGTGAGACTCTCATCAATACTCTTTGTAATCAGAGTACAAAGCCTCATCATTCTGACAGAAGCCTCGTCATCTGTAAATACTGGATCCATATGGATAACAGCATGGCAGCCTAGAACATCCCTTAATCTTCTCTCTATATTGTCAATTGTGTCATGAAGCTTAACGAAGTCCCCATCCGCTTTAACTTCTGCATGAAGAGATACTACTCTTCTTCCAGCGCCGTAATCACTTACAATCAAATCATGTACTCCGAGTACATCATCATATGACATTACGAAATTTGCAATTTTATTTACGTACTCTGGGTCAACCTGCCCTCCAAGAAGTGGATTAATTGTGTCTCTTGCTGTACGTATTCCAGTATACACGATGAAGAGTGCTACAATTATCCCACAGTACCCATCTATCGCAACATGCGTATACTCAGAAATCATTGCTGACAGCAGTACTACAGATGTCGCAACACAATTGAACAAAGAATCATATGCCGCAGACTGAAGCACCAGCGATTCATACTTTTCTGCATGACTCTTATTATAATGATACATATACAGTTTGACCGCTATAGAGATAATCAGAATCAATATAACAGTATTTGAGTACATTATGAATTCCGGGTTCATTATTCTTCTTACGGATGTAAAGATAAATTCTACACCCATAATGATAATAAGCATTGAAATAATAAATCCACTGATATACTCAAATCGTCCATGTCCGAACATGTGCTTATTTTCCGGCTTTTGTTCAGACATTCTATATCCGATAAGCTGTAATATTGACGACCCTCCATCTGATAAATTGTTAAATGCGTCTGCCATAACTGAGACTGAACCTGAAATAATACCGGCTGTCAGCTTAACAACAAACAAAACCAGATTGAGAAATATCCCCACTCCTCCAAGAAGCTCACCATACTTTCTTCTTAAAGAAGACGCAGTATCATTCTCGTCACATTTGATTAACTGTTTCGATAATAAAGCTATCATATTTTCCCCTTATTTCCGCTTCTCCCCATCGCGGACCACTCTTAATCATTAAGTGCTTATTTTCAACCTGTTATATGCAGGAACTATTCTGATTCGGGTGCAATATCAGTATTCCCAAGTCCAAGAACAGCTTCAATATCAGCATAGATTTCATCTCTTCCCTGCTTGGTCTCAGCCGAAAAAGGTATTACCTTCGTTCCCTTTCTCAGTTTAAGACCTTCCCTTAACATTTTAACATGTTTATCCTTCTGTGACCTGTTTATTTTATCAAGTTTTGTCGCAATTATTACAGGCTCATATCCACTACCGATAATCCAGTCATACATCTGTTTGTCATTTGCATTTGGCTCGTGACGAATATCAACAAGGAGATATACCTTTCTTAACTGCTGTGAAGTATTCAGATACCGTTCAATCATTTTACCCCACTTTTCTTTCTCAGTCTTTGATACCTTGGCATATCCATATCCAGGGAGGTCAACAAAGAATATTTCCTTATTTACATTATAGTAATTTATAGTCTGTGTTTTTCCGGGCTGGGAAGATGTTCTGGCCAGTGATTTTCTATTCATTAAAGCATTTATTAATGATGATTTTCCCACATTTGACTTTCCGGCAAATGCAATTTCTGGAATTGTATTAACCGGTAGCTTACTTGTTATTCCACATACTGTTTCAAGTTCTGCTGACTTTATGATCATTCTTCTGCCTTTCCTTCAATATCATTTTCCCCAGTTTCATTTCCATGTGTCACGCAAAATAGTATACTCAGGTTTTTGTTAATATTCCAAATATTCTATACAAGCGCATACTTTAATACTTCTTCCATGCTTTCAACAAAAATAATATCAAGACCACCCTTTATCTCGTCTGAAATATCTTCCACATCAGGCTTATTTTTTACGGGTACAAGCACTGTCTTTATTCCTGCTGTTGATGCAGCAAGCAGTTTTTCCTTAAGTCCTCCAATAGGAAGCACTCTTCCTCTTAGTGTTATCTCACCAGTCATAGCCACTTGGGCCCTAACCTCTTTTTCTGTAATTGCCGAGAATACTGCCGTTGCCATTGTTATTCCTGCACTTGGGCCATCTTTAGGTACCGCCCCCTGTGGAATATGGATATGGAAATCGTGTTCCTTGAAGAAATCAGCTGCTATGCCATAGTTTCCTGCAATTGATCTGATATAGCTGATTCCTGTGCTGGCTGACTCTTTCATAACATCTCCAAGCTGACCTGTCAGTATTATCTCGCCCTTACCAGGCATAACATTAACCTCAATCTGAAGTGTATCCCCACCTACAGCAGTCCATGCCAAACCGCGTACTATTCCAACTTCATCCTTTTCATTTGCAGGATCAAAATGATACTTCTCCATTCCAAGAAAGTCAGCAAGATTGTCTTTAGTCACCTTTACACGACTCTTGCCATCCTGAATTATTTCTTTTGCCGCTTTTCTGCAAATCTGGCTTATACATCTCTCAAGACCACGAACTCCGGCCTCTTTAGTATAATGCCTGATAATGCTCATAAGTGCATCATCTTCAATTTTAAGAGATGAATTCTTTATACCATTAGCCTTATACTGCTTCTTAATAAGATGCTCCTTTGCAATGTGGAACTTCTCATTTTCAGTGTAGCTTGTTACATTAATGACTTCCATCCTGTCAAGTAGCGGTCTTGGAATACTGTTTATATCATTTGCTGTAGCAATAAACATTACCTCTGACAAATCTATGGGTATTTCAATATAGTGATCTCTGAACCTGCAGTTCTGTTCACTATCTAGAACTTCAAGTAGTGCAGAGCTTGTATCTCCCTTGTAATCTGAACTAACCTTGTCGATTTCATCCAGAAGCATAAGTGGATTCTTAACTCCTGCCGATTTCATTCCACTTGCAATTCTACCTGGCATTGCCCCTACATATGTACGTCTGTGGCCTCTTATTTCTGCCTCGTCTCTTACACCTCCAAGAGATATGCGCACATACTTCTTATTCAGAGCTGTAGCTACAGATCTTGCAATACTGGTCTTACCTGTTCCTGGAGGTCCTACTAAACATATAATAGGACTGTCACCCTTTTCAGTAAGAGCACGAACAGCAAGGAACTCAAGTACTCGCTCTTTTACCTTTTCAAGGCCGTAGTGATCTCTGTTAAGTATTTTTTCTGCTTTATCAATATTCTTTGAATCCTTAGATGCCTTATCCCATGGCATTTCTAGAACTGTTTCAATGTATCCTCTCTGTACTGAGCTCTCGGATGATTCAGATGGCAGCCTTGAGAAACGGTCAATCTCCTTGGCAATTTTTTCCTTAACTTCATCAGTAGCCTTAAGTTTAGATAGTTCCTCCCTAAATGTATCTATATCACTTACAGAAGTATCATCGCCCAGTTCCTTTCTGATAAGCTTCATCTGCTCCCTGAGCACATAATCACGTTGATTCTTCTCAACCTTTGATTTAATGCTGTTTGAAAGATCTCTCTTTATATTATCTACTTCAATTTCTCTTGTAAGAATTGAAGAAAGAACCATAAATCTTTCTCTTACATCAATAGCATTAAGTATTTTTAGTCTGTCACCGGGAATAAGTGGCATCGATCCTGCTATTGAGTCAATCAGATCCGATATATTATTTACTTCAGAGAAGCGTCGTTCCATATTTTTCACAGCCTTTGGATTGCTCTTGCTGTATTTAATAAACATGTCCCTAAGCATTCTGACCATGGCCATCATTTCAGCCACTTCTTCTATCTGAGCCTTCGACTTTTCCTCATCTTCTACCTTCAGCTCCAGTACATTATCCGGCTTATTTATAACTCTGATTTCAGCAATATATATACCTTCATTATCATCAACTGAGATAAGTTCTGCTCTTGACAGTGCCTCTACATGGACTCTTACTATATTGCCTGACAGCTTTGTAAGTTCACGGACTTTTGATACAACACCGATTGTATTAACAGTTTCTGTTGTAACCTCTTCTCCCTGACCATTTCTTGATGTGATAAATACAAGCTGGTTTCTATGCATGGAAGCCTCTATATTACTTATAAGACTGTCATGATTTGTAATATCAAACTGCACTATCATGCCCGGAATAATAATCATCCCATCAAGTGCAACCATTGGCATTTTCTTTTTTACAGCTCTTGCCATTTTTAATCACCTCTATATAGAAGAAATGCCTGCAGGCATTTCTCTGATGCCTCAAAGCCGGCAGGCTCCCACGCGCTTCGCACGTGGTAAATACTAACTACGGCGCCACCTGAAGGCGACGCCGTTAATAAACTATTCTTTCCTTATGACGCGCTGCCGCGCACAACTAAGGGCTCGGAATTTCCGAGAATAGAATCCTTTGTAATAATACATTTTGTAATAGAATCATCTGAAGGAATTTCAAACATAAGGTCATTCATTGTATGTTCAAGTATTGATCTAAGTCCTCTTGCTCCAGTCTTTCTGGTATATGCCTTATGAGCAATTTCTCTTATTGCCTCTTCCTCAAACTCAAGATCCACATCATCAAGATCAAATAATGCCTTATACTG
>DCHE01000071.1:12899-13079 GCA_002314775.1 Lachnospiraceae bacterium UBA1760
CAGGAATAAGACCAAATTTAACAAGGTCCTCAGGCTGTACCTGTTTAAGGAGTTTACCAACCTCTGTCTCATTCTTATCCTTTATCTCAGCGTTGAAACCGATTGACTTCCTATCAAGTCTGTTCTCAATAATCTTATCAAGTCCCTCAAAAGCCCCACCACAAATAAAGAGAATATTTG
>DCHE01000071.1:13177-15142 GCA_002314775.1 Lachnospiraceae bacterium UBA1760
CCTGCTGAACACCTTCACCTGAAACATCTCTTGTAATTGAAACATTCTCACCCTTACGTGTAATCTTGTCTATTTCATCAATGTAAATGATACCGTACTGGGCTCTTTCAACATTGTAATCAGCAGCCTGTATTACCTTTAAAAGGATGTTTTCAACGTCTTCACCTACATAACCAGCTTCTGTTAATGCTGTAGCATCTGCTATAGCAAACGGAACGTTGATTATTTTAGCAAGAGTCTGGGCAAGCAGTGTCTTACCACAGCCTGTAGGTCCCAGCATAATGATGTTGCTCTTCTGAAGTTCAACATCTGTTGCTTTATTTTTTACTGAAAGAATTCTTTTATAATGATTGTATACTGCAACGGACAAAACCTTCTTAGCTTCTTCCTGACCTACAACACTTTCATCAAGAAAGGCCTTGATTTCGTGTGGTGTCAAAAGATTTATATCCATATCCGATGCTCCAGCCTTTAAGTCGTCGTCATCAAAGTCCGGACCAAATTCCTCATCAATGATTTCCATACATGTTTCAACACACTCGTCGCAAATGTATGCACCCTGAGGACCGGCAATCATCTTGCGGACTTCCGACTGTGGCCTTCCGCAAAAAGAGCATCTAACTTTATCTGATGTTTTACCTGCCACTTAGTTACCTCTTGTTGTAATAATATGATCTATAAGTCCATACTCTAAGGCTTCCTCAGCAGTCTTCCAGTTATCACGCTCTGTATCAGCAGCAATAACATCAATTGGTTTTCCAGTGTTCTCTGAAAGAATCTGATTGAGCTTTTCCTTAGTTCTGAGAATCTGCTTTGCAGCAATCTCAATTTCTGTAGCCTGACCCTTAGCTCCGCCAAGTGGCTGATGAATCATGATTTCGGCATTAGGAAGAGCATATCTCTTTCCCTTAGTTCCACCTGCAAGGAGGAATGCACCCATAGATGCTGCCATTCCCATGCAGTAAGTTGCCACATCACACTTAACGTAGTTCATTGTGTCATAAATTGCAAAACCATCAGTAACTGATCCACCAGGACTGTTAATATAGAAGTGAATATCCTTTTCAGGATCCTCAGCCTCTAAAAACATAAGCTGTGCTACTATAAGGCTTGATGTTGTAGCATTTACTTCCTCTCCGAGGAAAATAATTCTTTCTTTTAATAATCTGGAGAAAATATCGTATGATCTTTCTCCTCTGCTAGTCTGTTCAATGACGTAAGGTACTAAACTCATATTTATCCCCCTTTGTCTAATAATTATTATTTTTCCTTAGCTTCTGAAGCAATAAGCTCTGCAGCCTTTCTGATAGCTACATCCTTGCTCATAAGCTCTTTCTCTCTGTCGCCAAATGTATCCTTGATCTTATCAGCTTCCATGCCGTACATTTCTGCCATCTTAGCGATTTCTTCATCGATTTCAGCATCTGTAGCTTCAATCTTCTCAGCAGCAACAATAGCTTCAAGAACAAGTCTTGACTGAATTGTCTTTAATGCCTGTGGCTTCATCTGCTCCTTAAGACCATCCATATCCATACCTGTAAACATTAAGTACTGGTCAATTGAAAGCCCCTGCTGACGAAGTCTCATAGCATAGTCATTAATCATATTTTCACACTCATACTCAACCATTGCATCTGGAATATCCATCTTAGCATCTTCAATGATTGCATTGATTACTGCGTCTTCTTTTGCAGACTTCGCAGCTGCTTCTTTTCTATCCTGTACTTTCTTCTTCATATCTGCCTTGTACTCAGCAAATGTTTCGAATTCAGATACTTCTGAAGCGAACTCATCATCAAGTTCAGGNNGGAATATCCATCTTTGCATTCTCGATTGCTGCTTCAAGAGCCTTATTTTCCTTCTCATCCTTTGCAGCTGCTTCCTTCTTCTCTGTAAGTGACTTCTTAAGGTCTTCCTTCCACTCAGCAACTGTGTCAAAATCAGAAACCTCTGAAGCGAACTCAT
>DCHE01000020.1 GCA_002314775.1 Lachnospiraceae bacterium UBA1760
CATCATAATCATCCATACTCATTTCTCTCAAGATTAAGCGTTCTGTTTCTAATTTCATAATTATTTTCACCACCGTTAAATCTTGCTAATGCATGTCAAGCATAAATCTGAATTTCATTTTTTTCTGCTCCAAAAACTACTAATATCTGCTGGAAGATTTTCAATGCTCTCACCAATTACTTCCAAATACTCTTCCTCTATTATCTCTGGAACAATAAAGTATTTTCCGTCTCTATTTAATCCAAATAATTCTCCGCCACCATTGGAACCAATAATTATGTTGCCTTCTGCTAAAAATTCATGAAAATCATCATTAACATCCTGAAGTTCTTCAATAGGGAAAAGAACAAGCCACGATTCACCCACATCACCTTCTCCACCATTATGAGCTTTCATAAATTCTACATATTCTTCCGGCAATTTGACACCATATATCACTTTATTAATCTCGCCATTGTAAGGCTCATTAAAATCAAAATCACTCCACATGTTATACATCCCCTTGACTCAAGAAATTAGATATTTATCTAGTCAAAAGCATATCATAAGTTCACATAAACCACAACGAATCTAATCATCAAAAGTTAAATTGTAAAATGACCTTCATGTTTTTTTCTATTCCGAGTGCCCACCATTCTCATAGAAAAAAATACCAGACACTGAAATATAGTGTCTGGCATCTTTTTTACCATTGAATCTCACGATATCCTGGCCTCTTACGCTATCCTGAGCTCTCACGATTCTTTATTTACTCTGTCCGTAATAAGCATTTGCACCATGCTTTCTGAAATAATGCTTATCCTGGAGCTCCTGTGGCGCTGGCTTTACAGCCTCATTTATGGTTTCGCAACGGTACGCCATCTTGGCAACCTCCTCAAGTACTACAGCATTGTGAACCGCATCAAACATATCCTTACCCCATGCGAAAGGACCATGGTTTTTGCATAAGCAGCCCGGGACTGCCATCACATCTCTGTCCATCTTCTTGAATTCATCTACGATGAGAAGCCCTGTATTGGTCTCGTATGCATCGTCAATTTCTTCCTTTGTAAGACATCTGAAGCATGGAATCTCTCCGTAAAAATAGTCTGCATGAGTTGTGCCGTAACAAGGAATACTTCTTCCTGCCTGAGCCCAGCTTGTTGCATATGAAGAGTGTGTGTGAACAATTCCTTTAATATCTGGAAATGCCTTATACAACTCAAGGTGAGTTGGTGTATCTGAGGATGGCCTGAGCTTACCTTCAACCACATTACCCTCTAAATCCATAACAACCATATCCTCTGCTGTCATCTTCTCATAATCAACACCGCTTGGTTTAATTACGAAAAGTCCTGATTCAGTATCTATTCCACTAACATTGCCCCATGTAAAGGTGACAAGATTATATTTAGGAAGAAGCATATTCGCTTCATATACCTTTTGTTTTAATTCTTCTAACATTATTTACCCTCTTTCTATTACAGCACCTCAACTGCTGCCTTCTCCATTGCAAGTCCCTTCTTATAAGTTTCCATAAACTTATTGAAACCGTCAACCGCTGCCTTATCTGGCTCTATACTTGAGCCCTTCATAGATGCAAATATATTGTTGTTTAAGTAATCTGGAAGTGACTCGCCATCTTCTTTATTTGCAAGGTAACCGGCCAAAATAGCTGCTCCCCAGGCACCACCCTCTCCTGCTGTCTCCATAACTGAAACTGGTGCATTAATTGCTGCAGCTGCGATGCTCTGTCCGACACCTGGTGTCTTGAAATATCCACCGTGTCCAAGCATTGAATCAACCTTAACCTTCTCCTCATCAAGAAGAATATCAAGACCTACCTTAAGCGCTCCAAGTGCTGAGTAAAGGTGCATTCTCATAAAGTTTCCAAGTGTAAAGCTTGAATTAGATACATTTCTTGCGAAAAGCGGTGCACCCTCAGCAAAGCCTGTAACTGGCTCACCTGAGAAATAATTATATGACATAAGTCCGCCGCAATCAGGGTCGCCATCCATAGCCTTTGTATATAAGGTTGTGAAAAGCTTATTCATGTCAACTGGAATTCCCATCTCCTCCATAAATTCCTTGAAGAGATTTACCCATGCGTTTATCTCGGAGGTACAGTTGTTACAGTGAACCATACCAACAAGCTTTCCATCTGGTGTTGTAACAAGGTCAATCTCCGGATAAACCTTTGAAAGATCCTTCTCAAGTACTACCATTGCAAATACAGAAGTACCTGCAGAAATATTACCTGTTCTGACTGCAACACTGTTTGTTGCTACCATTCCAGTTCCTGCATCTCCCTCTGGTGGACAAAGCTTAACTCCCGCCTTAAGGTCTCCGTCTGGGTCAAGAAGCTTTGCGCCTTCCTCTGTAAGTACACCAGCAGCTTCTCCTGCTGAAAGCGACTTTGGAAGTATTTCCTCAAGCTTCCATGGCATAGCCGATACCTCAGGAAGTGCATCAAATTTTTCAATCATTGTCTTATCATAATCACCGGTATTAATGTCTATCGGGAACATACCTGATGCATCACCAACACCGAGAACCTTCTCGCCTGTAAGCACATAGTGAACATATCCGGCAAGTGTCGTAAAGAACTTAATCTTACCAGTATGCTCCTCCTTATTAAGAAGTGCCTGATATAGATGTGCGATACTCCATCTCTGTGGAATGTTGTAATTAAATACTGCTGTAAGCTTCTCCTGTGCATCAGCTGTCATGGTATTTCTCCAGGTTCTGAATGGAACGAGCAGCTCATCCTTCTCATCAAATGCAAGATAACCATGCATCATAGCCGAAATACCCATAGACGCAAATGATGTAAGTGTTACACCATACTGCTTTTTTACGTCCTCCTTAAGCTCCTTATAGCAATCCTTTATTCCTGCCCAGATTGCTTCCTTTGAGTAGGTCCATACTCCATCCTCAAACTGGTTCTCCCAGCCATGTCCGCCACTTGCAAGTGGATTACCCTTATCGTCAATTAAAACCGCCTTGATTCTTGTCGAACCAAACTCAATACCAAGACTAGCCTTTCCCTCTGCAATAATTTCTGCTACGCCCATATTCTCCTCCTAATTCATTAATGTTAATCTTCTCTATTATCTCAGTTACTCAGTTACTCAATACTAATACTAACTAATTCCAAAATTAACTCTCAGCTGTAGAAATCATCTATTTCCTTAATCAACTATCATCTGCTTTTCTTAACCTCTATAATTCATAAGCTTCGATTAACGATAGAAAATCTCTCCAAGCATCAAATCTCTTCTGAAATCTCTAATCTTTGTATCGCCATCAATATATACTGCCTCAATTCCCATTGCACGAGCCCAGTCGCCCATCTGATCTGCTGTAAGGTCATAGGTGAAGGCTGTATGATGAGCTCCACCTGCCATAATCCATGCCTCTGCTCCAGTGTACATATCTGGCTTTGGAGTCCAGAAGTTTGTTGCAACAGGAAGATGTGGCATAGGCTTCTCAACCTTCTTGCAATCAACCTCATTTATGATAAGTCTAAAACGATTGCCCAAATCGATAAGCGAGGTCGCAATACCTGTTCCCTCCTTTGAAGTGAATACAAGTCTTGCTGGGTCCTCTCTCTGACCCATTGAAAGCGGCTGGCATTTGATAGAGATTGGTCCGTCAGAAATACTTGGGCAAATCTCAAGCATATGAGCCTGAAGAATTCCCTCCTTGCCCTTAACAAGGTTGTAGGTATAATCCTCAAGCATCGAGGTTCCCTTCTTATCCTTCATATCCTCTGTCATTATCTTCATAAGTCTAACCATGGCTGCAACCTTCCAGTCACCCTCTGCACCGAAGCCATAGCCCTTCTCCATAAGTCTCTGGATTGCAAGACCAGGAAGCTGCTTAAGTCCTCCCAAATCGCCAAAATGAGTTACTATAGCCTGGTAATTCTTCTCCTCAAGAAATCTCTCAAAACCAATTTCAATTCCTGCCTGAACTGCAACATGCTTCTTAAATTCCTCAGGATCTCTACCCTCGAGTAAAATGTCATACTTCTCGTAGTACTCATCAACCAGCGCATTAATATCACTCTCAGAAACTGCCTCAACCGACTCCACAATTTCATTTACAGGATAGGTATCTACCTCCCATCCAAATTTAATCTGAGCCTCAACCTTATCACCCTCGGTTACTGCAACATTTCTCATATTGTCAGCCACACGCATTACTCTTATATGGCTCGACTCAACTATTCCTATTGCCGTTCTCATCCAGCCCGCAATCTTATCTGCAACAACCGGATCTGACCAGTGACCAACAACAATCTTTCTCTCTATTCCCATTCTTGACACGATGTGACCGTATTCTCTGTCACCGTGTGCAGACTGATTTTCGTTCATAAAATCCATATCTATAGAATCATATGGAATCTCTTCATTAAACTGTGTGTGCAGATGAAGAAGTGGTTTTCTATACTCCTGAAGTCCGAGTATCCAGGACTTCGCTGGGGAAAATGTATGCATCCATGTAATTACACCAGCACACTTTGAATCAAGATTAGCCTCATTAAAGGTTTTTCTGATAAGCTCATTTGTAATAAGTGTTGGCTTCCAGACAATTTTGTATGGAAGAACTCCTGATTCATTTAATTTTTCAACAATAATCTTTGAATGCTCTGCAACATTTCTAAGGCACTCTTCTCCGTATAAATCCTGAGAACCAGTGCAAAACCAAAATTCATATTCTCTCTTTACCATTTGCCAATCCCTCCAATAACAAATAACATCAATTCTCTGTCTGTGTCTTCATCTGATTTTCAATGTAATAATCAATCACATTATCCTCGCTCAAAATTGTAATATCATATTTTTTGTCATTTACCATAATAGCGCTAACCTCATCCTGTGCCGAATATACCTTTTCATCTACATAGGATTTTTTATCAGGCATTCCACCTTGTTCAAGTGTCTTTATTATGGCCTCAACTCTTGGTCCGTGCAGCGGATTACACTCTGCCACACAGCTAATCTGAT
Organism: Lachnospiraceae bacterium UBA1760; assembly: GCA_002314775.1. Lineage (GTDB taxonomy): Bacteria > Bacillota > Clostridia > Lachnospirales > Lachnospiraceae > UBA1760. Next base: position 4,992 of record DCHE01000020.1, read on the forward strand.
TCGAAACCACATCAAGGAGTGCCTCATGGTTAACTCCATCAAATGAAATAACCATTACCTCGCCGTCCTTTATATTCGATCCGACCCTTTTTCCTGACTGCTTTATCGCCTGAATGGCTCCAAAAGCAGAATTATCATTTTCACAATATACTACGTTAATATCTGCGTACTGTCTTAGAAGCTTATTTGTAACCTCGCGTCCCTTTGTCTGGGTGAATTCACCACTCTCCTCAGCGATAATATCCCATCCATAGTTACTTGCAGCCTTTCTAAGTCCATTGGTTCTGCCAATCTGAGCCGACGCACCCATAGTTCCCTGAATATTGACAATATGAAGTTCATCTGCAGCAATATCCTTAGACTTGCAGTAATCGTTGAGCCATTCAGTAACCTTTCTTGCCTCAAGTTCGAAATCCGAACCGACAAAGCAGGTATAAAGACTGTCGTCTGCTACATTTACCATTCTGTCAACAATGATTACTGGAATTTCTGCTTCCTTTGCCTCTGATAAAACCGTATCCCAGCCATCCTCTGTAACAGGAGCAAGCACGATATAGTCAACGTCCTGCTGGATAAATCTTCTGATAGCTGTAATCTGATTAGTCTGACTCTGCTGACCATCCTCGAACAAAAGCTTGTAGCCCTTCTCCTCCGTAAATGTACTCTGCATCGACTTCGTATTCTCACTTCTCCAGTCCGACTCCGCGCCAAGCTGCGAAAAACCAATAACGATTAAATCTTCCTCAGTACTCTTCTCTGGAGCTTGTTCCTGCTCCTTTTTATCCTCGCTAAGACCACACGCAACAGCTGAAAATGTACATATTATTAAAATCAAAACAACAAGCCACTTACTCTTCATCCTAATTCTCCGTTCATCTTTTTAGCTTGACCCCTGCTAATTATAAAAGGATACCTTGTATCTATCAATTCTGAGAGCTCAAACACTTCATCATAGGTTAAAATTCAGGTGATCATGTTCTATACATAATAAAACATCCAGCACACCTGCTGCATACCATTATACCGGTATGCAGCATTTACTGGAAGATTATATTTATATTTTCTTTTTTATTTCTTCTTATTTCTTCTTATTTCTTCATTGATTTCTTTTTACGTGCCATAACAACACTCTGGATTACAAGGAATAAGCAAAGCATTGCTGCTATTGTAATTCCTGTCCACCAAGCCTCATCAAGACCTGCTGATGAAACAATATTTTGGATTGTTGAAAGTGATAATACACCAAACAATGTACCAACGATATTACCTACACCACCTGTAAGCATTGTTCCAC
>DCHE01000035.1 GCA_002314775.1 Lachnospiraceae bacterium UBA1760
TATACTAATTATGAGTTACAGCTTCACTTTTATAATACTATTAATATAGTCCGGATAATCATCTTTATCCAGGTCCTTAAACACCTCACTGCAAGGCATAGTCACAAGCACATATCGCTCAGTATGTCCTCTAAAGCAAGGATTGTTTCTATCATCTCTCACTATCTCTTCTACAAGGATTGATACCTCTTCTCCCTTGAAGCTACTCTCATAGTTCTTCTTATTACTTTCAGAAAGCTTAAGTAACACTTCGGATCTCTCGTCCTTCTTACTGTCTGCAACCTGATTTTTAATTGCTGCAGCTACCGTTCCCTTTCTCTTTGAATACTTAAAAACATGCATCTCGTACAGGTTGATTCTCTCAAGATTTTTCCTGGTTATCTCGAATTCCTCATCTGTCTCCTCAGGAAATCCTACAATAACATCCGTAGTAAGTGCTGGTCTATCGAAGTATTTTCTGATAAGGTTTACCTTCTCCTCATACTCCTCAATTGTGTACTTTCTATTCATCCTCTTCAGTGTATCATTGCAGGCACTCTGAAGAGAAAGATGAAAATGAGGACAAAAATTATCAAGCTCTGATACTGCCTCAAGAAAATCATCTGTAATTATTCTCGGCTCAAGAGAACTGAGTCTTATTCTAAGTATTCCGGGAATCTTAGATATCTCAAGGATTACATCCTTTAAGCCCCTTCCCTCATCATCGTATGTTGAAACATTAATTCCTGTAAGAACAATCTCCTTGATACCATTTTCAGAAAGCTTTCCAATTTCATTTAAAATATCTGAAAGTCTTCTGCTTCTGATTCTGCCCCTGACATAAGGAATAATGCAGTAAGAACAGAAATTATTGCAGCCGTCCTGAATCTTTACGTAGGCTCTGGTGTGCTCAGTTGGCTTTGTCACAAGAAGCTCCTCATATATAGCTTCTTTATTGATATCGATAAATGTATCCTCTGCAACATTTTTTTCAATATACTCAGAGAGAATTCTTACAATTTCTCCCTTTCTATTGTTACTCACGGCAATATCAATCCCCTCTTTTTCAAGTAACTCAAAGGATGATGCCTGTACATAGCAGCCCGTTGCAACAATAATAGTATTAGGATTTAGTTTTTTTGCCCTGTGAATAATCTGGCGTGATTTTCTGTCCGCCATATTTGTTACTGAGCAGGTATTGATGATGCAAATGTCCGCTACAGCATCCATTTTCACAATGTATGCCCCCAGGTTCGTAAGCTGCTCAGCTATAGCATCTGACTCGTACTGGTTAACCTTACATCCAAGTGTATAGATACATATTCTTTTTTTTGAAAGATTTGTGTACATATCTTAAAATCTCCTAATTTTTGTTGACTATTCTTTACGCAACTTTTATAATAATATCAAACAAATATGTAATTGTAAATATGGAGGTATAGCAATGACAGCAGTTAGAGTTTCACTCAATTCTATTGATAAGGTAAAGGCATTTGTTAATGATATCAGTGGTTTCAGCGCTGAGTTTGATCTTGTTTCAGGCAGATACGTAATCGATGCTAAGTCTATTATGGGTATCTTCTCTCTTGATATTTCTAAGCCTATCGACTTAAATATCCATGCAGAGGATGACATCGACGAGATTCTTGCAACTATCAAGCCTTATCTTGCTGATTAATTAGTGGGTATTTTTTCGTAGACGATAATAAAGTAGCGTCAACCTAAGGTTGGCGCTACTTTATTTTTGGGATGTCTATCATACTTTATGTTTTCATCCATGTTTTCTTTTTCGTATCTCTATCGAGATTTTCTCCTACGCTTGGTTCATCACATAAAAAAAGAAGCCATCACTGGCTTCTTTTTTATTGATATTAGTCGTTAAGCTTCTTTAATGTATCAAGAGCTCCCTTAACGTCACTGTCCTTAATATTAAGGCCGTCAACTGCCTTGCTGATTGTATCATTGTTAAGCTTCTTTGCAGCGTCCTTTGCCTGTCCGATTGCGTCCATAACATTGTCCTCAGATACCTTATCTGCAAGATCTCCAATTGTCTTCTTAATATCCATATTGTACCTCCTCAATATATACATAATATAGGTTATATTATACTATATTACCCTATATATAGGCAAATACTTCTTATTCCAATTTAAAAATTTTCTGAATAATCCAAAAGAACTCTAATAGATAAATTGCATCCTGAAATCATTATCTCAGATACACAATCTCCATTGTATCAAGTGCTTCTTTATAGAGCGGCTCAATAACACCCTTAAGCTTCTCCTCAGATTTCTTAATCTGTTCAAGCGTAGGCTTAGTAACAGGGTGCTTTGCGACAAATATTGTACAGCAGTCCTCATATGGAAGACATGAGGTCTCGTAGGTTCCAATCTTTAGTGAAAGATCCACTATCTCCTGCTTATCCATACCTATACATGGTCTGAAGATTGGTATTTCATCAACTGCTTCATTTATTACTCCAAGGCTGAAGGTTGTCTGTGATGAAACCTGACCAATTGACTCGCCTGATACTATACACTGGCAGTCATCTCTCTTTGCTATATCCTCAGCAAGCTTGAACATTATTCTCTTCATAATGATTGTGAGTTCATCATGAGGACATTTGTCATAGATTGCAAGCTGAATATCTGTGAAGTTTACAATGTGAAGCTTCATCACTCCTGAATACTGTGAAACGATTCTTCCAAGCTCCTTAACCTTCTCCTTCGCACGTTCTGAGGTGTGTGGAGGTGAATGGAAATAAACTGCCTCAATCTCAACGCCACGTTTAGCTATCATATATGATGCAACAGGACTGTCAATTCCTCCTGAAAGAAGGGAAACAGCCTTACCATTTGTACCAACTGGAAGTCCTCCCGGACCAGGAATAACCTTTGAATAGATATATACAATCTTTCGAATCTCAACATTTACGGTAATCTCTGGCTTGTGTACATCTACTGAGAGTCCCTCATCCTCAAACTTAGCAAGCAGCTCACCACCAAGCTTTGCATTCATATCCATTGAAGTAATAGGAAATTCCTTATTATTCCTTCTGACATTTACCTTAAATGTGAAATCTCTATCGTCATATTCCTTATCAATAGACTCAACAACACCCTTTGCAATCTCATCATACTCAAGGCTCTCTACAACTGTTACAGGGCAGATTCCTACAATACCGAAAATCTGCTGAAGAGTTGCAACAACATCATCAAAATCATATTCTGAACGGGCCTCAACAAAGATACGTCCATAATCTCTCTTAATTTCAAAGCTACCAAATCTTTTGAGTCTAGAACGCATTCTCTTACAAAGAATATCCTCAAAAACATATCTGTTTTTGCCCTTTGTTCCAATCTCAGCGTATTTGATAAGAAACATCTTATATTCCATAATCTTATCCTTTGCTAATTTATTATTTTCTTACGTATTTTCTCATAACTGGAAGCAATTCCTTTATTACCTCCACTGCATAATCAACCTGCTCTATAGTATTATCCTCACTAAAGCTAAATCTCAAGGTTGATTCAAGTCTCTCCTTTGGAAGATTGATTGCAGCTAGAACTCCTGAAACCTTCTTCTTGTTGTCATTTGAGGAGCAGGCAGAACCTGCAGATACATAAATTCCCTTATCCTCAAGTGTGTGAAGCATAACCTCACTTCTGACTCCTGTAAAGCTAATGCTTGCTATATGAGGTGCATCCTGAGTATTCGAATATACCTCGTCAATAGCTGTGAGTCCCTCAACAAGTCTGTCTCTAAGCATAGTCATATGACTAACCTTATCCTCAAAGTTCTCAAAGCTTTTCCTTGCAGCAACACCAAGTCCTGCAATAGCAGGTACATTTTCAGTTCCTGACCTCATATGTCGCTGCTGTCCGCCACCGTAAATGATTGGCTTAATAACATTATTTGTATTCTCAGAGCGTACATAGAGAGCTCCTGAACCCTTAGGTCCATGAATCTTGTGACCACTGATAGAAACCAGGTCTGCAGCAAGCTTTCTTGGATAAACCGGAATCTTTCCATAAGCCTGAATAGCATCAATGTGGAACATAGTCTTTGGATTTTTCTTCTTCAAGGCCTTTCCAATTTTATCTACAGGCTGTATTGAACCAATCTCATTATTAACATACATAATTGAGACGAGTATTGTATCAGGCCTTACAAGAGAAAGAACCTCCTCCGGATCAACCTTACCACTTTCATCGGTTCCAACATAGGTAACCTCAAAGCCCTGTCTCTTCAGAAATTCAAATGCCTCATGCACTGATGCATGTTCAATAGCTGTTGTGATAATATGCTTACCAATTCTCTGATGAGCAATCGCAGCACCTATAATAGCCATATTGTTAGATTCAGTTCCACCAGAAGTAAAGTATATCTCCTTAGTGTCAACCTTCAAGCTCTTTGCAATTATCTCTGTTGCTTCTTTAATGTATTTTTCAGCATTTAATCCCTTAACGTGAAGAGAAGAAGGATTGCCAAAATCCTCCTCTAAAACCTTCACCATAATATCCTTAACCTCAGGATAAACCTTAGTCGTCGCTGAATTATCAAAATATGCTTCCATTTTCTCTTCCAATCTGATTATTATTCTTCAAGACTAAACATAAGAATCGACAAAACTGCCATACCTGCAGTTTCTGTCCTTAGAATTCTGTTACCAAGAGTAATTGGTGTTACGTTACTCTTCATGGCAAGCTCAATTTCCTCTGACGCAAATCCACCCTCAGGTCCTATAAATATACCCAGGTTTTTCTTTCCCTTGACTGAAGCTATAATTCGCCTTGCCTCAGAAATACCCTCTGCATTCTCATAAGGAATGATTGCCATATCAAGCTTCGAAGCTTCATTTATGGCATCCTTAAAGGTCATAAAATCAGAAACCTTAGGTATAATCCCTCTTCCCGACTGCTTGGCAGCAGACTCGGAAATGGCATTAAATCGCTCAATTTTCTTCTTTTCCTTCTTTGGATCAAGCTTAACTACTGTTCTCTTAGTCATAACCGGAACTATTCTTGAAGCTCCAAGCTCCACAGCTTTTTGGATGATAAACTCCATCTTGTCAGCCTTAGGCATACCCTGGTAAAGTGTAATCTCAACTGGAAGCTCAGAAGCATTATCGCAGATATCTTCGATTTTACAGCATACAGAGTCCTGATTAAGCTCAGCTACTCTGCAGTAGTAATCTCTTCCGCTTCCATCTCCGATTACAACCTCCTCACCTATCTTAACCCTGAGAACATTCTTTATGTGATTTACATCAGCGCCTTCGATATAAATGTACTCATCCGAGCCACTTACATCCTCAATATAAAATCTATGCATAATACTTTCTCTCGTAAATATGTAGTGCCCCTCATATTAATTCGGCGGCATATTTATCTATTTTGCAACGATTGAAACCCAGTCATTCATATGAATTACGTCAACAATCTCGAAGCCATTTCTAAGAAGCTCAGCCTTTACATCCTCTTCCTTTGTATTAATAATACCAGAAGTGATGAACAGTCCGTCCTTCTTCATAAATGGCCTAATCACTCCAGAAAGTGGCATAATAACATCCGCTAAAATATTAGCTACAACAATGTCATACTGCTTATCAGCTGTGTGTTCATTGCCATCAATAAGATTGCCGCAGGTAAACTCAATTCTGTCTCTATCAAAACCATTTGCCTCAGCATTCTCATAGCTTGCCTTAACTGCGATCTCGTCAATATCCATACCATGAACATAGCCTGCACCAAGGTAAACACTGATAATAGATAGTATTCCACTACCAGAACCTACGTCAAATACAGAATCGCCCTCCTTAAGGTACTTCTTAATCTGACCGATGCAAAGCTTGGTTGTCTCATGTGTACCAGTTCCAAATGCAAGAACTGACTCAATAGAAACAACAATATCATCATCCTTTAATTCGTCATAAGTCTCCCAGGTTGGAAGAATTACAATATTATCCTCAAGTCTGAAGGGCTTAAAATACTGTTTCCAGTTGTTCTGCCAGGTTGAATCATCGTCTGTCTTTGATATCGTGATAGTTTTCTTACCTACCGGTATAAACTCTTCAAGGCGGGTAAGCTCTGAAGCTATATCCGCCTTTAAAGATTCGATATCAAAACTATCATCAACGAAGCAGGAAACAGTAGAAGTTCCATCATCCTCTCCTGCAATGAGTGGAATGTCGACAAACATAGTCTTTAAATCTTCCTCTGATAAAGGAACATTATCCTCAACCATGATTCCCTCTACACCAAGCTCATCAAGAAAAGCACTGATAAGATCAACTGCCTCAACACTTGTGTCAATCGAAAGTTTTGTCCATATCATAATATTAATTTCCTTTAATTTATTATCAAGGCTTCTTGAAGCCCTTCTTCTTCTTGTGGTTACCAAAGCTGAAATCACCAGCTGAATCTGTTGATGATCTTGCATTTACAGTTGATGCAGCCTCATACTGATTAAGAATAGACTTCTGCTCGTCTGTAAGGTTATCAGGAACCTGAACAATAAGTGTTACATAGTGATCACCACGTACAGTCTTGTTACGAAGTGTTGGAACACCCTTACCCTTAAGCTTAATCTTTGTATTAGTCTGTGTACCAGGCTTAATATCATAATCATATGGTCCATCAATTGTATTAAGTGTTACACGACCACCGAGAGCAGCCTGTGTAAATGTAATTGGCTCTGAAGAATAAAGGTCATACTCCTGTCTCTGGAATACTGCATGTCTGTCAACAAGAACAGTTACAAGAAGATCTCCTCTTCCGCCTCCGTTGATACCTGGCTCACCCTTATCTCTGATACGAATACTCTGACCGTTATCAATACCTGCAGGAACCGCAATCTGAATTCTCTTCTTACTCTTAACGTAACCAGAACCAGCACAGTTACTACACTTATACTTGATAATCTTTCCACTTCCCATACACTCTGGACAAGCCTGAACTGTTCTTGCCATTCCAAAGAGTGACTGCTGTGTATATACTACCTGGCCCTTACCGCCACACTTGTTACAGGTTTCTGGCTGATGACCTGGCTGAGAACCAGAACTCTTACATACTGGACACTCATCCTTAAGTGGAAGCTCTATCTCTGTAGAAGTACCGAAAACCGCCTCCTCAAAGCTTACACGTACTGTAGTCTTAATATTGGCACCCTTAACAGGACCATTTGACTGTCTCTGCTTTGAACCGCCTCCGAACATATCTCCAAAGATATCTCCGAAAATATCTCCCATATCTGAGAAATCGAATCCACCAAAGCCCTGACCTGCCTGTGAATTTGGATCAAATGCAGCATGTCCATAGGTATCGTACTTCTGCTTCTTCTCAGGATCACTGAGTACTGCATATGCCTCAGCTGCTTCCTTGAATTTTTCTTCGGCTACTGTATCGCCAGGATTTGCATCTGGATGATACTTCTTTGCTACAACTCTGTATGCCTTCTTTATTTCAGCATCAGATGCGTTCTTGGAAACACCAAGAACCTCATAATAATCACGCTTATCTGCCATTCTTTCTCACCTCTAATCCTGAATAATCGTTGTTTTCCCCCTAAGGGGAGTTTAATCCTTTCGGATTAAACCTCCTTGAAGTCTGCGTCTACAACGTCATCAGAGAAATCTGGTGTACCTGTACCTGTTCCAGCGTTTGCTCCAGGTCCGTTCTGCTCGTAAAGCTTAGCGAAGAGATTCTGAGCGCTCTCCATAAGTGCTTCCTTACCAGCCTTAATCTTCTCTACGTCATACTCTGACATATTCTCAATATCTGTTCCCTCGATGATTGTCTTGAGTGACTTTAAGTCTTCCTCAACCTTTGACTTATCTGAATCAGCGAGCTTATCTCCAACCTCGTTAAGAGCCTTCTCTGTCTGGAATACCATAGCGTCAGCATCGTTACGAACCTCAACTGCTTCCTTACGCTTCTTATCAGCTGCCTCGTACTCAGCTGCTTCCTTAACTGCTCTTTCGATATCGTCATCTGAAAGTGATGTACCACTTGTAATTGTGATGTGCTGCTCTCTACCTGTTCCAAGGTCCTTAGCTGATACATTTACGATACCATT
>DCHE01000067.1:0-2851 GCA_002314775.1 Lachnospiraceae bacterium UBA1760
ACGAAAATACCCTGAGCTGTCTCTGGTCTTAAGTAAACTGTATTCTTAGCATCCTCTGTTACGCCCTGGAAGGTCTTAAACATAAGATTGAACTGTCTAATCTCTGTGAAGTTCTTCTTACCACATGAAGGACAACAAATCTCCTTCTCCTTAATGTAGTTCTCCATCTCCTCGTTTGACCAGCCGTCTACTGAACCGCCAAGGTCAATCTTATTATCAAATGCATAATCCTCAATAAGCTTATCAGCTCTGAATCTCTCCTTACACTCCTTACAGTCCATAAGAGGATCTGCAAATCCGCCAAGGTGTCCAGATGCTACCCATGTCTGTGGGTTCATAAGGATTGCACAGTCAACGCCAACATTGTAAGGATTTTCCTGAATGAACTTCTTCCACCAAGCCTTTTTTACATTGTTCTTAAGCTCAACTCCAAGGTTACCGTAATCCCATGTATTAGCAAGACCTCCATAGATCTCTGAACCTGGATATACGAATCCTCTTGATTTTGCAAGTGCAACAACTTTTTCCATAGTCTTTTCCATCTTTTTTAACCTCTTATAATGTCAGTTTCGACACCTTTCTATCTTTATATTATTGTTATTATTTTACTTTGAATATACAATGACTGCAGTTCCTGTTCCGTTTGACTTCACATGAGTTCCATCAACTATTGTTGCATGTTTATTAACATACTTGACCTCTCCACCGTCAAATGAAACAACGATATCCTCGTCAATTATTATCATGAAATACTCATCTGAAATTGCATCTGCAGTAACAGAATTGCCGTCCTTATCAACGAAATTCTCCTGAGCACCTCCAGTGTTCTCAGCAACGCCACCTTCTTCAAGATCTGACTTCTCAAGACCAAGCTCAGCAAGCTCCTCATCAGAAAGCTCCGATGTAGCTTCCTCACTTGTCTCAGTTGCGGCCTCCTCACTCTCAGCTATCTCATTCGCATCGTCCATATTGTAAAGTCCGTTCTCAATTGTTGTATTGTTAAAGTCATTATATGACTCAACACTGTCAAAGAGAATTGCTGTCTTGGCAATTCCACTTTGGTCAATGTACTGCTTTAATGTAACTCTGTCCTCTCCTGCTGCCTCGTTGTAGGACTGAACCGAAGATTTGATATATGACTTCAAATCGCCAGAGTTATATGCCACACTGCCAAAATCCTCAACGGCAATTTCCAGAATGCTTCCATCCTGATTAAAGATGAGAGTGCTTTCAGCAATATTTCCTATATAGTCTGTTGTATCAACATTATCGGCATTGCCAATCTGTTCAGAAGCTACCGGCTGCTTTGCAGTAGTAGTACTTGTTCCGCTATTTTTTATGAGATTGCATCCAGATAATGAAATACACAGAACCGCTGCTGTAATGATAACTTTTCCTTTGCTAAATCTTTTCACTTATTTTCCTCACTCGTCTATTATGTAGTCTGCAAGGCAGGCCTCGCAAAAAACTACCGATATTTTACATTCATTTTATAAATATTTCAACCCAAAGAAGAAAGAATATTTAAGGAATTGAATTTTTTGTCCACATATGCAGAGGTAAACTGGTCTGAAACTGATATTACCTCCTCCATCACATCCTCTGGAACCTGAAATGAGAATATCTTTCTTACGTCTCCTCCTATGATAAATCTCAGGGTGAGAATTGCCTTTTCAGAAATCTGAAATGGTTTCTTCGCAAATCTCTTACAGTCCTCACAAACTGCGCCTCCTGACTGCACATCGAAGTAGCTAATCTTCTTTGTCTCGTCCGAGCACTTCACGCAGGAAAATGCATGAACTCCGTAGCCCTCAAGAAACATAAGTCTCATCTCAAATATTGTCTTAATGAATTTCTTTGGCACAGTGTTTGAAAGAAGAGCCATAAATCCCAGATACAGTAAATTGAGCTCCTGTTTTGTGCTAATTCCCTCTCTTGTATAATAGGAAATAAACTCGCACATATAAGAGGCGTAGCACATATCATAAAGGTCGTAGGACAATTCTATGAATGGCTTTTCTATCTCTGCTGCCACAAGGCTGTATGCGCTTCTGCCCTCTCTCACTGTGAAGGTTCCCATTGTAAATGCCTGTGTTGCAGCCTGGAGTCTCGACCCCTGACGCCTTGCACCATTTGCAAATACAGTTATTCTTCCCCTGTCAGCTGTAAGTATAACGAGCCTTTTATCAAATTCCTTATACTGTCCCGCGGTAAGTACAATACCGCGAAGATTTATATCCTGGTTCAAAGTAAACACCTACTCGTTCTTATATCCATAGTTTCTAATCAAGGTATCGCTCTCTCTCCAGTCCTTTCTGACCTTCACCCAGAGCTTCAGATTAACCTTGGTGTCGAGAAGATTTTCCATCTCTACTCTTGCGCGACTTCCAATCTTTTTCAGCATCGCGCCCTGCTTTCCAATAATAATTCCCTTATGGCTGTCCCTCTCACATATGATAGTTGCATCAATGTCAATAACACTGCCATCTGATCTATCCTTCATAGAATCAACAAGAACAGCTATTCCATGTGGAATCTCCTTGTCGAGAAGGCGAAGTGCCTGCTCTCTTATAAGCTCTGAGACAATCTGTCTCTCAGGCTGATCTGTAACTGTATCCTCATCATAATACATAGGTCCCTCTGGCAGATGCTTCATAAGAGTTTTCACAAGCTCGTCAGTATTCTTACCCTTTAATGCTGACACAGGAACGATATCTGCAAATGGCAGTACCTCCTTATAGGTATTGATTGCCGCAAATATCTCCTCCTCCTTCACGCTGTCAGTCTTATTGATGACAAGCACGATAGGAGTCTTAGCATTAGAAATCATATCAATGATATGTCTCTCACC
>DCHE01000067.1:2950-9885 GCA_002314775.1 Lachnospiraceae bacterium UBA1760
GATGCAACATTCATCATATATTCACCAAGCTTATTCTTCGCCTTGTTGATACCTGGTGTATCAAGGAATATTATCTGTCCGTTATCATCTGTGTAAACTGTCTGTATTTTATTTCTCGTAGTCTGAGCCTTACTGCTTGTTATAGCAATCTTCTGTCCTATGAGCTCATTCATAAGAGTCGACTTTCCGACGTTTGGTCTTCCTATGATTGCTACAAAGCCTGATTTATATGAATCTTTCATTTTTGAACATATCCTTTACTTCTTCTATCTTCTTCTGATTGCCAATAGTACAAACTGCCTCTGAATCAGTAATAGTCTTAATGTATGGAGCAAGACCTCTGATTTTCTCCTGATTGCAGGAAAGAACTCCGTCCCTGTCCTTCTGTAAATCCTCATCTGTAACTCCTGCAAGATAGCATACAAATGAAAATGCTCCCTCCGCTGATGGTGTAAGCGGAGCATCCATCTTGCTGATTGCGCCGATTATATACTTGGTCATATCTCTGTCGTCACAGTCAAAGCTCTCAACGTACTCAAAAGCCTTCTTGTAGATATCATAGGTTTCTACAAGGTTTGGATCACGGTAAGAGGTAAGGTATGAATATCCGCTCTTAGGGAAGTTACACATACATCCGTAGGCTCCACCCTTGACTCTGACATTTAACCATAAATACTCATAAGAGAAAATAACCTGAAGTACATTTAAGGCTGAGTCATACTCATAGCCAGCATCCTTGTAGTTTCCAGCTATCGCATTGAACTGTACCTGTCCTGCAGTTTTGAAGGCCTCGTTCTTCTTATCAACAGAGAACTCCTCCTTCTTCTCAAACTGATATCTTGAGGAAAGAAGCCTTGAGAATCTCTCAATTGGAGCCTTGAGCATAGTCTCTGTATCCTTGTCCGAAATATATGATACTGTAAGTGCTCCTCTTCTAAGAATCATGGAAATTACAGTCTGTAAATCCTCGCAAAGCTTATCATACTGATTCTCAAAATCTGTATCAAGCTTATCTATATAATTGTAGTATTCTATTCCGTCTATGCACTCCTTAATCATATATGTCTCAGAAATATACGAAAGTGCTCTCTGTGAGGAGGTGAGATGTCCAGAAGAAACAAGGTCCTGCTTAATATTGGACTTTGCCTCTGCGATTATCTCCTTAAGTCTCTTCTTATCAGTAATGTGAGAGGTAAATAAAATCTCCTCAACTAATTTCATTGCAGCATCTATGTTCTCATCAAACATCTTGAGCTTGGCATTGAAGTACGAAAATGCCTTTTCATTTTTGTGGTTATAGGAAACTCCTGTTGAAAAGCCAATTCCACCTGCAATAAGATTAATCTCTGCAGCAAGCTCATCATAGGTATGAGAATCAGTATCCACATACTTCAAAATCTCTGTGAGAAGTGATGCAGTTTTTATCATCTCGTTATCTAAATCATCCGTGTTAAAGTGTAATTCAAGGTAGCTGATTCCATTTGTGAAAATGTTGTGCTTAACAACCTTAACATTCTCAATCTCAGTCACCTCATTTTTCAGCTTCTTTGCAGCCTTGTCGATATCTGAAACCTCAAGAAGTGGAATCTTTAGTAGGTCCTCCTGAGGTGATGGTTCACTCTGATATTCCTTTAGGTGCTTGGTCTTTGCAATAAGCTCATCAATCTCTTCCTTTGAGAGAGAATTCTTATACTCTGCAAGCTTTTCTCTAAGCTTATTATCTCTCTCTTCGCTAAGTCCATGCTTAGGTGATAAGACAATATATGCCTTATGTGTGTTATTGATAAGGTACTTTTCGATTAATCCCTCAAAGTATCCTGTGTCGATTTCATTTTTAAGTTCCTCGAACACCTCGTTCATAGAGAAAAGCTCTAGAGCCTTTGTGTCGTCATACAGCCAGGTTTCAAATGCATCCAGTCCAAGCATAAGTCCCTTTGGATATCTTCCGTAATTACCTTCCTTATGCTTAAACTCTGCCTTAACTATTGCTGCAAGAAGTGTCTTCTTATTAAGTCCCTCAGCTACTACCTTTTTGAGTGTATCATCGATGAGTGAGATGAATTTCTCCTTATCCTCCTCATTAGAGTTATGAGCAATGATAGAGAATATTGGCTGGATTGCTGTTGTGTCATAGGCACTCTCAACATCACTGCAGATTTCTGCATCAATAATAGCCTTCTTCACTGGTGCACCAGGTGCCTGAACTAAAACATACTCAAGTATGTCAAAGGCTGTAACTAGCTTCTTGTCTGTTCCCATTCCACAAAGCACGTTGTAGCCAAGGTAGGTATTGTCCGTAAGCTCCTCGGCCTCTGAGAGTGAATACTCCTCCCTGTACTCTATTGGCGCATCAAAGAGTGGCTGTGGCTCAATCTTCGAGTCAATAGCTTTATATTCATATTCAGAAAGATAATCAGAATCAAGTTTTTCAAGCATCTCAGCCATATCGCAGTTACCATAAAGATAGATATAGCTGTTGGATGGATGGTAGAAGGTCCTGTGGAAGTCAAGGTATGCCTCTCTTGTAAGAGTTGGAATATCCTCAGGATATCCGCCAGAATCCTTAACGTAACAGGTGTCAGGATAAACTGACTTCTCTACTGCCCTGTACATAACAGAATCAGGTGATGAGTAAACTCCCTTCATCTCGTTATATACAACACCATTTATAGTAATCTCTCCGTCCGGCTCGGTCATCTCATAATGCCAGCCCTCCTGCATAAAGATTTCTTCTTTCTCATAAATGTTTGGGTTAAATACTGCATCCATATAAACATCCACAAGATTTGCGAAATCCTTATCGTTGCAGCTTGCCACAGGATAAACTGTCTTGTCTGAATAGGTCATGGCATTGAGGAAGGTATTTAAGCTTCCCTTACATAATTCTACAAATGGATCCTTAACCGGATACTTCTTTGAACCACAAAGAACTGTATGCTCAATTATATGAGGTGTTCCGGTACTGTCCTTAGGTGGTGTTCTAAAGCCTATGGTAAACACCTTATTTGTGTCATCATTTTCAATAATGAGAACTCTCGCCTTTGTCTTAAGGTGTTCAAGTACAAATCCATGTCCATTTACCTCGGCAAGCTTCTCATCCTCTACCAATCTGTATGCCTTTAACTCTTTTAATGTTTCAACGCTCAAAAAACGTTCCTCCTTAAATATTATCAATTTATATTCATGCGAATTAATCTCACATCTAAAGCTTGCAATTAGCCAGCTGTTTTTTACAATGAAAACACCTCAGGGAGCAGCTCGCCCAGAGTGTACAGGTAGTATTTTAGCATTGAGTCTTCTGTGCTTGCAAGTATAATCTCGGTTTCCTTGCTGCCAAACTCTGATAAAAACTGTCTGCAGATTCCGCAAGGCATGGTTTTACTTACAGGTCTTCCTGCTGGTCCTCCCACAATGGCTATCTTTATTATTCTTCTCTTTCCTTCGCTCACAGCCTTTGTAATTGCAACTCTCTCAGCGCATATGGTTGCACCGTAAGAGGCGTTCTCCACATTACAGCCTGTGTATATGCTTCCGTCATCGCATAAAACTGCTGCCCCTACCTGGAAATGTGAATATCTTACGTATGCATTTTTCCTTGCTTCTATCGCAGAATTAACGAGGTCAACTATAATCTTTTCCATAACACTCTCCCTTCAGCCATCCCAGTTATGATTCACAAATAATTCTCGTTTTGCTCTCTACTTTCATATGATAGCACATATTCTGTCTTTTACAACTAAACTCATATTTTTTATATCATAAAACAAGCTTGATTACTCAAGTCCAAAAGATTTGTTCTATGTAATTCACCACATAAAAAAGCGGATATCAATTATATCCGCCTTTTCATATTATTTCGTATTATTATACTATCTCTGCACCAAATGGCCATAAAACAAGCTTTGCAATCTTAAAGCACTGTGTACCAAATGGAATACCAATAATTGTAATGTAAAGAATAATTCCAACTACCGCATATACAATTGCTAACTCTAAGCCACCAAAGATAAACCAGATAATATTGGCAATTGTCTTAATAGCACCGCCGCCATACACAACCTCCTTGCCAAATGGCCAGATAACGAGACCTGCCATCTTAAAGCACTGAACTCCTATTGGAATACCAATAATTGTGATGCAGTATGCGATTCCACAGATTACCAGCGCAATTGCTCCCCACAAACCACAGAGAATAAACCAGAGAATATTTCCTATTAGCTTCATAATTATCTCCCTCCTTAGCTTCAACTAATTTCGGTAGTAATATAACACATATTAATAATGATATGCAATATGAATTATATGTTAAGTCAGATTAATATATGTAACTGAATCGACTAGTCTCTTTTGATTTGAATTTAAATTTACGAGATTTCACATTTGTAATTTGCAGCTATTCCTGCTATAAAAATCACAACTGAAGCTAAAAATGTATAAATATTGTTCAGATAAAAATCCTTACCAATATGTATATCGCTCGTTATATGCAGGAAATTAAGATTATTATTTATTACAATACCTGCAAAAATTGACATAACAAGACAAATAACTATTGGTATTTCTATATTTCTGAATAAATAAATTGAAGCATAAATAATAGCAGTATACAGTAGCAATACCACTACTGCCTTTAGGTATAACCACAGAGCAAGAGACGTATTCAGGAAACTAATTATCGCATAAGGAAAAGCGAGCAAAACAATGCTTCCCAAAAATACTGAAATATAATACATGATCTTGATTTTTGAACCGATATATTGCAGTTCAGCACCATCTATATCAACGAGGTTATAGGCTATACATATTGAGGGCAACGAAAAAATCAGAGGCATTAATGAAATAGTAATTATATTTATGAATTTGTATATAACAGATATGTCAGGATTATTACAACCAATTCTGGTAATAAGTAAGGCTAACAATACACTGATAACAAATGCAGCTATCAGGATAATTCTAACTGCTTTAATTTGGTAATATATTATTTTCATAGATAATTTATAGCATAAAGGTAACCGTCTTCAACAGTAGGTTCAACCTTCCTTTCATCAGCATTCTCATAATTCTCTGAAAGTGTTCTGTAATACAAAACATCATCTCTCTCGTACTCTTTAATTATATAATGCTCGTCATTATAATCTTCCTTTGCGATTTCAAACACCTTATTATCTGCCAGCATTTTTATGTCACCCTGGCTTCCTGAAGCAACTAGCTTTCCTTCCTTCATAATTAGTATTTCATCACAAAGAGCCTCGACATCCTCGACAATATGTGTAGATATTATAATTATTGAATCACCCTTTATTTTATTTATCACATTCTTAAATCTTAGTCTTTCCTCTGGATCAAGGCCTGTAGTAGGTTCATCAAATATTATCAGCTTTGGACTACCAAGAATTGCCTGTGCTATGCCAAGGCGTCTTATCATTCCACCTGAAAGCTTTGAACATCGACAGTTAATTTTATCTGACAGATTAACAAGCTCCACTACCCTTTCAATCTCCGACTTAATATTTTCCTTCTTAAGCCTTTTGATTAATGCCATGTATTCAAGCTGCTCGTATACTGTCAGGCCCTGAAGAACACTATAGCTTTGAGGCAAATAGCCTGAAAACCTGTTCAGCTTCTTTTTATCATTTGTAAATTCATAATCAATTTCATGAACGTCACATTTTATTAGTGTGAGTATGCTTTTCATAAGCGTTGTTTTTCCAGCACCATTTGGTCCCAAAAGTCCATACACCTTGTTCTCAAAGCTATAGGAAATACTATCAACAGCCTTTTTCTTCCCATACCTTTTAGATAATTTATCTATCTTCATAGTAACCCTCTTTTAATCTCATTAGCTCTTCTTCACCCAAATATTTTATAAATGACTTTTCAAAGTCCTCATAGGTTATATCCTCAGTACCATATTTTTTATAATAGTATCGTTTCATAATATCGCAGTAATCATTGAATGCAGCCTCATATGTATATGCTATTTTTGATATTCTGGTTAATTCATTATATAAGGCCCTATAGGAATCTTCTCCTTCCTCGAAGCTTTTCGTCACTGTATGCTCATCCATTAAATACTGGTCATTATTTGACCTTATCTTATACAGGCTATACCATGACTGACCAGTCAAAAGACATCCATTGTCAATATAGCCAATTCCTACTGAGGTTGAAGCCTCCATAAAAATTACCTTATTAATATATCCGTCCTCTTTAAACAGTTCCATCGTTTCGCTGTGATAATTATTGAAATATTTGTAATAATAATCATTCATGCTGTACACCATATCACACTTAGGATATACAACTGTTATTCCATCCTCATTAATTGAATCATACAAATTAGACATTAGTGTAACACTGCACGCACTTCCCTCAAATCTATTTTCAGCCACCTCATCCAGATTAGAATATACTCTGTGTACATTTCCTGAAATACTCACCTTATAATTTACATTGTAATCATACAAAACATTATTCCAGGATTTTTTTTCAATATCATAAAGCTTATAGACTCCCGAAATAGGATAATATGCAAAGCTTCCTGGAAGATTTATGCCTTCACTTCCACTATAGAAATTTGCCGCTCCACCATGGTATTTAAATCTGACTATTTTTGTATCTGCTATCAGGTCAACAACTACACGGTCACCATCCCACGCAAAGCTGAGATTATTTCCTGACTCATCCAATATACTGTCAATAGTATAAACATGAAATAAAGTAAAATATACCTTACCAGCTCCTTGTATATCCTTATACTCAATCTTAGCATCTACCTTCATCTGGCGTCCAAGCTTAATATTCATATCATAGCCAGAAACCTCTGGTCCCTTTTCATCAATTGTATTATCAGGGTTCTTCTCATAATAATACATTGGATACCATATAGAATCACTCATATTGGCTGATTCATTGTTATTATAATATGATGC
>DCHE01000019.1:0-3090 GCA_002314775.1 Lachnospiraceae bacterium UBA1760
AGTGATTTTGTCATGGCAACCATTGGTGCACCTTCCTTAGGATGGCGCATAGCACATATATCTGCATAGCAGGAGATGACCCTGATAGTGTCAGATACGCTTTCTCCCTTTGCTGCAGAAGATGAATCGGCAGATGCAAATCCAAGAACCTGTCCGCCAAGACGCATCATTGCTGATTCGAAGGAAAGGCGGGTTCTTGTGCTTGGCTCATAGAAGCATGTGGCAAGAATTTTGCCATCACAGCTGTGAGCATATTTTTCGGGATTAGCTTCAATATCACCTGCAAGTGCTAAGAGCTTATCAAGTTCCTCAACACTCATATCGAGTGGAGACATTAAGTGTTTCATGTCAGTGTTTCCTTTCTAAAAAAATAGAGGCTAATAGCCCCTATTTATAAATAACTAAATCTTCAACTGCTTTTCTTCTTGGTGCCTGTGGCGCCTCAGCTGCATGACCTAAACAAATAACACAGGATGTGTCCTGATTTTCAGGAAGATCAATTGCTTCCTTAATTGAATCATCAATAAGTCCCATAATAACTGTTCCAAGACCAAAGCTGTGAGCTGCGAGACAGAAGGCTTCAGTAGCAACTCCTGAATCAAACATTTCCCAACGATCTTCCTTACTAGTTGAGAATGAACCGTCTCTTTCAAAACCGGCACGGTTTTTAATAAAGCTGACAACTACAAGAACAGGAGCGTTTTTAATAATTTCGCCATTACCTGGATATGTATGTGTACAGTTTGCAGCAATCTTATCCTTTAATTCCTTGGATTCAATAACTGTATAACGGGCAGTCTGTGTATGCTTCCATGATGGAGCATATGATGCTGCCTCAATAATGCTGTTTATAGTTTCTCTGTCAACAGGCTCGTCTGTATATGCACGAATGCTACGACGTCCTTTAATGCATTCTAAAGCTTCCATAGTCAATTTTACCCTCCAAAACAAATACCTTCCGGCTATTATGAAGTAATATCCGTCAACCAATATAATACAACGTGTTTCAAAATTTAAACTATATGTAGTATAATGTATTGAATTGTTATTTTCAAGTAAAACTCCTTAAAGAAAAATATGAAATTTGATGAGGCAATTAACTACATAAAATCACTTGATATATACGGCAGTGTTCTGGGTCTTGATAATATGAGAGTTCTAGCAAATGAGCTTGATAATCCTCAGTCGGGCCTTAAGTTTATTCATGTTACAGGCACAAATGGAAAGGGCTCTGTATGTTCTTTCCTTGCGCATATTTTAACGGATGCAGGATATAGAATCGGTGCATATAATTCTCCTGCAGTAATTTCTGATACTGACCAGTATACAATTAATACTGAAGCTATTTCAGAGGAACTCTATGCTGAAGCTGTTACTCTTGTTAAGAGTGCATGCGACCAAATAAGCAAGGAAGGTGGAAATCATCCCACTAGATTTGAAGTAGAAACAATGGTAGCATTTGTGGCATTTAATATTGATAAATGCGATATTGTTATTTTGGAGACAGGTCTTGGTGGAAGAGATGATGCAACGAATATTGCTGACAACAAGGTCCTTAACGTATTTACATCGATAAGCCTTGATCACTGTGCTGTACTTGGTGATACTAGGGCAGAAATAGCTGAGGTAAAAGCAGGAATCATTAAGAGCAGCGCACCTGTTGTAATGTATGCTGGGATAAGTGAATCTGACAATGATTCTGATCAGTATAATGATGTAATAAATGTAATAAGAATAAAATGCAGCGAGACAGGTGCAAATTTCACGCCTGTATACAGTGATGATATTACTAATGTGCATATGCAAAATAAGAAGCTCAGGTTTTCAATACCTAAGCTGGATTTTATTGATGCATCAATATCAATGACGGCTTCCTATCAGCCGGTAAATGCAGAAATAGCTGTTTTTGCATCAAAAGTTCTTAAAGATAATGGCTACACTATTTCTGATGAGAACATAAGGAATGGCTTGAAAAAGGCTCGGATTCCTTTCAGATTTGAACGAGTAAAAGCTGTATATAAAAAAGAAAAGGTTGACATAATATTAGATGGTGCTCATAATCCTGATGGAGCAAAGAGGCTTATGGAAAGTCTTGAACTCAATTATCCTGACAGAGAATTTATTTTTGTGACAGGTATATTTAAGGATAAGGATTATGAAAAGATTGCAGAGATTACAGGGGCTAAGGCTAAGACTGTATATGCTGTTGAAAATGATTTAAGTCAGAGAGCCTTATCAAGAGATGACCTGACAGCTGTGCTTCTAAAGTACAATGACAATATAGTTAATTCGGAGTCAATTGAATCTGCAATAGACTCAGCAATATCTGAGGCAATACATAATGACATTCAGACTTCAATTGCAAATTCGGGTTTATTTATTAATCAGGGAACTGCTGATAAGCCTGTAATAGTATGCTTTGGGTCATTGTCCTGGCTTAACCGTGCAAAATCATATATTAAGGATACTTATAAAAAGAATAAAGATGATGTTATAGAAAATAAACCCAAATTGAAAAAGGAACATATTATGGAAGAGGAAAAGTATGTTGTAGATTCAGTTACATTTGATGAACTGATAGGGGATATAGGAGAAAAGTTTGCGGTTGATAAAAAGGAGACAGCTGTGGATTCAGATAAAATCAGAGAAGGAGTCAGACTGATTCTTGAAGGAATCGGGGAGGATATAAACAGAGAGGGCCTCATTGATACTCCTGACAGGGTAGTGAGAATGTACGAGGAGATATTTTCAGGACTTTATAAGACTNNTTGAAGGAATCGGAGAAGACATTAACAGAGAGGGTCTTATTGATACTCCCGACAGAGTGGTAAGAATGTATGAGGAGATATTCTCTGGCCTGGGAAAGACTGCAGAATATGACCTTGGCAGAACCTTCACTGCAACATCTAAGGATATGGTGCTTGAGAAGGATATAACATTTTATTCTATGTGTGAACACCACCTGATGCCGTTTTATGGAAAGGCTCATATAGCATACATTCCTGATGGCAAGGTAGTAGGTATAAGCAAGCTTGCAAGATGCGTAGAAGTATATGCCAAGAAGCCGCAGATTCAGGAAAGACTTACAGA
>DCHE01000019.1:3158-6735 GCA_002314775.1 Lachnospiraceae bacterium UBA1760
ATGTGCATGACAATGCGTGGTGTTAAAAAGCCGGGAACAAAGACTGTTACAGTAACATCAAGGGGAAAGATGAAGAGAAAGGAAAACCAGGATTTGTTTTTCAATCTCCTTGGAAAGAAAGAAGACAGGACACTATGATAATAGGTGGTAGATGCTTTGATGACAAAAGAACTCATATTATGGGGATTCTTAATGTAACTCCTGATTCCTTTTCAGACGGTGGAAGTTATTCGTCTCTTGACGATGTACTTAAAAGAGCTGATGAGATGATAAAAGAAGGAGCTGCAATAATAGATGTAGGTGGTGAGTCTACTAGACCAGGATATAAGCAGATTTCGGATGAGGAAGAAATATCAAGAGTTGTGCCGGTAATAGAAGCTATTACAGACAGATTTGACATTACTGTATCAGTTGACACGTATAAAAGTCAGGTGGCCCGTGCAGCCCTTGAGGCAGGTGCTCATATTGTAAATGACATCTGGGGACTTCAGTACGATAATAAGCTTGCGGATGTAATTAAAGAGTATGATGTCTCAGTTGTACTAATGCATAACAAGAATAATTCTGATTACAGTGATTTTGTATCTGACTATATCCATGAAATGAAAGAGCAGTGTAAAAATGCTCTTAAATCCGGAATAAGCAGGGATAAAATAATACTTGATCCGGGAGTGGGTTTTGCTAAAAATACAGAGCAGAATCTTATGGTAATGAAATATATAGATGACTTTATAAAAATAGGTTATCCAGTTCTACTGGGGACTTCAAGAAAATCGGTTAT
Source organism: Lachnospiraceae bacterium UBA1760 (assembly GCA_002314775.1). Lineage (GTDB taxonomy): Bacteria > Bacillota > Clostridia > Lachnospirales > Lachnospiraceae > UBA1760. The sequence goes on from DCHE01000019.1 coordinate 3,940, forward strand.
AGGAAATACATTGAATCTTCCTGTGAATGAGCGTTTAGAGGGTACTCTTGCAACTACTGCAGTAGCGGTTATGAATGATGTTAGATTTGTGAGAGTTCATGATATAAAAGAAAATGCAAGATTTATAAAAATGCTTGAAGCAATTTACAGGGTTTAGTGCTTATTAAGCATCGGTATAAGTTGATCAAGTCTTGAATATAGAGGTGTTGTGATGGATTGCATTAGTATTAAAAATCTGGAAGTGTTTTCCAAGCATGGTGTATTTGAAGAAGAGAACAGGCTTGGCCAGAAGTTTGTTATTGATATGAATATGTACCTTGATACAAGGGAATCAAGCATAGATGATGACCTTAACAAGTCAGTTGATTATGGTGCAGTCTGTCATTTTGCATATGATTTTATGAAGGAACATACATTTAAGCTTATCGAGACGGCAGCAGAACGTCTTGCAGAAGATATACTTATAGAGTTTCCGCTAGTTGACCATATTCAGCTTACTTTAAAAAAACCATGGGCCCCTATAGGACTACCTCTTGAAGAGGTATCTGTTGGAATTGAAAGAGGATGGCACACTGTATTTCTTTCAATGGGTGCGAATATGGGGGAAAAAGAGGAAAACATCAAAGAGGCAATATCTCTGCTTGATGGAAATGATAAAATCCGCGTAATAAAGGAATCATCCTTTATAGTTACAAAGCCCTATGGAAATGTGGACCAGGATGATTTTATAAACTGTGCAATTGAGATTAAAACGCTTCTTTCACCTAAGGAACTTCTTATGTTCTGTAAAAATCTTGAAAAGATGGCGGGAAGGGTGAAGAAAGAGCACTGGGGTCCAAGACCTCTAGATATTGATATTGTTTTTTATGATGATAATATTATTGATCTTCCGGAGCTTACAATTCCTCATGTTGATATGTGCAACAGGGAATTTGTACTGGATCCGCTTTCAGAAATAGCACCTTATTTCAGGCATCCGGTAAACAGAAAAACAGTAACGGAACTTTGTAATGATCTAAAAAAAGAAAAGTGGTTTTAGGCCACTTTTCTTTTTTATGGCATAAATACTTCTGCGCTAGCTCCATCTCTGTTGGCGATTCTGTAAATTGGAGCGTCGGTACCGAAACCAAAGTAATATGTATATTCGGAAGTGCAGTTAATGTTGCAGTAGTTGCCCTTGTCTATTTCTTCAATATCTGAACCATCAAGCTTCATTCTCATCATTGCAGGATCTTCCGGGTCTGATTTCTGGAAGTAAATATAGTTTCCTACAATGTTGAACATTTCGACTTTGTAATCACTGATTCTTGTCTTTTCATATGTTGAAAGATTCATTCTTACAATTCTGTAGCTTGCATTAATATCCATGTAATAAACGTATTGGCCGTCTATAATTACGTTGTATGCCTTGGCATCCTGGTCATAAAGTTCATACTGGTTAGTCTCAGGATTAAACTGACTTAAGTAATAGCCAATTTCAGGATTGTAGGTCATGAATTTTCCATTGTAGGGGGTTGTAACTAAAACTTCTTTTTCGGAAACAAAATCCTTCTGCTCTGTGTTAACATTTACCTTCCTAAGAGTAAGTCCTACTTCTGCATCATAGTGCTGATAGTAGAGGTTAGGGCCGTAAAGGCAGAGCGAATTGCAAATTGCCTTATCATAGAGATTCATTCCGGATTTACCATTAATGTCAGTCCAGCATACTCCGTACAGTCCTCCAAGTCCAAAAATCTGATTTTCAGCTCCAGGAGTCTGGTAGAAATAAATAGTCTTTCCGTATACATTTATGAATTCAACCGGAACATCAGTAATTTTTGTGAGTTCTGTTCCATCAGATTTCATCTTATACATTTTTTTCTGATCATATGAGTTGGAAAAGTATATATAACCATCTGACTCGCAGAAGAGTCCTCTGTTGATCAGGTTTCCGCATGTATTACCTGTAACCCCATCGGGTACTGGTTCTTTTCTATTTATTACCGCATATGCTGCAATGGAAAGAGCAATAATTATTATTACAATAATCGAAATAATAATCCCTATCATGCTTCGTTTTTTAGTATTTTTTGCCATTTAAGTATCCTCCGTCATGATATATGCAATTATACACGAATTGTTGAATGTTTAACAACTTTTTAATATAATTTAACAGAGTATGTAATCATAAAAATAAGCTGCAATAAGCATTAACATGAATACAAAAAAATAAAAAATAGTTGCATGAGGAAAGAAAATGTATACAGAAAATTTGATTTTATATAAAAATTTTAAGAACGGAGCAATACTTGAGGCAATTTCGATTCTATGTGATATGGCCCAAGCAGAAAAACATAAAGAGAATGAAAGCATTAGATTACAGGAGACATACGCAGAAGGAAAAAAGCTCGTTTCATCAGTAGTTTCAGATCTTCTTGATCTTGCATATTCTCACGGCTACAGTGGGAATCTCTGGCACACATACCTTACTTTTCTTCTTGTTAATAACGAGAATCCATATTCCATGGGCTGTGAAATAAGAGGGGAAATAGCAGGAAGTGTCAATAGCGCAGCCCTTCATGATTTTGAAGTTTTCAAAGAGCTTTTCGATATTAACCTTTCAGATATTTTTGGGTCCTTTGGAATGACAAACCTGGAATTCCTTAATGAGTATGATGGAGGAAACGACGAAGGAAAGGTATTTAACAAAAGAGTAAGAGACAGGATTGTTGAGCTTGCACCAAAGCTTGCAGAGGCTAAGGATGCAGTTGACATGAAAGCATTAATGACTCAGTTTTATAAAGAGTTTGGAGTAGG
>DCHE01000019.1:6808-8071 GCA_002314775.1 Lachnospiraceae bacterium UBA1760
GATAAGATGGTTGACATAAATACGAAGAATAAGACAAATGTTGAAATTGTCCCGATTACCAATATTGCTCACGTAAAGCTTGACGATCTTGTTGGATACGAGAGTCAGAAGAAGAAGCTGATTGATAATACAGAGGCCTTTATAGCGGGAAGACCTGCAAACAACTGTCTCTTATTTGGCGAAGCCGGCACAGGTAAATCAAGTTCAATAAAGGCAATCCTTAATCAGTATTATGATCAGGGTCTTAGAATTATAGAAGTATACAAGCATCAGTTTAAGGATTTAAATGATGTTATATCTCAGATAAAGAACAGAAATTACAGATTCATAATTTACATGGATGATTTGTCCTTTGAGGAGTTTGAGGTAGAGTATAAGTATCTGAAGGCGGTTATTGAGGGTGGTCTTGAGAAGAAGCCTGAAAACGTTCTTATTTACGCAACAAGTAACAGAAGGCATCTTGTAAGAGAATCATTCAATGACAGAAATGATTACAATGAAGACCTTCACAGCTCGGATACCAAGCAGGAAAAAATGTCACTTTCTTCAAGATTTGGTGTCAGCATTTATTTCCCGTCACCGGCTAAGAAGGAATACAATACAATTGTTAAGGAACTTGCTGCCCGTCATAACATTACTATGCCTGAGGATGAACTGATTCTTGAAGCAAACAAATGGGAGATTGCTCATGGCGGACTTTCAGGAAGAACTGCAAGCCAGTTTATTGATTACCTTAGGGGTTTTGAAAAATAAGATAAGTTAGGGGTTACATATGAAAACATTTGCAGCGATTGATGTTGGCTCTTATGAGCTTGCTATGAAAATCTATGAAATTACGAGTAAGGGCAGCATTAAGGAAATAGACCATATTCGTAAGAAAATTGAGCTTGGAACAGACACATATAACACAGGAAAAATCAGCCTTGAAAGGGTTGATGAGCTGTGTAATACACTTATAGAATTCAAGCAGATTATGAAGGCCTACAAGGTTGATGATGTGAAGATTTGCGGCACATCAGCAATTAGGGAAACAAAGAATACATATATTATTGCAGAACAGGTAAAGCTTCGTACAGGACTTGATATAGAAGTTTTATCGAATTCAGAACAGAGATTCCTGCATTATAAGGCGGTAGCATCAAGGGGTGAACTTTTTGAGGATCTGATTAATAAGGGCGCAGCCATTGTAGATATTGGTGGCGGAAGTATTCAGATTTCAATTTTTGATGAGGGCAGACTTAAGACAACCCAGAATATCCGTCT
>DCHE01000019.1:8140-11340 GCA_002314775.1 Lachnospiraceae bacterium UBA1760
AGCCTTGTTTCAGAACTTGTTGATAATCACTTCTACCAGTTCAATGAGCTTTATATGGCAGGAACCAAAATAAACAGCATAATAATTGTAGATGACTACATTTCATACATTATTCAGAAGGCGTTAAATAAGGATTTTGTTTCAACGGAAGAATTCAAGAAATTCATCAAGGAAGTTAAGGAATACAAACCCTATGACCTTGCAAAGAAATATGGACTTTCAGGCGAATATGCATCGCTCCTTATTCCTTCTGCAATCCTTGTAAGAAAGTTTGTAAAGCTAGCAGGTGCTGAAAATATTTGGGCGCCAGGAGTAAGTCTGGCTGATGGTATGGCTTTTGACTATGCACAGAGCCAGAAACTTATGAAGGATCGCCATAATTTCGAGAATGACGTTATCTCATGTGCTCATGAAGTTGCAAAGCGTTACGGCTCCAATGAAGAGAGATGTGCACTTGTTGAAAAAATGGCTGTAAAGCTATTTGATGAGACGAAAAAGATTCATGGACTTGGCAAGAGGGATAAGCTCCTACTTAGAATTGCGGCTATCCTTTCAGACTGTGGCAAGTACATGTCACTTGAGGATGCTGCGGAATGTTCCTATGTAGTAATAATGGCCACGGAAATGATTGGCTTATCCCATACAGAGCGTGAAATTGTTGCAAACGTAGTAAAGTTCAACAAGGCTAAATTTGAATACTACGAAGACATCATACGTTCATCACCAATGAGTAGAGATGCATACCTTACAATGTCCAAGCTGACAGCTATATTCAGACTGGCAGATGGCATATGCAGAAGCTATCGTACTAAGGTTAAGGATATTAGGGTTGTTATTAAGGATTCAGAACTTGTAATAAATGCCGATTGCGATGAGAATATGATTCTTGAGAGAGGATTTTTCCAAAGAAAAGCAGTCTTTTTTGAAGAGGTATTTTCATTAAGGCCGGTACTTATACATAAGAAGAAAAACCGGGGATAATTATTTTGACCAAAATATTGATTTAACTGTTAATAATAGTGTGAAGGTAGTATTGATACCGAGGTAGGAAATGAAAAATATATACGATAATACAGAGTATTTTACAAACAGAGAGTTAAGCTGGATTAAGTTTGATGAGAGAGTTCTTTCAGAGGCTAAGGATAAGTCATATCCTTTGTTTGAAAGACTTAAGTTTTTAAGTATTACATCATCGAATCTTGATGAATTCTTCATGGTCAGAGTTGCATCTTTAGTTGATATGGTAAGTGCAGACTACAGCAAGAAGGATATTGCAGGAATGACTCCTGGAGAACAGCTTGCTGCAATATATGAAGAGACACATGCGCTTGTTGCAAACCAGTATACGACATTTAACAAGTCGCTTCTTCCACAACTTCAGCAGATAGGCTTTAAGTTCATTTCTCAGCACGAAGAGCTTACTGACAAGCAGGGAGCATATGTTGACAGCTATTTTCATGACAATGTTTATCCGGTACTTACTCCCATGGCTGTAGATTCATCAAGGCCATTTCCTCTTATCAGAAATAAGTCTCTGAATATAGGAGCCCTTCTTTCAAGGAAAAATCTTGATAATGAAATCGAATTTGCATTAGTTCAGGTTCCGTCTGTACTCTCAAGAATAGTTACGATTCCAGATGAGGAGGGTAATCGCAATACTGTTATTCTTCTTGAGGAAATAATTGAGAGAAATATCTCGAAGCTTTTCCTTAACTATGATGTTCTGTGCGCCCACCCATTCAGAATAATGCGTAATGCAGACCTTACTATTGATGAGGATGAGGCAGAAGACCTCTTAAAGGAAATTGAGAAACAGATAAAGAAGAGAGCCTGGGGGCAGGTAATAAGACTTGAGGTTGCTGATGATATTGACCATAAGCTTCTTAAATATCTTAAGAATGAGTTAAACGTTGCAGATGACGGAATATTCAAAATAAGCGGACCTTTGGATCTTACCTTCCTTATGAAGGTTTATGGTATTGAGGGATTTGATGAATACAGAAGCCCTAAATATATTCCTAAGGACAACCCGGATATAGATAGCGAAACTGATATTTTTGAGTGCATACGCAGAAGTGATATTCTTCTTCATCATCCATATGAATCCTTTGATCCTGTTGTTGATTTTATACGCCAGGCAGCAAAGGATGAAAATGTTCTGGCTATTAAGCAGACACTTTACAGAGTCAGCGGTAATTCACCTATTATTGCAGCACTTGCTCAGGCAGCAGATAATGGTAAGCAGGTTACGGTACTTGTAGAACTTAAGGCAAGATTTGATGAGGAAAATAATATTATATGGGCACGTAAGCTTGAAAAAGCCGGATGTCATGTAATCTATGGCCTTGTAGGACTTAAAACGCATTCTAAAATCACCCTTGTAGTAAGAAGGGAAGAGGACGGAATAAGAAGATATGTGCACCTTGGAACAGGAAACTATAACGATTCTACAGCAAAGCTCTATACAGACATTGGACTTCTTACTTGCGCAGAGCCAATTGGCGAGGATGCAACAGCTGTATTCAACATGCTTTCTGGTTATTCTGAACCTGTATGGTGGAATAAGCTTTCTCTTGCTCCTCTTTGGCTTAAGGACAGATTTATTTCGCTGATTGAAAGAGAAAGGGACAATGCTCTTGCAGGAAAGAAGGCAGTTATCAGAGCAAAGGTTAATTCTCTCTGTGATAAGGATATAATAATGGCCCTTTATGAAGCTTCGTCTGCCGGAGTTAAAATTGATCTTATTGTAAGAGGTATCTGCTGTCTTAAGACAGGAATAAAAGGGGTATCAGAGAATATTACTGTAAGATCCATAGTAGGAGAATTCCTTGAGCACAGCCGTATTTTCTATTTTGAAAACGGTGGAAATTCAGAACTTTACTGTGCTTCTTCAGACTGGATGCCAAGAAATCTTGAAAGAAGAGTAGAAATACTGTATCCTATTGAGAATGCACTTCTTAGGGAAAAGCTGATGCATATACTTGATGTACTCTTCTCAGATAATATGAGGGCATCAATTATGCAGGATGATGGAAGCTATGAGAAGCCTGACAGAAGAGGCAAGGTTTCTGTCTGTGCACATGATGTGTTTAAGGAAGAAGCCCAGGCAGCAGTTAAAAAAGAAGATACCTTGAAAGACGAGAGAGTGTTTATACCAAAGGAAAGAGTGACGGAGTAATGGCAAATTTTATTTATGATAA
>DCHE01000019.1:11411-14957 GCA_002314775.1 Lachnospiraceae bacterium UBA1760
GAGGATGCGGATGAGTTTCTTGATATGATGATGGCAGTCGTTGTTGACAGCCCTCGTGATGTGAAGGATTATTTTGAAGAACTCGGTGCGGATGCGGATGGAGATATAATGGAAGCTTCAGAGGTATTTGAGCTTCCTGATGGAAGATATCTTATCGTTGAAGGATGAGAAACGCTACAAATTTTAAGAGGAGACAAATATTATGATTTCAGCTAACAACGTAACGCTGCGTCTTGGAAAGAAAGCTCTTTTCGAGGACGTAAACATCAAATTTACAGAAGGAAACTGTTATGGACTTATTGGTGCAAATGGTGCAGGAAAGTCTACATTCCTTAAGATCCTTTCAGGACAGCTTGATACAACAAATGGAGATATTGTAATCACACCAGGACAGCGTCTTTCAGTTCTTGAGCAGGACCACTTTAAATATGATGAGTTTCCTGTAATGGATACAGTAATAATGGGTAACCAGCGCCTTTATGACATTATGAAGGAGAAGGATGCTATTTATGCAAAAGAAGACTTTACAGATGAAGACGGTATTAGGGCTTCAGAACTTGAGACTGAATTTGCGGAAATGGATGGTTGGGAAGCAGAATCAAATGCTGCAACACTCCTTAACGGTCTTGGAATTGAGACGGAGCTTCATTATGAAATAATGGGCAACCTTACTGGCTCACAGAAGGTTAAAGTTCTTCTTGCAAGAGCTCTTTTTGGTAATCCTGATATTCTTCTTCTCGATGAGCCCACAAACCATCTTGATCTTGATGCTATTGAGTGGCTTGAGGAATTCCTCATTAATTTCGATAATACAGTTATTGTAGTCAGCCACGACAGATATTTCCTTAACAAGGTTTGTACGCATACAGCAGATATTGATTACGGCAAGATTCAGTTATATGCAGGCAACTATGACTTCTGGTACGAATCATCACAGCTCCTTATTCAGCAGATGAGAGAAGCTAATAAGAAGAAGGAAGAGAAGATTAAGGAACTCCAGGAGTTTATTTCAAGATTCTCAGCTAATGCTTCAAAGAGTAAGCAGGCTACATCACGTAAGAGAGCACTTGAAAAAATCGAGCTTGATACAATTAAGCCTTCAAGCCGTAAATATCCATATATTGACTTCAAGCCTGACCGTGAAATTGGTAATGAGGTTCTTGCTGTTGATGGAATTTCAAAGACAATTGACGGAGTAAAGGTACTTGATAATATTTCATTTATTTTAAGAAGAGAAGACAAGGTTGCATTTGTTGGTTCCAATGAAATCGCAAAGACAACACTTTTCAAGATTCTTATGGGTGAGATGGAACCGGATGAAGGAACATACAAGTGGGGTGTTACTACATCACAGGCTTACTTCCCTAAGGATTCTACAGAAGAGTTTAACAATGACCTTACAATTTCTGACTGGCTCATGGGCTATTCACCTGTTAAGGATATTACATATGTAAGAGGATACCTTGGAAGAATGCTCTTCCCAGGTGAGGATGGCATTAAGAAGGTTAAGATTCTTTCAGGAGGAGAGAAGGTTAGATGCCTCCTTTCTAAGATGATGATTTCAGGTGCAAATATCCTTATTCTTGATGAGCCAACAAACCATCTTGATATGGAAAGTATTACAGCCCTTAATAATGGACTTATCAAGTATCCGGGTGTGGTTCTTTTTGCTTCACATGACCATCAGTTTGTAGAGACAACTGCTAATCGTATTATGGAGCTACTTCCTAACGGTACATTGATAGATAAGATTACAACATACGATGAATATCTTGCATCTGATGAAATGGCACGTAAGAGATTTGTATATACTGCTAATAAGGAAGATGACGAGAACTAATTTTTTCTCAGTCGGGAATGCCATAATATGAAACTTTTATTTCTGGATTTAGACGGAACTCTTTTAAATGATAATAAGGAAATAGAACAGGGGGATATGGAGGCAATCGAGGAGATGCTTCGCGCCGGCCATAAGATTATTATTAATTCAGGCCGGCCTCTGTTTTCAATACTAAAGCTTGCAGAGAAATTCGATTTTCTTCGTGAAGGATTTTATTTATCAGCGTATAATGGTGGCCTTATATATGCTCCCGCAACAAAGGAACGTCTCAAGTACGATACCCTTGACAGCGAAATAGTAAGACATATGTTTGATGAGGCCTATAAGATGGGACTTCACTGTCATACATATACAGATGATCATGTTGTCTCTGAGAGGAAAACAGAGGAACTTGATTTTTACACAAAACGAATTGGCATGCCACCTCAGATTGTTGATGATTTTATTTCGGTAACTAATGGAGTTCAGCCAAAGGTTATTATTATTTCTTTAGATGGAAGGGATAAGCTTGAAGCCTATAGAGACAGACTGGCTGATTTTACAAGGGAAAATAATCTCTACTGTACTTTCTCTGATGCAAGACTTTTAGAGTATGCTAATCCTAATGCAAATAAGGGTGAGGCTATAAGATTTATGTGTCAGCACCTTTTAGTTGATATTTCAGATACTGTGGCAGCAGGTGATGAGGAAAATGATCTTCCAATGATACTTGCTGCTGGAACTGGTGTCTGCATGAAAAACGGTGTTGAAGGACTTAAGGCCCTTGCGGATTATGTTACTGAAAATACAAATAATGAATGTGGAATTCGCGAAATAATTTACAAATTCATAATATAAGGGATGATATGTGATTCTCTTTTGAATTAATGGCTTTTAAAGGATGAAAAAATCGGGTGTATTGCCCGATTTTTCTTTACGAGAAATACATATATATGGTATGATAATAGGCAGTAGGCACACATAATGTGTGGCCATTATGCTATGACAATCATAATAGGAGGATTTTGATATGGGATTAATATCAGCTATAACTCAGGCAGGTCGTTCGGCACTTGCTGATTCATGGAGAGAGTACATTTACTGTGATTCACTTCCAGCAGACGTTATTCTTATGAAGGGTGAAAAGAGACAGAATAAAAATAGTTCAAATAAAAAGGGAAGCGACAATATCATTTCAAACGGATCAGTTATCGCTGTAAACGAAGGACAGTGTATGCTTATTGTTGAACAGGGTAAGGTTGTTGAAGTTTGTGCTGAGCCAGGTGAGTTCGTATGGGACAGCTCAACAGAGCCAAGTATTTTCTACGGAAACCTTGGAGAGAATATTAAGCAGACATTCTCACAGATTGGAAAGCGTTTCACATTTGGTGGTGACACAGCTAAGGATCAGAGAGTTTACTTCGTAAATACTAAGGAAATCCCAGGCAACAAGTATGGTACAGCTAATCCTGTTCCTTTCAGAGTTGTTGATAAGAACATCGGGCTTGACGTTGATATTGCTATCAGATGTCACGGTGAATATTCATATAAGGTTTCAGATCCTGTTGTATTCTATACAAAGGTTGCAGCTAATGTTACTACAGAGTACAAGAGAGACCAGATCGATTCTCAGCTTAAGTCAGAGCTTATGACAGCTCTTCAGCCTGCATTTGCACGTATTTCAGAGATGGGAATCAGATACTCAGCTCTTCCAGCACATACAAGAG
>DCHE01000068.1 GCA_002314775.1 Lachnospiraceae bacterium UBA1760
GCATTGGTGGTCTCTGCTGTCCCATTCCCTGAGGCATTCCTGGCATTGGCGCTGGTGCCTGCTGGTTCATTCCCTGAGGCATTCCTGGCATTGGTGAAACCTCTGGCTTCTTATCCTCTGCCTTATCCTCTTCTTTAATCTCTTCTTTTGTCTCTTTTTCTGTAGCTTCTTCAGTAGCTTCTTTGATTTCTTCTTTTGTAGCTTCTTTTGTAGCTTCTTTTGTAGCTTCCTTTGTCTCAGCTGCTTCCTCAGTCTTTTCTTCCTTAGCAGCCTCCTCTACCTCATCTATATCGTCCTGAGGAAGAATAATCTCTTCTCTCTTAGGCTTCGCGTCTGGTCCTGTTGGTGGCATCATCGGCTTTCCATCTGGTCCTACTGGTGGCATCATCGGCTTTCCATCTGGTCCCATTGGTGGCATCACTTGCTTTCCATCTGGTCCTGTTGGTGGCATCATCGGCTTTCCGTCTGGTCCTACAGGTGGCATCATCGGCTTTCCGTCTGGTCCTACAGGTGGCATCATCGGCTTTCCATCTGGTCCTACAGGTGGCATCATTGGCTTTCCATCTGGTCCCATTGGTGGCATCATCTGACCGTTTGGTCCCATTGGTGGTCTCTGGCCCTGCATCATCTGACCATTTGGCATCATCTGGCCGTTTGGTCCCATTGGTGGTCTCTGGCCCTGCATCATCTGACCGTTTGGTCCCATCGGTGGTCTCTGACCCTGCATCATCTGGCCATTTGGCATCATCTGACCGTTTGGCATCATCTGACCATTTGGCATCATCTGACCGTTTGGCATCATCTGGCCGTTTGGCATCATCTGGCCATTTGGCATCATCTGGCCATTTGGCATTCCCTGGTACTGCATATTTGCTCTGTTTCTCATGACATCCATCTTATTGACCTTTACGTCCTTAGATGTATTGCTGCCCTGTCCCGCTGCCATGCCTGTTGGAACTGGCATATCATTAAGCATTGCATCTACCTTACTCTGGAATGCTGATACTGAAAAATCATCACTATTAATAAAGTTGAAAAGCTTGGCAACATAATTGTCAAGGTTGTCAACTGCAAATCTCATCTTAGAGAGAGTCTTTCTGAAGAACGACGCAAGCTCAGAAACACTGATAACATCCTGCTTAACTGGAAGAAGTACTACTGTAACCTCATTGTTTCTAGGATTAACAAATATACAGTCTGTGTCCTTTACAATATAGCTAATAGGAACTCCCTGTGCTCCTGTGCTGTAAATCTCACAGATTCCCTTCATAATCTTAAGTACTGTGTACTTATCAAGATATGACTTGTTAACCTGAGTAAGTGCTGGAACATCTGGCACTGTATAGATAACGCTTCTCTTTCCATTTGCCTCTATATACTGAAATGGTGCAATACCTTTGATATTAGCCATCTTAAACTTATCCACTACTGCCATATCAATAGTGTCTGTAAGCTCAAGATCATACTTAAGGCTAATGTATCCGTTCTGCTTTGTAGAAACTAACTTTACATCGTTCATATTAGACCTCCATCTGAATAATTAATATATCCCTGTTTTAATCATTTTTTAAATACTTTAATGTATAATTCGGCTCAAAGGCATAGCTTGACCCACTACACCCTATAATTATCCATTCTGTTTCATTATATTCTCTATTACCTTGTTTAGTCAAGAAAAAGAAAAGGTTTATTCAAGATATATCACATATCCCAAATAAACCTTTCTTTCTGTATTAAATTATTAGTAACATGTACTAAATTATAGTCTGCAAAATGCTACGAGCTTTTAGGATTCCAAATTATATATTCTGGAAGCCATAGCAAAGCTCCTGCAGCAGGTTGCCATAACCATCATACAATCGGTACATGGTCAGATAGTAACCATATTGCGGTTGCCATACCGTCCATAACGTTGTTCCGTTAATCTTATTTCTTCCTGAGTTGAATACCCATGCATCCTTACCCTGTGCATAGAGTGATAAATCAAGAATTAATATCTCGTACTGATAGCTGTTGTTTGGATTATCAAATGAAGAGAATCCAAGGAGGAAGCCGCCACCCTTTCCAGTATATGGAAGCTGACAGATGTCCTTAATATAGTAATTATACTCAAAGCCAGCATTGAGCTGCTGTACCATTGATGAATAACCAACTGGTCTGATTCTACATACTACAATACAGTTGCCTCTTGCATATGGCTTAACATCTACCCAGTTATTTCCTCTTGTCCAGTCCTGAACAAGCTTCCAGGTGTTACCACCATCGCAGGTTGCCTGCCACTGATACTCCATCTGTGAAAGCGAATACTGGTTATAATCAACACTTGCTCCCATCGAAGCACCCTCATAGGTACATCTTGCAACGTAGATTCCCTTAGGATAAAATGCAGTCGAATTGTATGTGTATGGAGTAGATGGAATCCAGCTCTTCATACATGAAAGAATTGTTCTTGTTCCACCAGCTGAGTTTACCTGTGCCTGTGTCTTATTGAAATAATTGTATTTAACTGAGCTTCCACTGTCCGGATCATCCCAGGTACAGTCTACAACTAACCAGTTTCCATATAACTGTGACTCATTCCATGCGTGGTTACCGCCTGGTACTGAACCAGATACTGATACAGTTGGAATGCCGCATGCATTTGCGAGCATTGCATAAAGCTTTGCGTAACCAGCACATACTGTGTAGCCCTGGTATACAGAACTGAAGATTGACTGGCTGTAGGTACCATCCTTGTAGGTTACCGATCTGACTACCTTGTCGTGACAAGCAAGCTCAGTCTTCCACTGGCTCTCGAAATTTGCATTCTTAATCTCATTAACCCAGCCCTCAACTCTGTTGAAGATTGTGTTTGTGTAGCTCATTCTTGTTGAGCCATTTACAAATGCATCATATACCTTGATGTACATCTTACCTGACTGATAAACAATACCAATCTGCAAGAAGTAGAACTCAGGTCTCTGATAAAGAGTTGCCTTTAGCATCTGAGACATATCTGTTGATGACCAGCTTGTTGGTACAGTGATTACAGATGAAACATAATATCCAAGAGATGTTGTTGTTACATTAGTTGTTGTTGTAAGAAGCTTATTGCCGTATGCAAAAATCTGATCAGCAACCTTCTTCTGTGTACTTGTCATCTTGTTGTAGCTGTAATCATTGTGATATACAGAGTAATCTCTTGCGTAGTCAGCCTCCTCTGCCATATCCACGCTTTCTTCTTCTCCCTCAATAGGGACTTCATTGTCGCCGAAGTCAATTACCTCAACCTCGTCAATAAAATAACGTCTGTAGTATACTTCTCCATTCTCGTCGTATACTACCTCTTCGTCCTCCACAACTGCCTCTGCTTCAGGTGCCTCTGCTGCCTCAGAAATCTCTTCCTCAGAAACCTCACCTAACTCCTCAGCATCAGTAGAAGTTGCTATAACCTCATCCTGATATGAGTCAAGCTCAGAAGCCTTTGCAGGAATTGAAATACTTGAAACTGCAAGTACTGCTGCAAGCACTGTGGAAAGGATTCTCTTTCCCAACCTTTTCCTCATTCTTTTTCCTCCTTGTATAATATGTAAGTCGCATCCAACTCCCCGCTTACGCGGGTCCCCTCTGCGACAGGTCGGAGGAACATTCCGAATCATGACTTCGTCATGATGGTTCCTCCTATAATGTGTGCATTTCAGAGCCACTCCAAATCATAACTTATCATGATGGCTCAGCCTTTAGTTGCAAGTATCGACCCAGGCTAACGCTTGGGACTTTCTGTTATTTGCAAGTAATAATTTGGGTATTTTAATATATACTTAATCACAACCAAATTAAATATATAATACTATCAAAATAATACTTTCGTCAAGATAAAAATAAAGCCTGTATACGATAACCGTATCATATACAGGCTTTATTTTTTGCGAATATATTATCTCAGCTTAAAGATAAACTCCTCATCACCAAGTGATAATCTACAGCCGTGTGTGAGAACCTCCTCCGCACCATCAGCAATCTCCTTGCCATTAACATAAGTATGGTTTGTAGACTTGTTATCCTTTATGTAGCAAACTCCGTCTCTCTGGGTAATAATTGCATGCTGTCTTGAAATGTGACCATTTCCATCAACTGTGTAATCATTTCCTCTGTTTGCCTTACCAATCTTGAAGATTGTCTTTGTAATCATCACTCGCTCTTCTGTATTAACTCGAATGATGTATGGACAAATCTTGAGTGTTCCTGTTGAACCAAGCATTGTATTGTTAACACTTGCTGTTCCAACGCTTAAGATTGAATTGCTCTTTACAGGTCTATCAGTTTCTGCTGCCTGTGCAGCTTCCTTTCTTGCTGCAACAGAAGCATCCCCATTAAGGTACTCATGGATATTCTCGATAAATGTTTCCTTGTTGGAATTCTTTGAGCTTCCAGCAATCTCTGCTACAGCCTCTTCCTCCTCGGTTACTGCATTCTGGATTAATGCAGCTCTGTTTACCTTGATATTATTCTTCTTAATCTTTGGTCTTGACTCGAACATCTCGTCAAGCTCTTCCTCATCAACAGGTGTTGACGAATGGCTAATCTGTGATACTGGTGGCTTATTGCCATTTACAAGCATCTCAAGTCTGGCCTTAATCTCCTCGAAGGACTCTGCCTTCTTAGGTCTGTCAGGGAGAGTTTCAAAGTCTTCATCATCAGAAGGCTCGTCATAAGACTCCTCCTCCTCGTAAGACTCTTCGGCAGCCTCTTCTTCCTCATAAGACTCCTCTTCGGCAGCCTCTTCTTCCTCATAAGCTTCTTCAGCAGCTTCCTCTTCCTCATAAGCTTCTTCAGCAGCTTCCTCTTCCTCATAGGTCTCTTCTTCAGCTTCCTCAGGCTCCTCATCACTAGCTGCTCTCAGAACGTCTGTAGAACCAAACTCCTCCTCATCATCCTCATCAAAGTTAATCTCTGGAAGTGGCTCATCTGCTCCGCCAAGATCCTTCATAAAGTCATTAACATTAGAAGTTTCTGCCTCAACCTCCTCATCCTCATCAGAAGGTGCAATGTTAATAACCTCTGCTCCGTCATCAGTTGAGATTCCCTCTTCCTCCTCGAAGCCGATTCCTGCATCCTCCATAAGAGCCTCAGTAAGTCCGATAAGTCCTCTCAGGTTAAATGCATCTCCATTAATATATGTAAGGAGCTGTCCAACATAGGAAAGATCCTCCTCAACATCGTATTTGATGTTTGCAAGAAGCTGTCTTGCAAAGCTCTTGAATTCAACCGATACCTGTGCCTCGCTCTCAACTGGAAGACAGATAAACTGAATATCAAGTGTGTCAGGATTAATGTACATAAAGCCTTTATTAAGAAGAATGTATGCAAGTGGAATTGCATTCTCCTTACAGCTTACAAATGATATTGCAACATTCCTTAAAATCTTGAATACCTTTTCTCTGGTCATAATGCCTGCTGTATACTTTTCCAAAGACATCTTTCCTGTAATATCATAAGTAAGATAATCATAATCGTCATCTTCCTCAAATACAACCTTTACGATCTCTTTGACATCATCCTCTTCGCAAAGATCAAGAATGTCTTCATCAAGCTCGCATCCCTCACCCATAGTGTAGGTAAGATAACGCTCTCTTCCAATGTTCTTTGCTGTGAAGCTAAAACTTCTCATCGTCGTCCCTCCTATGAATAATTTACACATTTACAAAATTCTAATACCCCATAAATCTCGTAAATTGTGTATCTGTAATCTTCTAATATAACGCATATTACTGTGTCTCAATATGCTCCTCAAAAGTTTCAGTAAAGATATGAGTACCCTTCTCTGCATCATCAACATGGTAATACAGATAATCTGTTTCTTCCGGATAAAGCACTGCCTTTATACAGGCAAGTCCAGGATTGCAAATCGGACCTACCGGAAGACCCTTGTACTTGTATGTGTTATATAATGAATCCGTTTCAAGATCATTATAGCTTACTGACTTTCTATCGTACATTCCACTCGAAAGAGGATAAACTACTGTAGAGTCAATCTGAAGAAGCATATCCTTTGCAAGACGATTGTTAATTACACTTGCAATAAGAGCTCTCTCCTCATCAACCTTACACTCTCTTTCTATCATGGCAGCCATAGTCACAACCTGATAAGTGTTAAGCCCAAGCTCCTCAGCCTGTGACTTATACTCATCCTTGTAATAATCCGAAAATGCCTGAAGCATATCTCTTACAAGTGACTCCGCTGTTGTTGTCTCATAAATGTTGTAGGTGGCAGGGAAAAGGTATCCCTCAACCAGATATCTTACATTGGCACCTGTTGGCACATCACTCAGGAACCAGAAATCCTTAGATGTAATAGTATTACATGCATTGATAAACTCCTGCTTTGAGCAAATGCCCTTCTTCTGGCACCTTGTAGCAATCATATCAACCGTAAATCCCTCAGGAATAACCAGTGTATCAATCGGCTCGTTGGCTGCCTGCTTAGGTGATAATACTTCCATCATCTCAAGCGTATTCATACCCGTATTCAGAGTATAGGTTCCAGCCTTAAGCTTTCCTCTGTATTCAGAATCCTGAAGTCTTGAGACAAATGCAGTCTCAAATTCGATCAGGCCTTTTTTCTTTAATATCTTTGCAACCTTCTTGGCAGATGCACCGCTTGGTATTGTTACTACCACATCTGTTCCTGCGGTTGTATCAGTGTTGGTAAGTTCATACTGATAAGCCTTATAGATATCCTTCACATAATCGTATGTAATCAGCAAAAGCCATGCAGAAATACATATAACTATAACGAACTTTAAAAATTTAGCCAAATTTTACACCTCTGAAAATCTGTTATTGTCTGTATTTTATGACAGACTTGAAGTAATTTTACATTAGTGATATCATATTAACATCTTTTGATAAAAAATTCAAGAAAGGACTGATATATTTTGGCAAATCCAATAGTAACAATTACAATGACAACTGGCGATGTCATGAAATTCGAATTATATCCAGACATCGCTCCACAATCCTGCTACAATTTCATCTCCCTCATCAAGAAAAACTTCTATGATGGACTTATTTTCCATCGTGTAATTAGCGGTTTTATGATTCAGGGTGGAGACCCAGACGGACGTGGAACAGGCGGACCTGGCTACTCAATCAAGGGTGAGTTCGCACAGAACGGCTTCCCTAACGATTTAAAGCATGAGCCTGGTGTACTCTCTATGGCTCGTTCAATGATGCCTGACTCAGCCGGCTCACAGTTCTTCATCATGCACAAGACCTCACCACACCTTGATGGCGCTTATGCAGCCTTCGGAAAACTCACAGAAGGCATGGACGTTGTCAACAAAATTGCTGAGACTCGTACAGGCTGGGGTGACAAGCCAATCGTTGAGCAGAAAATCCAGACCGTAACAGTTGACACCTTCGGAGTTGACTACCCAGAACCAAACAAACTCCCAAGATAACAATAATTCTTTTCATAAATGCCCGGTACTTATCAAAACCGGGCATTTTTCATTTCCACATTGCAACCTTCTATCTCTCCCCAGGCTTGGGTCATATGCTTTCCACCACCCTGCCCTATGCGGTCTCTTTATGTCTTTGTAGCCTGCACCTTCTCAGGGCCTGCTTCCACTCGATAATTCTTTGCTGAAAATCTAAGTCGCCTCCATTCGTTCGTATATATTTTGTGCTGCCTTCGTAAACTCAAACCTGTAATAGATATGTACCTCTTATGAACGGTATCGAAAACTTTCCCTGGCAATCTTAGCCCCTCGGAATGCTCATGATGCGTCGCGCAGTGTGTTTGAGGAAATTCAGGGGGCAATACTCATGACTATCGCAGATACTATGAGCCCCTGAATTTCCGAGTTCGCGGAGGCGACGCATCTATCAAATGAACATGGAGAGGGGCTTAGATTCCCAGGGAAAGTTTTTGCTAGTGAATGAGAGGTACATATCTATTACAGGTTCTCAAACATACTACGGCAGCACAAATTGAACTCATAGAGGGCGGCAAGATTTTCTAGCAAAGAATTATATGTCGTTGGAAGCAGGCCCTAAGAAGGTGCAGGCCAGGAAGGTTGTCGCACCGCATAGGGCAGGGTGGTGGACACACTCAGGTCAGAACCTGGGGAGGGCGAAAATATATCGGGGAAATGAAAAATGCCCGACACTTAGGTGCCGGGCAGGTGTGAATTATTTAAATGTCAAGATTCCAGAAGCCCTCAAGAGTTGCAAAGTAGTCTGCTGGAGTCTCCTTACGACGAATCTGAAGCACTGAGCCGTCCTCTCTTAAGAGAAGCTCTGCTGACTTGAGCTTTCCGTTGTAGTTGTAGCCCATCGCAAAGCCGTGAGCTCCTGTATCATGGATTACAAGGTAGTCACCCATGTCAATCTTTGGAAGCATTCTGTCAACTGCAAACTTGTCGTTGTTCTCACAGAGTGAGCCTGTCACGTCGTAGAGGTGATCGCACTCTGCATTTTCCTTGCCAAGTACTGTTATGTGGTGGTAAGCACCGTACATAGCTGGTCTCATAAGGTTTACTGCGCAGGCATCAACACCGATATACTCCTTGTAAATGTGCTTCTCATGGATAGCCTTAACAACAAGCTGTCCGTATGGAGCAAGCATAAATCTTCCGAGCTCTGTAAAGATTGCAACATCGCCCATTCCTGCAGGAACGAGAACCTCCTCGTACACCTTTCTTACGCCCTCACCGATTGCAAGGATATCATTTGGCTCCTTATCTGGTGTGTATGGAACTCCTACACCACCTGAAAGGTTGATGAAGCTGAGCTTTACGCCGGTCTTTTCCTTAATTTCAACTGCAACCTCGAAAAGAATCTTTGCGAGAGTTGGATAGTATTCATTTGTTACAGTGTTTGATGCGAGGAATGAGTGCATACCGAACTCCTTTGCACCAAGCTCCTTAAGCTCTGAGTAGGCCTTTATGATCTGGTCCTTTGTCATGCCGTACTTTGCATCACCAGGGTTGTCCATGATAGTTGTTGCGATAGAGAACTTTCCGCCCGGATTAAAACGGCAGCTGATTCTCTCTGGAATTCCACAGGTCTCATTTAAAAACTGAATATGTGTGTAATCGTCAAGGTTTATGGTTGCTCCAAGCTCTCTGGCCTTAACAAACTCCTCGGCTGGTGTATCATTTGAAGAAAACATGATTTCATTTCCTGTTACACCAATCTTCTCTGACATCATAAGCTCAGTGAGTGATGAACAGTCTGTTCCACAGCCCTCCTCATGGAGAATTCTTAAAATTGATGGGTTTGGTGTTGCCTTTACAGCAAAATATTCCTTGTAGCCTTTATTCCATGAAAATGCCTGCTTAAGCTTTCTTGCATTCTCTCTAATTGCCTTCTCATCATAAATATGAAATGGTGTAGGGTATGTCTTTACGATCTCTTCAACCTGTTCCTTTGTGACAAATGGTGTCTTCATACTTTTTCCCTCTTTCTGTAAATTTGTAGGTCGCAGTCAGCTCCCACCTGCGTGGGTTTCTTCTGCAACATGTCGGATGAACTATTCATTATCAATTCGACTTTTCATTTTATTATGATATTTATTTTTTATGATTTGTCAATGAAAACGAATGTAAATTACACATAAAAATATGAATTTTTATTAATATACCAATTTTTAAATTGTTTTTTAGTTATAATTTCTTTATACTTGATAGGGATATTTTATATATCCAATTTTAAGATTAATATTAAGGAGTTTTTATTAATGGCATCGAATAATAATCAAACTGATAGTACCACCTCAAGAGGGTTTATCGGAAAACTTGGGGATATCATTCTTTTATCTCTTCTATTCTCGCTCTGTTCTATTCCCGTAATTACAGTCGGAGCTTCAATGTCTGCTGCCGCAGCTGTTGTACACGATTCAAAAACTGGGACTGACGGACATCTTGCAAAAAGATTTTTTGCGGCCTTTAAGGCCTGCTTCGGGCAGTCAACCTTTTTGTGGTTACTCTGGGGAACTCTGGCTTTTATTTTCGCCTTTAACACAAGGTTCTGGTATCAGGTTTGGATTAACAGCAGCTTCTCAGTTGTATTCCCATTTGTTTTCTTCTGTGTTTTTTGTTTTGTTTTTGCTGCAGCAGTTATTGTAAATCTTTTTCCACTCATCGGCATTCACAAGGCAGACAAGAAGCTTGAGCATGTTAAGAGAACTCTTTTAGTATGCTACAGGAAATTCCCTGCAACATTTTTAATCATTATTATTGACCTTGTTTGTTTTGTTGTTATGCTTAAGAATCCATTTACAATAATTGTATTTGTACTTATAGGCTTTGGACTTCTTGCTTATATCTATGGTTCTATTCACGAGCACTGCTTTGACATCATTGCAGAGCTTATCTACGAGGATGGAGTTGATGGTCCAACCAAAAAGGTTACTATTGGGTCACTCATGGAGGATGACAAGAAAACCAAAGAGAGCAAAAGAAGAGCTTACGCTTACGTCAACAAGGCTGATGACGATGAGGATGAAGAGGCTACTGGCGATGCAGCTGTCTCTGAAGATGCAACAACGACTGACGATGCCGCAGCTACTGACGATGTAGCAGCGATTGACGATACATCAACAAAATAAAATATGAAGTTCATACTTTTTTCACAGATTTACCAAAAAGTTTTCATACTTTATTGATATCTTAAAGATGTTCCAACGAAGGAATCTATACCTTCCCCCACATTTTTTCATACCTTGGAGCCGCATTTTCCCAGCGGCTCCTTTTTATTGTGTAAAAAGCCTGAAAAAGGTAGCGTCAACCTTTTTCGCAGGTTGACGCTACCTTTTGCTGAACTACCTTTTGCTAAATAAATTTTATTTTACCGCAAAGGTATAGATAATATTTCCATATACTGCGATATCATTTACGAATCTCTTTCTGGATACTCTTACCTCTTTTCCATCGACCGGATCATAATATCTTATCGCTGTAAGATTGTAGCTTACAACCAGCACATATCTTCCGTCTGATAGTCTGGCTGTAAATGGAATTCCATCCGAAAGGAATAGTAGTGCTGTTTTTATCTTCATTCCATAAAGGTTGATTGGGACAGCAGTCTGTGAGTCAGAAAGGCACTCCTCAAAGGTACTCTTTCCAAGCAGCTCTCCGTAATCTGCCTTTCCACCTGACGCAAGAATACTCATATAGGCGCAGGCATTTAAGCTTTCACTAATACTGCTGCACTGCTGATATGGAAATGTTCCTGCCACAGTGTAGTAGGAATTGTAAGGCTTTGTCTTGAACAGAACGTTGCCATTTCCATCTAAGAGTACTCCGCCGTTATCTGTAATGTAATCCATGGCCTCCGCTGCCGTCTCCGTCATCATGGAAAGACCTTCGTAGGAAAATACATAGAGCATGGAATCCTCCGACGCCTTGTTCATTGTGATTGTTGCAGTATTATTTTCCTTCTTAGTCTTTGCAAGCATTAGCTTTGGAGTCTTTCTGATATATACATTTGATGGAAATACCATGTTGAGGGCTGCATAGCCAGCCTCAGTGTAGGTATTTTTAAATGTAAGCTTTCCACTCTTAGTCTCCTGCTTGAAGGAGATATAGTCCGATTCCTTGTTTGTAGTATTACCACCGATATAGATATCATCCTCTATGGCGTCCGTGTCTGTGGCGAGCTCCTCTGGCTCCTCCTCCTTTATGTCAGCCTCCTCGGCCATCTCCTCCGCAAGTTCTGAGGCATCTAGCTGCTCTGGCTCAGTTTTTTCTGCATTCTTGTCAACCAGCTCGAAATTGATGACATTTACGCCAATTTCAACATTTTTCAGCGTTTTATCATTCTTTTTGTATCTCTTTATCTCATTTCCCGACTTATCCACAATGCAAAGCTCTGTAAATTCGACTTTTTTTCTGCCGTCTAGGAGAGTGTAAATGTCATCTATCGTTCCATCTCCATAGACAATGTCCGTTCCTACAAAGCCGATAACCTCAGAAATCTCATACTTTGACCTAATCTCAACCTGTCTGTTACTCTCGCAGTCAACTATTGTGATTCCCTTTGATTTTTCAAGTCTTGAATCGTTCATAAATGCCACTGTTGAATAATCGTCTGAGAAATAAATCCTGTCCATAGGCATGTTGTCAACAACATAGTCCATCTCGTCAGACTCTACGTAGGCCTTTATAAGTGCATTATCAAGGATTGTATAGAAAACCTTGTAATCTCTGTTATAGTACGCAAATCTTCCAACTCCCTGCGTCATCAAATCGTAGGTGATTTCAGTCTCAATGAAGGACAGCTCCTTAAGCTCTCCGGTCTCCTCCTTGTATTCATAAAGAATAATTCCATTCTGTCCCTCGTGGGTTCCTCTTGGTATTCTTCCATACACACAGAAATCAACAACACCATCATCATTGATATATAGAAGGTTAAAGCCTAATCTGTTCTGAATCTCCTGTATATCCGCCATGGTTCCCTTCCAGAAGCCGTAAATGTTTGACATACAGGTATTCTTGTAATCGTAAAACCAAAGCTGATTCTCTGTGATAAATGCCGCTCTCTTTCCATCCTCTGTTGTGATGTAAGGCTCAGATTCATTTGAGCATACTCCCATGGAGAGACTGTTAAGGATGGTATTTACGTCCTTGTAGTTAAAGACATAATCCATATTTCTCTTATAGTTCTCCAGCTTCGCAGAGGCATTACTGTTGTCGTAGCTCAGCTCATAGTACTCATCAATAATATAATTTTTTAATTCCGAGCCGGTTCCTGAGGATACGGTGTACTGGTACTGGACTGTACACTCGGTTTCATTTATCTCCTTAATTACTGGCACAAGCTCGCTCGTTCTCTCAGGCTTAAGATTGCCAAAGGTCACAACGTCATAGTTAGACTGAAGGTTAACAACTCCAAGATTTGATGAATTGTTGGAATTGTCCTGGTCTAAGGCCTTTACAATGATACTTGAATCCTGCAGCTCATAGTCCGCAATCAAGTCACCATTTTCATCATACTTCTCATCAAACATCGCCTTGTTAAAGCTCTTCATGTAATCCACGTAGCTCTGGATGTAATCTCTCTCAAGCCTTATCAGTCTCGAATAGTATCTGAGAGTTTCCTTTCCATCACTGAGCTTTATGACAATCTGGTACTCCTTGTCGATTGTCATATCCATTCTAAGACTAATGTCATACTGGACAAATCCATTGTACCTTGAAGGCTCTGTCAAATCTCCATCCTCGATAAGATTTTGTCCGTCAAAGGAACGAAGCTCATAGGAAACCTGTTTTGTGTAATCGCTGTCATTTGGCAGGAGAATTGACATCTTCTTATCCTCTCCCACAGTGGTGACAACTGATCTGTCAAGGCTCGTGTCTATCTTCGTTCTATATGCAAGCATCCTGTTGATAATCTCGTCGTTGTGACGGACATACAATACAGGAAGCGATGTGTTCGTTTTCTGGTAGTTTTCATTTTCATAACCACGATAATATAATTTATTTACAAAAAAGGCGGTTGTCACAAATATTGCAACAAATAAAATCGCCTTTATTATTATTCCTCTTCGCATTCTGATTACTTCCGTTATTTTATCTGGTAATAGTTTTATAGCTAAAAATCAATTTCATAGCAAACTCCTTACCATCATCAATACACTGTGACGGTAAGGAGTCAAATGTCTTTATACTCTTATTTAGTCTCCGAAGCAGATTCCTAAGGTCTTTGCTTCCTTCACGATTGCATCATCAGGTGAAACATACTTAAGCTTACCTGCTGACTCCTCCATAGGTATTGCATCAACTACGTTATTTCTAAGAACAACAAGCTTTCCAAAGTCCTTATCTGCAATAAGCTGAGCAGCCTTTGCACCGAAACGGCTTGAAATTACTCTGTCAAATGCATCTGGGCTTCCACCTCTCTGTGTATGTCCAGGTACTGTAACTCTTACATCATTATTGAACTTAGCTCTGATCTGGTCGGCAATCTCATAGGCAACTGGCTGTGTTCTCTCAAGAAGCTTTGCCTTTCTCTCCTTCTTAGGAAGCTCCGCGATCTCTTTAGAGATTGCTCCCTCAGCAACTGCGAGAATTGTGAACTTCTTTCCTGCCTTATTTCTCTTCTCAATTGCCTTAAATACATTCTTAATATCGTATGGAATCTCTGGAAGAAGGATAACATCTGCTCCACCTGCAATTCCTGCATGGAGAGCAATGTGACCAACCTTATGTCCCATAATCTCAACTACGAATACTCTTCCATGGCTGGCTGCTGTAGTGTGGATGCAGTCAAGTGTCTCAGTTGCAATATCTACTGCACTCTGGAAACCAAAGGTCATATCTGTTCCCCAGATATCATTGTCGATTGTCTTTGGAAGACCGATTACGTTAAGTCCCTCCTCACGAAGAAGGTTTGCTGTCTTCTGTGAACCATTTCCACCAAGTACTACGAGACAGTCAAGCTTTAAATCCTTGTAGGTTCTCTTCATTGCTGGAACCTTGTCGAGACCATCCTCTGTTGGAACTCCCATCATCTTGAATGGCTGTCTTGAGGTTCCAAGAATTGTTCCACCCATTGTAAGTATTCCAGAGAAATCTGATGGCTTAAGCTTTCTGTAATTTCCGTACATAAGTCCCTTATATCCATCTAAGAATCCGTAGATTTCTACCTCATCGAAAATACTGTGAAGACCTTTAACAACACCTCTCATTGTAGCGTTCAGTGCCTGACAGTCACCACCGCTTGTTAACATACCAATACGCTTCATAGTCTACCTCCTTGTAAAAAATATGTAGGTCGTCGAAGCCATTCCAAATCATGACTGCGTCATGATGGCTTCGACTACAAATCAATTCGTCCTTCAAGGGCTCGAAGAAGTGTGACCTCATCTATGCACTCAAGGTCTCCACCTACCGGAACACCGGAGGCAATTCTTGAAACCTTAATTCCAGCTGGCTTAACCATTCTGGAAATGTACATCGCTGTAGCCTCTCCCTCAATGCTTGAATTTGTTGCGATAATAAGCTCATCGACATCATCCCTGAGTCTTATCATCAGTTCCTTTAATCTTATGTCCTGTGGACCAATTCCTGCGCTAGGATTAATAACCCCATTTAGAACGTGATATACGCCCTCGTATTTTCCTATTCTCTCGTAGGCAGCAAGCTCCTTTGGTGACTCAACCACCATAATAAGCTTATGGTCTCGAGAAGGTGACGCACAAATCGGGCACTCTTCTTTGTCTGTTATGGTAAAGCAGGTCTTACAGTATCTTATCTTCTGCTTAGCATCCTTGATTGCATTGGATAAAGAAATAGCTCTCTCCTCCGGCATATTGATGATGTGAAACGCCAGCCTCTGAGCTGTTTTACCTCCTATACCTGGAAGTGAAGATAACTCCTCTATAAGACGATTTACCTCTCCGCCATATATATCCATTAGAATGGGAATCCTCCCATACCGCCTGTGATTTTACCCATCTGTGCCTGCTCGTCTTCTCTCTGCATTCTGAGTGCTTCATTTACAGCAGCCATAATGGTCTCCTCAAGAGTTTCGATATCGTCTGGATCCACAATATCCTCCTCGATATGAATCTCGGAAACTTCCTTCTTACCTGTAACCTTTACCTTAACTACTCCGCCACCTGCAGCAGCCTCGTACTCCTTCTCCTCAAGCTCCTTAGTGGTTTCCTCCATCTGCTTCTGCATCTTCTGAGCCTGCTTCATAAGGTTACCCATATTGCCTGGCATCATGCCTGCTCCACCAAATCCACCTCTTTTTGCCATTTTAAAATATCCTCCTTAAAAGTTTAATTTCATAAATCATCTGGTGCTTTCTGCACCTTTATATAAACAAATCAGTAGAATTCTTCTGATTTGCTTTATTACAAATTCTGAACAAATTCTGATTGTTTGACCTGTCCGGCCTATTTAGCTTACTCTTCCACATCGATACTGAAATTGATATTATTGATATCCATGCCCAGGTTAAGGTTTACATTGCTACCACCTTCTTCATCCTTACAAATGACCTCAATCTTAATATCCTTCTTTACAATATCCCTAATATCAGCTTCTATAGTTGCCTTAACCTTACTGATATAATCATAACCAAGCCCTCCGTTCTTAGGGCATACAACCATGAGAGTGCTCAGACTCTCTCCCGGAAGTATATGAGTCTGCTTTAAATACTTCTTAGTAAGATCTGAAAGGTTCGGAAGTATATCTACATTCCAGTTCTTTATAAGCTCCTCTATCTCTTCCCTCGTCGCCTCAGGATATGCTTCCTTTATGTTATCTGCAACCTGATTTGGGCTAAGCTTCTTAGGCTCCTCGGCTGCCACCTTTTCCACTGCACCAGCAGTGCCTGTCACCACTATGGGATTCTTCTTCAGTTCCTCAAGTTCTCTCTCAAGGTGAGCTATTCTTGCTGCAGCATCCTTGCTGCCTGCCGTCATCTCTGGTTTAAGAAGTCTGATAATACCCATCTCAAGACTGACTCTTCTTGTGCCAGAATCCTTCATTCTCACCGAGGTATCCTGAAGAACTCTAATATATCTGAGCAGTTCCTCCTCATCAAACTGCTTTGACAAATCAAGCACCACCTGCTTATTCTCAGTTGTGAGCTCAAGAGTGCTTAATATTCTCTCTGAAAGCTTAACAAAGAGTACATTTCTTATAAAATAAATCAAATCGCCAATGAACTGATTGAGATTTCTTCCCTGATAGACAACCTCATCCACAATACCGAGCGCGTCAGCTGCATTGTCCTCGGCAACATATCTCATAAGCCTTGCAAATATATCAATATTCACTGCGCCTATGGAGTTGATAACTCTGTCAAGTGTAAGCTCCTGTCCCAGGTTAAATGCAATACACTGGTCAAGAATACTAAGTGCATCTCTCATGGAGCCGTCACCAGCCTTGGCCACATAGTCAACTGCTTCTTTGGTTGCACTTATTCCCTCTCTTCCAAGAAGCTCCATAAGTCTTTCCGAGATTGTATCCAGAGAAATTCTGTGAAAGTCATACTTCTGACATCTTGAGCTTATAGTTATAGGTATCTTGTAGCTCTCAGTTGTCGCCAGTATGAACATGACATACTCCGGTGGCTCCTCCAAGGTCTTAAGAAGTGCATTGAAGGCTGAGGTTGACAGCATATGAACCTCATCTATGATATATACAAGCTTCTTACCCTGGGTAGGTGAGTACTGAACGGATTCATTGATCTGCCTGATATTATCTACACCATTGTTTGACGCTGCATCTATCTCTATTACATTGAGAGAATTACCTGCCTTTATTGCCTCGCAGCTTGCACAGACTCCGCAGGGACTTCCCTCTACCGGACTTTCACAATTTACAGCCTTGGCAAGTAGCTTGGCTACGGTTGTCTTTCCTGTTCCTCTGGTTCCACAAAACAGGTAGGCGTGACCTACTCTGTCGTGTTTTATCTGATTTTTAATGGTCGTAATAATGTGTTCCTGACCCTTTACTTCTCCGAATTCGTCAGGTCTCCACTTACGATAAAGTGCCATGTATGCCATGATTTACACCACTTTCATTATTTCTAAATCCACTTCACTACTTCTGTGTCATCATGCCAGCAAAGAAGCCTTCTGCTTGGTTCACTACTCCATTTTAACATCTTTTTTCGTATCTCATTTTGAATCAAAGATTGTTTAGCGGATAATTACTCACCTTGCATTATACTTTAAAAATCGCTTTATCGCAAGTCTAATTAGGCTGCGGAGGGCGAAGCTGTCCTCACCCCAGTCTTCTTCCTCATCCTTCAGCGATTCGAGGAATTAACCGGCTTCTCGCTGTCCTCACCCCACTCTTCTTCCTCAACCTTCAGCGATTTGAGGAAATAACCGGGTTTTCGCTGT
>DCHE01000065.1 GCA_002314775.1 Lachnospiraceae bacterium UBA1760
CGCCCTTCATCTGAACCGGAGCACACATTTCAAAAACCCTGTCATAAATACGCTTTTTATCAATGGATGTTTCATTTCGCATAGTGTCGATATGCAGATTAGTCGTAATGATAAGAGGCTTACCAGTACGGTATGGCGGCCTCTAATGAGTCTAAAACATAGCCAGAGCTTGATATACTGCTTTCAGGAAGACTTTTGAACTGATTCAGGTCAAATAAACGATTAAATCTCACTATTTCTGTGAGCATAACTGGCCTATTCATATAATAATTCTTTGCATCAGCTATGCCCTTTTCAATCAGTTCAAATAGGCTTCTATCCTCATCTGCTGTTCTATTATCAAGTATCTTCTTAACTATAAAGAAATATATTCCACATGCAATTTTTGATCTGTTATGAGCATGTGTTATTGCAGAAGAATCCTCTACGAGCTTCACAGCAGTGTTAATATCAATATTTCCAGCATTAAATTTCTCATATACGCATATGCAGGATGGTAAAATCCTCATAAGAGATCCGTTACCATTATCTCGTTCACCTTTGCCTCCGCAACTGTATGCATCCTTTGACTTGATATACCTGCCAATAGCAGATTCACAACCAAAACCAATATCGTAAGCGTAGCCAAAAGGTGTATACTTGCCATAGAGAAGCCATTCTACAAATTTATCCGCCACATCAGTAATATCAAGCGTAACTTTTTCTTTAATGCTCACAAGTGTAGCTAACGCCAGCGATGAGTCATCAGTCCAGGCACCTTTTGGCATATTGAAGCACCTGTACTCAAGCATATCTGTAACCGGTTCAATAACTCTTTCAGAACGATCCTCAAACTGTACTGGCATACCAACAGCATCACCTACTATAAGCCCAAACATACCATCTTTATAAAATCTGTTCATAAGTAAACCACCCCTCTGTAATTAAGAAAATTGTTTGTCTGCATACTCTCTAACTTCATCAAAACAGCTGTCATCAACCTCTGCCATGGCCTTTGCTGAGCCGGCACATCTCATGGCACTAATCGCCCCACCAACGGCAGTATAGTTCATCCTGACACCAATTGAGTCATTGGCATATGTAACTGCCCTGTCTGCCCTGATACCAATACGACCAGCTTCTGACACAGCGTCCATATTTGCACCCAGGAACATGAACTGCCAGTTCTTCTTAGTCTGCTTTTTCTCAATCATTTTCTTAATCTTTTCTCTGTCATAATGGCAACTGGCATTCTCATAGCCATCAGTAGTAATAACAAAAATCACCTTTTCAGCCTGTTCCTTTTCAGGAAGTTCCTTCTGCTTTTTATTTACAGACTTAATTGTTGTCCCTATCGCATCAAGAAGTGCTGTAGAACCACCAACAAAGTAATCCTTCTCAGTCATATCCTTAAGGTCCTTAATGTCAACACGGTCATGCAGCACTTTATAACAGTTATCAAAAAGAACTGTGGTGACATTGGCTTCACCCTCTTCTCCTCTCTGCTTCTTTATCATGCTGTTAAAGCCGCCAATTGTGTCAGCCTCAAGACCACCCATAGATCCGCTTCTGTCCAAAATAAAAACCAATTCTGTTAAATCTTTTTTCATCTTAAGTACCTCCAATTAAGTCAATATTGTCATGTTTGAAACTCTTTGAATTCTTTCACGCCCTACTCCTTCGGAGCAGGCAAATACTTAGATGATTAGCGCTTTTCATCTTATGGGTAGATTATATTTTATTGCAAAATAATAAGGGTAACCTCACAGGCTACCCTTGAAAATAAATTAAAATAATATACTTTATGCCAGTTCAGGCCACAGTCCACCTTCAATACCAAGGTCTTCCAGAGCAAAACTAATTTCATAAACATCATATTTGCCGGAACGAATATAATACTCAAATACAAGATCAATTTTACTGTAGGGGGATATAGCATAGCCTGCGTGTAACAGAAAATCTGATGTTTCATCAATGTTAAGCTTAAGGGCTACCGCAATGCATAAAAGTTTTTCTTTTGCTGGCGATGCCAGCTTGTTATTGATAATCTTTGAAAAGTATTGCTTTGTAAGGTTGGCTTCAAAGTATACCTCCTTATTCGTAAGGCCCTTTTTATTAATCAGCTGCTGTAAGTACTCACCAAAAGTCAGTACCTCCTGATTCTCAAACCTGTCAATGTAAATATCAAGAGGTTTTGACGGAACGTCATCCAAAGCAGATCCAGCAACGTCCGGTCTAGCATTGCACATCACAGGTGCACTTAATGCAATCGGTGAAAACCTGTTGTTGACGAAGGATTTAACTCCGTCAAACATTGTTTCAGACAGTTGTACCGACTTAGAATCATATAAAACCAGGAATATCTCCAGCTCATTTTCAGATAGGAAAGTCCTGAATGCATCAATGGCAATTCTTAGTGCAATATCTTTAGGAAAGCCATACGTCCCCGAAGCAAGCAAAGGAAACGCAATAGACTCACATTTATACTTAAGTGCAAGATTCAGGCACTTATCATAGCACTGTCTTAAAAGCTCAGCCTCATTATGAGTTCCGTCAATCCATATAGGTCCACTTTCATGAAAAATAAACTTCGCATTCAGATTACCTGCAGGAGTAACCGCCACTTCACCAACAGGAATCTCACCTATTTCCTCACGCTCTTTAAGAAGCCAGCTACGTCCAGCAGCATCATATATGGCTGCATCAACACCAGGACCAACCATAACTTCAGGATTGGCTGTATTGACTATAGCCTCAGCTTTTACTTTTGTAATATCGTTTCTAATTATTTGGAATGGCACTTAGACCGCCCCTTTCATACCTTTTTCATTCTTTTCTTGTTCACTTATCAAGCACTTCCTTAATTCATCGGCGTTCCAACCTCAATCAGATTGCCATCAGGATCATAGAATCTGACAACCTTTTGCCCCCAACTGTGCGTCATAAGCTTGTTGACGTATTCAATCTCGAATTCAGATTCCTCAAGTTTCTTAACGAAACCTTCGATGTCTGATTCTTCAAAATACAGCTCCGTCATATTGTTCTTTGGAATCATATCCTTGCCAAGAAACTTCTTCCAGATAGCTGCATCCTGAAGCACTAATCCTTCAGTCATAATAACATTCCCATCCTGGTCAAGAATTACCTGTAAGCTAAATATCTCTTTATAAAATTTGATTGCTCTGTCCATGTCATTCACAGCAATCAGAACATTTCTAAGTCTCATTTTGCCTCACACTCCAAACATCGTATTAATCAGATGAAGCCCAGTCTTTGTTTCAAACACCTTATCCCTGAAATGTATAATCGCCTCTTTATCAAGCTCATCTTCAAAGGCATTTACAAGGAAATCAGCCTCTAGCAAAATGCGGTAATCCTTGCCATCAACATTATCATAGGTGTGGTGATGAGCAATGAGATAGCATATTCTCTCAGTCTCGTCTTCTGTAACTTCCGAAAACTCTGATAACATTTTTCTTGCATAAGCCGGCCCTTCCTGCTCCTGTAGTTTTCCATCGCATCTGCCATATTTTTCTTCTGAAGGACGGATTCCGATGTCATGCATAATAGAAGCCATATCAAGGATGCGAAGCGTATCTGCATCAAGTCCTTCCTTAACACCAATTACATGAGCAAATTCATATACCTTAATGAAATGCTGTATCCGCTTGGGATCGCCACTATTAAATTCAGTCATTTTAATAATGAGTTCGTCGTTAATCATTCTTAATTCCCCAAATATATTCTCCTCTAAAGCTTCTACTTTATTTTATGCAAAATAGTAATATCTGCCGGAAGCCATTTCACACCACTTTACAGCTTGTCATACTTATCGCTCTTGCCCTTAGCCTTTTCTACAGGATACTTCTCATTATTCCTTCTGATTTTCTCCTGAACAATCTCATCAAGATCAAGTCCGCATACATCAGCCATAAGGACACAGTAATTTACAACATCTGCCAGTTCTTCCCTGATCTTTTCCTGCTTTCCTTCGTTAGAAATATCAGCTCCACTCCACTGGAACACTTCTAATAGTTCTGCTGCCTCCAGTGAAATAGATATAGCCAAATCCTTTGGATTATGAAACTGCTTCCAGTCACGGTCATCTCTAAACTTTATTATCTGATTTATTGTTTCCTGTGTCATCTTAATTCTCCACTTCCATAAATTTACTCATATATTCTCTTAGGGCCTCATCACATACGTATAAATACGTTCCCTTAATTCCTCTCGTCAGAAGGACATAATAAATATTAGTAATGTATTCATGCAATTCATCATATCCCGCAGTACGTTTTCCATTTTTGTCAAAATAATTATCCGGCCGAACTATAATCTTTCCAGAATCCTTATCATAACCGATATCATTTCCTAGGATGACGAAAGCATAATTCAGATCATATCCCTGAATGGAATGAATACATCCAACCTCATCAATTGCTTCTGGTGTATGAACCCACCCTTCAGTACAATGGTTCCACATACGCTCCACACCCTGAAT
>DCHE01000056.1 GCA_002314775.1 Lachnospiraceae bacterium UBA1760
ATCGTAGTTATGAAGGATGGTATCATTCAGCAGGTAGATACTCCACAGAACTTATATGATCACCCAACAAACCTCTTCGTTGCTGGTTTCATGGGTATGCCACCTATGAACTTCATCGATTGTAAGGTAGTTAAGTCTGGATCAGACGTACTTCTTATGTTCGGTTCACACTCAATCAAGGTTCCAGAAGCTAAGGCTGCTAAGCTTATCGCTGGTGACTTCATTGATAAGGATGTTGTACTTGGTATCAGACCAGAGGATATTCATGATGAGCAGTTATTCATCGAGTCTTCTCCAGAGTCAATCATCGATGCTAGAATCAATATCTACGAGATGTTAGGTGCTGAAGTTTACTTATACTTCACAATTGATCAGTTCGATATCACAGCTAGAGTAAATGCTCGTACAACAGCTAGACCTGGTGATACAGTACAGTTCGCATTTGACTTAAGCAAGATTCACATCTTCGACAAGGAGTCTGAGTCAATCATCGCTAACTAATTAGCAGGATACTAAGATAAAATCTTAATAATTCATAAAAAATTCAGAGGAAATACATTAAAAAGATGTATTTCCTCTTTTTTTTGTATAAAATTTCTGTTAGAATATAACAATAGTTTAAATTGATGATACTATGCCTTTTTGTGCATTTATGCATATAAATTGTGCAACCTATAAATAAGGATAGTGGAGAATGGGTGTTACTATAAATTTTATGAGAATAGGAGTGATAAGATGATTTCAAATCAAATTCTTCAGGACACAATCGAGGGAATTCATACAATAACCAAGGTTAACCTGGTAGTTGTGGATCTCGAGGGAAGAATACTTGCAAAGACACTTGATACTAGTTTAGATGGATTTGACTCAGCAATTTCTGCTTTTGTTGAATCGCCAGCGGAGAGTCAGTCGCTACTTGGATATCATTTCTTTAAGGTGAATGATGATAAGCAGCTCGAGTATATTATTCTTGCAAGGGGTGACAACGACAGTACATATATGGTGGGTAAGATGACCTCCTTCCAGATTCAGAGCCTGCTCGTTGCATATAAAGAGAGATTTGATAAGGATAACTTTATTAAGAACTTACTTCTTGATAATCTTCTCCTTGTTGATATATATAACAGAGCAAAGAAGCTTCACATTGAGACAGATGTAAAGCGTATTGTATTTATCATTGAGACAAAGGCCGACAAGGATAACAATGCACTTGAGACTGTCAGAAATCTTTTTGCCACAAAGGCTAAGGATTTCATCACTGCAGTTGATGAGAAGAACATCATCCTCGTTAAGGAGGTTAAGAAGAACGATACCTATGAGGACCTTGATAAGGTTGCCAAGGTGATTGTTGATATGCTCAGCTCAGAGGCTATGATTTCAGTCAGAGTATCCTACGGTACAATTGTCAATGAAATCAAGGAGGTTTCTCGTTCATACAAGGAAGCCAAGATGGCTCTTGATGTTGGAAAGATTTTCTACGGAGATAAGAAGATTATTGCATACAATAATCTTGGTATTGGAAGACTTATTTACCAGCTGCCTATTCCTCTTTGTAGAATGTTTATAAAGGAAATATTCGATGGAAAGTCACCTGATGAGTTCGATGAGGAGACTCTCACAACAATTAACAAGTTCTTTGAGAACAGCTTAAATGTATCTGAGACCTCAAGACAGCTCTACATCCATAGAAATACTCTTGTATACAGACTTGATAAGATAGAGAAGACTACAGGTCTTGATTTAAGAGTATTCGAGGATGCAATCACATTTAAGATTGCCCTTATGGTAGTTAAGTACATGAAGTACATGGAGACAATCGATTATTAATTGTAACTTAAGGATAAAGGAAGAAAAAAGCAATGATAACATTTGAAAATGTAACAATGAAATACCCAACTGGTACCGTTGCGTTAAAGGAAGTTAACCTTGAGATTGAGAAGGGTGAATTCGTATTTATCGTTGGTTCTAGTGGCTCGGGTAAAACCACAATGATGGAGCTTATGCTCAGAGAGCTGAAGCCAACAAAGGGCAAGATTGTTGTTGATGGCTTTAATCTCAGCAGAATCAAGAAGAGACATATTCCAAAGTTCAGAAGAAAGCTTGGAGTGGTATTCCAGAATTTCCGATTACTGAAGGATAGAACTGTTTATGAGAATGTAGCATTTGCCCAGAGAGTTATTGAGACACCTTCTAGATACATCAGAAGACAGGTGCCTGCAATGCTCACTATGGTTGGACTTGCAGATAAGTATAAGGCTTATCCGAGAGAGCTTTCAGGAGGTGAGCAGCAGAGAGTTGCTCTGGCAAGAGCTCTTGTTAATAAGCCGGATATCATCCTTGCCGATGAGCCTACCGGAAACCTTGACCCTAAGAACTCATGGGATATCATGAATCTTCTTGATGATATCAATTCGAAGGGAACAACAGTAGTAGTAGTTACGCATAATAAAGAAATCGTAAACGCCATGAAGAAGCGAGTTATAACACTTAAGAAGGGCGTAATAGTAAGCGATGTACAAAAAGGTGGGTATATAGATGAGGATTAGTTCAGCATTTTATAGTTTCAGACAGGGTCTAAAGAATATCAGAAGAAATCTTTTATTCTCACTTGCTTCTATCGGAACTATGATTTCATGTTTATTTATTTTCGGTTTATTTTACTGTGTTATTGTAAACTTCAAGTCTGCTATGAAGAGTATTGAGAGCACAATTTCAATCTCTGTATTCTTCGATGAGAATATCTCTGAGGAGTCGGTACGACTAATCGGTGAACAGATTCGAGTAAGGCAAGAGGTTAATACTATGGATTTCATCTCTGCTGAACAGGCATGGAAGGAATTCTCAGAGAAAAACTATGATGATCCAGAGGCAGCAAGAGAAGCATTTGGCGATGACAATCCGCTTGCAAATGCAGCATCCTACAAGATTACTCTTAAGGATGTCAGCAAGCAGACAGAGCTTGTCAAGTATCTTGAGGGAATTACCGGTGTCAGAAAGGTAAAGAGCTCAGAATACACAGCTGATAGTATTTCAGCACTTAATTCAATTGTTGGATATGCATCACTTGGAATTATTGTAATCCTTCTTTT
This sequence comes from Lachnospiraceae bacterium UBA1760, assembly GCA_002314775.1. GTDB lineage: Bacteria > Bacillota > Clostridia > Lachnospirales > Lachnospiraceae > UBA1760. The sequence goes on from DCHE01000056.1 coordinate 3,090, forward strand.
TGTATCGGTATTCCTTATCAGCAATACTATCACAATCGGTATCACTGTAAGAAGAGAAGAGATTAAGATTATGAAGCTTATTGGTGCAACTAACTTCTTCGTTAGATCACCATTCATAGTAGAGGGTGTATTTATTGGACTTCTCGGTTCAGCACTTCCACTTGTGCTTTTATACTATCTCTACGATATGGTTATTAATTATGTAATTGGAAGATTTACAATTATCCAGTCATTATTTGCATTTATCCCTTCTGAGGATATATTTAAGGTACTTATTCCAGTTTCACTTGGAATCGGTGTTGGTATCGGTCTTATCGGAAGCTGGTTCACAACTAGGAAACATCTCAAGGTTTAAAAGGGGGCCTTTTAGTGAAAAAACGTTTATTAAAAGTGATAACTGCAGCATTCCTTGCAGTTTCTCTCGCGGCTACACCTGTTTATGCAAGTAGCCAGGATATAGAAGAGCTTAAAAAACAGAAGGAAGAAAAGGAATCTGAAAAGCAGAAGGCTGTGGAGCTTCTCAACAATCTCACATCGACTCAGAATGATATTATTATATTTGCAGAGAGAATCGATACAGAGATTAAGAATTATGAGGAGAAGGTTTCAGTTCTTGAGAAGGAGCAGAAAAATGCTGAGGAGAAGATTGCTTCTCTCGAGGTAGAGATTGCTGATGCTAAGGTAAAGGTAGATAATCAGTATCAGCTCCTCAAGGATCATATCAAAAATTCCTATGAGAACAGCACCTACAATTATCTAGATGCTATTATGAATGCTACAGATTTCTCAGAGGTTTTAAATGAATCTGAGTACGTCGAGCAGGTTGCGATGTATGACCAGAGAATTCTTGCTGAATTTATTGAGAATAAGATGGAGCTTACCAACAAGCAGGCTCTGCTTGAGACAAAGAGCGAGGCTATTGATGGAATAAAAGCGCAGTACGAGGACGAAAAGTCAGCTCTCGATGCACTTTATGCAGGTAAGCAGCAGCAGATTGATAATTACAATGAGGATATGGATCAGACTCAGGCGCTTATCTCAAGAATTGACCAGGAGGAGATTCTTATTGAGCAGCGAATTGCGTATATCGAGGCACAGCTTTTAGCTCAGAGATATGCAGCGGCTCAGGCAGCTGCAGGAACTACGGGAACAACACCTACTGGTGGCGCAACTATACCAACCAGCACCTTACAGGGTGGCGCTTATTCAGGAACCTATACAGGAGATAAATTTGTATGGCCTATGCCAAGCAGTACCAGAATAACATCGTACTTTGGTCTTAGAAAACAGCCAAAGGCCGGTGCAAGTACTAATCATAAGGGAATAGATATTGGATGTCCTGTTGGCAGTCAGGTTGTTTCAGCTGCAAAGGGTGTAGTTGTTTATATTGGATATTTATCAACATCAGGAAATGTTGTTCTTATCGACCATGGAAGCGGAGTAGTAACCTGTTATTATCACCTCTCAAAGCAGCTTGTTCAAATTGGTGACGAGGTTGAGGCTAATCAGGTAGTAGCATTATCAGGAAACACCGGAGTTTCAACAGGTCCGCATCTTCACTTTGCAGTAAGAGTAAATGGAACCTACACAAATCCTATGGATTTTTTCTAGAAGGAATGATTAGAAGAGTAATTTGTCTTTAAATTGAGAGGACGTACGATGAAAAGAAGTATAAAGAAATCAGCATTAGTAGTAGCAATGTCATTTTCTATGATGATTTCGTCAGCAGGCTGTGGTCTTGGCTCAATGCCAGGAATTGGTAAGACAACAACCAGCCAGTCTGAGGGAACAACAACGGATGCCGCTACTGGTGGAACCACAGATGGAAAGTTTGATTCTGACTCAGAGAGAATTCAGAAAAAGAAGGATACCATCGAGAACTATATAAATAACTATTATTATTTCGAGGAAGATGCAGAAAAGCAGGAGGAGGCTTACTTCGACGGAATAATGGAGGGCTTGGACGATCCATATTCTGTATACTATACTCCTGAGGAGTACAAGCAGCTTCTTGAGGACGACGGCGGAAAATACGAGGGTATTGGCGCAGTTGTAAGTAAGGACCTTGAGACTAATCGAGTTTATGTAGTCAGACCGATTGTTGGAGGACCGGCTGAGAAGGCAGGACTTCTTCCAAATGATATATTTGTTGAAATTGACGGCGTTGAGATAACCGGAGATATGGATCTTGATTCCGTTGTAAAGAAGCTTAGAGGTGCAGATGGCACTGTAACACATATAAAGATTTACAGAGAAGGCGAGTCGGATTACCTTTATTTTGATGTTACAAGAGCGGTAGTTGAGAATGTTACAGTATCTTCAGAGATGCTCGATGGAAGCATTGGATATATCAAGGTTGAGCAGTTTATCGAGAATACTGGAACACAATTTATGGAGCAGGTTGATAAGCTTCAGGCGGACGGAGCGAAGTCGCTTATTATTGACCTGAGAGATAACCCAGGTGGTCTTGTTGATGTTGTAATCAGCATGTGTGATTATCTTGTAAGGGATGATATGGGAGAAGACAAGGGATTACTCCTTACCACTCGTGATAAGAAGGGAAATGCCATTGAAACCTGGAGATGTAAGGACAACCATTCAGTTGATCTTCCTATGGTAGTTCTTGTAAATGGTAACAGTGCAAGCTCGTCTGAGATTTTTACCGGATGTATGAAGGATTACAAGCTTGCAACAATAGTTGGAACTAATACCTATGGAAAGGGTATCGTACAGTCGGTTATCGGACTAGATGATGGTTCAGGAATCAAACTTACAATAGCAAAATATTTTACACCAGCTAACAATGATATCCACAAGGTTGGTATTGCACCAGATGTTGAGGTTGAGCTTAACGATGATGTGAAGAATATGGTAACAATTCCTCATGAGCAGGATAACCAGTTACAAAAAGCTATTGAAGTTCTCAGCAAATAAAGAAAAATGTCTATCAATAATTGCGAAACGTAAGTATTTTATGTTTCGCAATTATCTATTATTAAAACGAAAGGAACATTTACGCATGAATAAGGAAATGATTATCGTCATCGATTTCGGTGGACAGTACAATCAGCTTGTTGCAAGACGTGTACGTGAGTGTAACGTATACTGCGAGATTTATTCTTATAAGACTCCTATTGAGCAGATAAAGGCTATGAATCCAAAGGGTATCATTCTTACAGGAGGCCCTAACAGTGTTTACGAGGCTGGTGCGCCAACCTGTGGACCAGAATTATTTGAAATAGGTGTTCCAGTACTTGGACTTTGCTATGGTGCTCAGCTTATGCAGTTTGTTCTCGGCGGAAAGGTTGAGAAGGCACCAGTTCGTGAGTATGGAAAAACAGTAACAAACTTTGACTTATCAAATGAGCTCTTTGATGGTATTCCAGAGCAGAGCATTGTTTGGATGAGCCACAATGATTATATTTCAGAGAGCGCACCTGGATTTAAGTCAATCGCACATACAGCAGATTGTCCATTTGCAGCACTTGCAACTGACGATGAGAGACCTCTTTATGCAATTCAGTTCCATCCAGAGGTGCTTCACAGTGAGTATGGTAAGGAAGTTCTCTTCAACTTCGTTCGTAAGATCTGTGCTACTGAGGGAAGCTGGAGAATGGATTCATTTGTTGAGAGCACAATTGCCGAGGTTCGTGAAAAGGTTGGAGATGGAAAGGTTCTTCTCGCACTTTCAGGTGGAGTTGACTCTTCTGTTCTTGCAGCACTTCTTGCTAAGGCAATCGGAAAGCAGCTTACCTGCGTATTCGTTGACCACGGACTTCTTCGTAAGAACGAGGGTGACGAGGTTGAGGGTGTATTCGGTAAGAACGGAGAGTTTGACATAAACTTCATCCGTGTAAATGCCCAGGAGCGTTACTATGCTAAGCTTGCTGGTGTAACTGAGCCAGAAGCAAAGCGTAAGATTATAGGTGAAGAATTTATCCGTGTATTTGAGGAAGAGGCAAAGAAAATTGGTGCTGTAGACTTCCTTGCACAGGGTACTATATACCCAGACGTTGTAGAATCAGGACTTGGAGGCGAGTCAGCTGTTATCAAGTCACATCACAACGTAGGTGGACTTCCTGATTTCGTGGATTTCAAGGACATCGTTGAGCCACTTAGAAATCTCTTCAAGGATGAGGTACGTAAGGTGGGTCTCGAACTTGGACTTCCTGAGTACTTAGTATTCCGTCAGCCATTCCCAGGTCCAGGACTTGGAATTCGTATCATCGGTGAAGTTACAGCTGATAAGGTTCGTATCGTACAGGACGCTGACTGGATTTACAGAAGTGAAGTAGATGCAGCTGCAAAGACTTACAAAGAGGCAAATGGCAAGGAGCCAGACTGGATGCCAAACCAGTATTTTGCAGCACTTACAAATATGCGTTCAGTAGGTGTCATGGGTGATGAGCGTACCTACGATTACGCGGTAGCAGTTCGTGCGGTAAAGACAATCGACTTCATGACAGCTGAAGCAGCCCAGATTCCATTTGAGGTTCTTCAGACAGTAATGAGCCGCGTAATAAATGAGGTTAAGGGAGTGAATAGAGTATTCTATGATCTCACAAGCAAACCACCTGGAACGATAGAGTTCGAATAACTAGATTTGTATCATATTGTCCATATATTCTAAATAGTGTTATTTTATAGCAGATAATCCATATGATTATCTGCTATTTTTATGATTAATAACATTTTTGTAGGCAATTTGTTGACATTTAGGTAATTGGATGTTTGCTTGGAAAATCAAAATGGTAAAGTAAACTTTATACGGTGATTTTAATGAAGAGAAGATACTGGTGTTTACTATAATGATTAAAACGTAAAAAAATAAACAATAACTGTTTACAAAAATAAATTTAGTGTTATAATTTAAACAGAAAGGAGCGTGAGGAATATGCTAGGAAAGAATCTTAAATATTATCGTCTTAAAAATAATATGACAAAAAGAGCTTTAGCAGATGCAATTGGGGTGACTCCAATGGCGATTACATACTATGAGAATGGTGATCGTAATCCTAATATGGATACTTTAAAATTGTTGGCAAAAGCATTGAATATTAGAGTGACAGATTTTTTAGCAAATACTGGAGGTGAGCTTCAGTTTTCTCATGGCAAATTTAGAAAAGGTTCTAAACTCGGTGGTATGAACCAAGAGTATATCAAAGAATCTGTAGAGGAATATTTTGGTAGATTTTTTCAGGTTGTTTCTTTCCTTGGTGGACAGAAGATTTTAGAACCGATACCTGAGATTAAGAAGATAACTTGGATTGATGATACAGAAGAGGCTGCAACAGAACTTAGAAAATATCTTGGTATTTCAGTAAATGGACCAGTACCTAATCTCGTTGAAATATTAGAAAATAAGGGGATTTTGGTGTTCTTTATAGAAGTGGAAACAGATTATTTTTCGGGAATGAATGGAACAGTAAATGGAATTCCATATATCGTAATAAACAGTACTATGTCACCTGCGCGAATTAGATCTACGATTGTTCACGAGGTCGCTCATTTTGTATTCGAGTGGCCGGAAGATTTGTCTGATAAAGATGAAGAAAATCTAGCAACGGCTATTAGTGGTGCATTTCTGTTTCCAAGGGAAGATGCATATCGTGAACTTGGTTATAAGAGAAATGCAATCTCAAGAGCGATGATTATGACCTGTAAGGAATATGGCATTAGCTTGTTTATGCTTG
>DCHE01000010.1 GCA_002314775.1 Lachnospiraceae bacterium UBA1760
CCGTAAGCATCTGGAAGACCTGTAATAATGTGGTTAGAACGGCACTTTCTAATCTCCTCATCGTAAACATCAAATACACCAGCGTTATGTGTCTTTCTATACTTTGTGTAGAACTCGATGATCTCTGGATCTACCTCATATCCGTTGTCTGAACAAGCCTTCATAGCCATACGGATACCACCGAATACGTTCATACCTCTCTTAAATGGCTTATCTGTCTGAACACCAACGATTGTCTCCTTAGACTTATCGAGGTAACCTGCCTGATGTGAAGTAAGTGTAGAAACAACCTTTGTATCCATATCAAGAACACCGCCTGCTTCTCTCTCCTTCTTTGTAAGGTCCATAACCTGAGCCCAAAGATCCTTTGTGTTCTGTGTAGGTCCTGCTAAGAAAGCGTCATCTCCCTCGTATACTTCATAGTTCTTCTGGATGAAGTCACGAACGTTGATCTCTTCCTTCCACTTCTCGCCTACGAAACCATTCCATGCTGCTGATTCCATTTTATTAATTCCTCCTTTAAATATAAAATACTCATCACGTCCTCTTCTCAATCAAAAGACATGACATTTAAATATTGGATTTATTAGCCTTTTCGGCTTAATTTCATTATAAAATCAAATTGTATACACGTCAACCAAAAAACACCCCCAAATTGTACTTTTTTCCATACATAGATTGTATACAATATACAATCCGGATTCTTTCTTATTTTTGTCTTATTTTTGTCTCATTTTCGGTCTATTTTTTATTGTTTCTATTGTTTTTTCATATAACCCGGGTAAAAAAATACTATTAAAATACTATTGCAAATAATCCTCATCATGTTAAAATGAGTACACATAAATTATTGATGAATTCATTATTAAGGAGGCAGTATATGCAGCAGGTAACTAAGGATACATTAATCGGAGAAATTCTTGAGATAGATCCAGGCAACGCAGCAATTCTTATGGCAGCTGGTATGGGCTGTGTGGGATGTCCAGCTTCACAGATGGAGTCTCTTGAAGAGGCTTGTGCTGTACACGGTATGGATGTTGATGAGCTTCTTGGATCAATCAACGAATACCTTGCAAAGAAAGAAGCTAACTAATTAGAGGCTAACTAATTAGAAGCTAACTAATTAGAAGCTAACTAAATAGTGGCTAATTAGTCTTTGGCTATCTAAAGAAAAAGGTGGCAGCTACCAAAATCGGTAGCTGCCACCTTTTTCTTTGATCAGATATTACTTTTTACTCGAAATATCGTAAAGAGTCTCTACTGCGTCCTCTCTAATCATGCACTTGTAATGCTCATGAAAATATGAAGCAGTTGCATATATTCCTTTAAATGACTCGCCATACTCGCCGAATACGCTGCATACCTTTAAGAACTCAATATCATTCGTCATATCTCTTGAAACAATAAGATAGAATTCATCATTTATCTCATCCTTATATAAGCAGCTTGAACCGCCAAAGCTCTTATTGACAATAGCACAGGACTTGATGATATCCTGCAGCGACTTAAACCTAAAGATGGCTACTGCATTTTTTACAGTTTCATTTACAGTTTCTTTTGCAGTATCATTTGCAGTTTTATTTGCAGCATCTTTTGAATTTTCCTTTTCAAAAGCCTTCGGAGCTATGCTGCCTGGTGTACTGTTCTTATTTAACTTGTTATCTGAGCCTTGTTCACTATTCTTTTTGTTGAGAGCATCAATTGCGGCGCTCGAAAGTCCCTCTGCAAGACTTCCTAGTGCTTTAAGTATCTTATCTGCACCTGGAAGAACTCCCTTAGGCAGGTTCTCCTTATTAATGCCTGGAATCTCAAAATCCATATCAAGTGTTCCATCATCGAAATCCTCGATATCATCCTCATCCTCCTCAGGTGTATTAGGAAATGGCTTTGTAAATCTTGAAAATCTTGTATCTAATTCCTCAGGGTCACTGACCTTTGTAATGACAAGAATCAGACAGTCCGGATTCACAGGAATAGCCTCAATCATAAGAGGTGTCTCATCAGCCTCGAATCCAAGCTCAATCTGTGCCTGCTGCATCATATCTCTAAATAACTCTTTGGCCTTATCAGTTCCATATGCAAGTTCAGATAAACGAATCTCTTTCTCTTCTAAATCTTCTCTATTCAAAGTACATCTGATCTGGTTTTCACTTATACGTTCAATCTTCATATGAATCACTCCTTTTTTGAACCAAGAATCATTTTATCATAGTTTAACATAATTTTTTTACAAGTAAAGCAAAATTTGATTTTGTTGCTTGATTTATTGATTAATTGCATTTATTATGATTGTAACACCCATAATCCTAAAGCTTATAGCTTCTGGATAGCCATTTTTTTCTTCATCTTATAAGATGATCTTTTACATAATCATATTTTCTTATGATTATTATTCCCACACAAAGTTTTTCAGACATTTCTTTAAAAAATGCCTTATAAGCATCCATTCTTTGTTTTTATAAAAAATATATCACAAGCATCGTTTTTTCTATTACTGTGTGGAGGCTTACAATTATATTATAGAAGGGATTTGGTAAGTTTTAAATGGGTTAAACTCCCAATTAGCTATATATTTTTATTATATTCGGTCATCATCATATCAAATAAAAAATATTAATAAAAAGCGTCTTTGTGCTATTTCTCTCATGACCTGAATAATAATTATATATGTCACTAAAATAAATAATATGATACGCACGTATCGCCCCACTCAGGCCTGCACCCCAAGGCAGGTTTTGTGGTGGGGCTTTTTTAGCATTTCCTTTTGCTCACCCGCAAGCTATATCTCCTCAGGGAAGCTTCCTTATTGTCCTTTGGATAAAAATAAAGAAGCTGTATCAAGCGACACAGCTTCTCTATTTTAATATAAACCGACTGCTAATTAAGCCTCAGCGATTGTTCCAACTGGACATCCACCAGCACATGCGCCACAGCTAATGCATGTATCTGCATCAATTACAAATACACCGCCATCCTCTGAGATAGCGCCAACTGGACAAGTACCAGCGCAAGCGCCACATCCAACACAGCCATCACCAATAACAAATGCCATAATGATTCCTCCTTGTAGTATTTATATTTCCATCACACCCATACTATACTACATTTATTTTTTTAAAACAAGCTATATATTTATTTTCTATAACCAGTCATTCTATTATTTCACACACAGTTCTTCGCACTTTGCCTGTTATTTTTCTTAATATATTATTAACTTGTGTTTTTAATGTGGCAAATTTTGAACTTTTATGATAAAATCGAAGCATATTACCGATGATAGAATCAAAGCAATAGAAAAGGGAGAAGAATTAATGGGAAGACGTGCATCAAAAGCAACCGAAAACATTTACTATCTTGCAAGATGTAAGGCAGCTCATGAGAACGAGGCATTTACAAGCCGTGAGAAGGCTGCTGCAATACTGGGTATTGAAAGAAGCAGACTTGCCAGAATTGAGCTAGATAAGATTACACCATATTCCGAGGAGGTTGTCATCATGGCGAAGGCCTACAACGCTCCTTATCTTTACGCAAATTACTGTGACTTTACTTGTCCGATTGGAATTCTCCAGAGAAAGCAGAAGGAATCTCCGTTTATGCCAAAGGAGGAATCGCTTGAAAGGCTTGCACTTGGATTTTTAAGCTCATCTCAGAGAATTGATGATATCTCTAAATCCCTTGTAAACATTTCAAAGGATGGACAGATTACTGAAAATGAATTCGAGAGCTTCCACGAGGTTTTGCAGGCTATGGCTGAGATTTCAGAAAATATAAAGGCCATAAAGGATTGGATTTCTTCAAATCCGACACTTAAAAAGCAGTTCGCAAAGGATCTTCTGGATACCTGATATTTAAAATAATAAAAACATAACCCCCTGCAAAGCATTATGATATCTAAGCTTATCGCAGGGGGTTATGTTTTTTTGTTTTGTTATTACTATGTATTTTATCTTTTGGACAAATACCCATACTATATATCTAAGGATTCCTTATACACATCTCGCTTTGGAAGGTTTCTTTCCTCCGCAACCTTTTTTATTGCATCCTTTTTAGTCATTCCCTCATTTATATACTTCTCTATATGTTCTGGAATCGACATACTCTCCCAGGCCTTCGCCTTCTCCTCCTTAATATCACGGAAGGACTTTCCCTCAATGACAAGCACAAACTCTCCTCTCGGATCCTCTGTCTCGTAAAAGTCTATTGCCTCTTTTATCGTAGTTTTATCAAAGGTTTCATGCTTCTTCGTAAGCTCTCTGCAAAGAGTTATGCTTCTGTCCCCAAGATAATTATATAGCTCACCTAAGGTTTTCTTTAGCCTGTGCGGAGCCTCGTAAATGATAATTGTTCTGGTCTCGTTCCTTAATGCTTCAAGAATCTCCTTCTTCTCCTTATTCTCAGAAGGTAAAAATGCCTCGAAGCAAAATCTTCTTGTAGCCTGGCCTGAGGCTATAAGTGCATTTAAAAATGCTGCTGCCCCTGGAACCGGTATAACCCTTATTCCCTCCTCGTAGCACTTCATGGCAAGCACCTCGCCCGGGTCAGAAATACCAGGAGTTCCGGCATCTGTTATAACTGCTATATTTTCACCATTTAAAAGACGTCCTATAAGATAGTCTGCCTTATCGTATTTATTAAATTCATGATAGCTTGTCATAGGCGTCTGAATTTCAAAATGATTGAGGAGCTTAATGCTGTTACGAGTATCCTCAGCAGCAATAAGATCCACCTCCTTAAGAATTCTGACTGCCCTGAAGGTCATATCCTCAAGATTTCCTATTGGTGTTGCAACAAGATATAAATTACCTGTCATAATGGCATCTCCTTTTATAATGTAAGTCGCAGCCAACTCCCACTTACGTGGGACCCTTCTGCGACAAGCAGGAGATGCATTCCAAATCATGACTTACGTCATGATGGCATCTCCTCATAATACCTAAGAAGTTCTTTTGTGTAGCTTCCATCATCGTTGTAAACAGTGAGTGTAGGCAGAAGCTTTAGCATAGGCCTTCCGCCCTTTATGCCCTCGATTAAAACCATGTTGGCTTCCTTTCCCCTCTTAGGCTCAACAAGCTGCATTCTCTTAGGCTCAAGCTTGTATTTCTTCATAACAGATATTATCTCCGGAAGTCTGAAGGGCTTATGCACCATAGCAAAGGTTCCTCCCTGCTTTAGGAGAAATGCACCCTCTCTCACACAGTCCTCTAAATTAATCAGTATCTCATGTCTGGCAATATTTAGTGCACTAAGCTCCGAATGAAGCCCGTCATCCCCGTTAATATAAGGGGGATTAACAGTCACTGTATCAAAGCTGTCATGGCTAAATAGTTCTCTCACCTTTTTTACATCTGCATTTATAAATTCCACTGTATCCGAGCATTTATTGAGCTGGGCGCTTCTTTTTGCCATATCTGATACTTCCTTCTGGATTTCAATACCGTAGAATTTACTGCCCTTATCCTTCGCTCTCATAAGAATTGGAATAATCCCATTGCCGGAGCAAAAATCGATGCACCTTCCACTCTTTTTTGCTTTTACAAAATTAGCAAGGAGTACAGCGTCCATTCCAAAGCAGAAGTATGACGGGTTCTGTATTAAACAGAACCCGTTGCATAAAAGATCATCTATTCTTTCGTTTTTAAGAAGAATATTTTCAAGAAGAATATCTTCAAGAGGATTAACGTCCTTAGTCATCATTAAGCTTGGATCTTCCTTCCTTGTGTTCAAGTGCCTCAAGCTGCTTTAGCTGAGCATCACTTATATCGTTGTCATTTCTTTTTCTCTTCTTTGGCTTGAATCTTAAATCCTGAACCTTATACTCAACAATTTCCTTATTGCCCTCTGCATCCTCAACCACAAGCTTTACAAGCTGGCGAAGAACATTGACAGACTGGACCTCACCCTTTGTTCCATCTACAGTCTTAACAAAATCTCCAACATTTGGAAGTCTGCTGTTCAGGTATTCATAGGTATCCTGCTCATGCTTAAGGCAGCACATAAGTCTTCCGCATACTCCTGAAATTTTGGTAGGATTAAGTGAAAGATTCTGCTCCTTTGCCATCTTGATAGAAACTGGAACAAACTCTGAAAGGTGCTTATTACAGCAGAGCTCTCTTCCGCACATTCCGATTCCGCCAACTACCTTGGTCTCATCTCTGACACCAATCTGTCTAAGCTCAATTCTTGTCTTAAATACTGATGCAAGGTCCTTTACAAGCTCTCTGAAATCAATTCTTCCATCAGCTGTAAAGTAGAAAAGCACCTTACTATTATCAAAGGTATACTCCACATCGATGAGCTTCATCTTAAGGCCTCTTGCCTTAATCTTCTCAACACAGGTATCGAAGGCCTTTTTGCTCTTCTCCTTCATATCACTGTATCTCTTATTGTCCTGCTCTGTAGCAAGTCTTAAAACCGGCTTAAGTCCATTTGGAAATCTGTCCTCAGAAACCTCTCTTCTTCCAAGCACAACCTTTCCGTACTCAACGCCTCTTGCTGTTTCCACTATAACACTTTCTCCGACATCCACCTTAAACTCAAGCGGGTCAAAAAAATATATCTTACCGTTCGGTCTGAACCTGACTCCTATAATTTCCTTCATTCTATATCTCCTTTAGGGTAAGAATCAGAAGTCTCATAACCTCCTCAAGCTTTGCGTTTGCATTTATTCTTACCTTTGCATTTATTATTGCCTGCGACTTGTCCTCTAACTCATTGTAGGAGAGGTAGTTCGCCTGCTTCTTTATAGTAGAATACTCCTCACGGAATATAATCTTATCAATCTTTCCGGTAACCTTGAGCATAAGAATATCTCTGTACCACACCATCATGAGGTCTAAATAATCATTTATGCTCATGTCATACTTTTTACATTCCTCGATTGCACGCTGGATATCCTCCATGTCCATATCGTAAATGTTAGTCTCAAGCTTTATTACCGACTGTACTAGCATACCATATTCTTCATTTGTTGCAAGCATAATCGCTTTTCCCAAATTTCCCTGGGCATAGGCAACACAGAATTCTGCCTTTTTCTCGTCAACTCCAAGCTCATTTACAAGATACTCGCTGATATCCCTGTCCTTTACAGGCTTCAGGTTTAAGGTCACACATCTTGATACAATTGTTGGAAGAAGCTTCTCAATACTTGTTGTAAGTATAATCACAATTCCGTAGGCTGGTGGCTCCTCGATTGTTTTAAGAAGTGCATTCTGTGCCTGAGGATTCATCTTCTGTCCGTCCTCAATTATGTAAATCTTGTACTTGCTCTTATATGGCATCTCCTCCATGGAAAGAACAACCTGATTTCTTATCTCGTCAACTGAAATAATCTGTGGCTTTTCATGGGTAACCCTTATAATGTCCGGATGGCTTCCTGAATCAGCCTGGATACAGGACTGACAGCTGTTGCAAGGGTCCATACCCTTCTCCTCACACTGAAGAGTCTTGGCGAAGGAAAATGCAAGGCTGTTTTTTCCACTGCTCTCCTCACCACAAATGATGTAGGCATGGCCTATCCTGCCCATCTCTATGCTAGATTTAAAGTGCTTAATTATGTCCTCATGTCCTACAATTTGTCTAAAATCCATATGAATCACCCCGCGTATTCAAATACTAATCCTGTTTCAAAAGCTCATCAATCTTTTTCGTAATAATATCACAGATGTCTTCCTTTGGTAAAGTCGCATCTATAGTAATTATTCTGTCCGGGTTCCTTCTTGCAAGCTCCCTATAACCCTCAGCAACCTTCTTATGAAAATCTATTGTGCAAAGCTCCATCCTGTCAAGCTCCGCCTGATTCTTCTTTCTTGAAATTCCAACCTCCGCCGGAAGGTCAAGGTGAAATGTAACATCTGGCATAATGCCTGCAAGTGCGTGAGCATTTATATCATAGACTGTGTCAATTCCAAGTCCCCTTGCTATTCCCTGATAAACAGCAGTTGAATCAATAAATCTGTCACTGATTACAGCCTTGCCACTTGAAAGTGCCGGCTTAATAACCTCATGAACAAGCTGAGCTCTGGCTGCTGTGTAGAGAAGAAGCTCCGTCATATCACTCATCTCGGTGAATTCCTTGTTGAGAATAATGCCTCTTATGTTCTCACTAATTCTTGTTCCGCCAGGTTCTCTTGTTATTACTGTATCGTAGCCCTTCTTACCAAGGAACTCCTTAAGCATCTCTATCTGAGTGGACTTTCCTGAACCATCAGGTCCCTCCATCGTAATAAATATACCCTTCATATTAATTAGGATCCTTTCTCTTTCCATTCATGAAATCTAAAACTCTCTGCTTTTTAGCATCGTCTGTGATTGGAGTTGGCTGCCAGTTGTTTGTGCTTCCTGTGTATACATAGCATGGAATCATATTGCTGCTGCTTGCAGAAACTGCTCCATTTTCAATAGTAAGCTCATACTGGTAGATAAGTGTTCTGTTCTTAGGTGCCTTGTTACCACCAAAACAGAAATTACCAAGCGAGTAAACTATTGTCACTCCGTTATACTCCTCGATTGGCTGCAGAACATGTGGGTGTGCACCGATAACTAAGTCTGCACCGTTATCTATGTAATCATGGCAGGCCTTTTTCTTGTAGCTGTCCGGTGTGTAAACACCTTCTGTTCCTCCGTGGAAATATACAATCTGATAATCACTGTTCTCCTTCGCAGCTTCAAGATACTTTAATGTCTGCTTAGCCTCATCTGCACTGTAAAACTGTACACATACAAGGGCAATTCTAAAGCCATCCTTCTCAAGATATACTACTTTATCGTCCTTGCCCCATGGCAGGTTAACTGCATCAAGGGCAGCCTTAGTATCGCTCTCACCCTCATCAAGATAATCCTGAATGTGGTTGTTGGCTATAGTAACTGCCTCAATACTATTGTCCTTAAGTATTGCTGCATTCTTAGACTTTGACTTAAACCAGTAAACATACTTTGAATAGGTCTTTTCCTTCTCCTTAAGGTCATTGTCTGTAAATACATTCTCACAGTTTGCAATAGTAAAATCATCTGCTGTGAAGTAGTCGATTACCTTCTCGAAGAAATAGCTTGTAGGGTAATTATCTGCATACCAGTTAAGACATCCCTTCTCCATCTTTCCCTTCATGGAAGCAATCATACAATCTCCAACAAATGTAAGCTTTATCGTGGTGTTTCCAGTATTACCGGTCTCATTTGCTGCATGATAAACTGTACTGCCATCATTTGCAGTGCTTGTCTTTACTGCGGCTCCCCCAGAGTTTCCGCCGTTTTGTCCCCCTTCGTTACCAGTATTTTCTGCATCATTTTTGGTAGCGGGACTTACCTCCTCTGTTATCTCGGTCTTTGTTTCCTTCTCGTCATTTTTCTTATCCTTCACCTTTGTTATAATATTGTTAATAACAACCACCAGGATTAAGATGACACAAACTGCAATTATTCCGAAGAAAATGACGAGGTTTCTCCTTCTTTCTCTTTCCTCTTTTTCTCTTTTCTCCCTGTCATTCAGTCTTTTTAGTTCTCTTATCTTTTCGATATCTCTGCTTCTGTCGCCCATTCATACACCCCCTTCACTCATTACCTGTAAAACCTGTAAATAAGATCTATAACTGTATCCTTATCTTCCTTTGTAAGCTTGTGATACATAGGAAGTCTTAGAAGCCTCTCACTTTCCTTTGTTGTATATCTATCCTCTCCTCTGAACTCGCCGTATTTCTTTCCAGCTGGTGAACCATGAAGCGGGATATAATGGAACACTGCCATAGCTCCATTTTCCTTTAGGAACTCTATAAGCTTTGTTCTCTCCTCGATGTCCTTAGCCTTAATGTAAAACATATGAGCATTGTGCTCGCAGTAGGAAGGTACAAATGGAAGCTCAATAAATCCCTTGTCCCTAAGTGGCTTAAGTGCCTCATAGTAATAATTCCATGATGCAAGTCTGTCATTATTGATCTCCTCTGCCACCTCTAGCTGCGCGTAAAGATAGGCTGCAAGCAAATCCGCTGGCAGATAAGAGGAGCCTGCATCAATCCAGGTATACTTATCAATCTGTCCCCTGTAGAACTTGCTCCTGTTTGTGCCCTTCTCTCTTATTATCTCAGCCCTCTCAATCATCGATGGGTCTTTTATTGCAAGAGCACCGCCCTCGCCCATGCTGTAATTCTTTGTCTCATGGAAGCTGAAGCAGCCATAATCTCCGATGCTTCCAAGGCTTTTTCCCTTGTAGGTTGACATAAGTCCCTGAGCTGCATCCTCAATTACCTTCAGGTTGTACTTACCTGCGATATTCATAATCTCGTCCATCTCGCAGGATACTCCTGCATAGTGAACTGGAACTATCGCCTTGGTCCTATCTGTTATTGCATTTTCAATAAGCTTCTCATCTATGTTCATTGTGTCCGGTCTCACATCCACGAACACCGCCTTTGCTCCTCTAAGTACAAATGCATCCGCAGTTGAAACAAAGGTGTAGGATGGCATAATTACCTCATCCCCTGCCTTGATGTCAGATAGCAGTGCTGCCATCTCTGTTGCGTGTGTACAGGAGGTTGTAAGCATAACCTTCGCTGAACCAAGTCTTTCCTTTATCCAGCTGTTACAGAGCTTTGTATACTTTCCGTCTCCACAAATCTTGTTTGATACAATTGCCTCCTGCATATATTCATTTGCCTTACTAATATAAGGCACCCTGTTAAATCCTATCAATTAACTCACCTTCCTCGAAATAATCTGTTCATTTATTAATACTCGCAAAATGCTTCGCTATTTTTATTCGTAAGAGCCAATGTTTTTGATTACTATCTGCTCCTGATTATAAATATGGCTCTCCATGACCTGAACTGCAGTTTCACTGTCTCTCATTAAAACCGCTCTTGTAATCTGGTCGTGCTCTCTAATCAGATTATCATGGTAGCTGAAATCCTTAACATACTCGAATCTGTATCTGTAAACCTGCTCTCTTAAGTTTTGAGTAATGGTGATAAGCCTCTTGTTATTTGTACTTTGGAAGATAACATCGTGAAACTTCTCATCACATTCAACAATAGCTGGAACAAGCTTTGAATTGATTGCCTCCCTGAACTTCACGCAGGCATCCATAAGCCTTCTCTTGCCTTCGTCATCAATTCTCTCACAGGCGAGCTTTACCGAAAGTGCCTCAAGTGCCATCCTGACCTCAAGGGCATCCTTCAAGTCCTTTACTGTAATCCTCGCAACCTCCGCGCCTCTTCTTGGAATCATCACAACAAGCCCCTCAAGCTCAAGCATTCTAATTGCCTCTCTTACAGGTGTTCTGCTTACTCCAAGATTTTTGGCGATTGTCTCCTCCATCAGCCTTTCTCCCGGCTGGAACTCTCCTCTAATAATCGCCTGTCTTAAGGTTTTAAAAACAACCTCTCTAAGAGGTAAATATTCATCTACACTAAGCTCTAGTTTCATATATTGTTTATACCTCCCACTACAAATAACTGGTTTACGCCGCCATTATCCTTAACCTTATCTAATGCCTCCCAGGCCTTATCTTCATCATCAAATATACCAAACACTGTTGGACCGCTGCCGCTCATAAGTGCAGCCCTCGCTCCATTTTTTAGCATTATATCCTTAATAACACCTATCTCAGGGTGTGCCTTAATTGTGTAAAGCTCAAGAATATTGCCAAGCTTAGCAGAAATACCTTCAATATCTCCGTCCTTAATAGCAGCAATTAGCCCCTCTATATCTGGATGAATAATCCCATCCCTCTCAATCTGCAAATGCTTATCTTCGCCATATAAAATCTCATCAATTCCCTGGTAAACCTCTTTAGTTGATACAGGAAAATCAGGCTTCGCAATAAGAAATGTAACCCTTGGGAAATCGCAAATGTCAGTCAGAAGCTCACCTATTCCCTCGGCTCTTTTAATTCCGCCCTTTATACAGTACGGAACGTCTGCACCAAGAGTAACTCCAATATCCATTAATTCACTATCCGAAAGTCCAAGCTCAAATACCTCGTTCATGCCTCTAAGTGTTGCTGCACAGTCAGTGCTTCCACCTGCCATTCCTGCGGCAACTGGAATATTCTTCTCAAGCTTAATCCTTACACCATCCTTAATATCATATTTTTCCATAAGGAGAACTGCTGCCTTAAATATTAGATTGGTCTTATCAAGAGGTATCTCCTCACTTTCTGAGGATAAGAACACTCTGTCTGAGGGATTAAGCTTAGAATCCGCTTCAACCCTGTCTATTGTTAAGACATCATAAAGTCCAACTGTCTGCATAACCATATCCAGCTCATGGTAGCCATTTGGTCTTATGCCCTTTATATCAAGTCCTGTGTTTATCTTAGCGTATGCCTTAATTTCCATAGCCTGTCTCAACTTTCTGCATAATGCTTTTCTCATTATTTTTACACAAAATAGGAGTGTATGTATACAATATACATACACTCCTATTTTACGATTTTTATATCTATATTACAAGTATTTATTACTCATAATCCTTTGTATAAGACTATTAATCTTCTTTCTTTTTTAAGCTCTTTAATGCCGCAGAAAGCTTAATTGGATTACCATAACGAAGTGTTGAGCTTCTGAAGATCTTTCCACCGATAAGTCCTACTACAAATACTGTTGCATAGAGGAGAACTGCTGATACAACTATCTCCCAGGTTTCAACTGAACCCATGGCTACTCTTGCGAACATTGCTGAGTATGAGCTGAATGGAACGAATGAACAAACCTTCATTATAACACCGTCGATGTTCTGCATATTGAGAAGAACTGCAAAGTAAACTATCATTATGAGCATCTGAGCTGTTCCTGAGCTCTTATTAACATCCTCAACCTTAGATACAAGTGCTCCAAGTGCTCCATAAAGGAACATGTATAAGAGGAAGCCTCCAATACCAAAGATAATAAATGTAATAAGTACATTTGAAGGAATATTAAGAAATGTTGCAGCAATTCCTCCGATATAATCCTTGTTTATCTGGTAACCACCGAGGAGTGCAGCTCCGATACAGCCTACCTGGATAAGTGATGCAGCTACACCAGCAAATACCTTACCAAAAAGAAGATGTGTTGATGATGCAGTTGTTACAAGGATTTCCATAGAACGGTTACCCTTTTCATTTGCAACACCTGTCGCAATAGCTGTACCATACATAATGATAATCATAAATACAACAATTACTAAGGAGTAGCAGTAACCATAATTGCTTGCTCCATCCTTACCAAGAATTACTTCGTTGGCTTCAACCTCTATCGACTCAACCTCCATATACTTTTCGTAATCGAGGTTATTCTCCATACAGTACCTTGTCTTTGCAGCGAGTGTGAGGTAGCCCTCAAAGCAGCCTGAATATTCATCAGCTAAGCTGGTGTTTTTAATGATGTAGTCAAAAGCTGTTTCACTGTTAATGATGAAGCCTCTTGCGGCCTTCTCATCATTTACAAGTGTCTTAACCTCATCAGCGCTGCTGCACATCTGAAGCTTAACCTGGTTACCAAAATATGCTTCATTAAGCTCTTCAAGCATAATGCCATTTGGGTCATATACAGCAAGTGTATCAATATCTTCAGAGCTTGTTTCTTCTGCACCTGTTTCCTGGGAGGTCTTATCCTCTCCCTTTACACTTTTTATTATTCTTGGTGCAAATGTAAGTGCAAGACAAAGAAGTGCGATAAGAATTGTAGAGACAACAAAGCTCTTATTTTTTAAATAGTTTCCAATCTCGAATTTAAAAACTGTAATAATTTTATTCATTTGTCTCTTCCTCCTTTTCCTCGTCACCTACTCTTGAAACAAAGATTTCTGTGAGCGATGGCTCATATACACCAAAGGTTTTAATTACGATATTTTCACTGTGGAATCTCTCAATAAGCTTCCACTGGTCAACACCCTCCTTTGGATTGAGGATGACAAACTTTTTATTAGTACCAAGAACCTCTGTCACATCAGACATCTTATTCTCGATAATCTCCTTAAGCTCTGATATTTCCATATCCTCGGCAGCAATAACCTTTCTGCCCTTTCCATACTCTTCCTTGATCTCGTCAAGATTTCCCTCGAGAACAACCTCGCCCTTATTTACAAGTACGATGTCCTCACAGAATTCCTCAACATAAGACATCTGGTGGCTTGAAAAGATTACAAGCTTTCCATCTTTAATAAGCTCAGTGATAACGTCCTTAAGAATCTGAGAGTTTACAGGGTCAAGTCCTGAAAATGGCTCATCTAATATAACGATATCTGGATTAGCAACAAGAGTGGCTGCGAGCTGAACCTTCTGCTGGTTACCCTTTGAGAGAGTCTCCATCTTCTTCATCATATGCTCATCAACCTCAAGTCTCTTTAACCATTTCTTTGTATTAGCATCAGCATCCTTCTTAGAAAGACCTCTAAGTCTTGCAAGGTACATAAGCTGATCATAGATAACTCTCTTTGGATAAAGACCTCTCTCCTCTGGCAGATAACCGATCTGAACCTTTGAGGCCTCAAACTTTTTACCATCCATAAGAATCTCTCCGCTTGTTGCGTGGAATACATCCATGATAGTTCTTATGGTTGTTGTCTTTCCAGCACCGTTTCTTCCAAGTAAACCAAGTGCCTTGCCACTCTCTACTGAGAAGCTGATACCGTGAAGTACTTCTTTTCCCTCGAAGCTCTTTTTGACATTTTTTACTTCTAACTTCATACTTTCCCTTCCTTTTTCATTTTTATGACACATTTGTATTAATGTATAAATCTTTTATAGAATAAGGCTTTTTTCCTTACTAGTAAAGACCCAAATATAAATCTTTAAATGATATTATGATAATAATTAGTTTAATTTTTGAATAATATTTAAGATGATAATTTTTAGCAGTTTAATGATTTTTCTTGAGTATATATTATTCGTATTCTAACTATGAATACTCTTTCCGGCTAGATAATTAATCCTAATCTCATTAATCATCTCTTTTGTTATCACCTCGTAGGGTGCAACAATCGGTATTCCTGGCGGGTAAACATATATATAATTCTTTATTCTTAGCCCTTCGGCAGCTAATATATTTACAGAACCCTTTTCTGTTTCCACTGTGATATCTACTTCATTTCTTTTATTATCTATTACTGAAGTGCCTGATATTTCATAGTCAAGCTCCTTCAGTTTTTCGTGGAGCAAATCGAAATCTCGCTCTTCATCCATAGGAGTTGAAATAAGAACTATATAATCCGGACCTGCCATCTCTATCGCAAGCTTCTTTTCATAGAGACTTTCTAGTGCCTTTTCTCCAGTAATCTTGTCCAGGAAGAAAACCAGGCGGGATTTATCCTTTATCAGGACTTCGTCATCACACGTCTTCAGTAAATGTATATTTTTAAGTCCCTCCACCCTTCTGATAAAGTCATCTAGCCTCTCAAGGTAGGAATCATACATCCTTCTATTCTCATCAGTGTAAGCTATGCACTCCTCTATACCTTCCATAAGCACATAGGATGGAGAGGAGGACTGAAATACTGAGAGATATTTCCTAAGCTCTATATCAAGTTTTTCATTGTCTCTTCCGGTAAACCTTTTATCTGCAACATGAACAATTGCCGTCTGGGTTAGTGCCTTAAGTGTCTTATGAAGGCTCTGTATCACTATGTCTGCCCCAAGGTAAAGTGCACTTTTTCCTAGTTTATCGCAAAATGGCAAATGTGCTCCATGAGCCTCATCCACAATGAGCCTGATATTATTATCGTGGCACACTCTGCTTACTCCTTCAATATCTGAAATGATTCCCTCGTAGGTAGGTGAGGTTACAACTGCTGCCACAATCTCATACATTGGATTTTTTGCTATAGCTTCCTCAATACTATAAGCCCTAACGCCTCCATATATCCTTCCATCGAAAAGATAATCCGGATAGATATAAATTGGTTTAATTCCAAGCAGAAGCATTGCATTAAATACTGACTTATGACAGTTTCTGGCAATGATAATTGCCTTCTCCTTATCTCTCTCTTTATAGACAGGGTTATTCCTTCTCTCAGAAACCGCTGCGTGCATTGCTGCAAGGATTCCTGAGGTTGAGCCATTTATGAGGTAGTAGCTTTTATAGGTATCGTACACCCTGGCTGCTGCCTCCATTGAGGCCTTTATCATTTCCTCCGGATGATGGTAATCATCTAAGCCCTTAACCTCAGTGAAATCTCTTCTGAAAGCAGGGTTTAGTTCTTCCCTTCTCTTATGACCTGGCATATGCCATGGAGAAAATCCCTCAGCTATATATTCTTCTATCTTATTATGTATATATCTCTCCAATATATGCTCCTCTTAATACTCGCCAAATGCTTCGCTCTTTGCTTGCTATTTCTAACTACTAATATGTAAGACCGTAGCCAACTGGAAGCCACGACTCACCAGTTCCAATCTGACTTACTGAGTTGTACCATGGGCTAGGAAGCTTTCCTGAAAATTC
Source organism: Lachnospiraceae bacterium UBA1760 (assembly GCA_002314775.1). Classification (GTDB taxonomy): domain Bacteria; phylum Bacillota; class Clostridia; order Lachnospirales; family Lachnospiraceae; genus UBA1760. The sequence continues at coordinate 16,410 of DCHE01000010.1, forward strand.
TGCATCCTTGCAGAGAACCTTAGCTACTCCCTGTCCCTCTGAGCCTGGGAGATAGCACATAACTATTGAATCCCAGTCCTCATAATAGTCGTCGATAATTACATTTCTACCTGCAACAATCAGAGTTATTGTTGGCTTATTCAAAGCCTTTACCTTATCAATTGCTGAACTATTGCCAGATAGTCCTGCTGTTCCGCAAAGCTCTAAATCCTCTGTATCTCCGTACCACTCTGCATAGGACCTTTCTCCTACAACTAATATAACCGCATCACAGTCTGCTGCCTCATTTGGATCAGTAACGAAGGTAATGTTATGATTCTTTCCAACACTATTCAGACCATCTAATATTGATGTAACTCCAGGAATTCTATTAAGATAACTCTCATTCCAGTCTATTGTCCATCCACCGCACTGAGCCTTGTGGTCATCTGCAGCTGGTCCTGTAACATATATCTTCATTCCCTCCTTAAGTGGAAGAAGGTTGTTATCATTCTTTACAAGAACTAAGCTTTCCTCAACCATTTTTTCAGCAAGCTCTCTGTAGGCTTTTGAACCAGTTTCTTTTTCCTTTGTCTCCATCTTTTCAAGCAATGGATCATCAAAAAGTCCAATATCCTTCTTTACCTTGATGATTCTTGAAACAGCATCATTTACTCTTTCTTCAGAAATATCACCACTTTTCACTGCTCTTATTATCGTATCCATCGCAGCGTCATAGGTGTCTACCTCCATAAGCATATCTATTCCAGCATTAACACTCGTTACTATCTGGTCATAATAGCTTGTTGGTGAAGTATTCTGAACTGAATTCCAGTCACTAACTATAAATCCGGTAAAGCCCATCTCATTTTTTAAGTACTGAATGTATTTTTCATTTTCATGCATCTTAAGACCATTGAGAGATGAATGGGAAATCATAATAGTCTGAACTCCTGCATCTATCTCTGCCTTATAAACCTCAAGAAGCTTTGATATTTCCTCATCAGTTAAGGTTGAGTCACCTCTGTCAATAAGTCTGTAGCTATCTGAGTTTTCACCTGTTCCATACTCGACATTTCCATCTCCGAAGAAATGCTTCGCACAGGCTACAACTCCTCCATCGATAAGTCCCTTAGTGTAGGACACTCCAAGCTTTTTAATCATCTCAAGGTCTGAGCCGTAGGACTCGTAGGTTCTTCCCCATCTTGGGTCCTCAGACTGAGCAAGACATGGTGCAAAGTTCCACATCATATGACAAAGCTTAGCTTCATCTGCTGTAGCAAGTCCAATCTGATATAAAAGCTCAGGATCATTTGCAGCACCTACACCAATATTGTGAGGATAAATTACTGCACCTGAGCAGTAGTTTACTCCGTGTACATCATCCTGACCGTAGATATATGGAATTCCCGCGTCAGAACTTATAGCAGATTCCTGATAACCATCAACTGTCTCCTGCCACTTACTATATTCAAAGCTCTCAGTCTTCGATAAAATGCTTCCATAACAGTTATCCTGCATCTGACCTTCCGTAACATTATATATAGCTGGCTGAACCATCTGAGCTGCCTTTTGCTCTAGGGTTAAGCTATTTACAATCTCCTCAACAGTCATACCTGCATATTTCTGATATTTTAATCCTTCTTCTGACTGAGCTACAGCTGTTGATTGATTATTTTCATTTACATTAGAGTTTTCTGTGCCATTATTAGCAGAAGCTCCGCACCCACTAAGCATAAGGGAAGTACAGATTAAGGCTGTTACTATCCTCTTACCAAATTTTTTCATACTATCATCCTTTCACTCCATTTTCATGGTCAATTCTATAACATTAATTAAACTGTTTTCCACAAATAATATACAACATACATTATTTTAGATACAAGATGCATGTTTTCGTAAAAATGCGTAACAAGAAATTTATACAAGAATCTTTATTCTTTCTTCCCTGGCACAGCAACCATACCAAACATAGAAAGTGCTTGATTTACTTTGTCCATACGAACAGTCTCCTTACCCTGTTCAAGTTCTCTGACAAAACGTAGTCCTAATCCAGACCTTAATGCAAACTCTTCCTGTGTTAATCCTATTTTCTTTCGTTCCTTTTTTATATATTCTCCGATAATATTCATAATAAAAAAATATACCCTTTAGGGTGTATTTTCAAGTATTATCTTAATATTTATACCTTAAAGGGTGTATTTTTTATCATATTGTTGATTTTATACCTTATTGGGTATATTTTTTAATACATCCTAGTTACTCATGTACACGTCGTGCTCGCACGTAAGGGGACATGAGGTAGCCAGGATGTGCAATCACTTTAGGATACGCGTAAAAAAAGATCCGAAGAATATCTTCAGATCTTATCTTAGAGAGGCGCGAGCCGGATTTGAACCGGCGATGACGGTGTTGCAGACCGGGGC
>DCHE01000005.1:0-1802 GCA_002314775.1 Lachnospiraceae bacterium UBA1760
TTGGCTTTTCCTTCTTAGGCATGAAGTCCTCAGCCTTCTGCCCGGTTATCGCCTCATCTGTCTTTTCTTTTTCCTTTTCCATATTTCATCCATTCCGCGGACACAGTCCTGCCCGTATTTATTATTTAAAGTCAATTTTTAACATCCACCTACAGTAGCGAAAACATCTCCTTCTAAGTTATATTTACATAACTATACAGAATGTATTTTACATTAAAATAATTATTGTTGCAATAATATGTAAACTTATTATGTAAAAAAAGAGACAGGAAACAATTCCCGTCTCTTCTTCAATCATACTTAATAGCTTATTATCTAACAAAATCTAGATAGTTAATCTCAAATAATATTAGAAAAAAGGCACATCAGTTTTGATTAGAGCTTAGTTACGTTTGTAGCCTGAGGTCCCTTTTCGCCCTGAACTACGTCGAACTCTACTGCAGCGCCCTCTTCAAGTGACTTGAAGCCTTCCATGTTAAGACCTGAGTAGTGTACGAATACATCATTACCTGACTCGTCAGAAATGAAACCGTAACCCTTCTGGTTATTAAACCACTTTACTGTACCTTTCATTGTAGTACCTCCATATAATAAATCACGTGAGGAAAAATCCCTCACCGCCACATAATATCACACGTAATATTAAATGTAAACAAAATTCTATGCGGCTTTTAGTACAATATTTACTGATTCCAAGCTTATTAGCGTGGAGCCTGCTGCATAAGCATTCTCTGTGCAGCCACCATCTTAAGCTGTACAGATGCCTGAGCAATATCCTCATGCACTCTCTGGAAAGCAGCCACAACCTGTGGGTCAAACTGAACTCCTGCCCCCTTAGTAATTATGTTATAGGCCTGCTCGTGGGTCATTGCCTGCTTATAAGATCTCTCAGCTGTCAACGCTTCATATACATCAGCAACCGCCAGAATTCTAGCAAGGATAGGAATATTCATCCCAGCAAGTCCATCCGGATATCCCATTCCATCATATCTCTCATGATGATATCTTGCCATCTGATATGAGTATGTAAGGAACTTGGAATTAGGAAGAAGGTATGCATATTTCTGTATTGCATTGGATGCAAGTACTGTATGCATCTTCATCTGCAGGAATTCCTCATCCGTGAACTTTCCTTCTTTACGAAGTACACTATCAGGAACGCCTATTTTACCCATATCATGAAGTCTTGATGAGAGTGTAATTAATTCAAAATCAGCCATATCAATTCCATAATTGATACCTGACATAAGCATTTCCTTAAGAAGGATTCCAAAATACTTGGATACACCTTCAACATGTAAGCCTGTGTATTTATCCTTCTCAGCCATCAGGTCATTGATAATACCTATAATGAAGTATTCAAGACGAGTTGCATTCTGGGCATAGAAATTAGCTGTCTGCTGAAGTCCCTCTGTTTCCTTGGCAATTGAACTCTTATAATCAAGAATATCAGTCTGAATTGAAACTCTCTTTCTTAAGAGCCCCGCAACTACCGGCTTACGGATAAAATCAACCGCACCAAGCTTATAAGCCTCAAGCTCTGTTGAATTCTCTGTATCTGCAGAAAGGAACAATACAGGAATATCCTTAGTCTTATCAGATGCCTTGATTCGCGCAATCATATCGAATCCACTGATATTTGGCATTGCCACATCAAGAAGAATCAAATCTGGTGGTGCTGCCTTATTCAGTCTGGAAAGTGCTGTCTTGGCATTATTCATGGGTATGACATTGTAGTCTTCCTGAAGCGTCTTCTGTGCAATCGATAATTCAGTTTCGTTATCATCAACAATCATTATTGT
>DCHE01000005.1:1879-7952 GCA_002314775.1 Lachnospiraceae bacterium UBA1760
ATCGTAAAATCTATTTTGCCATTACCAGCCTGCCTGATTCTGTCTATGTCCTCATAGGCAGAAATCCCACCGGCATATGTTACAGGCACTGGGCTTTCTTTAAGAACTGCAGCAATATCACCGTTAATACCGGCCTTCTTGCCCTCCGCATCAACTGCATGAACAAGGAATTCGTCACAGTACTCAGACAGTTCTTTAAGTAGATTTGCATCAAATACTACATTGCTGAAAACCTGCCAGCGGTCAGTTACGACATAATACTTGCCATCCCTGATTCTACAGCTGACATCAAGCACAATATGCTCTTTTCCAACTGCATTAACAAGTCTTCTCAAATTATTGTAGCATATATCACCATCTCTGAAAACATAGCTTGTAACGATAACATGGCTTGCCCCGGCCTCAATATAGTCTTTTGCATTATCAGCAGTAATTCCACCGCCTATCTGCATTCCTCCCGGAAATTCCTTAAGCGCCCTAAAGGCTTCAGCCTTTGTTGCTTCGTAATACTCTGAATCCTTCCCGTTAAGCACGATTATATGGCCGCCATCAAGCCCTTTTTCTCTGTAAAGCTTTGCATAATCTGCACTGTCCTTATCAGAAATAAAGTTCGCTGTCGCCTTATCTCCCTCATCACGTAATGATGAGCCGACAATCTGGACAACCTTGCCATTATGAATATCTATACATGGTCTGAATTTCATAGCTGTTTCTCACTGAGCGTTCCGTCTCTGTATGCCTGCAGCAGGTCCTCAAGCTGAGCAATATTATCACGGATATCGCTTCCTGTATCTGTATCTGCTACTCGCAGTCTAAAGTTAGGTGTTTCTACAAGAATGTTATCAGAGAATACATCCGTCTCATTCTTGATTGCCTCTTCCTTGGATTCGAATGGTGTATGGGCTGCAATTCTCATACCGTGGGAGCTGTATACAAGAGTATATCCTGCAATACCGGTCTTACCCTGGTAGGCCTTGGAGAATCCGCCGTCAATAATCATAAGCTTACCACCACACTTGACCGGGTTCTCACCATTCTTCTGCTCAACAGGAACATGGCCGTTAATAATGTGTGAGAATCTCGGATCAAGTCCGAATTCCTTCATAATATTATCTACAGTTGCTTCATCATCTAAAAGCTCGTAATACTTGTTTTTCTTCTCCTTCTTAACATCCTTGTCTTCGACAAAATAAGCCTCAAAGGTTGCCATCTTATCCTTGCCAAAAACAGGCGAGTTGGCATTAGCCCATATGTAATATAGTATATCCATGCCTCGCTGCTTGTTCTCGGCATTTCTGGAATAGTAGCCCTTTCTAGCATAATGCTCTAATACATCATAGAGTGCTTTACCACTGTATTCATTGCCAAAAATAGTAACCTTCTTGAAATCACCGTTTTCATCAAGTGGCACGCATCCATGATAGAGAAGATTTGAATTGTAAATCTTGTACATGCTTCCCTTGGTGTAGAGAAATCTGATATGTTCCTGAAGACTCTGGGAATGTCTGAAGGCATGTCTGATTTTATCCATAACCTGGGTCTCTTCCTTTGAAAGAGCGTATGGATCATCTTTATCTATGGTAGGGAAATCTGTATCCTTCATAGGGTAGGACTTGCCGCCAATTGTGACTGTCTTATTTTGATAATCAATCTTATCAAGTAAAAGTCTATCGTCCATCATAAACTCAGGATTTCTCTTAATCAGCTGTCCCTCAAGCTTGAACTGGATAATGGCAATAGCCTTATGCATTCTCATCTCAAGCATGTAGTCCTTAGGGTCATATTCCTTACTTGACTTAAGCTTGAAAACTTCGCAGTCTGTATCCTTATATGTTTCCATTGCGAAGGTTGCAAGAGGAATGAGGTTGATGCCGTAGCCTTCCTCAATAGTGTCTAGATTTCCGTATCTGGCTGCAACTCTGATTACTGTTGCAATGCATGGAAGGGATCCTGCTGCCGCACCCATCCATACTACATCATGGTTGCCCCACTGAACGTCAAGTGAATGGTAATCCTTAAGCTTATCAAGTACGATATGAGGACCTGGACCTCTGTCGAAAATGTCTCCAATAATGTGGAGATGGTCGATTACAAGCACTCTTATAAGGTCTGAAAGGGCAATGATAAATTCAGGTGCTCTGTCAATTCTTATAATGGTGTGGATAATCTCGTTATAATATGCTTCCTTGTTCTGAACCTCTTCCTTCTCTGTTATCAGTTCCTCTATAACATAGGCAAAGTCCTTAGGAAGAGCTTTTCTAACCTTGGATCTAGTGTATTTGGACGCAACTCTCTTAGTAATCTGCACAAGGCGGTGAAGAGTAATCTTATACCAGTCGTTAATGTTATCTTCCTCTGCCATGATAATATCCAGCTTTTCCTCCGGATAATAAATAAGTGTTGCAAGGGATTTCTTGTCCTTTTCTGACAATGTATTTCCAAATTCCTCATCAATCTTTCTGCGAATTGAACCAGAACCATTATTTAACACATGAATAAACTGTTCATACTCACCATGAATGTCCGTCATGAAATGCTCTGTTGCCTTAGGCAGGTTAAGGATCGACTGCAGATTGATAATCTCTGTTGAAGCTGAAGCAATTGTAGGATACTTTTCTCTTAAAAGTCTTAAAAATCTTAATTCGTTTTCATCTATCTGTCTCATTTTTTCTCCTTAGTGATGCTTTTTATCGAACAATACCTCTTTTCGACACCACTCAGTTTTGATTATACAATATATATATGAATTTTGCATTGGGATTATATGCATATGACATTCTTGAACGAAGCATACGGATAGATATAAAAGTACCCTATCTATCCGAAGTAATCAGTGCTTATAAATTGAGCCGAGAATCTTCATTCATAGACTCTCGGCCCAATTTATTACTAAATCACAGATTTATTAATCAACCAACAACATCAGCCATTGTGTAAAGACCAGGTTCCTTATCATAAAGGAACTTAGCTGCCTGAATAGCACCCTTTCCAAATACCGCTCTTGAATATGCAGTATGTGAGAAAGTAATCACTTCATCTTCGCCGGCAAATATTACGTCATGATCTCCAACAATAGTACCACCTCTTACAGCTGAGATTCCGATTTCCTTATCGTCTCTCTTCTGTCTGCGTGTGCTTCTGTCATAAACATATGTATATTCATTGTCTCTTGCTTCATTGATTGAATCAGCAAGCGCAAGAGCAGTTCCTGATGGTGCATCAAGTTTCATTCTGTGATGCTTCTCAACAACCTCGATATCAAAGCCTGCAGGAGCAAATACATTAGCTGCATCCTTAAGGAGCTTGATAAGAGTATTGATTCCCAGTGACATATTAGCTGAACGAAGCATAGCAACTGACTCTGAAGTCTTCTTAACTGCAGCAACCTGCTCTTCAGAAAGACCTGTTGTGCATACAACACAAGGAGTCTTAGTCTTTTCACACCACTCAAGCATACCATCAATTGCTGCAACAGCGCCAAAATCAACAACTACATCTGCTTCAACATTCACATCTGCAAGAGATTTGAAAACAGGATAATCATTAAGCTGCTTATCATAGATATCAACGCCTGCAACTATCTCTATTTCAGGGTCCTTCTCTACAATTCCTGTAATCATCTGACCCATACGGCCATTACAGCCGTGCATAATCATTTTAACCATTTTATATCCTCCGACCATAAACGCCCAGAATTTCTCGACTTATACCCAGCTACCGATTAAAGTACTCCGTACTCCTCCATAGCCTTCTTAAGTCTGTCTGCATTCTGTGGCTCCATCTCTGTAAGAGGACGTCTTAATACACCAGTATCTCTTCCCTGAAGTTCAACAGCCTTCTTAACAGGAATAGGATTAACCTCGCAGAATAAAGCATCAATAAGAGGAATAGCTTCAAGCTGAAGCCTAGCTGCCTTCTTCGTATCGCCATCAAAGAATGCCTGGCAGATATCATGTGTCTTCTGTGGAGCTACATTTGAAAGAACTGAGATAACGCCGATTCCACCAAGTGACATAATAGGAATAATCTGATCATCATTTCCTGAGTAAATATCAATATCATCGCCACAGAGAAGTGCAACCTTTGCAACCTGTGAAATATTACCTGAAGCTTCCTTAATACCTACGATATTAGGAACTGTCTTGCAAAGTTTAGCAGCTGTTTCTGGCTGGATGTTACAACCTGTTCTTGATGCAACATTGTACATAATGATTGGAACCTTTACTGAATTAGCAACCATTGTGTAATGCTCTATAAGACCCTTCTGTGTAGCTTTGTTGTAGTAAGGAGTTACAACTAAAAGTCCATCTACTCCATACTTTTCTGCTTCTGTTGAAAGATAGATCGCAGTCTCTGTACAGTTAGAACCTGTTCCTGCAATAACAGGGATTCTCTTGTTAACCACTTCACAACAGAACTTGATGCACTCAAGATGCTCCTCATGTGAAAGACATGAAGCCTCACCTGTAGTACCGCAAACAATAATTGCATCTGTACCATTTGCAATCTGGTATTCGATCTGATCTCTGAATGTATCATAATCTACTTCTCCGTTTGCAAAAAATGGTGTTGTAATTGCTACACCTGCGCCTTTAAAAATCGCCATAATTTCCTCCTTCTGATTACACCGCGATACCTGTGCGCTTCATTCTGGCTATTTCCACGTCCATATATTAATTCAGGTATCACTCAAAAATAAAAAAGCCCACTCTCTTTCGAGGCGGCCCTAAAAAATCGTAATAGTATTCGACTTCTTAGATAGCCCCCCATCCGTTTAAGATAATCGACCTATTATTTGCTGAAAATTCAGTAGCTCTTCGTACGATTAACTATCGGATGACAGTCATACACCTCTTAAGTGTATGCCCAAGTTCCGGCTCGTCCATTTCCGGCCTTTCGGCGCCCATCCCTTTCCCATGTCCTCGTCTGCTCGGACCGCATCAGACACAGTACTGATAAGAGGCGCAACCTCTACCTAGAAGATAATTTATCATTTATTATTCTTGATGTCAATCTTCAATCACATATTCCACAAACTCTATGGCATGCTCAAGCTCCGGTGTATTACTTGCAATCGTCAGAACAATCCTGTCACCGCTTTCAGCCCCATTATTTTCCCTGCTGTATATGTTAAATTCATCAAAAATCTTAGAACTTTTGTCTAAATAAATACCTCCTATGTATGGTTCCCCCTCGCTATACTCTTCCTCACTGTTTTTATCAATATCGTCGCCATATTTCTTTCCAGTATAATAGAAGAATTCATATCCCTTCTCATTAATCTTCTGTATGAGTGCCTCAGGCAGGACCTCCTCAAGATTAGCATATCCGCCCACATCCGCAACACCTGTCATAATAGATTCAGGCCCAGCACACACATCAACTTCTTCCGCAGAATATCTTGAAATAAGCTTAATCTGGTTGGCATAGGCCGTCTGATCAGAATAGTCATTTGAAATATTGCTTGAATAATCAAACATCATCCTGTATTTTTTCTCATTTATTTCAGCTGCTTTCGCAAAATCAGCCGAAAACAGATCACTGTCATAGGTAACCCCAAGCTCAGAGTTAATAAATATCGCTTCCAGATAAATAGGCTTGCTGTTTGCAATTATTGATTTGGCAATTGAAAGAACTGCAAGAATAACCAGGAGTCCACCAATAATCCAGAACTTATAATATGTCCAGATATAATTGAGCTTGTGCTGCCTGTCCATATTCTTTAGCTTACTCTGTTCAATTTTTATTTCATCCTCTATTGCCATATCTCGAAATCCCATCGATTTAATATTTCTAAATAATTATACCATAATACTATAATATTATACATTTATTTATATCCAGAAAAGCGTTTTTTTGCTAGGCTCTTTCGGGAATTATTCTGGTATGCGCTTTATTTAGTTAAAAAAATAGAAAGACAGAGGACACTCGCCTCTGCCTTTCCGTGTTTCAAGTTTATAAAGGATACGAAAAATAGAATTAACCTAGAGTAATTTCTACGCTGACTTCTGTCTTACCTTCAACGTATGGAATGATGTTACCTGATACTTCAGCACCATCAACAAGCATCTTT
>DCHE01000047.1 GCA_002314775.1 Lachnospiraceae bacterium UBA1760
CACATGACTTGCTCTTGGGCTAAGCGTTATGCAGCTACCAATGGTTTCTTGGCTAAGCCACAGTCACAGATTACCTTGATGAATGGTAACCTTATCCAGAACCCAGGTTGGGATGCAGCAGATCCAGAGACTCTGTATGTGGATCTCTATAATTAATTTTAATAATTGGAATTCAAAATGAAAAAGATATTTCTTTTCCTTGCTGCAGCTTGTGCTCTCGCATCTTGCGAATCTGAACAGGAGGATATCAGCAATGGCGGACACATCACTCTCGAAGAGCTCGTTGCAAAGTCGACTGTTACGCTTGTAGGCAATGAAGTTACTTGCGAGACCAAAGCTCCTGTTAATGCATCTTGGACCATTGTTGGCAAGACATTTACCAACAACTATGCATGGAAGAAGCTTAAGAAAGGTGACAACCAGGAGATTATTTTGAAAGCTCTCTGTGCAGATGGCACCTTGCTTGAGAATGTCTATACTGTAAATGTAACTGAAATTACAAATCCTCTTGACAAATTCTGGATTTATGGTGAGGATCCTTCGGCTCAGCCATCATTCTCTCCAGGTGCATGGGATGCTGCTGCTATGCGTTTCAGCGACAACGAAGGCAAGTATCTCCCATTCCTCTCTGATGAGGTATATTGGGGCTTCAAGACCCTCATCTTCGATATCACTGATGCAGCTGACTGCTCAGGCCGTATCATGAATGGTTGGTGGTCTGCTCGTTATGACGGTGGCAATGATGTAACCTGGACCAATGGTCTTTGGGAGCTCCCACTTACCGAGGAAATCGCTAAGGACTGCGCACGCGGTAACGGTGGTTCTGGTAAGGACCTTGACCTTATGGTTACTTCTGGTTCTATGACCGTTAACTCTGTTTACTACGAGGAATAATACTTCCTTACAGTATATAACAATTGGCTGGCTCAGTTTTGAGCCAGCCTTTTTTTTATTCTGTCAACACTTATTTATCGTGTCTGATGTTCTTTTTGTATGAATATTACAACAATTTATCAGAAAATTTGCATAAGTTATAAAATTAGTGTAAATTTGCGCCAATATAATTAGAAAATTGACTTGTCAGTTCACATTACTATGAAAGAGATCAATAATAACAAATCTTCCAAAACATTCCTCTACGTAAGTCTGATAACTTTCGTGGCATTTGCTACCTATTTATTTTATCAGAATCAAGAAGTGTTTTATACCGCGCATGAACGTTCTGAATTCCTGCCAGGCACAACATTTCTTTATCATCTTCTGTCATATCCCTTTGGCGTGATGCAGTATGTTGGTGCTTGGCTGACTCAGTTATTTTATTATCCTGCATTTGGAACTGTGGTTCTTGCTACCATTTGGGTTTTGATATTCTTTGTAGGTAAGAAAGCCTTCCGGTTAGAAGGAATGGCTTCGGCTTTGATGATCTTACCCATTGCCTGCCTTCTTACATCGGTTGTCGATCTTGGCTATTGGATCTACATCTCAACCATACGCGGTTATTGGTTCTCTCAGTCGTTAACCTACCTCATTATGCTTTTGCTCTTGTGGGCAGCGCGTTGCACACCACGCAACTGGCACCTTTGCTGGTATCTGGTAGGCGCATGTCTTTATCCGCTGTTTGGATGGTTTTCACTGCTTTTCATACTTTGTCTTATATTAACCGAAAAACCAACTTGGCGCGAACTGGCAGGAGTGATACTGCTTATTTTTACTGCTAATATCTGGCATGCGGTTCTCTATTCTCATCTGAATCTGGACCAGGTTATGCTGGCGGGGTTGCCAAGATTTGTTACAGCCAGCGACAAGACAGACCATCTCACTACTCCATTCTGGGTGTTGGGCGCTGTTTCTTTGCTTATTCCATTGTGCCACCGCTATCTCAACAGATGGTTCGTGCCTGTGATGAGCTCCTTGGCAGGTATTGTCTTTACTTGGGTGTTAATGTTCCAGAATACGCACTATACCGAAGAGATGTGTATGGCTCATGCAGCTTCTGAGGATCGTTGGGCCGATGTGCTGACTATAGCAGAAAAGGCCGACGAACCGACCGGCTCGATGGTTATCCTGAAGAATATTGCTTTAATGTATGAGGGAGACTTGCTTAATAGATCGTTCAAATTGGGAAATGTCAGCTATCCAGCATACAATCCCGACTCCCTTCATGCCAGTTTCCTCGAAATTGCGGCTCCTGTTGCCTATTATAACTATGGCATGCTGAATGAGGGCTTCCGCCTAAGCTTCGAAAGTGCAGTTCAGGGTGGATTCTCTCCCTATTATTTAAAGATGCTTGCCCGCTGTGCTATGGCCAATGGGGAGGAGAATTTGGCTAATCGTTACTTGTCTGTGCTGCATAATCTTCCTTTTTATGCCGATTGGCAGCCGGCCCCGGTTTCAGAAAAGATTCTGGATTTGCATGAAGCTTTCAAGGATGAGATAACCGGTGTTGAGAACAGTGATGGATATCTCGTCAACAGTATTAGCCAATGGTATGAATCTGATAGCAAACTGGCTTCAGAACAAGCTTTACTTTATTCTCTGATTCGCCGTGATTCGAAAGCCTTCTGGGCATCGTTACGTAAATTTGTCAAGACGCATCGTGATGAAGAGTTCCCTGTGCATGCTATCGAGGGTTATATTCTTTATATGGATAAAGCTCCCGAGCAGAAACGAATGATAGCTCCCGTTTCTGAGGAGATATTCAATCGTTACAATGCATTCTGGGAAACCTTGGGAGATCTGGTGCAGTCTGGCATGAGCAAAGAACAGGTTAGCAAAGAAATGAAGCCGGAGTTTGGAGATACCTATTGGTATTACAACATCTTCAGCAGAAGAGTCTATTGAATAAAACAAGAATAAATCTAGCTTATCATGCGTATTAGTATTTATATTCAGATATTGTCTGTAGCTTTGCTGCTGCTGTCTTCCTGCACACATCATCCCGATGTGCCAAGTTTGTGCGAAGAATCGGATTGTCTTCCTGCCATCTATCCTGACTATTGCAATGTCACCATCCCTTGCAACATTGCTCCACTCAACTTTATGCCCACTTATGATGACTGCACCGAGTGTGTGGCACGCTTCACTACCGTAGATGGGCAGCAACAGACCTATGGAGAGGACGGTAAGGTGCAGATTCCAGAAAAGGAATGGAAGTCTATGCTCAAAGCATCAGTTGGTCAGAGCCTGAAGGTGGAGGTCTGGTGCAAGGAAAAGGAGCAGTGGACTGCATTCAAGCCTTTTGAGATCAAGGTGGCAGAGGAACCGATAGACGAATATATCTCTTATCGCCTCATAGAACCTACCTACGTGGCCTGGAGCTATATGTCGATCTCTCAGCGTAACCTTACCAACTTCGAAGAGAACGAGATCTTCAACAACG
>DCHE01000008.1:0-11181 GCA_002314775.1 Lachnospiraceae bacterium UBA1760
GATGAGAAGGAATTAGAGCTTATGATGAATTAGTGAGAGCATCACTAAGGGAGGTAATAATGTGTGGACATGAAGATGGTTTACAGCAAAAAAAGCATATAGAGACACAAGCAGGTTCGATAACTTATAACAGTTTAGTTCCAGACCCACAGTATGATACTATGAATCCACAGTATTGGGCTAGTCACGAAGCACCTATTGTAAATGATAAAAAGGTTGAGATACCAGAAACAATGACCTTTGCACAGCTAAAGAACATACTTGAGATTCAGGGCATTGACACATCAGAACTGAAGGAAGTTACATATATTCTGGAACCTAGAAAGAAGGAAGATGAAGCTCCATTAATCCCAGAACCAATAATAAAGAATGATGATGAGGTACCATTTATCCCGGAACCAACGATGAAGGATGAGGAGGAAGTACCATTAATCCCGGAACCAACGATGAAGGATGAGGAGGAAGCTCCATTAATCCCGGAACCGACAATGAAGGAAGAAGAGGAAGAGGATGATGGTTATGATGGAGATGACGAGAGCGACACTCTGACAGAGGAGATGCTTGAGGAGGAAGAAGACGGACTCATCAAAGAGATATTCGATGAGGAAGAGGACGAACTAAGTGAAGAAGAGTTCAAAGAAGAAATCGAAGAAGAAATTGAAGAAGAAATTGAAGTAGAAGAGCTCGAAGAGGAAATTGAAGTAGAAGAGCTTGAGGAAGAGGAGGCTTCATCAACTGCGACAGCTGATCCAGTCCTGCTTAATCTGTCTGCTAAGACGATATCCGCACCAAAGGATTGCGAGGAGGAAAAGGCTGACATTAAGGCCAAGAAGAGCATGTCCTTCCACGAAAAGAAGGAGTTAAAGAAGCAGAAAAAGCTTGAAGAGAAGATGAAACCAAGTACACCGGTGGATAGAGAAAGGCAGAGAGCTGAGCATGTAACTAGCACAGTAGCACTCATCGATTCCATGTGTGAGAAGGCCAAGAAGAGGAAACAGAGTGGTATTCCAAGCATAAGAAAATTGCATAAAGATGAGGTGAGAGCAGCTCAGCTTTACTCATCAGACAAGGAGCTTTTTTCAGAGGATCCCGTAACATATTCGGAAATAAACTGGGCCTTAAGAGCAAGAAAGATTGGTCCAGCTGAGGTTGACAGGGCTATGCTTAAGGAAATGCCAACTGCCGCAGCATATACCTATTATGACGGGGGCAGTGGTGACCTGCTTCCAGATGCTGAGGAAACCATAAGACAGACTAAGGTTTTGGCTGAGGCTATCGATAAAACAGAGCTTAAGAAGGATACAGTTTTAGTTAGAAGTATCACAATAGATGCCTTAAAATCCCTTTTATCCTACAATGAAACAGCCATGGCTATGAAGGCGGCAAAGGCAGACCTTGAGGCAGCTATAGAATCTGGAAATGCGAAGCATTTTGAAGAGGCTACAAAGCAGTTTCAGAGACGAATGGCTTCCTACTATGATACCCAGGATTTGGAGGATAAGGAATCAAGAGAAAGAGTGCTTGCAGATGTAAACAAGAAAAACCTTGTAGTTACGGATTTGGCATTTCTTAGTACCTCCAGAAAAATGGAGGGAACAGACAATCACAGCCAGTGTCCTGTAACCCTGAAAATCCTGGCCCACAAGGGAACTAAGGCAGTTGACATAATGGATTGCAGCAGATTCCAGAGCGAGGAGGAGGTACTTCTTCAGGCAGGAACAATGTTTAAGGTGCTTAAGGTAGAATGTACTGAGAATTCTGCAGGAGCCCCAAACTTTGTGGTATATATGGAAACTGTAGATGCAAACCCTATCGGTACTGCATTTATTGATAAAGAGTTTGAGTATAAGAGAATTGGTGACAGACCTGCTGCAATGAAGGTTAAGAGAAAAAAGGACCAGGCGTGAGGCAACCTGAAGGGTGAAGATTGTTAAAATAATAGGGAGATGTTTATATGAAATATGCGATAATTTCAAAGGATGCTGACTACCTTGAGTCATTTCTCACTGAAGACGCAATAGCTATTATAAATGAGGCATCCACGGTTTGTCTGGCAGCGATTGACGGCGAAAAATGCGTGGGAGTACTTGCTATGTCCATAAAGGGCAAGGGAAGGGTTACCATAGAATCAATAGTAATAAGCCCAAAGTACCAGAGAAAGGGTGTTGGAACAGGGCTTTTAGAATACGCAGAAAAGCTGCTTAAGGATAACAATATTACAACCATTTACACACAGGTATTTGGCGAGGAGGAGGACCTTCAGGGTTACTCAAGCTTCTTAAGTGAAAATGAGTTTATGCTCATAGATGAGCTTCCAAACTATCAGTTTACATTAAAGCAGGCAGCAGAGTCTGCAATCTGGAAAAGGCTTTCAGGAAAGAAGATGCCAAAGGAGATTCAGAGACTGTCGGAGGTCTCTGCAAGGTCTGCGGTGGCATTTTCCAAAAAGCTTGAGCAGACAGAGATGTACAGAGATTTTATCAGTGACGATGTTTTGGATGAGCACAGCTTCTGCTACGTGAAGGATAAGGAGATACAGGCGTGCCTTCTTATGGGGCAGGAAAATGGCTATATCACAGTTGAGTATATGTACGTTTCAAAAAGCTGTAAGAATGCATATGCAATGCTATATCTTATGCTGGCCTCGCTTAAGTCACTTGTAAAGGAATACCCGGCAAACAGTGAGGTATCCCTCGCAGTGGTAAATGCAACAGCCAAGAAGATTGTCAAGACGGTTATAGACTCCAAGATGAAAAAGAGTATTTACAAGAGATATATGTATGTAAGTGCTTAAAATTGGAGACTTAAAACCTATGCTAAAAGGAGAATGCCATGAGTAGTTTAGATGAACAGCCAGTTTTTACATTTGTAACCAGTGAAGGAAGAGTGTGCGAGAAATGCAAGTACGACCTTCCAGAGGAGGGCTTTCTCGCCTGCAGCTTATTATGTGAAAAGCCCAGCGAGGTTATAAATAATGACGAATGTCCTTACTTTGTTAAAAGGAAGGAAAAGAAGAATTAGGATGAAAATGCCAACCGTGTGGTTGGCATTTTTTAGTTTGGAGGTGCCCACTCTAGGGCAAAGAAAAGCCGCAGAGCGGCCTGCGCCCCATCAGGCTCCTGGAGGAGCCTGACGGGGCAAAGATTAAAATCAGATTAATCTTAATTAAGGGTCAATTAAATCCATTGACCTTAGTAAAATTATTATATATATTAGCTTCAACAAAGAAAATCACGTGAGTAAAGCTTTTGAAAATATGACACATTTCGACAGGTATAAAAGAGAAAATGAAGGAGAAAGATTATGAGTAAAGGTGAATTTTTACAGCTTTTGAAGCTGAGGTTACTTGAATCAAATGTAACTCCAACTCAGGGAGTTTTGAATTACTACAGCCAGAGGATAGATGCAGGAATGAGAAACGGTTTATCTGAGGATAAGGCAGTTGCAGAACAGGGTGATATTGATGAGATAGTTGCAAAGGCTATTCTTGATATGGCTACGCCGGCTTCAATCGCAAGAAGTGTAAGAGAGTGCGAGGAGGCTAATGAAGGTAAGAGAAAGAAGAAGGTATCCTACGAGGATGACTATTACGAGGATAGCGAGGTAAAGGGTAAGAGCAAGGCAGCATTCTGGATAACACTATGTACATTTCCAATCTGGTTTCCGCTTTTTATGGGACTTGGCGGTACAGCACTTGGATTATTAATTGCCTTATGGGCAGTTGGCTTCTCTCTGGTTGTTGTTGTGGCAGCACTTGGAGTTGCAGCAGTTGGAACTCTTCTCGGTTCATTTACAGTTGTCTTTGGAATGATACCAATCGCAGGCTTTATCGGACTTATCGGTGCATCATTATTCCTTGCAGGGCTTTCTGCGATTCTTTGGACACCAGCAACACTTGCAATGAAGGGAATTATGAAGCTATCGTTATTGCCATTTAAGGGAATTAAGAGGGCATTTTCGAGCATATAAGTAATAGCGGTTAGCTGCTAAATATCTGGAAGGAAGTATTTTAAAGAGAATTTGGAAAGATAATTCAGAAAGATAATTCAGAAAGGAAGGAAATTATGAGTGGAAGAATATTATTTGGAATTGCCTCCAGCATAACAGGAGTGCTTCTTATGGGACTTGCCTACCTTATGGTGGGCGGAGATTTCAGCAAGTTTAATATAAGAAATGGAAAGTCTGTTGAAAAAACCTACAGCAGTGAGTCAGCTATTGAGAAGATTGAGATAAAGGAAACCTCTGGTGAGATTAGCATTGAAGAAGGAGATGTTGAGAAGCCGGAGGTGTGGTACCAGGAAAATGACAATCAGAAGTACGATATTAAGGAAGAAAATGGAGTACTTAAGATTGAGAAGGTATCCGACGGAAGAAACTTTTTCTTTAATTTTGATTTCTCAAGCAAGGATCTTAAGGTTACTGTGCCTAAGGATTACAAGGGCGAGATTAAGGTTAAGTGCACAAGCGGAAGCACTGTGGTAGACAGTGTAAATGCAGCCGAATTAACTATCGATAACACCTCAGGAAGTGTGAGAATCAGAGATACCAGAGTGTCGGGAGATTTGAAGGTGGGCAATACCTCAGGAAGCGTTCATATAAGCGACTGTGAGGCCGAGAATATTGATGTAACAAATACCTCAGGCTCAATCAGATTTGATGACACAGAGGCATTTGATTCATTTTCGGCAAAGGGCACCTCAGGTTCAATCAAATTTAACAGCCTTAAGACCGGTGGCGACATTACAGTTTCAAACACCTCGGGTTCAATTAGAGGTACAATCATCGGGGATAAGGATGACTACAAAATCACAGCGGGCGCATCCTCAGGTTCATGCAATCTGAAGAACACCTCTAAGGGTGATAAGGAGCTTAATGCAAATGTAAAGAGTGGTTCTATCAAAATTGAATTTGAATAGTAACAATTGAGTTTGAAAAAAACCATTTATGATGTAATAATATAGTCAGGGTAGATGATACCCTGACTATATTGCTTTGAAAGGAGTTAAGCAGAGTCTGCGATAAATAAATATGATAGATACAGTAGTTTTTGATTTGGGCGGAGTCTTAGTCAGATTTGATCCGAGAAAGGGTCTAGAAGATATGGGCTTTAGTGAAGAGGTGATTAGCCTCTTTATGAAGGAGATATTCTCAGGTCTCTGGGAGGCCATGGACGCAGTGGATATCGATGAGGCTGAGATAAGAAAAATTTTCAAGGAGAAGGTTCCTGGCTATGAGAAGGAGGTTGATTACCTCTGGGACAATCTGCCCCTTGTTACCGGAAACTTCCCATACTCAAGAAAGTGGCTTGAAAGCCTGAAGAAAAAGGGGATGAAGCTCTATATCCTGTCGAATTACGGAAAGGCTTCATTTGCAATTAATTCTAAGACTTATAACTTCCTAGATCTGTTCGATGGTGGGGTAATATCCTACGAGCTGGAAAAGGTTAAGCCTGACCCGGCCATCTATAATACACTTTTTGAAAGGTATAATATCAAGCCTGAAAATGCAGTCTTCATAGATGACAGAAGCATCAACATAGAAGGCGCAAGAAATGCTGGAATGCAGGGGATTGTATTTACAACGTACGAGGAGACAAGTAAGGCACTTACGGAAATGCTTAGTCACCCTGCTTCTTCTTGCCAGTAAATACACGTTTAAAGATATAGTTGTAAAATTTAATAATATTGCCGATTGCAATAGCCGCGATAATACTGCCTTCTCTCACGCCCTCAAGTCTTCCGAGGAAGATAAGGCAGAGAACTGCGGATGCAGCAATGTAGAAAATGTCGAAGAATATCTTGACATTCTCATAGCTTTTATCTATTACTTTGGCGATGGCTCTGTTCATGGCCTCGCCAGGAAGCATGGCAACATTTCCCTTAAGCTGGACCCAGATGCCGAAGGCAAGGATTATGCAGCCAAGAATCATGAAAAGAAACTGCATAGGGTAGGTAGTAACTTCAATTCCCCTTATCAGGTAGCAGGAGAAGTTAGTCAGATAACCGTATACAAAGGCGAGAATTGTCTGGATGATAATCTCAAGCTTATTACAGCCTCCCTTAAGCAGGATAACCTGAATTGTAATCTGGATTACACTCAGAAGATTCAGCCAGCCACCAAAGGTCAGTATACTGCTGAGAAGAGATACTGTATAAGGAAGGGATGCAACCGGGGAGGTTCCAAGGCCGGCCTTTGTGGAAAATGCAACACCCATGGATGCTATGAAAAGTCCGACAAGAAACAGAAGGTATCTGCTTATAATACTTTTCTTGTCTGAAGATATTTTATCAACAACCTGCTTATTCTCGTTAGTCTTAGTCATAAAGTAACTCACTTTCTTAAAACTCGCAAATTGCACCGCTTTTTGCGAGCTTTTTTAATTCTGTAAGCTTCAGTATATCATAGCTGTAAAGTATTTTCCAAATAGGAAATCCCATATGGCAAATTCAACAAAAATATTTGGTGTATTTTACCAATGCTCAAGAAATAATTAATTGAATTATCTAAAATAATAAAAAAACTTACACAAATACCCATTGAAGGTTTCAAAAAAGCATCTAAAACCATAAAAGAACTCCATTGTTTCTATATAGAAAAAACAGACTACACTTTGGGGTAGTTCCATTTTCAAAAAACGTGTGATATTATCTGATTTAATATGTAAAACTATGGTTAAAAGGGGGGAAACCGATGCGTATTAGTGAGAGAAAAAGATTAGCATCCTTTGATATTGATCACTATGTGTGCTCAGAGAGAGCAGCACTTAAGTGGAAGAGCGCAAGGGACACAAGGAAAACGCTTTATATCTATGGAATGTCTGGTTATGGAAAGACCAGTCTTATCAATTTCATGGTCAGTGACCAGGAGGTTATTTATGTATCGGCAGATACCTTTGAGCCGGAAGACCTAGAGCTTGAAGATGAGACTGAGAATATTACAGTCATTGTTGATGACCTGGACAAGCTGGTTCGAAATCCGTTTTTTGAGGAGAATAAGAGAAGAATCAACGAGCTTGCAAGCTTTGAAAATGTATGGCTTGTTTTAGCTGGAAGAAGCGAGGTCCCTGGATGGCTAATGCCGGGATACTTTACTTACAACTTTATTTTAATAGATGAAAATGACTTAGGTTTTGATAGAAGAGAAGCTGAGAGATATTTAGAAAGCTGGGACGTGGAGCTCTCTGAGGATGACATGGACGATGTCGAGAAGAAGAGCTTGAGATATCCTCTCCTTTGCAAGATATTTGCCATGCACCTAAAAAATGGTGAAGAGATAGATGACGAAATGTTTGAGACTGCAAAGTGTGAGCTGTGGGACTATGCCTGGGAGCATGTTTACTCTGAGTGGCCTATTGAGATATCAGATGCGGCACTTAAGCTTTCGGCAATTGAGGAGTTTGATTCTGAGCTTGCCAGAATGATAGTGGGTGAGGCAGAGATTGAGAATCTTCTTAAGAAGATAAAAGAAATTGGAAATATATTGTTCATCCGAAGAGCGAACGGAAAGAATTCCTACTGTATAAGGCCGATGGTAAGAGAGTCCCTCAAGTATCATATGGCAGGCAGGATGTCCAAGGACAATATAAACAGGCTGTATTTTAATATCGGTTATTATTATGAGATGAATGACGAACTGATAAAGGCCATAAAATACTACGATGAAATCGGCGATATGCACCAGATGGCTCAGGTGTTGGTTAAAAACTCAAGAAAGAATCCGCAGACTGCAAATTATCATGAATTAAGACGATATTACCTAAGGCTTCCATATGATATTGTAGTAGATAATCCAGAGCTCATGAACGGACTATGTATGCTGCAGTCACTTATCATGAATGTGGAGGAAAGTGAAAAGTGGTACACTGAGCTTGAAAATTATGTGAGCATTCATCAGGGTTCTGAGAGGCGACTTGCAAAAAAGCTTCTGTTTTTACTGGACATTACACTTCCGCACAGAGGAAATATAAATCTTATTGATATATTGAAGAATGCATTTACACTTGTTTCAGCAAGAAAGCTGATTATGCCGGATATGGCCGTTACAAGCGGACTGCCATCACAGATGAACGGAGGAAAGGATTTCTGTTCCTGGTCAAAAAAGGACAGAGAGCTTGCAAAAACAATCGGAAAGATTCTAAGCAAGGTTCTTGGAAGATTTGGAAATGCACTCATCAATCTGGCACTTGCAGAGAGCTTCTTTGAAAAGGGCGAGGATAACTTCGAGGTTATGTCTCTTATTGCAAATGGCAGAATGCAGGCTGATGCGGTGGATAATATTGATCAGATTTTTGTTGCTGACGGAATCCTTGCCTGGGTTTACATAATTATGGAAAAGCCTTATGAAGCCTATGAGATTATGCTTAATCTGAAAAAGAAGTGCAGCAGCATAAGCGATGAGAGAATCAAGAGAAACATAGATACATTTATTATTAGAATAGGACTTTATATAGGTAAGATTAAGGAAGCAAACGAGTGGGCAAGATATGCCTCGGACGAGAACAAGGAATTCATAACCTACGACAGATTTCATTACCTTACCAAGGTTAGAATATACATCATGAATGGCAGATACGAGGCAGCAGTCTCACTTTTACAGAAGCTGCTTTATTATGCGGATGTAATGAAGAGAACCTACATCAAGATAGAGAGCCTCATGCTACTTTCTGTGGTTCAGTATAAGATGAAAAATGATTCCTATATGGAGACCTTTGGCGAGTGTATGGAGCTTGCTAAGGAATACCAGTTTGTTAGAATTCTGTCGAGAGACGGAGCACTCATAAAACCACTTTTGGATAGGTATAAAGGTGATGAAACCGATGAGGACAAGGCTTATCTTAAGGCTGTAAAGAGCGAGGTTAAGCGAATGGCGGAGGTGTATCCGGGATACCTCAAATATGTTGACGATGCATTGTCGATAAATGATAATGCACTATTAATTTTGAAACTTCAGGCCGAAGGGGCGTCAAATACAGATATTGCAGAAAAGCTTGGAATCAATCTGAACACTGTAAAATATCATAATAAGGCGACCTACAAGAAGCTTGGTGTTAAGGATAAGACCTCAGCAGTCACAGAGGCAAGAAAAAGAGGACTTATCTGATATGTAACTAGTTGACTGCTTCTCCAGGTAATTACTAAGTGGTAAGTACCGACTGCTTAGCAATTATTTGGAGGAGGAACCATCATGACGAAGTCATGATTATGCATGGTTCCTCCGACCTGTCGCAGAAGGGACCCGCGTAAGCGGGAGTTGGCTGCGACTTACATATTAGGAGGAACCAAAATAACAGGGAGGAAAAGCTTATGAGACGAAGACTCATCAAGAAGGCAGCGGCATTTACTGTAAGTGCTGCCATGGTCATAAGTCTGCTTCCTGGCTCCGGCATTTCCTATGTAAATGCTGCAGAGCTTGGGGAGGAAGAGACGACCATCGAAGAAGCGTCTGAAGAAGAAAACGGTAATGCCGTGGAAGAGACTTCAGAAGCTGAGAGCTCGAAAGAGGAAGCTGCAACCAAAGCAGAGGAAACAGAAGCAGTTTCTGAAGCGGAAGGTTCAGAGTCCGAGAAGGAAGAGCCAGAAAAAGAAGAATCAGAAAAAGAAGAATCAGAAAAAGAGGAAACCGAAGAAGCAGCTTCTGAGACAGAAGAAGCATCAGAGGAAACCGAAGAAATCACAGATGAAACACTTGTGGTTAAGGAAGCTCTAAGCTTACCAGAGGATATTGCTAAACAGGAAATTTTCTTTGGTAATGACGAGAGCCAAATTGTATTTCCAGACTCAATTGATGTGAAGGTTGAGAAAATGGAGACAGTAGCTACTGTTTCAGAGGAAGGCGAGGTTATCAGCGAGGAGGAGACTGTTAAATCAGTTGAGACCGTAACTATCGAGGAGGTCGAGTGGAAGCTTGACACTGAAAAGAGTGCTTCAAAGAGCCTTGATACAAGCGAGGATAACAACGCAGCAGTTTATTACTACACACCAGTTATTTCAGTAGATGAAATAGACGGAGTATCCCTTGAAATTGACGATGATGCAGAACTCGAGGAGATTGAAGTAATAGTAAGAGCTGACAATGGTATGGAGGGCTACGGTACTGCAGCAAATCCATACATTATTACAAACGCTACTGAATTTGGAAAAATAAACGAGGTTCCATACGCATACTATAAGATTGGCGATTCTGTAACAGAAATCACCTACAAGGGTACTATTGATACCTTCAGTGGTGTGTTAGATGGAAACGGAAAGACAGTTAAGGGCAGAACAATTGAGGTTTATGGAACTGCAGCAGAAAGCAAGCCACAACCGATGTTTAATAATATCGAGGAAGATGGTGTAATTAAGAACTTAACCATATCAGACATCTATCTTCATGCCCTTCCTCATACCAGATACTATTCTGGAAAGGGCGACTCAAGACATGACTATGGATTATTTGTCACTTACAATGCGGGTATCATCGACAACGTGACCTTCAAAAACCTTAAGCTCTTTGAGGACCCATTTAGTGGATCAATGATACGTGATGATTATCCATATAATTTTTCACTTATCTGCTACCAGAATGCAGGAAGTATTAGAAACTGTACAGTTAGCGGAGCTGATATCACCTTTAATCCTACAAATGGATTATGTAGCTTTGGTTTACTGTGCTACCAGAATGAATGTGAAATATCAAATACAGTAATAACAGGCACAACAGTAAGCTTTGTTGATTATTATACCTATGAGGATATCGATACTACTAATATAAATGAGGGTGAGGCTGCATTTTCCATGAGAGGCTTCTCTATGTGTACCTACAAGAACCTTGGAACAATCAGCAATGTTTACAGCTCACTTACCAATAACTGTAGAACCTCTATGTATACTGGAACTTATAACACAGAGAAGCTGCCATACATTATTGGAAAATATACTGATGAGACCGATTATTCAGCAGTCTGCTCTAACAATTACGGAACAATGAAGAACTGCACAAAGAAGATTGTAAATGGTCCATACGATGACATTTTCACAATTGAAGGTGTAGAAGGAAATGGTACAACCTCGGGAAGTAATTTCAATGCTTCAACCTTCAATAACGGAATTGAAGCAGGCACAGAAGGTATAACAAGAACCGCTGAGGAAGTATTAAGCAGTATAAGCAATACAGTAAATAAAAACGAAAACACCTTAAGAC
>DCHE01000008.1:11306-32902 GCA_002314775.1 Lachnospiraceae bacterium UBA1760
AAAGTATAGAAAAGGTAAGATAATCACTTTTGACCTTGAGAAGGATGAGGAAATTTATGCTTACACCTATAAAAAGGCAGTAGCCTATATTAATATGACAGGCGAGTATATTAACTCAGATGGAAACTTTGAGTATTCATACAAGGACTATTCAGACTATCAAAGTACATTCCAAAATAAGCTCAATGCATTGATAAAAGTTGATGGCTTAGATGAAATTATTAGTAAAGACCAGCTTGCTACTGATGACGCAAATACCAGCTATCTGCCATACGATGTAGAGGTTGTAGGTTTAAAATCAGGCAGTGTTAAGGTTGGTACAAAGTATGAGCTTAGTATTGACAAATATTCGTCATCGTTTTATGATACAGGACTTTCTTACTATGTAAGACCTGCTCGTTCGGGCGATGAGGGTTATAAACCTTCATATCTCATATTTACGGGAAATAAAATATCATATTACTTCAGAAACTTTGTTACTGTTGATGCTGATGGTAACGTGAAGAGCTTCGGTAGTAGTCAAACCTTTGGAAGAAGGTCACTAGAAACCTTTGGACTCTTTAAAATAAATATTGGAGCAAAGAACTTTGCCTATGAGAACTTTGAGTCATCTAATTCAAATTATTATAGATTTCCTGCTGTTGGTTACAGAATCTATGCAGATATCGAATATACCGAAGGAGAAAAGAAGGGCTTAAAGGAAGAAGGCGTACTAATCGGTGATGCCATAGTCTACAGCAGTAATGATGATGATGATTATCAGGATATTCCGCTTAATATTACGGATTATGGTAAATATTCAAATATTAGAGCTGAAGTCTATAATTCTGGTGAGATTAAGGATTATTACGATATTGAATCAGGAGTTGCAGAGCTTAAAATTCCGAATTTCACTGTAGAGAAGGATACAAGCCGAGTTTCGGGTGTATATAGCTTAGTTATTGATTCTTCATACAATGGAAGAGTATATGATGTTGATACAGCACCTGCTGCAGCTGATTTAGGACTTACAATAAATGGATATGGTCAGGATGAGGAAAGCTGGAGAATTGATTACACAAAGCCTATTAAGTATAAATATTCTAACGGTACTTATGATACTTTATACGATAGTTTTGGTGACTTGATAGCAAGTAAGCAAAAAGGTAAATCATACGCAATATCGAGCTGTTATGCATATCCATATGTGTGTGTAGTAAATGATGTGACCAAGGAAGAAGAATATAAAAAAGTAATATACTATGGTGACTATAGCCGTAATTATGACTGCTACTTCCTAGGAAGTACAAAGGAGATGCCAATCAGCTTTTCTTATATTGAGGAGAGTAAGATTGCTACAGTAACAGCTGATACCAGAAAGGACAACCCTCAGTCAGGTGATATGAAATTATATGTACTGATTGATGGAGATAAAAAGCTAATCGGTGAGGCGACAAGCTGGACCTACGGAGCTAAGCTCGAGGTTAATATGAACGACTATAAGTACGGTAAAAAGGGTAATGAGTACTCGTTTTTGGTTGAATACACCCGAGCAGACACTAGTGCATATTATAACAGCACTCTCACCCCTGAGGAGAAGTACATAGGAGTTAATGAAGAAGAAGCAAATTATGACGAGGTTACAGTAACAGAACAGGAATACGAGTCTAATTTCACGCATGTCAAGTATACCTATGATGCAGATACCAAGGAGCTTACAATTGAGGGCTTAGATGAGGAACCAAGTAATTTAATTGAAGATAACGTTAAATTCTGGAAGAATTATGAGTTAAAGAAGATTAATTTCAAGAATATTAAAGGAATTTATACAACTTATTTTAAAGGGCTTAGTATTGGATCATTTACCTATGATGATAAGCTTGAAAAAGTAAATTCTTCTACCTTTAAGGGCACAAGATTTTTAGATGAAGTTACCATAGATGGTGATGATATTGATTATTCTTCCACTGGAATTTTTAAAGAGGCAATATTTGAGGAGAATGTTACAATAAAGGGTAGAATGTTTAGCAATAATACCTTTAATGGAGCAAGCTTCAATAAAACTCTTACACTTACTGGTGGCTTTGATGCAAGCCAAGTAGAGAGTTACAGTGAGTATATCTTCAAGGACGCAAAGATCAAAAGACTCGTAATTGAAGATGTAAAGGATGACGAAACCACAGAAAATGCTGGTCTTGGAGTTGTCAGCAAGGAAATCTACCAGTTACCAACAGAAGAACTGGTACTTAAGGGAGCCTTCAAGATTAATGATGATACTAATTATTATACATTAAAATGTAGCAAGCTCACAATTATTGATACAAGTGCTGAGGGAATGAAGCTGCCAGCAAGCTTTATCTCATCTGCTCCTTCTAATGTACAGGTTTACATAAGTGGAAGCATGAAGGATTTCACCAATACCGCTTTCCCAGACAGCGCAATTGTTCATGTGAGCAGCAATGTTAGCGGTCTGAAGTTTGCAGGAAATAACAAATACATTCTCGAGGGAAGTATTAATTTTACAGATTATGAGAATAATGGTGCATTTGTCTGTTATATAGGGGACTTCATTCAGGGAACAGATTCACTTAATGTATATCACCTTAAGTGGATAGATAACAGTGATGCCACAGCCTGCTGCATAGATGTCTATGCAAACTGCTATGAGAGCCAGTCAGACACCTATTCAGGGGAAAAAGCAGGATTGTATTATACAAAGACCTTTGGAAAGGCATATCCAAAATACTATGCTACAGCAAGTAAGCATGTATTTACTACCAAAAGCACCTGCGATTTATGTGGTACAAAGGCAACGATTACAGGAGTTGAGGTTAAGAATAACGCAAGAGATTATGATGGCACAGCAGTAAGCTTTGTTCCAGTTACTAACATACCGGATGAGTATTTAGATAAAATTACTATTGATACAGGTGACCTTGATCTAATTAATGCCGGTGTCAGAGATGGACAAGTTAAGTTTACATTTAAGGATGTAGAGTATTCAAAGCCTATAACTATCCAGATAAGACCAAAGCTTCTCACAAAGATTGTAGTTGAGGCGGATGACAAGAACTATGATGGAACACAAACTGTGAATAATCCAAGAGTCAGCTTCCCAGAGGTACCAGGTGGTGAAGTTGAGGGCCTGGAGGTTTCGGTAGCATATAATAGTAATTATGTAGGAACTACAAGGGGTAAAGCAACCCTTAGGGTTACTGGTGATTCTGTAAACTATATTATGGTTGATCAAAAATATCTGACCAATAATGGATTCTATAATTTTGCATTTGCAAATACATATTTCCTGGTTGGAGCAACAAATGAAATTGATATCCAGCTTCCAGCTATTAAAAAGCAGCTTAGAACTGTATCTGTGGATATGCCTGATTACTATCTGGGACAGTCTCACAAATATACAGTTACACAGAGTCCTAACGTAAATGATCCAACAATTCTCTACAAGGGCGCAGATGAGGCTGATACTGAGTATACAGCAACAGAGCCAACAAAGGTTGGAAAGTACATAATCAAGGCTATTTTCCCAGAAACCGATACTTATGCAGAGGTGGAATGCTATGATGAGTTCGAGATAACAAAGGGACAGTATCCAGATGTACGATACAGTAACTTCAAGCACGTTTATGGTGAGGAGTTTAAGGGTGTAATAACCTATAATGGCGGTGAGCTGCCAGAGGGAACAGAGGTTTACTTTAAATTACAAACTGCCTCAGATGATGCTTATTCAGAGGAGGTGCCGGTTGATGCTGGAACATACAGAATAAAGGTTGTACTTCCAGAGACTGAGCAGTATCTTGCGAAAACCTACGCTAACACAAACTTTACGATAAGTAAGGCTGAAGGAGAAGGAGAGGTATCTGTAGAGGATATCAAGGTTGGCGGAGAGCTTAAGGTAAAGTACCTCTCTGTGACAAATGGAGTTGACAGCGAGACAGGAGATGGATCTGCGACAATTAAATATGCTGAGTACAAAAACGGTGTTCCGGCAGGTCCTGACTATAAGGCTGACCTTACAGAGACAGTACCAACAGCAGCTGGACATTATGTTGTGAGAGCAGAATTTAGTGAAACAAACAACTATAAATCAGTATATGCCTACTCAGATTTCTTTATCACTGATAAGGACATTGTGAAGGCAGCTGTCGAGGTAACTAATACAGAGTACAATGCTGAAGGTGGTATTAAGCTTAATATCACTACTGAACGTACAGATACACCAAACATTTATTACTATCCTGCAAGTAATCCTCTTGCGATTACAAAAGATGCACCAACAGAGGTTGGAAGCTATGTAGTTGTAGTAAACTACTCAGAGAGTGAAAGCTATTCAGCCTTTGAGGTTGCAAAGGCATTTGACATTACTCCTATCGAGGGTGAGGCAGAATGTGAAGGCGTAAACAGGTACTACGATGAAGGTTCGAAGTTGATGTATACCTACTCTTCTGACAATTACTGCGCATACAGTGATGAGTCAAAGGAGTCAAAGGGAAATGTTACAGTACTCTACAAGGAAAAGGATGCAGCAGATACAGAGTATTCTGCTAAATATCCATGGAATATTGGAAAGTACAACATAAAGCTTATCTTTGATGCTTACGGAAATTATGCAAGGAAAGAAGTAGTATTAGAAGCAGAAATCCTTCCAAGCGTTGGAATGGGTACGGTAGACCTTGCTGACTGGAACTATGGCGAAGCGGCAAAGACACCAGTTTTAAGCTCATCAACCAACAAGGGCAAGGTTACAATCACCTATGCAGTAAGAGGAACCGAGAACTTCACAAGTGAGGTTCCAACAAAGGTTGGAAAGTATACAGTTAAGGCTGTATTTGAAGCATATGGAAACTACAGTGAGGTTGTTGCAACAGACAACTTTGAGATTCTTGGTAACAAGGGTACTGGTGAGGTTAGTATCTCAGGATGGACCTACGGAGATAAGCCAAATGCTCCAGTTTATAAGTCTGAAACTAATGCTGTAGACAGCGAGAACCTTGATGAGTCACTTGGAAAGGCAGTAGTTGAGTATGCCGAGAAGTCTGAGGGAACTAAGGAATTCAAAAAGACAGTTCCTACAAAACCAGGCAGCTATATTGTAAGAGTAACCTTTGAAGCCTACGTGGGCTACAAGGAGGTTATTTCTGAGGCTGAATTCGAAATCGAAAAAGCTGAAGCTACCTATGTGGTTACAATCGATGGCTGGGTTAAGGGCAAGGAGCCAAAAACACCAGTTGTAAAGGCAAACGGCAACGTGATAGAAAGTGGAATAACTTTCTATTACAAAATGAAGGATTCTGAGGATGAAACCTACATAAAGGATGTACCTAATGAGGGCGGTGAGTACACAGTAAAGGCAGTTATTAAGGATAATGACTGTTATAAGGACGGAGAATGTGTAACCACATTTAAGATACTCGGAATTGGAACGCTGGGATTAAATATCAAAGTCAAGGGAGATGCCACAGAGAGTGATCTTGAGAATAATATCAGCTTCGTGGTAACTGGTCCAAGCTATCCAGATGGTGAAACTATCAGTTTTTCTGACAATAGAGTTAGTAAATCCTCAGAGGGTAATTATTTGATAGAATTAGAGAATATTACTGAAGGAGAGTATACAGTTTCTATTGATGAGGATATTGATGGTTATAATCAGACTTCAAAATATGTATATAAATCAAACTATAACGAAGAAGCAAGCCATGATGAAATTCCAGAATCAATAAACGTCGGTATTGCAAATAACGAAAATGTCACCTTGGAATTTAATCTATTCTATGAAGAGCTTCAGACTGTAACAGGCACTATTACATGGGATGATAATGATAACAATGATGGAAAGAGACCAGATAGTGTAGAGGTTAAGCTTTTTGCAAATGGAACAGAGCTTAAGACAGTAAATGCAAGTGCATCAGAAGAATGGAAATACAGCTTCACTGACCTTCCACATTACGATTCAAATAATAAAGAGATAACCTATTCTGTAGCATTTGCAGAGGTTGATAGCTATACAGAGAAGGTGTCAGGCAATAATGTAAGTTATTACCATATTTTAGATTATATTGATGATATTACTGCAACTGTAGTATGGGATGATGGTAACAATCAGGACGGAAAGAGACCTGAGTCAGTCAAGATTAGTCTCTCTGGTACTACAAATAGTGAAGTTAGTGTATATGAAGACGCTGAAGGAAATTGGACACACACATTTAGTAAACTTTTAAAATACAACAAAGGCTTAGAAGTATCTTATATGCTCGATGCCCAAACAGTAACAGATTATACTGTATCAATTGCTGAGGATAATACGATTACCTATTACCACAAGCCAGGTAAGGTTAATGTATCAGGTGATATCATCTGGGATGACAACGACAATCAGGATGGAGTAAGACCAGAGAATGCCACAATTAAGCTTTACGTTAACAATGTAGATAGTGGAAAAACAGTTACAACAAACAGTTCGAAGGAATGGAAGTATTCATTTGGTTCGCTGGATGAATACACAAATGGTGTGCTCAATTCGTACTCTATCGAACTGGTAGCCGGAACTGATGGAGTTGACACTGATAAGTACACCGTTTCCTACGAAGGAAATGATATTACACTAAAGCATACACCTGAAGAAACAGAAGTTTCAGGTGGAATTATCTGGGATGATAATGATGATGAGCTTGGTGTAAGACCGGCTTCTGAGGTTACTGTCAAGCTTTATGCCGATGGAGTGTTTGTAAAGGACACAAAGGCTGAAAAGGTAAATGCATGGACTTATAGCTTCAAGAAGCTTCCTAAGTATAATAAGGGAGTAAAAATTACGTATACCGTTTCCAATGAGGTTCAATACTATACATCAACCTATACGGGATATTTAATTACAAACTATCATATTGTAACAGATGGATCAGGCTCTGTGGAAATTGACAACTGGACCTATGGACAGGAGCCAAATACACCAAGGATTTCTACAAGTACTAATAATGCAAAGGATGTCTTAGTCTACTATAGAGAGGACGAAGAGGGAACAGCTGAGGAGACAGAGGTACCTACTGATGCAGGAAAGTATAAAATCAGAGTAGTATTTAATAAGACTGCTTACTATAGAGCCTGTGAGGCGGAAGCAAGCTTTGAAATCTATAAAGCAGAGCCAGAGTACCAGATATCAATGGAGAGCTTTAACTACAATGATGATCCAACATCACCAGTAGTGACCCTCGGTGAGAAAACAATTGATCCATCAAAGTACACAGTATACTACAAGGCTTTAGACGCAGATGATGATGCATATACAAAAGATGTACCTACCTATGCAGGAAAGTACAATGTAAAGGCTTCTGTAGCAGCAACTAAGAATTATGAGGAGAAGGAAGTAGTTAATAGTTTCGAGATAAAGAAGATTAACGGTGAGGCAAGTATCAGTGTAGTAAGCTGGACCTACAGAGATGAGCCAAATGATTTCGAGGTTAGCTCAACTACAAATGACACAGATTACGTAATTTTAGTTAAGGGTGAAAATGAAGAAAAGTTCAGAGAGTACATCCCAACTGAGATTGGTAAGTATACTGCAAAGGTTATCTATCCAGAGAGTACAAACTATCTTGAAGCAAGTGCAACCTGTGAATTTGAGATTGGAAGGCTTGAGAGCCCATCAGTGATACCAGATGGATATATGGAAGTACCATATACAACCACTAAGGTATCAGAGGTTTCACTTCCAAAGGACTGGAGCTGGTCTGACGCTGATAAGGATAAAGAGCTTGTTGTCAGAACTGACACAGAAGTAACTGCAGTTTATACAGGTAGTGATGCAGCTATATACAAGGAAACAAGCACTGACGTTGTAATTTATAGACAGGAATGTAAGCATCCATCGAATAGACTTTCCGATATTCTCTATACAAGAGAAGGCGATAAGGAACCAACCTGTGAGGAAGCAGGACTTGGACATAAGGAATGTCTTGATTGTAATTTCGTTCGGGCAACTGGAATTTCGACAGATCCAATCGGACATGATTATGGCGAGTGGGCAAGCGACAACAAGACTACTCATTCAAAGGTTTGTGCAAATGACAAAAAGCATGTGATTACTGAGAACCATAAGTGGGATGATGGTGATATTACTAAGGAGGCAACAGCAACTGAAGCTGGCGAGTACCTTTACACCTGTTCTGTATGTGGTGAAACAAAAACAGAAGCCTTCTACAGTGAGGAAGCAATCAATGTAACAGGTGTTTACATTCACCAGAAGACAAATGTAAATATCTTATGTGGACTTTGTGTTGAGACAGAAATTCCGGTTTCTGAGCTTGAGTTTGCATGGTACGCATGCGGTGATAACGGAGGATGGTTCTTAGTATCTGACTGGACAGCTGGCAATGTATGGCTTGACTGGACACCAGAGGATAATGGAGCATATGTAATCGTAGGTAAGGTAAGAATTAAGGGCGATTCGAGCAAGAAAGAATGGCAGGGAGTAACCTCAGGAGAATTCCACAAGGTACTTAACGTTGACAAGATTAAGGCAACCTGTCAGATTCCAAATCCAAATGGCTCAGGATACTTAATCGGTATTGAGACATATGCAAATCCAAATAATAGCTACTACTTTGAGATGTCTATCCTCGACTGTACACTCTATGCACAGGGTCTTGATGCATGGGTATACACAACAGGAAAGTGTAAGACTGAAGGAACCTGTCTCTGGACAGTATGGGATCCACAGTACGGATATTACTGGACATTGTTTAGAATCTATGATGAGGAGGGGAACCTTCTTGACGAAGTCTGTTACGGTTTCGAAAACATATAGGTTGTGTGACCTCATCAAGAAGCCGTCTGCTGACGCATCCGGAGTCATTCCCACCCGTTAGGCGGGTGGGAACGACAGTTGACGAAGTCTGTTACGGTTTCGAAAACATATAGGTTGTGTGACCTCATCAAGAAGCCGTCCTTAGGCGGTTAAGCTAGAGCAGCCCCGGGAATTTCCCGGGGCTGCTTTTTCGCTGTCATAATCTGTTGTTTTGTGGGGTGGAGACAGCGGAGAACCGGTTTTTTGTCGAATCGCTGTCGGCTGAGGGAGAAGACTGGGGTGGGGACAGCGGAGAACCGGTTTTTTGTTGAATCGCTGTCGGCTGAGGGAGAAGACAGGGGTGGAGACAGCGGAGAACCGGTTTATTGCTCGAATCGCTGTCGGCTGAGGGAGAAGACTGGGATAAGATACGACTAAACTCTGGGAAAAAGAGATCAGAGAAGCATAAAAACAATATTTTGTATGGAAATTTAGGCAGTTATTTATTAAAATAATGAATAGAGATATAAGTAGGAAATACAGATATAGGAAATACAGATATATTGTAATAATAGGATTATGGGGATTTTGCTTATGAGAAAAATTAGTAAAATAAAAAGAATAGCTGCCTTTGGGCTTGTGGCAATAATGTCAATTGGTGTGCTTTCTGGCTGTGGCAAGGGAAGTGGTGAAGCCAATAATAGCAGTGAGAACAGTGACAAGAACAGTACAGTTGAGGAGAGTACAGAAAAGGATAGTGTTATAAAAGGAGTGATTACTCCAAAGGGAGAGGTAAAGGGTACTATTAACTTATGGGCATTTACGGATGAGGTGCCTAAGATGGTGGAGAAGTACGTTGAGGCCAACCCGGATTTCGGATATGAAATCAAAACAACAATCATTGACACTACAAACGGAGAGTATCAGCCAGCACTCGACCAGACACTGGCAAATGGTGATGACGATTCACCGGATATATACTGTGCAGAGGCTGCATTTGTTTTAAAATATACTAAGGGAGATGCTGCCAGCTACGCAGCATCATATAAAGAGCTGGGCATAGATGTGGATAATAAAATCAAGGAAGCAGATATTGCTCAGTATTCGGTGGATATTGGAACTAATCCAGACGGAGAGGTAGTTGCGCTTGGCTATCAGGCTACAGGCGGATGCTTTATGTATAGAAGATCTATCGCGAAGGATACTTTTGGAACAGATGATCCAGCTGAGATTGCAGAGCTTATCGGTGCGGGTTCTGGAAACTGGGACAAATTCTTTGATGCAGCGGAGTCACTGAAGCAGAAGGGTTACTCGATTGTATCTGGTGATGGAGATATTTGGCATGCTGTTGAGAATAGCTCGAACTCAGGATGGATTGTGGATGGAAAGCTGACAATTGATTCAAAGAGGGAGGAGTTTTTGGATTTGTCTAAGCGCCTTGTTGAAAATGACTACTGCAATGGAACAGTTGACTGGGAGGAAGACTGGTACAAGGATATGCGTGATGAGGGAGAAAGAAAGGTATTTGGTTATTTTGGACCTGCATGGCTCATCAATTACGTACTGATTAAGAACTCAGGCGGAAATAGTGTTGGTGAGGGAACCTACGGCGACTGGGCGGTTTGTGACCCGCCAGTTGGCTTCTTCTGGGGTGGTACCTGGATTCTTGCTAATAAGGATACCGAAAAGAAGGAAGCAGTTACCGAGCTTATTGAGTGGATTACCCTCGATACCTCCGAGACAGGACTTCAGTATCAGTGGGCAAATGGAACCATTTACGGCGAGGGCGGTAATAAGGATGCGGTTGCTTCTAGTGTTGTAATGGCGAAGTCTGATGGAAAGCTAGAGGTTCTTGGCAATCAGGATATGTTTGAATATTTTGTACCTGCCAACTCCTATGCAAATGGTAAAAATCTTACCCAGTACGACGAGACCATCAATCAGTACTGGCGTGATGCGACAAGATCCTACACCTCAGGTGAGAAAACCAGAGAGGAAGCTATAGAAAACTTCAAGCAAAATATCAAGGAAAGTATGGATGTGGTTGTAGAGTAGAAGTGCTAGAATGATGAAGGATGTATAGATTAGGACATCATGGTGATGAGATAAATGAGAGCTGCTATAGATAGTATTTAATTTGATAGTATTTAATTTGATAGTATTTAATTTGGCAGGATTTTATGAGGTTAAGAAATGGGAATATTTAAGGCAACGAAATCAGCATTTAGTGGCACGGGAAATGATGCGTGGAAAGAGTTTTTCTACTGCAATTCTATACCGAACGATACCCTCATGGTGAGAGGTGTGAGAAGTACTGGCACAAGAAGTGCAAATAATGGAAGTAGTGAGATAATCTCTGACGGCTCTGTGGTTGCGATTGCGGATGGTCAGATGGCAATTCTTGTAAATGGTGGCAAGGTCACTAATATATTTACCGAGCCCGGTGAGAATGTAATCGAGAGTGGCGCAACACCGTCAATCTGGACCAAGGGCGGGGCGAAGGCTACCTTCAAGGATAGTATAAACAGGATTGGCTTTGGTGGAGATTTGCCAGGAAAAACTCAGAGAATTTACTATTTTAACACCAAGCTGATTACTGGAAATTTCTTTGATGTAAGGTTTAGCACTCCCTTCAAGATTTTGGATGATGACAGTAGGAGTATAGACTGTGTTGTGCATATTGCGGGATCATTTTCCTTCAGAATAACAAAGCCGGAGATTACCTATAAGAAGCTTATGGGCAATGTCACGACAGAGTACAAAAAGGATCTCATCGTAGGTCAGATTAAGGCTGAGATGGGCCACATAATTCAGTCGCGGGCAGCGGAGGAAATCGGTGGAAGCATAAGGGCTTCTGAGCTTCCGTCCAAGATAGGTGCTTTTCAGAGCGCAATAAGGAGTGCGTACAGAGAATTCCTTGAGGAGACAAGAGGAATAACCATAGAGACAATTGATTTCAATGTTTTCAGTATTGAGGAGAGGGATTTGAACTTCTTTTCAACCGCTCAGAGAAATACTCTTCTGGGTGCGGATGCTGAGTACAGAAAGGCCTTCATAGTAACAGCAACGGCTGACAGCATGCAGACTGCGGCGGATAATTCTGGAGGGGTTATGATTGACAGGTCTCTCGGTGAGGGCATTCTTACTGAGGGAAATGGTACTAGTAGTATTGTTACTGAAGAAAATACTACTGATAAAAATAATGCTGATAGAAATACTACTGATATAAATATTGCTGACAGAAATATTGCTGAAATCTCTGAAGGAAACAGATGGGTCTGCGCCTGTGGAAGTGAAAATACCTCTAAATTCTGTATGGAATGTGGCGCGAAGCGCGATGTATCAAACTGGATATGCAGGTGTGGTGCAAGGAATAAAGGAAAATTCTGCATGGAGTGCGGAAATAAAAGATAATAAGAGATTAAAAGAGCGAGCCTGTGCGAAAATCCCGGATTTATGGATTTTACATAAGCTCGCTTATCTCTTCCCTTAAGCCCTCAAAGGTTTCGGCATAGATTAATATTGTTCCCACCTTCTCGGCAAGAGTAATGGCGGGTTTTGTAAATGGCGTGGCAGAAATGACCACGCTGTTTTCAGTTTCATAATAGTAGCTTGCGGTAAAGGCCTGCTGGACCGCATCGAGTCCGACATTGTGGTTTAAAAGCTTGGCCTGTACTGCGAAGGAGGTATCCTCGGTGTAGACCAGTAAATCGGCACCGTAATCCCTGGAGTCCTGGGTTCGCCACACCTCGTAGCCCATATCGTAGAATAGCTGCTCTAAGTCATTTTCAAAGCCGATGCCATTTTCACGGGCAATAAGGCCCCTTAGTCTGTCCTTACGCTTTTTGATTGCAGCACGGATAATAATTATTACTGCGACCAGAATAATTATGATGAGTGCAGCAACAAGTATTTGAGTCTGATTTTGCTGAAGTGTTTTGTTCATATATTTTAACTCTCCTGGTCCTTATACTGCTTTCTAAATTTTGCAGGAGGAAGTCCCTTTGCTTCTCTGAAGGCCTTTGTGAAATAGCTGGTATCAGAAAAGCCACAATGAAATGCAATCTCTGAAATCTTTTCGTCAGTCTGCATCAGCATAGACTGGGCGACGCTGAGCCTGTGATCAATCAAAAACTTGACCGGGGTCACCCCAAGAAAGCTGTTGAATTCACGAAGAGCCTCGCTCTCGCTGATATTTGCGGAGGCTGCAATGTCGGAAAGACTGATATTTTCGTGGAAGTTCAGATGGATAAAGGATACCATCTGTTTAATTCTAGAGGTTCCCTTTTCATTTTTGTTATCCCCGGAAACCGGAGTGTGAGCAAGCCTTCCAAGTTTAAAGAAAAGCTCTGATAAATGGTTTCTGATGTATAGCTCAAAGCCCTCTGGCTCATCACTGTTAAGCTCCCAGGCACCCTCGATACACCTGATAATATCTCCGTGGTCGGTAGAGTTCATGTGAAGAAAATCGTAGTAGGCATCCTCAATTATCGGAGTGACATATTTTTTGGTAAATATCGAGTCGGATCTGCCACCTACCAGATTTTTGTTAAAAACTATAGAGTGGAGCATAGGCGGCTCAACCGAGTCCGGGTCTGCATCAAGACTGTGGATGATACCCGGGTTGAAGAAAAATGCCTCGCCCTTTTTCATTATAATCTTGCCAAGGTTTGTAGACACGATAACAGAACCGGATGTAATAACGCCGGTTTCAATCTCGTCGTGCCAGTGCCAGGCAACGGGCTCATCAATTAAATAATCATCGTAGCTTGCAATAGGAAACAGATAGTTGCCGTGGTTTTTGAGCTCGCGGCCCTCGGAATCTGTAACTACGTAGCATTTTGAGTGTGACATAGAATTCTCCCTAATATAATAAATGTAAATCAAATAATAATGATATATGCAAGTAATATCTTTATATAAGAACAGTAAGTATTGTTATATAATTTATTATATACTTGCAACGGAGAATAGTGAACATATTTTTATATAATAATGCAGAATAATTACTAACCATTATTTAGAATATGAGATATATTTATATTATAATTCATATTATAAGTGATATTAGTATATACTCGGAGTCTATACTCCGTGGATTTTGGGTTAATTTGAGGTGTATTTATGTTTAGCTTTTTACTTCCAATAATTTATCTGGCATTTATAAGCCTTGGACTTCCAGATGCTCTGCTTGGTTCGGGCTGGCCGGTTATGTATAAGAGTATGAATGTTCCAATTTCATACGAGGGTATAATTACCATGTCTATCGCAGCCTGCACCGTAATATCGAGTCTTCTTAGTGACAGACTTACCAAGAAGCTTGGGGCTGGAAGGGTTACAGCTATAAGTGTCGGCATGACAGCAGTTGCTCTTCTTGGATATTCCTTCAGCAGTCATTTTTATATGCTGATTTTGTGGTCGATACCTTACGGACTTGGGGCAGGCTCGGTTGATGCCGCATTAAATAATTACGTTGCGATTCACTATGAGTCGAGACATATGAGCTGGCTTCACTGTATGTGGGGAGTTGGAATTTCAGTTGGTCCATACATTATGTCCTATGCTCTTTCTGGTGGAAGAGACTGGCAGAATGGCTACAGGATTGTAGGAATAATTCAGGTTGTTCTGACCGCTGCAGTTTTCTTATCACTTCCGCTTTGGAAGGGAAGAGATGAGGGCGTGAATTCAGAGACTGCTATGACTGAGAAAAAGGCGGAGGATAAAACCAGTGAGAAGCCACTCTCCTTAAGAGAGATTATAATGCTTCCTGCGGCAAAGCAGATTATGGTTGCATTTTTCTGTTACTGTGCCCTAGAGCAGACTGCTCTTTTGTGGGGAGCAAGCTATATGGCTGAATATTGCGGACTTGCTGAGGCAAAGGCTGCATCATTTTCAAGCTTCTTCTGCATTGGAATTACTATTGGACGTGGAGTGTGCGGCTTCATGACCATGAAGTTTTCGGATAAGCAGATGAACAGGATGGGTATGGCAATTATTGCGGCAGGGGTTATATCTATTATGGTTTACCAGTTCGTGCCAGTTACAATGTGGCTTGTCTACATAGGACTCGGGCTAGTTGGAATTGGCTGTTCACCGATATATCCTTGTGTAATTCATTCCACTCCGGAGTATTTTGGGGCAGATAAGTCTCAGGCGGTTATCGGAGTTGAGATGGCCAGTGCCTATGTCGGAATAGTTCTTATGCCACCATTATTTGGTGTTGTTGCAAAAAATATCAGTATGTCAATGTTCCCATTTTATCTTGGAGCGATACTTGTGCTGATGTTCTTTATGTATGAGATAGTTGTAAAAATTGGTGAGTCTAGGAAGGAGAATTAAAATGTACATAGCAGATGAAAAAAGATACGATAAGATGATATACACAAGGTGCGGAAACAGCGGTCTTATGCTTCCAGCGGTTTCGCTTGGTCTTTGGCATAATTTTGGTGATACGGGTGTTTACTCCAACATGGAAGAAATGTGTTTTACTGCCTTCGATAATGGAATTACGCATTTTGATCTTGCAAATAATTACGGCCCAAAGCCAGGGGCAGCGGAGAGTAATTTTGGAAAAATAATGAAGGAGCACATGATGCCTTACCGTGATGAGATGATTATCTCAACCAAGGCTGGCTACGATATGTGGGCAGGTCCTTACGGAAACTGGGGCTCGAGGAAGTACCTTATAGCAAGCCTCGATCAGTCCTTAAAGAGAATGGGACTGGATTACGTTGACATTTTCTACCATCATAGAATGGACCCAGGTACTCCGCTTGAGGAGACAATGGGTGCTCTCGCAAGCATCGTAAATAGTGGCAAGGCACTTTATGTTGGACTTTCAAATTATGATGGACCGACACTTGAGAAGGCGACTAAGATACTTGATGAGCTTCATGTGCCATTTATAATTAATCAGAATAAGTACA
The DNA here is from genome assembly GCA_002314775.1 of Lachnospiraceae bacterium UBA1760. GTDB lineage: Bacteria > Bacillota > Clostridia > Lachnospirales > Lachnospiraceae > UBA1760. The sequence goes on from DCHE01000008.1 coordinate 27,006, forward strand.
ATATCTTCGATAGAACTATCGAGAAGAATGGTCTTAAGAAAACTGCAAATAAGCTTGGAAAGGGAATAATCTGCTTCTCGCCTCTTGCTCAGGGAATGCTTACTGACAGATATTTAAATGGAATCCCTGCAGACAGCCGAGTTATGACTGATGGCAGATTCCTAAAGGAATCAAACCTCGATTCTGATACTGTGGCGAAGATTACAGCGATTAATGAGCTTGCAAAGGGCAGAGGTCAGACGCTTGCTGAGATGGCTCTCGCATGGATACTTAAGGACGGTCTTGTGACCTCAGTTCTTATAGGAGCTTCAAAGCCTTCCCAGATACTTGACAATATAAAGGCGACAGAGAACATTAATTTTAGCGACGATGAGATTGCTGAGATTGACAGGATTTGTGCAATGTAAAAGTGGTTACGTGAAAAGCGGTTTGTTATAGGCAAAGCCTATAACAAACCGCTTTTTTTCCAAAAAGGTAGCAGCGACCTTTTTGGAAATTTGGTGATATGCAATAATTACTTATCGTAAAACGATAAATACTTCTTGACATATAATAAAAAATGGAATATAATTTCGAGTATAAAAATATCAATATTATGTGGAAAATACTAATATTATGCACTGATATTAGCTATAGGAGGTCTTATGAAGCAAAAAAAGATATCAAATGCATTAAAAATACTTGATATAGTAATAGGCTTTGGATTTGTGGGGTTCTTTATAGCACTCACAATTGTGAAGTTCAATTACAAAGGGATGCTGAGTGATGATTTGGGGTCAATGTTTGACAAAACCCTGATTCCATTTTCGGTGGCGGCACTTCTGGCTGGATTATTTATACTATTTCAGTTCTGGAAGGTGGCTGATGAAATTGGAAATGACAATTCATTTTCAATCGAGAATAGGAATAGCTTTAGGAACATGGGAGCTACGGGAATATTCCTGGCAGTGATATATGTGGCAAGAATAATAGTTACAATTGCGATGAATACCTTAAGTGTATTCAACGCTGCCTACAACGTGATTATGATATTTGCAGGAATAATATTCTTTGTGATGTGTATATGCCTTTCAAAGCTCATCGAGAACGCTTACGAGGTTAAGCGTGAAAATGAGCTCACGATTTAACCTGGGCGAGAGAGTACATGGAGGTGACTTATGATAGTAATTAATCTTGATGTAATGCTGGCCAAAAGGAAGATGAGCGTGACGGAGCTTTCTGAGAAGCTGGACATTACAATGGCAAATGTTTCAATACTAAAAAATGGCAAGGCCAAGGCGATAAAGCTTGAAACCCTGGACAAGATATGCAGGATACTTGACTGCCAGCCTGGCGATATACTGGAGTATGTGGAGAAGTGAGAAGCCAGCATAGCTAACTCGTGATTGGGAAGGCTTCCTGCAAGCTGCCCGTGAAGGGGCACGCGTTGAGTGAGTTGGCTGCGATTTGCATATTATATGAGGAGAATAACAATATGGAAGAAAATGAGAAATATGATATTAGCGGTGCTGATTCTGGTAGTGTAACTAATATCAATAATATGAACAATATGAATGGTATGAATAATATAAATGGCATGAACAATATGAATGGTACAAACAACACAAATTATTACAATGCCAGCAACATGCCGAGACCAAGCTACGAAGAGATCATGAAGGATGCGGATGAGAAGATAAAGAAGGATGACGAGACAAATGCTGGCTACATTAAGAAGAACGGTGTAGCAGCCTTGCTGTTTGCTATTGTAATGACATTTGCACTTTACAAAAATCATGGAACTATTATGTCAATTTTTGCAACGGCTATGCTCGATGGATTCTTTTTATACTCAGTAAAAAGAAGTGAGAAAAGGATGGATGTAACCTCGATAATATATGCGGTGGCAATAATTCTGTTTGGTATCTCGGATTTTCTGACAGCCAATTCAGTGACCATATTTTTCAATAATATTGCAATAGTTGTTCTATATGTGACCATGATGTTTCATGTGTTCTGCAACGACAGGGAATGGACCTTTATCAAGTATGTTCATTCAGTGCTGTGCGTGGTGTTTGGAACAATAGGAGATCTTCATACCTTTTTTGGAGATTTCGGAAGCTACAGAAGATGCACAAGGGCAAAAAAGAACCCGAAGCTCATCTATATAGTAACAGGTCTCCTCGTTGCATTTCCGCTTCTCTTTATTGTGGTTGGGCTACTTGCTTCGTCAGACGTGGTATTTGGCACCCTGGTTTACGACATAATTAACATCGACTTTATCACCGAGCATCTATTTGGAATTGTTTTTATGTTTTTCTTCTACCTTTTGCTTTCATATACAAGCTTTCGTTATGTGGCAGCAGGGAAGATTAAAAGTGAATCCTCAAATCACAAAATTGCGGAGCCGGTGTTTGCAATAACTGTTCTTTCTCCGATTACATTTGTGTATATAATTTACTCAGGAATTCAGTTTTATTATCTCTTCCTCGGTGGCAAGCTTCCAAATGGCTACAGCTACGCAAAATATGCGAGAGAGGGCTTCTTCCAGCTTCTCGTAGTCTGCATCATAAATGTTCTCATCGTGTTCATCGTACAGGCACTTTTCAGGGATAACCTTGTATGTAAAATACTGATGACAGTTATCTCAATCTGCACCTATGTGATGGTGGCATCCAGCGGATACCGTATGATACTTTACATAAGAAGCTACAATTTAACTGAGCTAAGAGTCTTTGTTTTGTGGGCACTATTTGTAATTGCGATTTTGCTTGTGGGTATTATAATTCAGATTTTCAATGAGAGATTTCCACTCTTCAAATACACTCTGGCAGTGATCACAATCTGTTACATGGCAATTTCCTTTGCAAGGGTGGATTACCAGATTGCAAGGTACAACTTAAGTAACAGTGCATACGAGTGCGATTATGTGGATTACAGTTACCTGTCAAGGCTGTCGGAGGATGCGGCACCTGCTCTTGCCTTATGTGATGACAGACACATCGAAAGATATTTTAATAGAATTGATGACAGGGAGATGACATTAAGAAGCTTTAACTACTCAGTCTATAAAGCAAAGTCCCTCAGAAGATAGTTTTCTGGCAGCTGATAAATTTGTTTATTAGCTGCCTTTTTTGTGGTAAAATATATAGGATTAATTGCGACGGAGGTTAATATGGATTATACAAGGGTGATAACAAATTTATTTACGCCTGCCTTTGGACTACTATTCATTTTTATATTTTTGACAATGAACTCATCCATGGAGGGCAGAATAAAAAGACTGTTCTATATTGCAGTAGGAATTTCCGCATTTGAGACGATAGTGTCGGAGATTGAGATGTGGACAGAGACATTTTCACATAGCACGATGCTGAGAAATGTAACTGATCATCTGGGCTATATGGACAGACCATTTATTCTATACACAATTTTACTTATTGTTATGCGTGAGGATAAGAATAAGAGAAAGAAGTGCATTTACGTAATTCCTGCTCTTATCAATGTAGTGCTATGCCTCATCTCCATATTCAATGGTATGATAGTTAATTATTCGGAGTCAAATGTTGTGTCGAGGGGAAGTCTTGGCTTTGTGCCTTACGTAATCTCTGGAATTTATCTCATCATTATCTTTGTGTATACAATTATGAATGTAACGAAGGAGAGAAGAAATGAGCTCATAATTATCTCGGCAATAATGATAATGCTGGGCTTCACAATCGCCCTTATTGCACTTTTCAGACTTAGACAGATATTCTCATCTGCACTGGCACTTTCTCTTATTTTCTACTATATCTACTTCCAGATTGACCACTCAAGGAAGGAGTATGAGGAAAAGGCAAGAGTTGCAAAGGCGAGGGCGGAGAAGGATGCCCTTACAGGTATCAGAAACAGAGGAGCCGGAGAGGCGGATATCAATGATATCCTTAAGGATAAATCGTCTGGAATATTTGGAATGTTTGACTGCGATAAATTCAAGCTTATCAATGAGGAGTTTGGACATGATACTGGTGACAGGGTGCTTATCGCAGTTGCAGACACTATGACACAAAGCTTCAGAGGACATGATGTGGTTATGCGTCTAAGCAGCGATGAGTTTGCATTTTTCTTAAGAGGAATTACCGATTATAAGGTTGCCAAGCTCTGTCTTGACAGATTTATGACAGCCATAAGTGAGATAAAGCTTGATATTATCGACAATAAGCCTGTTACGATTAGTATGGGTGCAGTTCTTTATGATGGAAGCTACGAGACGAGCTTTGAGGAGCTCTTTAAGAGAGCAGACGACGAGCTTTTCTATATGAAGAAGATGGGACGAAATAATTACAGAATCAACCAGGATAAGCCGAAGCCGGAAAAGAAGTAGGGATAGCTTGAAAGGATGGCAGTATATGCTTGATAAAAGAATTCTAATAGTTGAGGACCATAAGGAGATTAGCGACATCTTAGCAGAGTATCTGATAAAACAGGGCTATATGGTTGAGTGTGTCTACGATGGACTTACTGCATCTAAGAAAATTGCAAGTGAGATGTACACCATCATTCTTATGGATTTAATGCTGCCCTTTAAGACTGGCGAGGAATTGATTAAAGAGCTAAGAGAAAAGAACAATACTCCTGTCATATGCCTTTCCGCAAAGACTGGAATTGAGACAAGACTTGAGGTACTTAGAATGGGTGCGGATGATTATATTCTAAAGCCCTTTGACCTTGATGAGGTATTAGTTCGAATTGAGGTTGTGCTAAGAAGAGGGGCTGCAAATGGTCTGGGTCTCACGGAGAATGCAATAACTGAGCTTACCTATAATGAGCTAAGGGTAAGTATTTCTGAGAACAGAGCCTACTTAAGTGACAAGGAGATAACCCTCACTCATAAAGAGCTTGAGCTGCTGAAGCTATTTTTAAGCAATCCAACCAAAACCTTCACCAAGGCCAATCTTTACGAGGCGGTGTGGAACGAGGAGTACTGCTATGAGGATAACACTGTGAACGTGCATGTGAGTAACCTTAGAAATAAACTGAAAAAGCTTTCGGGAGCTGATTATATAGATACGGTGTGGGGAATTGGATATAGACTGAAAACAGGCAATAAGGGCTAAACTATGTTTGAGCTTGTTGCCTGTTTGATATTACAGAAAATCATCTGATATATTATACTAGCAAATTATAACACGGATAGAACATACAATTAGTGAGGAGATAATGAAAACAGAAACCATCCTTACAGTCATAGTAATAATACTCATTGTAATTAGTATCATTGCTGTGGCGAAGATAATGATTATAAAAGCACAGTTAAAAAGCATAAAATATCAGTTAACGCGTACTGAAGCAATGGACTACGATAAACAGGTGAGAGTGGAGCTTGTGGATAAGGATCTTACAGAACTGGCAGGAACCTTCAACCACAATCTGGATTACCAGAAGAGCTTGAAGCTTAAGGCAGAGCAGTCGGAAAATGCACTGAAGCAGTCGATTGCGGATATCTCGCATGATTTAAGGACTCCGCTTACGGTTGTGGATGGAAATCTCCAGCTTTTGTCGAAGGAGGATGGAATCTCAGAGAGCGGAAGGGCCTACATTGAAACCTGTATGCGGCAGACGGATAATCTGAGAGAGATGGTTGACAGCTTCTTTGAACTGTCATTACTCGAGAGCGAGGATACAATAGTTGAGCTAAAAGAAACAGATCTGACCAAGGCTCTTATCGATTTTGTTATTGACCACGAGGGCATAATAAGAAGTCATGGCATCGAGCCGGTAATTAATCTTCCCGAGAAGGAGATTAAGATTATGGCGGATGAGAAGCTTTTGCAGAGGATATTCAGCAATCTTCTTAACAATATAGTAAAGTATGCGTCAGAGAATTTCTGGCTTACACTAACAGAGTCAGATACGGAAATAACCGTAGTTTTTTC
>DCHE01000004.1 GCA_002314775.1 Lachnospiraceae bacterium UBA1760
CTCATCAGCGACAGCTTTTATATCTTATCAAAGCTCTTTAAGTTTGTCAACAACTTTTTTTACTTTTTTTAAGATATTTATTTTTGTTTTGCCGTCTCACGTGACAGCTTGTTTAATATATCATCTGGTTATGATAATGTCAACACCTTTTTTCAAAAATTTTTTCAACTTTTTTGTCTATTCAAAAATCGAGAAAACTGATTTCATCTGAACTTGTCTCATTTAATAGAAAAATGCGGGAGGTATCTCCCGCATTCTTTGTCTATTTGCTCAAACTTCTTATATAAGATACTTATGAGAATAAAATATCAGTTATATTAGTAATGAAATCATTAAACACATTCTTGTTATTAATATAGGTGAGGATAGCACTCTCATCAATCATCTGTCTTCCAGTATCTCCAAGCAGGAAGGCTGCAAGAATTAGAACAATCCAGCTAATGATAAGAGCTGTTACAATTCCTAAGCAGAGTCCGCCCGCTCTGTTTACCCAGCTTACGATCGGTATCCTATTTACAGAAAGGCTGATCAAAAATATTATTAATGTAAGTGCAAGCTTAATCAGGACAACAGTAAGTACTGTTGCAATAGCATTTGTACATGCATAGGCTATGTACTTTGATATATAAGAATAAATGTCGCCCACCTTCATCTTGGAATACACTTCATCATGGTTATTCTCTATTAATGATGTTCTTATAAATGAAGGCACTGATAGAGAGTCAATAAGCTCAACCTGCTCTGATCTTGAAAGCTGCTCTGACATATATTTGCTAAGCTCAGAGTCAGGCAGGGAATATCCCTCAACCTTCTCGCCTGCAGCCTTAAGAAGTTCCTTTTGTTTCTTCTCAATCTGCTCCTTTACCTCCGCTTCAATTGTGCTGTAAACCTTCATCTCAATTTTGTCATCTATAGTGGTCTGACTAATCAAAAGCTGACTCACAAACGGAGTAAGCAGGTACGCAAGGAAAATTGCAACAATAGTAGCAAGTGCTCCAAGGAAGGTGCTTACTAAGCCCTTGTAGCATCCTATACACATACACATTAAGAAGATAAGTAAAATAATAACTACTAAAAAATTCATATATTTCTACTCCTCCACATATTATTCTGGAGATATTACTCCTTCGCCATCATTTAACACACCATTATTTCCAGGTGAAGTACTACCTGCTTCATTGCCAGTTTCATTGCCAGCTTCATTGCCAGCTTCGCCCTCACCAGTATCGCCGCCTTCTGGCGCAGCTCCACTGTTCTCTGAAGGTATCTCTGGCTCACTGCCCTCTTCTTCTGATGTATTATTCACCTCAGTAGTTTTTTCCGTTGCAATTGTACCAGTTACACCCTCCTTAGTCTTAAGCCTTATGATATCTGTTCTATTATCAAAGGTGATAATATACTCACGGCTTTTGGCTGTCGGAATCATGCTCTTAACAAAGGAATCAAAGGTGTAAGAAAAAGTCTTCACTCCACTTTCAGAAATAATCAGGCAGCTTGCACCTCCTGTAAGAATAATCTCCTTAGCGGATGCATGGATTCGCTCAAACTCAAACGAAAATGGATACTCAAACTTCAGGTTACCATCCAAATCATAGCACTTCATGATATAGGTATCCCCCGATGCCTTTTCATTTCTCTCAATTGTTCCAACATATTCTGAAGAATAGAAGATACTCTTTATCTCTGAGTCGTAGGTTACCTTAGCCTTCTCTGTTGGTTTTTCTTTCATGGCATATATAATTATTCCCTTGTCAGAAAATGCTGCGACGATGTCATTTGAAATAAATTCAACCTTTGGAACCACCTCGTTGTCGAAAATGTAGCCACCTACTATTCTGTCTGCATTTGTATTCTGACCAACCTCGCCAAAGTTATATGCAGCCAGCTTAACCTTTGTCTGAACTCCCTCAATTATGAAATAGCTCGTAAATAGCTTCTGTCCATCATCTGAGATAGAGATATCGACAGGATATCCGCTCTTGTCAATCGAGGTCTGAATTTCATAAATGATATCTCCTGTACTGCTGTACATATTGATATAGTTAGTCTTTTCACTTTCAAGAACAACCGCAAATGCTCCCTGCTTCGCCACATCAATATCACATATTGAGTATGGCATAGTAACCTCATTGATAAGTCCATCTGTGTTGAATACTCTTACCTTATTTCCACCCTTGTCAGCAATAACTGCATAATCACCACTTGTCTTTGCAATCGGCTGATTCATGTCAACGCCTGCCGACCAGACTGTATCACCATTCGAGTTGATGTACGAAGCACCCTCAGGTGTGTACTTGAGAAGATTGCCTCCAAACTCCATATACTCTGCATTAGTCTCATATACAGAAAGACTTGATGACTCTATCTTATAGCCTTTATACTGCTTATTTGAAACTTTAACCAGAATAATCACGACAACTGCAATCACAACAAGAAGGATAGCTAACTTAATAATAGTTGCTTTTGTCCTTGCCTTTTGCAGCTCACGTTTATTATTCTCTTCTGCCTCTTTGGAACCGCCAACCTTGATAACATTGCCCTCTCTCTTTCGAAATGGGTTCTTCTTTATCTCCGGTTCAGACTCTTTATCATAATCTTCAATTAATTCATCTAATTCATCATCTGAATTTTTATCTTTTCTCATATCGCACCATCCTTCATTGACTGATAGAAATATTCATCGATTCTATCCGGATAATTATTCATTAATTGATATATTGCGTCGCACACATACTATAAGCGATGCCGTTATATTATACATCATATAACAAAACTTATCTATATATTTTTTCTTAATCCTGTTCCTTGTCACCCGAGATTTTGTTTCCCGATAATTAAAATGGACTGTAAAACTAATCTTAATTTTACAGTCCATTTTTATCTCTGACCCTTATATGCAGCTATTGCTTCTCCAATAGTACTAAGGTCATGCTCTTCCATTATTGCAAGGAGATCATTTAGCTTATCAGCCTTACAGAAATCCTCCCCGACATAGGTGGCATATTTATTCGTGATTTTGAGACTCTTGTCAGCCTCCTTGGCCTCGCACTGCTTGATACTCTGCTCAAGCTCAGCCTTTTCCTTCTTCATTGCTTCAAGCTTTGGCTTTCTTCTGCCATTAATCTCATCCACAATATCCGACTTGGTTTTTTCGTCAAAATTCTTCAGGGCATTCTTTCTGTCTTCATTGATGGAATCCGCCTCTTTGTCCAGCTTTTTCACCTGCTTGTCATAAGCATCCAGCTTGTAAACACTCTCATCCTGGTCCTTTTTGATTGAGTTATCTATGGCTTTAATCTTCTTATTGCAGGCCTTGATGGAATCCCTGATTTTTCTTCCCTCCTCAATGACCTCAAGATGCTTAATCTTGGTCTTGATATATATGAGAAAATATAGAAGAAGGCAAACAATAATCCAGATAGCTGGCACCAAAACAGTGAGAAGCGTCTTCATATTTTGCGTTCCACTAAACACAAATCCTCTTAGAAACAGGGTTGCAACAAACGGAAATGCCGCAAATATTCCAAATAAAATCAGAGCCATCTTAAGCTTCTCGACAAATCCACTAGGTGCAAATAAAGCATAGTACGCCTTTGAGCTACATATCGAAGGCACCTTATTCTTTCTGAAAAGTCCCTTTAAATCCGCCTCGTAACCCTTAATTTCATCATAAACACTTCGGGTCTCTTCTTTGACCCTCTGGTTCATCCTCTCTGTTTTCTTCTTCTCTTTTTTATCAATGACTGACTTTCTGTCTGAACGGTTCTTATCGAGATGACGGTCATATCCATCCTCAAGCTCCATCTTTCTCTTCTTTAGAGTGATAAGAGTTTCATCCTTGATGGATTTTTCCTCCTGCTGAATCTGCTTAAGCAGTCTTTTTCTTTGCTGCTTCATGGTCTGAATATCAGCCCTCAGTCCATCTCTCTCCTTTACTTCGGCAAGAACCTTTAACAGTGTACTTTTGTCCTCATTTAAAATATTCCCTGACATATAATACCTCCAGTAACGCCTACTGTTAGGTTTATTATAGATTTATGTGTATTAATTTGCAATTGATTTATTGACAGCGCTGATAAGTGCGTATGCAGAAGCGTCAATAATATCAGTCTTAATTCCTGCACCCCAGAATACCTTTCCAGAATCCTTCATCTGAATACCAACATATGCACAGGCCTTAGAGTTTGAGCCTACCTCAAGTGCATGCTCCTCATAGGAAATAAGAGAGAACGCTACATCAAAGTGTCTCATAATCGCATGACTGATTGCATCTAAACGTCCATTTCCCTGGCCATGGTAGACCTTTCTAACTCCGTCTCTGTCAATTGTAAGCTCACACTTAATTCCATCAACCTGCTGGAAATGACATTCAACAAAGCTGATTGGACTAGAGATATTGATATACTGCTCCTTAAATACTTCAAGTACCTCATCTGGAAGAAGCTCCTTATGTGCATGGTCAGAAACACTCTTAACAGCATAGCCAACATTTTCCTTCATCTTGGCTGGAAGCATGAAGCCGTACTTTGTCTCAAGAAGGTATCCGATTCCGCCCTTTCCTGACTGGCTGTTAATTCTAATTACATCGCTGTCGTAGGTTCTTCCGATATCCTGTGGATTAAGTGGAAGATATGGAACTGTCCATCTTCCCTCTGGGTCTTCCTCTCTGCACTTCATTCCCTTTGCGATAGCATCCTGATGAGAACCTGAAAATGCAGCAAATACAAGTGCGCCACAGTATGGCTGTCTGTCGTGAATTCTCATTCTTGTAAGCTTCTCGTAGGTCTCAGCAAGACGAGGCATGTCAGAGAAGTCAAGCTCTGGCTCAACGCCATGTGTGTACATATTCATAGCAAGAGTGATGATATCTACATTACCTGTTCTCTCACCATTTCCAAATAATGTTCCCTCAATTCTGTCTGCTCCAGCAAGTAATCCGAGCTCCGCATCAGCTACACCGCAGCCTCTGTCATTGTGTGGGTGGAGTGAAAGAACAACATTCTCTCTGTGTACCATATTCTTACTCATATACTCAATCTGGCTTGCGTAAACATGTGGAAGTGACATCTCTACTGTAGCAGGAAGGTTGATGATAACCTTTCTGTCTGGTGTTGGATTCCACTCATTTATAACTGCGTTACAAACCTCAAGTGCGTAATCCACCTCTGTTCCTGTGAAGCTCTCTGGAGAATACTCAAAACGATAATTTACCTTGTACTCATCAGCAAGCTGATTTAAAAGCTTCGCGCCATCAACAGCAATCTGAAGAATCTCCTCCTTTGACTTCTTGAATACCTGTGTTCTCTGTGCATATGAGGTAGAATTGTAAAGATGAACGATTACATTCTTTGCACCCTGAACAGCCTCAAAGGTTTTCTTTATAATGTGCTCTCTGGCCTGTGTAAGTACCTGAATTGTAACATCATCAGGAATTAAATCATCCTCAATAAGCTTTCTGCAAAATTCATACTCAGTCTCAGACGCAGCTGGGAAACCAACCTCGATCTCCTTAAAGCCTATTCTTATAAGCTCCTTGTAAAACTCAACCTTCTCATCAAGGCTCATTGGGATTACAAGTGCCTGATTTCCATCTCTAAGATCTACTGAACACCACTGTGGTGCCTTATCAACATACTCCTTCTTAACCCAGTCAATGCTCTCAACTGGTGGCATATAATAGCCTCTGCTGTACTGTTTTACATTCTCCATATTCATTCCTCCGTTTTAAATTAACATTCTATCTTGGAATAATCTTCAAGAATAATCTTCCAATATAGAATAACTCTTCTCAATGTAGGGATTTTCACCGTACTTTGTCAAAATGCTTTAGTGTATAAAAGCATGACATTTACACGAAAAAAAATCCTACATCTCTAACTACCTTAGAGACGCAGGTTACATGCGCGGTACCACTCTAATTCACATATCACTATGTGCACTCAATCAGATACGAATCACCAGGTGATGTTATATCCTCCTTCTATAACGGTAAGGCTCCGTCCGAATCTACTTAGGATTAAAACGCAAATTAAAATCCCTTCAACCGGCTGCTCCAAGGCGAGTTCAAAACCAATCCTATCAAGTCTCGCACCAAACGACTTGTCTCTGAAAAATTCCTGATTCTTACTATTCCTCTTCATAGCATTTAATATTTAACTTTAGTAAAATTTATCACATATATAATTGTATGTCAACCTTATTTATGATAAAGTTTGTTAGTAACATAAATGTGTATAATTTACGAACCAGCTAAATTAATATCTGGTTATTTTTTAATATTATCAGGAGAACTAATATGCCACCAATTACAAATGATTGGGCAAAAAGCCTTTCAGAAGAATACAAGAAGGATTACTATAAAAAGCTCTTTGAGTTCGTAGGAAATGAATACAAAAACTACACCATCTACCCAGCCGGGGATGATATTTTCAACGCCTTTCATATGACTCCGTTAAGTGAGGTTAAGTGCGTAATCATCGGTCAGGATCCCTATCATGAGCCAGTCCAGGCTCATGGACTCTGCTTTTCAGTAAAACCGGGAATTGACACTCCTCCATCCCTTCAGAACATTTACAAGGAATTAAAGGAGGATGTAGGCTGCTATATTCCAAATAACGGCTGTCTTACCAAGTGGGCAAACCAGGGAGTTCTGCTGCTTAATTCTGTTCTCACCGTAAGAGCACACGCTGCTGCCTCCCACCAGAACAAGGGCTGGGAGCAGTTTACAGATGCGGCAATTGAAATTCTGAATAAGCAGGACCGTCCAATTGTCTTTCTTCTCTGGGGCGGGTTCGCTAGAAAGAAAAAGTCTATGCTTAACAACCCTAAGCACCTTATTCTTGAGGCTCCGCATCCTAGTCCTCTTTCTGTTTACAGAGGCTTTTACGGATGTAAGCATTTCAGTAAGGCCAACAATTTCTTAATTGAGAACGGCCTCACTCCTATCGACTGGCAAATCGAGAATATTTAAAGCATGTGAAAAGAGTCCGTTTGCGAGCAGCATTTTGCGGACTATGGTTAACTTATGAGGATGATACTATGGAGATATATATTGTAAGACACGGAAGGACAAAGTGGAATTCTGAGAAAAGACTTCAGGGAAGTGCTGATATAGAGCTCACTGAAGAAGGAATAGCTATAGCTCATGAGTCCGGCCTTAATCTAAAGGATGTGAGGTTTGACAAGGTTTACTCAAGCCCATTAAAAAGGGCCTACAGAACAGCTGTTGAATTCAACTGCACCCACGATGTTGAAATCAAGATTGATAACAGACTGAGAGAGATATCCTTCGGTGATTTTGAGGGCTGTACTCAGGACGAGCTTATAAAGAAGCCCGGCTGCACCTTCAAATATTTTTTTGATGAGCCGCTTAAATACATGGCTGAGGAAAACGGTGAAACCTTCGAGGAGCTTTGCGCGAGGGCAAAGGATTTCATTGTGAGTGAGATTGAGCCCCTGGCTAAAAATCCCGACATTGAGCGTGTAATGATAGTTGGCCACGGTGCTATTAATAAAGCTATGATGTGCCATATTTTAAACCATGGCATAGATATGTTCTGGTCCGGAGGGCTCCAGAGAAACTGCAACGTAATGATAATAAAATACGAAGATGGCGTATACAAGCTAATTGATGATTCAAAAATCTTCTACACGCCATCCGGCTCAAACTAATATAATCTGAATTATTTGCATTTATTTGTCAAAATGCACTTTTTTCCAGCAAATTTTCTTTCCTACCTCGATAACCTCAAGACGTCCATCGTCCCACAGGCTTGAAAGGTAGGATTTTATTATTGCACCATTTACAACATACTGATAAAATCCGTTCTTCAAATCATAGTGAATGAACACTGCTTCAATGACCTCGTCAGTAGTTTTAGGCTCTTCACATATATCCACAATAAGCTTAATATTCTTAAGCACGCTCTGTCTGTTTAGCTCAGCAAGCTTTGTTATATCCTTCTCAGCTGGTGCGTGCGCCGGCACAAACAGCTTACCCTTTAAGGTTTTGATGTAATCAAGAGAATCCAGATACTTTCTGACATCAAACAGGAAGGTTATTTGATGAATATTTAAGGTTATCTCACTCACAAGCGCATCTGCAAGAAAATACACATCATCATCTGTCTTTATTCCAATCATCTCAATCGCATGTCCGGGAAGATTAATTACCTCAAGTCCCTCTGGTATCGAATTCTCATCTAGAAGCTCTGCCGGACAGTCTGGTGCCATTGTATACTTGTTGTACATCTCCTTTGGAGCATTTGCGCCAAATATCATCATCGGTCCAAGCTTATAATCGTCAAGAAGATTCACACCGGTTTTGGTTGCAAGAATCTTGGTTCCATATTTTTTCTTGAAATACCTGTTTCCACCTGCATGGTCTGCGTGAAAATGAGTGTTGATAATAATCTTGGGAATCCATCCAGTACTGACTAGTATCTCATCTATCTTCTGAACGGTATGGTCATTTACACCACTATCTATGAGACATACCTCATTCTCACTTAATTTATAAAACCCAATATTATATGGGCCATTCATGTAATAGGTTTTTTCTCCGGCTCTTACAAGCTTGTACATCTTTAACTCCTTAGGTTATCATTTTATTTTTTCACACTAATCATGTTTCAATTTTGATTAATTTGAAGTATAATAGCCTCAGTATTTTATAAATGAGAGGCATATTCTATGGGTAATACTAACATAATTTTTGACAAGCGTAAACTCGCCGCTTATCAGATTGCGACTGAATACTGCAGTAAAAAGAACCTTCCTCCGGAATTTCTCCAGGAGCTTTGGGACGGAATACTAATTGACACAGCGCTTTATGAGGAATTCATATACTTCCTTGAAAAGGATGAGCTTTCTGGTCATGCAAGCTGCGAGGGCTTCACTATGTTCGACCTGTATTTCCATCATCTTCGCGAGTACAATATGCAGCATGATATTGGAAAAAATGGTACCCAGTGCGACAAGGACCTAATCTGTTTTTATGCCTTTCATACAATGTCCATGCTCCACAAGGAGCCTGAGGCATATAAAAAAATGCTTCGTCGAAGCCTTGGCATGGATATTTAAGGCTTTGTTTAATTAATCTATACCACTGCCCATCTGAGCTTTGTCGACCTGGATCTTGGATTCACTCTTTGCTCCTCGGCTCCCGGTCTTATCACATCCTCAGATATCTCGCTGAAGATTCCCTGCTTCTTATACATCTTGAAGGCTTTTTTTACCAGCCTGTCTTCTCCCGAATGGAAGGTGAGAATTGCAATTCTTCCTCCCTTGTTCATGACCTCTGGAAGCGCCATCAGGAATTTTTCAAGAACCTCAAACTCACTGTTAACATCAATTCTAAGTGCCTGGAAGACTCTCTGACAGGTCTTTTTTATTATGTCCTTCTTCTCCTTGTTATCTGGAAGAAAGCTCAGTGTGTCTTCTATTATCTCCCTAAGCCTTGTTGTGGTATCTATCCTTTTCTTTCTTCTCTCCTTAATTATCCTTGCTGCAAGCTTTTCAGCATAAGGCTCATCAGAGTTTTCAATGAGCATTCCGCAGAGCTCGTCATAGGATACCTTCTGAAGAATATCTGCTGCCGAATCTCCCTTAGTTGGGTTTAATCTTAAATCTAAAGGGCCGTCGAGCTTATAGGAAAAGCCACGTTCCGGATTATCAATCTGCATAGAGGAAACCCCAAGGTCTGCAAGGAGATAATCAAATGGTCCATGCTCCCTTCCAATTTCCAAAAGCTCAGCAAAGTTCCTGTTAATCGGTGTAAATATCTCCTCCGAAAAACCTGCCTCTCTAAGTCTCTTTGTAGTTTTCTCAATCTCTATCGGATCAATATCAAGGGCATAGTGATGACCACTTCCCTCAAGCTTCTCCATCATTTTTCTTGTGTGACCACCATATCCAAGCGTTGCGTCAAGACCTATCTCATCTGGTTTTATCTGAAGTACTTCAAGTATTTCATTTACCATAATTGAAATATGCATTCCTGCCGGTGTACTTCCCTTGCTGATAACCTTTGCAACAGTGTCTGCGTATTTTTCAGGATTATGCTCCTTGTATTTTTCTTCGAATTTTTTAGGGTGAGTACCGCTGTATCTCACTCTTCTTTTATGTGTATTTTCCTGTTCCATATTATCCTCGTTACTGGCCAGATTGCTCTGATTTACCAGAAGTATTTCTAGTTTATATAAATTCTTCTATTGACATATCTATTGAATCTTACCATATTTTTATTTTTTCGTATATAGCTGATTGACCATTAAAGCTCTCAAAATTCTTCAATACTTGTAAACATTTTTCTATTTCACTACGTTTTTCTTCATACATATGAGTCAATATCAAAAAGGATTCCCTGACACGAACTCAGCCGCGTTTGGGAATCCTTTCTAAATTATATAAGCTCTTTATTCGGTGAAGCTTTTTATTTAGTGTGACATAATACTTTTTTGTAATTATACACTTTTATGATATTATTTGCTTTTTTTCTCTAGTATGAAATAATCTCGTAGCCAGCCTCTGTGATAAGCACCTGTATCTCCCACTGAGCTGATGGCGAACCGTCCTCTGTGTATACGGTCCAGTCATTCTCCTCATCAACAAATACATCTGCCTTGCCCATATTAACCATAGGCTCGATTGTAAACATCATGCCTGGAGCCATAATCATCTCTGTTCCCTTTTTAGAAACATAGCTTACCCATGGGTCCTCATGGAACTCAAGTCCAACTCCATGTCCGCCAATCTCACGAACCACTGTATAACCCCTTGAGGTAATAAAATCATTGATTGCCTGTCCCATATCACCAAGATATCCCCAAGGCTTAACCTCCTTAAGGCCAATCTCTATACTCTCCTTAACTGTGTCAACAAGGTCTTTAAGTCTCGGATCCACCTCTCCGATGCAGAACATTCTTGAGGAGTCTGAATAATAACCATTTAATATTGTTGAGCAGTCAACATTTATGATGTCGCCTTCCTCGAGAATCTCATCCTCCGATGGAATTCCGTGACATACTGCATCATTTACTGAGGTACATACGCTCTTAGGGAAGCCCTGGTAGCCAAGTGGTGCAGGAATTGCGCCCCTCTTAACTGTCTCATCATAAACCCACTTGTCAATCTCAGCAGTGGAAATGCCTGCCTTGATATGCTCAGCCACATAATCAAGAACTGCAATGTTAACCTCTGCGCTCTTCTTTATCAGTTCAATCTGTTCAGGAGTTTTGATTATATCTCTTCTTGGAACAGTAGCTCCAATTCTCTTAAATGAATCAATCTTATCATCAAATGCTGCATGGCACTTCTTGTACTTCACATTGCTGCCGCACCAGCACACATCATTTCTACCTGGTTTCTTATCCATCGTTTTTCTCCTTGTATTTATGTAGGCAGGAACCGATTCAAATGCATTCACTTCATTCCTGCGATTCCTTTTCCAATTCATTTTATTATTCCTGGAAATGTCTCCATAAATATTTATACATCCTTTTTATGGCTGTGTAAACACGAAATTTCTGTAATCATCGCAGATGTTAGTTATTTCTAACAAAATAAAAGCTGCTAGAATTCTTCCAGCTTCTGATACTAATAATCATCCAGCTTATATAACTAAAACTGGTCCAGCTTCTGAAACACCATGTTATAGACAATATCTCTGTCCATATCGAAGGGCCAGTCACAGTAAAGCTCTGAGACATTTTCCGAAGTATGCCTTCCTCTTATATCCATGATACACTCATAAGCCCCCTCAACTCTCTCAGTCTCCTCGCCCTTTTTACTAAGCTCATTACCAAATATCGTTGAAATGACAGCCCTAGAAATAAGCCTACTGTTAATCCTTGGAATCTCCTCCTCATTGATAAGTACAAGAGCCTCCTCAAAGTTCTTGAAGCTGACCTCTTTTCCTAGTAAATCTCTAAAATGATTCTCAAACACTCTCATGATGTAGGAAAAATAAGCCGTAAGCTGGCTGTGAAGCCCTGCTGCGAATACATAATCGTATTTGTCCTTTATCCTCTGAAATGATTCATCATACCAGCCAGTTAATGCACCCTCTTTCTTTGCATTATTGTCCCTGTCCTTATAGATATCTTCGAGAATTGCAATCGCCCTAAGCTCAAAATCCTCGATATATCTGTCTTTAACATCCTCATATTCTAAATACGGCAATGTCCTTTGATAAAGCTCCCTCAGTTTATCCGTAAAATACCTGAGTGACTCCTCATTTATGCCATTTACGCTAAAAACCTCTTTCTTTAGACCTTGATTTTCCTTCAGATTGTACTTCTCAATAGCCTTGTCAAGGAGACTCTCATCAAAATCCATAATTGTAATCTCTGAAAAATGTTCGCTCAGTCTCCCTAAATCTACATCATCCGCGGCTCCCGCTCCGACGATAAGAAGAGTTGGCCCTTCACTCTTCATAAAATGCATATCGCTGTTATGAATAAGCATCTCAGTCACAAAGCCTCTGTAATCCTCCCATTTTTTATAGGCATTCTCAATTTGAAATGCCTCCATAATATCGTCAAAAAGACTCATTTTCTATCCTCCGGTTTTTTCCTCTCACTACTATTTTTCATCTATTCACTAATATTTTAGCACATATTATGGTTTTGGCAACGAAGTAAATTCTGAAAAAATCTGATAAAAATGCCGAAAATAATACTTACAGAAATACCGACGAAAAAATCCCCCGTCCTAGAGACAGGGGATTTCTTATAAGTTGACCGGGACTGCCCGATATTTATTTTTTATCAACCTGGTAATTGCTGTAGCTTGATATTGTTCCTGCATTCTTCACATCTACCTCTGTAGAATACTCAGAAACTGTAATCTTAAGGCTGCTTGTGCCCTCAACATATGTAGTACCATCTGTGCCAACAATAGAAACCTTATTGCCATCAGCGTCAACAATTGTACCTGCTGAGCTAAGCTTTGACACTACACTGTCCTCAGTTACAATCCATTTGCTTGAGGAATCGATATAAACATTTGCAGTCTTGTCACCGCCATTTCCTGCGTTTGATTCATCATCAATAAATGCACCATTCAGCACACTTCCACCAATCATATAGAATTCAAGGCTGCTGATTGAATCGTAGATTATCTTTCCACTCATATCCTGAGAGATTGCTGTAAATTTACAGTCTGCGCCGTTTGCACCGGCACTTCCCCAGCCTCTCTCGTTTGAATTTCCAGTACATTTGAGGAAGAATGGGGAATCCTCAGAATATGTGATATCAACATCCTGAATTGTAAATGTAGACTCAGTATTTGTTGTATAGAACATTCCTCCGTTATTTGCAATAAGCTTTCCGCCTGACATTGTAAAGGTTCCATTTCCATCCTCGGCATCTCCTGACATACTCTGGTAGAGAATTACGTTCCAGGTGCAGTCATTTCTCGAATCCTCCGGCATATTGCCAGATAATGTGGTGTCATAGAGTCTTATTGTATTAAGTCCCTCGAGGCAGACTGCCTCAGAGCCAGTTGCAGTTAATGTACTGTTATTAATTGTAATATCTGCTGTAGAATACACTGCTGGTGAGCCTTTACCATTTGAGGTATAGGTTCCGCCATCAACAACCATAGTTCCGCCGCCTCTGTCTGATCTTATCGCTGCAGAGGACTCACCGTTAGTTGTTATGTCAAGGTCGTAGGCATAAAGCTTACCTCCCCCTGCAGCGTGGATGCCGCCTGAGGTGTCACTTGTTGTATTTATAGTCGAGTCAGAGACATAGACCTCGCCGCTTCCGTAAGAGAATACTCCTGCACCACCCTTGGCATCAGTTGTAATAGTCGCATTTTTTATTGTGGTAGTTCCGCTGGTTGTAAGCACAGCTGCTCCAACTCCGTAAAAGCTCGAATTATCTCCACCGGTACTGTCGGCCGAGTTTCTCTCAACCTTCGTTCCATCCATGCTAAGGGAATAGCCCTTGTTTAATACTGCATTCTCATCCTTGCCAGTAGAGGAAATTGTGTCAGCTGAGTAGGTTGTGTCTTCAGAAATTTCATTTACTGCAGTGTAGGTAATGTCAGAAGCCTGGGTGCCGCCGCCGTTTGGTCCGCCGCCGTTTGGTCCGCCACCGTTAAAACCACCCTTTCCAAAGCCGCCTACGATTTGTATTTTTGTGACATTTCCAGCTTCATCAAGTTCAAGCCCAACCTGGACACCTGATGAAATCATATCTAAAGAAAGCTGTCCTGAAAAACCGCCTCCTCCAAAGTCCATACTTGGTTTATTGCTATTTTCATCGGTGCTTGAATCATCGCCACTTGACGAGCCACCAGGCATATTGCCAGGCATATCACTTGGCATGTTGCTTGGCATATCACTTGGCATGTTGCTTGGCATATCACTTGGCATGTCACTTGGCATATTGCTTGGCATGTCACTTGGTATGTCACTTGGCATGTCACTTGGCATATTGCTTGGTCTGTCTGAAGAACCTCCGCCACCGCCGAAGCCCTTTCTTGACATGGAAACCTCAACGTTTGATGCGAGAGGGTAGGTAGCCTCCTCGTCAGTCACTGTAATAGCATCTGAGGAAGTACTGTTTTCGTTTAAGGTTCCCTTTTTTATTGTAATCTCAGTGTCAGAAATGCTTGTCACTTCTCCGTACACCGAAGCATTAATTGCTTCTTCCTTAGTAGTTCCACCAGCCTGATTGCTTTCACTGCTTGTCTCATTACTCTGGGCAGTTGTTGTCTCATCCTTTTTTCCACATCCCGAAAGCATAGACGCAACAATGAGCGAACTTACTATACACGAAATAAATCTCTTTTTCATATTTGCCTCCTTCAACATTTATCCAATTTACCATCATTTTTTTAATATAACTTTAACAAAAGTACCATACTTTATATTCTGCATATTATACATAAATTGTGAACTTTTTATGAAAAACCTCTGATAATTCTATGAAATAAACCTCGAAAAGCTTCCTGTAATATACTAAACTTCGATATAAAACCTCGAAATTCTGACAAGAAAAAGCCATGTAAAAGATTTATGGACTTAGTCCAAAACCTTTCACATGGCACATAATCTTATTAATTATTCAATTCCTCGTAATCTTAAGGCAAATGGTGCAATCCTAAACCTGACATTCTTTACCTCTCCACAGTACTCGCCGTCAGCGTGCAGGGTAAATGGCTTTGCAAGCTTTAGTTCCATCTCCTCAAACCTCTTATTGAAGAAGCAAGGAAGCTTCTCATGCTTTGCAAGAACAAGTATAGGAAGCACAAGAAATGCAACATACTTGTTAAGTCTGTAGGCAGCGCAAACATCCAGCTTACCATCTGAAAGCTCAGCCTTTGGTGCCATAGGAACACCTCCGCCCTCTGCTCTGAGGTTCATTGCTGCTGAAAAGATTATCTGATTGAGAGCTACAGACTCACCATCAATAATTGCCTCACCATCTATTTTTTCCATCTGAAGCAGTGTGAGAATTGTGAGAATAATGTATGTAAGCTTGCCCATTCCAACCTTGTTTAGATAGGTTTTTATCTTGGAGGTGAGTGCCTTTTTACAGACAATTGCATCCATGCCAACGCCAGAGCTTATGGTAAAGATTCTGTCTCTCTCATGCTCCTCCCACCTTACAAGACCAAGGTCAACTGCTCGCTCTTCGTTCTTAACGAATATTCTCTCAAGATTTTCGTCAATATCCTTTGATATACCGACTCCCTTTGCAAAATCATTTCCAGAGCCGCAAGGAACTACTGCAAGACTAACCTTGTCGAAATCTGTTATTCCATTTACTACCTCATTGACTGTTCCGTCACCTCCTAAAACGAGAATTGTAATATCCTCATCCGGAAGCCTCGAAATCTGCTTTGCAAGAACTGATGCATGTCCCTTATACTTTGTCTGATAAGCGGTATACTTGATATTTCTATCGATAAGAAAATCCTTTACCTTATTCCAGTTTCCCGCACCCTTTCCTGTCTTCGAAGTTTTATTAACGATAACGTATACCATTAACCCTCCTATTATTGTCCCATTAAACCATATAGCTTCTCATATCATCTATTGTCTCATCGATGTGAAGTCCGTAATAAACCTCCGGATTAATCATATCGTAGGCTGCTCTCATCTCATCGATACACTCAAGACAGTTAGCTGAAACACCATATAAAATCTCATCCACTGAAATCTCAGCATCACCGGCATTTAATGTGATTGAATCCTCAGCAATATTGTATGGCTTATCCATAAAGAGTTCCTTAATTCCCTGGCTGAAGAATGGCATTGAAACTGGAAGCGATACATAGGTATCTGTGTGTCTTCTGTTAGCCGTAAACTCAGCCTTAACTGCACAGAGTCTCTTCTTCTCAGTCTTCTCAACTGCACCCTTAAGGAACGCCTTTGCGGCACGACTCATTATATCCTTTCTAACCTCACTGTCAGGTGATACGAACATCATGTTTGTCTCAGCAAGATTTGGCTTATCCTTTGCAAATGCAACCGCAATAAGCTTCTCTGGCGCATATCCTCCAACACCGATAAGAACAGCCTTGTAGGTCTTCTCCATCTCCTGCTTGATAGGAACTGGTCTGCCGTTATCAATCTCAGCCTCATGGTTAACCATAAGTCTTATAATTCCTCTTCTCATCTCCTCGATACGATTCTCTGTAACGAAGTCTGATGGAAGGAACTCATGTCTGTTTGAATCCTTGAGAAGGTATCCAATTACTCTCTCTCCATTTGCAGCAAGGTCATGAACTGCGTGCTCTAAGTCGTCTCTGAATGGAGAATATAAATCATCTAAATGCTCAGCTCTGTTTCTGAGAAGTCTTATAACATCACCGAATAAATCCTGAGAATCAAGACCGAACATAATAAAGGTTCTCTCCTTCTCATGAGCCTCCTTGATACATGCATCAAAGTATCCTGCTTCAGTCTCTCTCTTTGCAGAAGGGAAGGTGAAGAATCTCTTTGAAACGATATCAAGGATTGATTCCTTAATTCTTGTGTATTCATTTGTAGGCTGGTAATATCTCTGCTTCTTCTCAAGCTCCTTAACCTTGGCAATCATTCCCTGATCCTGGTCAAGTCCATAAACACCTGATGCACCAATCATCTGAAGTGTGATAAATGGGCCATATTCCTGAAGATATTTGTTAATATGCTTATCAAGAACATTGCAGAGATTCATCTTAATCTCCTTTATAGTTACGGAGATGTTGTCATTTATCTTCTTAAGCTGCTTTGGAATCGCCTCACGAAGCTCGTCGGTTCCCTTCTTAATCTGCTTATAAACTGGTCTCTGGTACTGAGATGCATTGATAAGTCCTGAAACCTGAAAATTAATCTCGTCGCCCGGCTGACCGTTAAGGAATATCTCAAGGTCGCGGAAGGCTTCATCTATATCAGCCCTGATACTTTCATTCATAGCAGGCATCTGGAAAAGTCTTGGAAATGCCTCGTTGAACACTCTGTTCTCACAGAGGTTCTCAATCTCCTTAATTGGAATCTTGTAGTCAGAAGCACTAACAATCTTGAATCCATTTACATCTGAGTTGTCAAAGAAGGAGTCTCTTGTAAGCTTTCTCTGACCCATCTCATCTGCTGCACCAATATACTTATTCTTAGCAAGCTTTAAGAGGTAATATGCAACGTCACTGTAGATTACAGTGTCAGGAATATATCCCTGGCTGTCCTTCTTACCAGTTACAAGCATACATGCCTTAAAGATGTTGCTCTTAAGGTTTAATCTGTGAGTAGTACTCTCAAATGTATATGGATGTCCATGCTCAGTTACATGCATGTAATGATTAATCTCCTTTAAAGTTGCATAACCATTTGCAAGCATAAACTGCTTTTTCTCAAGGTCCTCTCTAACCTTCTTGATACCGAATAGTACGTCCGGCATAAGAAGACATCCACCAACTCTCACATTGTCCCAGCGCTTTGACTTAGCGTAGGCCTTAATGTTATATGTCAGGTCGGAAATAATACCTGAGCCTGTACCACCACTGACACTGCTGACAATGATGATATCCAGCTTATTCTTACTTCTTCCGTAAATCTCATCAAGCTTATCAAAAAGCATATATCTCATGTCTTCATAAGCATTAGAAAACATAAGTCTGCCTATCTGTCTGTTTCCCTTTGCACCCTCTGTATCCATAGCGATGTTTGGGAAATCCTTTCTCATCCAATTAGCAAGTGTAGGAGAAACCGGGTTGTTCTCGATTCCATTTATAAGTAAATCAGATACATTAGGTCTGTAGATACTTATTACCTCTAAAGCGTTAAGGCCAATGCCCTCCTTGCTCTCCTCGATTGTCTGCTGC
This sequence comes from Lachnospiraceae bacterium UBA1760, assembly GCA_002314775.1. Taxonomy (GTDB): domain Bacteria; phylum Bacillota; class Clostridia; order Lachnospirales; family Lachnospiraceae; genus UBA1760. Next base: position 18,316 of record DCHE01000004.1, read on the forward strand.
ATCTCTGGGATACAAGAGTCAATACCAAGGAAGTTGATATTATCCTCCGGGGTAATGTCATTCATAAGCATTCCCTTGAGGCTTGTAACAACGCGCATTCCTACGCCGCCAAGACCGATTACAAGAAAATCTCCATTGTATTTCTTGTCCTCATCAGCCTTACCAAAAATGTTGATATCCTTTAATTTTGCAAACTCTTCCTTCTGAGTATCAATTAATATCATATTATTGTTACCCCCAACTAATTCTTCCTAAATTCTAGAAGCTCCAAATCCTTATTATTCTCAAGCATAAGTCTAATAGACCATTCATTTGCAAAAAGAAGAAGTGGATTGTCGTTCATATCCTTAACCTTCTTGCAATCGCTGATTCTTTTTAGCTTATTCAAATCCATGCTGGTATCCTTGACCCATCTGATATAGTTATATGGCAGTGGCTCAAGTCTTACGTCACATCCGTACTCGTTCTCAAGTCTGTACTTAAGTACATCAAACTGAAGAACACCTACAACTCCAACGATAATCTCAGAAAGTCCAAGAGTATAATCCTGGAAAATCTGAATAGCACCCTCCTGGGCAAGCTGGGTAACGCCCTTGTTAAACTGCTTACGTTTCATAGAGTCAAGCTGTACCAGTCTGCAGAAATGTTCTGGTGCGAATGTTGGTATACCTTCGTATCTGAATTTCTTTCCTGGAGCAGTTATAGTGTCACCGATTGAAAATACACCTGGGTCAAATACACCGATTACATCACCGGCATAAGCCTCCTCGATTACCTTTCTATCCTGTGCCATAATCTGCTGCGGCTGTGAAAGCTTAAACTTTCTTCCACTCTGAACATGGTAAACGTCCTTTGATGCATCAAACTTACCAGAACAGATTCTGAGAAATGCGATTCTGTCATGATGAGCCTTGTTCATGTTGGCCTGTATCTTAAATACGAAACCTGAAAATGCATCCATAGTCGGCTCGATAACTCCCTCATCTGAAAGCCTTGGCAGCGGAGACTGAGTCATCTTTAAGAAATGCTGCAAAAATGTCTCAACACCAAAGGTTGTGAGTGCCGAACCGAAAAATACCGGACTAAGTTCACCTCTGTCAACTTTTTCCTGATCAAAGTCGTCCGATGCTCCGTCTAAAAGCTCGATATCCTCCAAAAGCTTATCGTAAAGGATATCTCCTATCTCGGACTTAAGCTCCTCCGACTCAACTAAGTAATCTGTGGTAGCTGCGCTCTTTGCGCCTCCGACAGATACTGCCTTGAACATTGTGACATCCTTCTTATCTCTGTCATATACGCCCTTGAAGCCCTTTCCCTGACCGATAGGCCAGTTGATTGGGCAGGTTCTAATGCCAAGAACTGTCTCAATGTCATCTAATAATTCAAATGGATCTCTTGATTCAAGGTCCATCTTATTAATGAATGTAAAAATAGGAATATGTCTCATGACACAAACCTTAAAAAGCTTTATTGTCTGTGCCTCAACACCCTTAGAAGCATCGATAACCATGACCGCTGAATCTGCTGCCATGAGTGTTCTATAGGTATCCTCCGAGAAATCCTGGTGTCCTGGTGTATCAAGAATATTGATGCAGTAATCGTCATAATTAAACTGTAAAACTGAGGAGGTTACCGAGATACCTCTCTCCTTCTCAATCTCCATCCAGTCTGAAACTGCATATTTTGAATTAGCCTTTCCCTTTACTGAACCCGCTGTATTGATTGCGCCACCGTAAAGAAGAAACTTCTCTGTAAGTGTTGTCTTTCCTGCATCAGGGTGTGAGATAATTGCAAAGGTTCTTCTTTTAGTTATCTCTTTTGTTAAATCCGCCATGATTATATCTTTTCCTTTTTACATTATTTATTAAAAATCATAAAATGCTTCGTTCCCTTAACCAAGCACTATTTATCTTATGTAAGCACTAGTCTTAAGCAAGTACTTCTTTGATTGCAGCCATAAGCTCCTCATAGGTCTCAAATGCCTTAAGCTCTGGATGCTCCTTCTTAATTGCATCTGTACTCTTAAATAAGAAACCTGCCTTAGAAGCCTCAATCATGCCTAAGTCGTTATGGCTGTCACCGCTTGCGATTGTGTCGTAGCCGATTGACTGAAGAGCCTTAACTGTTGTGTACTTTGACTTCTCGCAACGCATCTTGAAGCCTGTGATTTCACCTGACTCAGCAACCTCGAGTGAGTTACAGAAAATTGTAGGGTAACCAAGCTTAGCCATAAGAGGTCCTGCAAACTGTGAGAAGGTATCACTGATGATGATTACCTGTGTAAGACTTCTTAACTCATCTAAGAATTCCTTTGCACCTGGGATTGGATCAATCTTAGCAATTGTTGCCTGAATTTCCTTTAATCCAAGTCCGTGCTCCTTAAGAATTCCAAGTCTCCAGTTCATGAGCTTATCGTAATCAGGCTCATCTCTTGTTGTTCTCTTAAGCTCTGGAATTCCACTAGCCTCCGCAAATGCAATCCAAATCTCTGGTACAAGTACTCCCTCTAAATCCAAACAAACAATATCCATCTTAATCCTCCTTGATGTCACAAAATTAATGTAATTATGACTTATTTTTATTGTAATTTCTTGTTTATCATACTTAAACAATAGTTAGATGCATTATAACACTTATCTTATATATAAACAAGTACACTCCTCAGATATAAGTTAGGTTTTTTTACTGATTTTGTTTATAATAATATGTATTCCAGACAAAAATAAGGAAGAAGCAGCACTTCTCCCTTATTTCTTCACATATACATATATAAGCCATCAGCAGATAATCGTCTCTGCAATACCCTTCTATGCCTACCAGCCCAAATCCATAAGCCAGGTATTGAGTCTTCTCTCCTTATCAGCCACTGAGAGCTTCTCATCCTCCGGTGCCTTATACTCACCCTTGATATTTCCATCAACGATGTAGAGAACTCTCTTGCATCTTGCTGCTACCTTTGAGTCGTGGGTTACCATCATGATAGCTGTACCCTCCTCGTTAAGCTTAACAAGCTCCTCCATAACCTCCAGGGAAGAGGTTCTGTTTAAGGCTCCTGTCGGCTCATCCGCGAAAAGAAGCTTAGGCTTATTCATCATACTTCTGCAGATACAAGCCCTCTGAAGCTGACCGCCTGAGACCTCATTTATATCATTGTCTGCAACATCTATGATAGAAAGCTTTCTCATAAGCTCTCTCGCTCTCTCATACTTTTCCTTCTTCGACTCACCTGTAGCCTTGCTCTCTGTAGCTGGAAGCACAATATTGTCGATAATTGTGAGGTTCTTCATCATATACATCTGCTGGAAGATAAAGCCCATCTCGTCAAGCCTTACCTGGCTAAGCTCATTTTGACTTAGCTTAGTCAGATCCTTTCCGTCAAATAAAACTGTTCCACTTGTTGGAATATCCATTCCTGAAACTGAGTAAAGCAGGGTTGATTTTCCAGAGCCTGAAGGTCCCATAATTGCAACCATGTCGCCTTCTTCAACCGAAAAGCTAACATTTCTAAGTACATTGTTCTGTCTCTTATCTATCACATAGGTTTTGCATAAATCCTTAACTTCTATTATCTTACTCATATCAAATATCCTCCAAATCAGGTTTAATAAAAATACTTCAAATCCAAATAATACTTACTCAATATTCATCACATTTCTGCTGTTAATACTCTTCATGTAAAGTGCTGTCAGGGTTACTGCAAGCAGGGTTATTAGAAGAATGCTTCCAGGAATCACAATTAAAAGTGAAACCGGGTTAAATGCATACTTTACTGCACTTGCGCCCATCATTTTCCAGATTGGGTTGCACCAGAGCCTTGTAACAGGAACTGTTAGCACAACCGCAAGTCCTGTTGCAATGAGGCTTACAAGCATAAATCTTACTATATGCCACTTTAGTATCACTCTGTCCTTAAAGCCTATTGCCTTAAGAAGTGCTATCTGGCCTGTCTCGTCTGAGATAAAGCTTCTCTCCATTAGAACAGTGACCAGAATAACAACTATACAGGTAATGGCAAGTAAAAGCTTACTTACTGCCTCCATAGTTGGCACCACGCCAATACAGTCTACGCAGTAGCCTGCTGCATCAAAAACATTTGTAACATTAAAGATTTCCTTCACCAAATCTACTCTTCTTTCGATTTCTTTATCTGAAGGATTATCTGTAAAATCGATCTGATATGCCATCAGTGCTGATGCATATTTCATATCAGTAGGTGCATTTTCGTGAAGTCTCACAACCTCACCCAGCTGGTTCATAGTCTGGAAATATCCCACTATAGTGCAGTCGATGTCCTCGTCCCCAAAGGATACTCTTATAGTATCACCGAGACCTGCATCTATTTTTTCTGCTATCTGCTTAGTTATTGCTATCTCATCAACCTTAAGCGGTGCTGAGCCTTCTGTATAAATGTAATCTGTTGTCTTTGTCTCAGTGTTCTGCTGGAAGGTAAGTGAATACTTTTTACCATTTGCGGTAACATTGTATTTGTACCATACCTCTAAGCTTACCTTTCCAGAAAGTCCGTTCTCTGAAAGCTTATCCTCAAGCTCCTTATACTTGTCCTTAAGGGCGTTCGAACCACCCTCGCTCATAAAATCCATCTTGAGAAGTGCTGAATCAGTGATGTAAATATCCGACTCCTTACCGAACGTAGTGATAAGATTTTTACTCTTCATTGTATCGCATACAAGCACAACTCCCATAACAAGAATCGAGCAGAGGAAGAATGATATAATGATTGTTATAAATCTCTTTGGAGCGCTCAGTATATCATTTATCGCAAGGTAAAGTGCGCTGTTTGTACGAGCCTTTTCCATTCTGTAAACAGTTCTCTTTCTGAACCTCTCTCCTGTCTGGCCGCTTCTTATTGCATCAAGAGGTGTACATTTTTTAACTATCCTTGTGCAGAGGAAGGCAAATGCTACGATGAGGAGCATTACTATAATTGCGCCAGCCAGATTCAGGATAATTCCGCTTTCATTTCCAAGCACCATCTTGCTCGAAACAGAAGCCAGCATCATCCTTCCAAATGGAATACCGAGGAAAAATCCAAGTGCTGCACCAATTACAGCCATGAATAAATACTTTGTAATATAAAGACTTCTGACCTTAAGATTTCTAATTCCAATCGCCTTCATAACTCCGATTTCTCTGAAATCCTCCTTGATTGAGAAGGTTATTACAAACTTCAGAAGTACAAAGGATACTATGATAAGGCAGATACTAAGTACTAAAACAATCATTGCAACGATAGTATCCATCACGTAGCAAAGCTTTATCATAGATCTTGTTCCGTTAAAGATCATATTCTTTGCTTCTGTCAAATCCTGGGATAAGTCTCTCACATTGTCAGAATCAATGTAATAGATATCACCTCTGTAGGGTTCTAATTCTTCTGCATTTCTTATTATTTCATAGTCCTCATCACTCATGATATATCTTGTATTTCCCATCATGTCAGAACCAAGAAGGGCATCCTTGATTTCTCCAGCTATTTTGAAGCTCATGGAAACTCCCTGAAGCGATAAGCTAAGACTTGAACCGATTTCCGCATTGTTCTTCTTTAGGAAGCCTGAGGAAACATAAATCTCACCCTTATTCACCTTAGTTAATTCCACGTCCTCCAATGTGAAATACTTGATTCCCTTTGCCTCGACCGACTGGAACACCATAGTGTTGTTCTTTACCACTAATTCCCTTCCGTCAACTCTCACATCATCCTTTGATGCCCAGAGACATTCCTCGTCTCTATAGCCCTTCACATTCTCCGATTCATCAAGAATCTTTTTTATACCTCCGTCACCACTTTGAGTGATGATAATGTAATCTCCAATTCCTGCTTTTTCCAGAAAGTACTCCGTTCCATTAAGAACATTTACCACATTGCTAAGTCCGCTGGATACAAAAACCGAGGCAAGTATTGTGAACAAAAGAAGTATAATGTTCATTGTCTTTTTTCTTTTCAAATCCTTTTTTAGAATATTAAAATACATCTCATTTCTTCCCTTCTATCATATTTTTTATCAATCATATTCCCTATTATTTTACTGAGCTTTGTCAGTTTTTCTTGATTTGATAGTCCCACTATAACCTGCCAATTATTAAATAATCCTTAAATAATTTAATAAACTTAAATTACTTAAGGATTATCAAAATCATAAAGCTTGCAAATAGCCTTTTCGCCTTGCCTGGCATATTTTATTTACATTTTTCTAAGTACCAGGGTGACTGTGAAAATGTCGTCAGCATATTCTGCGAAAACCTCTCCGTCCATCTTATGCATAAGTTCCTTACATATATAAAGCCCCATGCCGCTTCCCTTTATTCCCTCCTGATTACTTCCTCTGTAAAATGAATCAAACAGATGATTCATATCCTCATCCAAAAGCTTTGAACCAGTGTTGCTGACCCTGATAAGCTTGCAATCCTCCTCCTCGTCAAAGCCAATCCAGATTTTCCTTCCATCTCCGTATTTCATGGCATTCTCAATTATATTCTGCATAACCTCAACCACGCGGTCGCTGTCACCTGACAATAAGCAATTTTGATACTCCGAAACTGAAAACTCAGTAGAGCGAAGCTTCATTCTCTCATCGTAGTATCTGGCTATGGTGTTAATTACAGTATCTAAATAGAATTCCGATACATCAACCTTCAGGCTGAGTATGTCCTCCCTCTGGGATTTGGTTATCTCAGATACATAGCTGCTTATCTCAGCTATATTCTTCTCAATTCCATCTAAGGCTTCAAGCCTCTTTTCCTCAGTGTCATAAAGCTTTGACTTTAGTGCCTTAACATAGAGTGAGCTTGCAGAGAGCGGTGTTTTAATATCGTGAGTAAGGGATAAAACCAGAGTTTTTCTCTCCTTCAAAAGCTCAAGCTCCCTGGCCCTGTCATACTCAAGCTTTTCTCTCAGCATATCCATTCCCCAGAGATAATCGCCAAAAAGCTTGCTCTTTTCCTGCTTTATCGGATTTGCAAGGTTGCCCTTGGCAAGCTCCCTCGGCAGCTCCTTCATATCATTAAAGGGTTTAAGTATCTTTTTATTTATGTAGATTAACACTCCGGCGGTAAGAATTACAAATGTTGCCATAATTATATTTACAGCAATAATCCATCCATTTTCCCTCTTAAGCCTGTACTCAATCTTGTATAGCTTTTCATTTACTTGTTTTACCTCATAGCTATTACTTGTAATCTCATCTGGATTAAACTCGGAAACCCTTACCACGTACTCATAGCCTGATACATCAATTTCCTCTGGCAGCATTCCCGCTTTTAGCAAGTCTGTCACTCTTTTTATGTCCACCCTGTAGCTTCTTTCTGTATGAGTACTTCCACCATATTCATTTTTTACAGCATAGAAATTAAAGCCTATAAGAAGCAAAAGCTCTATTGCTGTGATGATAATTGCAACCTTTTTAAATCTACTCAAATCTGTATCCTACTCCCCACTCAGTTAATATATGCTTCGGCTTCTTAGGGTCCTCCTCAATCTTTTGTCTCAGCCACTTGACATGAACGGTAAGTGTCTGAAGCTCCGAGTCGCTGTCACTGCCCCAGATTGAGTTAAAAAGATACTCCTTCTTAAGAGTAACCTTACGATTCTCCATCAAAAGTCTTAAGAGTTCAAACTCTTTGACTGTTACTGCAATCTCCTTATCATCAACAAAGAGCCTCTGATTAACTGTATTAAGCCTGATATTTCCGGAAATCAGCTCCTCAACAGCATATTTTCTCTTGAATATTCCCTTAATCTTAGCAAGAAGAATGTCAATATCATAAGGCTTTTCAATGTAATCGTCCGCCCCAAGCATAAGTCCCTTCAGCTTATCAGCTTTATCAGTCCTTGCGCTTGCAATCATGATATGAGCATTGGAGGTTTCCCTAACCTTTGACAAAACATCAAATCCGTCTAAGCCTGGAAGCATCACATCCAGTATCAGAAGCTTTGCTCCATATTTCTCAAATAGTGAAATTGCCTTCTCGCCAGTTTCCGCAATAGAAACCACATAATTCTCTTTTCTGAGGAAGTCCAAAAGAAGGCTCCCTATTTCCCTGTTGTCCTCAACTATTATTATATCTAACAATTTTTGTCCTCGTTATTATTATTATTATTATTTCACGCCTTGTTAATTGATTCATATACGCAAAAATGCGACTACCCTTATGATACCAAAAGTAGTCGCATTTTGCATTAATCAATTATTCTAATCACTAAGATTTACTCTTCATTATCCAAGTCATAATCAGCAACATTTATATCAAATGAACCTGTAATGAATGGATCTCTTCCCCATCTGTCAGTCTCAAGGTCAGATACACCGTATGCGCCCTTAAAGTTTGTAATCTCCTTACCATGTAAATAGATTATGTTGCTTGATCTCTCACCTGCCTCAAGCTGGATGAAATTAGAAACTGGCTTTGTCTCCTCGCCATTTTCTGAATATCCCTCAGAAACAGGAGATACTGTAATTGCCTTGTCAGAATTATTCTCTACATAGAGGTAGTAAATATCTGTGTAGCTTCTTGGGTTGATAGAGGTAATAATAACCTTAACGTTCTGCTCATCAATAATTACAATGTCTGTGTCCTTTGGTGTGTACTGTGGATACTGAACCTGTCCCTCTGAAAGTCCTGTTGGATATGCTTTAAATGTCTCGAAAATACCCTTGGATTCATCTCTATCCTTTGTATTGATGTCTGGATAGAATACAATCTCCTGAACTTCAGTGAACTGATATGCATCAACTGTCTTAAAGATGCTGTTACTATCCTGACGAATCTCAGCCTCAACCTCAACAGTCTGTCCTGCTTCAACAGTCTCGTAGATTCCACCATACCACTCACAGCCATTTACTACAATTCTGTCAAAATCAAACGTAGCTGAATCAGTATCATTGTTTGTACATACAACCTTAAATCTTACATTCTGCTCATCCCATGTGATATCCTGGACAGCAACACTTAAGCAGCTGCTTGATGCGCCAACCATTGGTGCTGGAGCCTCAGTTACTTCCTCTGTAGTAACCTCCTCTGTTGTTACCTCCTCTGTTGCGGCAGTAGTAGCCTCTGTAACCTTCTCTGTCTGTGTCTCTGTACTCTTTGCAGTAGTTGCTTCTGTGTCATCCTTCTTATCCCCACAGCCTGTTACTGCAGCTGAAAGTGTCATGGTTGCAGCAAGTAATAATGCAATTTTCTTCTTCATAACTTTTTCCTCCTTGTGTGTGCAGGTACAAGCCGGCTACCCTTAAGCGTATTCCCTCTACGAAATGTTTAAGCCAGCTGTAACTTTATACATCTGCATAATACTCCATAGCTGTATCAATAAAAATCATTAAAAACGATGAATTTATAGAAATTTGTCAAAAAAGATACGTGTACCACAAGATGCACGTAAAAAAGCGGCCACCCTATAGGGTGACCGCCAAATGCTTTTTCAAGTATTAATGCTCACATAATTCATGCTTGCAATATGCTTTTGCACATTTTATTTACAGATTATATATTCTCGAAACCGTAGCACTGCTCATCTACAAGATTTCCATTCTTGTCATATATTCTGTAAAGTGTCCAATAGTAACCGTACTGAAGTGGTACTATAGTCCAAAGACCATTCTCGTCAAAGCCACAAGGTCCTGTTGTGTAGAACCATGCATCCTTACCCTGCGCAAGAAGCGTACAGTCAAGAATGAGAATTTCTCCGTAATATCCATCTCCAGCACCTACTGTTGGCTCAAATCCAATGAGTGCTCCTTCAGCCCATGGACATGGCATCTGACAGATTCCTGCAAGCTTTGGTGCAGGCTGCTGCTGCTTCTTATTAACCTTTACTTCAAAGTCAGATGATGTAATCTCTTCATTATCGTACGTTACGGATACTGATACAATAATGGATGTATTTTCAGTATCTGTAACTATAGAAGCAAGCTCTTCTCCGTCAAGGGTGATGCTATCGTCTTCATTTACCTCATAACCTGTCACAATTTCCTTAATTATTTCTTTGTTTTTATCAACCAGGGAAACCTTCCATATGTAATCCGTTTCACCTGAAACATCTGGAGAAATGCAGTCAGTGCTTGCTGAAACCGTTGCCTCGCTGTCACTGTCAAGTGTAAGTGTTCTATTCGAAGAATCTGTAAGTCCAGTGAAGCTAACCTCGTCTGAAAGGTCATTGAAATCAACTTCTCTACAAGCAATACAGTAATCATCTCCTTCTATGTTTTCATAGAAGTCGCATGATATATAAGCTTCCATAGCACTTATTCTCTCGATGGTTACAGACTTTCCCGAACTAATATGAGTATCGTATTCAATTTCATTGCCTTCCTCGTCATATACTCTAAAGCCTTCTGCATATATAGTATAGTAACTAGCAGCCTCATATTCATAATCTCCTTCATCAGTACATGACATACACTTAGGTGAAATAGTCTGAGTTTCACCAATCCTAGAAGAACGGTCAACTTCTCCCATATCAACATAGCAATATGCTTCTGTGATATATAAAGCAAGATATTCCTCATCAGTTAATTCTCTTTCATTTTCTGTACCAGCATCTAATGTAGCAGTAACAACAATTTGTATATATGCATCGCAATAGGATTCCCCGCCATCATTTGATACTACTTTAATGTTTCCGTCCTCAGTAACTGAAATTGAATAATCGTCACAATTATACTCTGAATAAAGCTCTTCAGAATAAGTATACGTTTCATTATCAAAAACCCTAAACTTTATGCTGTAATCTGACAATTCTTCAGAATGCTTCCTTCCACTTACTCCGTCATAGTTCCAATAATGACGTACAGTACACTTTATCTCCTTATCAGTACCGTACATTATTTCATATTCTCCGTCGTCGGTATCAAATAATGTGTCAATATACTCTTCCACTACATAAACGTCAGTTGAAGCTTGCTTTTCTTCTCCTGAAACAGTGTAGTAATAGATAAGCTTTGTTGAGCCTGGCTGATTAAATGTTACAACGAATTCATCCTCTTCCTCAGTAATAATTACCGCATTCTCATCCCCTTCACTTACAACAGCTGTAATTGTTAACGGTACCTCTGCGCCGTCAGGATGCTCATCATTTCGAACGTATACTGAATCGAGTTTATCAATACGATATTTATAACCTGGAATATCTGTTATCTCAGAAAATGTACTATATTCGCCCTCTATTGACTTCTCAATATAAAAACCAAATGCTCCTGTTCCTTCGATCAGATTAATATCATTCTCACCATCACTATATATTACTTCAACATTGAGACCAATATTATTACTTCTATAATCCTCATACATAGAATCAGTAGCTATTGTAATACTTCCATTCTCATTAACTGTATAGTAATCTGTGATTTCATCTCCTGAATTATCATCGAATACATAATATTTTACTGTTATATTATCAGATGGATATTGGCTAAATATCTCAGACTTAGGTGTAAATGTATAATCCTTTCCGGTAAACAGTATATTATTTTCAGGCATTCCATCTAAATCCAGTGAGTAGCTCAGATAGTCTAACTGACAATGCTTTACTGCTATACAATGAACTAACTCTTCGCCCTCCGTAATATATGCCTTCACATCTAATGAACAGTTATTTAAGGTATTTCTCTTAATTGTGAGGCTCGTGCCTGGAGCAAATACCGACTCACCTTCAATTTCATTACCTTCTTTGTCATATACAGAAATATCATTAGAATCAAAAGCAACTACGAATTTGATATCTTCAGTTATCTCTTCACTAGTTGTTTCACCAGTATTCTCTGGATCAGAATAGTATCTCTTAAGCGTAGGCGCAATTATCTGCTCTCCTTTGTATGTCAACTTAGGATCAATATCCGCGTCTGTAATAAGATAGTATTCGTCTAGAATTTCAAGGGTCTGGGTATAAGTAAGTGTTTCAACTACTTTACCATCCTCTTCAAATATAGCATTGATGGTAACCTTTGGATTTCCGCTAGCCGCTAATGCGTTTACTATAACTCCCTTACCATCTTCTAAAACCTCACAGCTAACCATATCTAAGTCCGTATTATCTTCATCAATCTCAAGATGGTAATTATCTACAGCTTCTTCCTTAATTTCACCTTTATTATCCTGATATCTTACAGTAGCTGTGCTGCCGATTACAGTATAGGAACCTGCTATAATCATATTTTCAGTCTCTGGGAATATTATATTTGCTCTGTAAGCCTTGGCATTTACAGAAAGCTCTGTCGAATAGGAATACTCAACCTCTTCATTATCATCTGTATAATAAAATGTTATGGTTGTAGTTCCTTTAGCCGCTGCCGTTAATGCCCCAAACCAATCCTGACTGATAATATCATCATCCTTTATTATGTAATTACTAATTGGTAATGATAACCACTCTCCATTAGGGTAATCAGCATTTTCAACGTATACATCTATATAATTAGGTGTCGGAATGCTTTCACCAATACAGTAATTAGTTCTTTCAAGCGGTGAAATAGCCTCCATCTTAGGCTCTCTTAATTCGATGTATACACAGTTGTATGCAGCGAATATACCTCTGTTATATACTGAATACTTAGGTTCAACGTAAATCTCTAGCTTAAGCTTACAGTCTAAATTCTCCTCCATGTTATTATTTACTAGTGCAGTATATATCTCACTTCCACTTATATAAATTGGAATACATTGAGCACCATACCCACGCCATAAATAATTAGAATCTGAAAAATCGTAGATAACTTCATCATCGTTATTTACTAAAGATAGCTTAATTTGAGAATTATTCCAATTCACGAGTGTGCCATCTGCCCCAAAAGCAATTTGGTTTTCCGACTCATCGGTATAAATCCAGTGATTATTATCTGATCCGCGGTTATTATAAAGATTCAATTCAGTATACTCTACATTCACATCAAAGGAATTTGTGAGTATTACGGTATTATCCTGTACGAGCTCACATTCTACTCTGTAGTTATTATCTGGTAAGTTCGCTCCACTGATAACAATATTTCCAGCCTCATCAATATCAAAGCAGTCAACCTCGGAAGCATTTTTTCCTTCATCGTCAAGCTCAAACATTCTCCACGAAAGGCTCATGCTGTCATCAACAGTAAGTCCGGTAACCGTAGCGCTTACAGTCTTTTCTGATATTGGTAAAAGCTGAAGTCTATTATCTTCGGTTAGTCCCTCAAAGCTAATTCCTGCTTCAATTTGGTCAAAGTTTAAATCCTGTCTGTAAACCTCTCTTACTGTTTTATCTTCTTCATTAAACTTACTAACAATAATCTGGACATAGCTTCTATCAAGAGTCCTTCTCTCGATATATACTGGCACATTTAATAATACACTTCCAGTACCAAGTTCCTTCTGTTCTCCGTCTTCATCATAATATGACTTAAAAGAGCCCTCTGGGAATTCAAGTCTATATGAATATGATCCTGCCTTAGAAGTATTCTCAGAGATGTTCTCGTCTATCACACTGCTATCATTGCCATAATATACATGATATAATTCTGGCTCTATAGTTGCTGTCTCCCCAAATGCCAAGTCACTCTCATAATCACAGTCTAAATAATAGTAATCATCTACTACATTAACGTAGAAGCAGGAGTCGAAGGATCCAATTTCAACCCCATGCTGAGAAGTAGTAACTCTTACAGGAACTCTTAACTCTCCAGATGTATACTTTGCTTCCACATAGAATGCCTTGCCATCATCGATAATAGTTATGTCAGCCAAATCATCGTCATAAAGTGGATTATCATCATCGTCGTAGGCAAAATCAAAGGTATAATCAACACTATATGTTGCTATCCCTTCAAGTGTTTTTTTCTGAACCGCAACTTCAGGTGTCACAGTCATAGTAGAACCCTTGAGCATATAATTAACACACTTTGGATATGTATAATTAATTACCGGAATAATACCAGCTGCCTCAATATCAATATTAGCACTTCCTATTACTTCTCCAGATTCATCTGATATCTCAAGAAGAATAGTTGCAGTTCCACTATCATTACATGATATATTGTAACCATCATCTCTTTCTTCAACCGAAAAATCCTCTTCACTTCCGGACATGTTTGTTATATTACAGTCTGTTACAGTACCTGAAATTGTTCTTCCTTCTGGATATTCAGAATTTCGTACAAATACACTGACATCCTTACTCTGGAAGATGCTGTCTCCCGGAAATACGTATCTTTTATCGGTGTTTATGTCGAACCTTAACTCTGACTCTATTACATTGATGTACGCAAACGGATTAGCTAATTGAACATTATCCTCTCCGATTTTTTTTGTTACCACGCATCCAATTAAAGCCTGACAATCCTCATCATATTGGTCAAGTTTTTCTTTAATCATGGCTCCATTTAATGTTACTGTTTTTCCGTCAGCCTCTATACCGTCAGTAATATACCCAAGAAAATCTTCACCCTGTAAAATAACACCCATCCATTGATAAGAAATTTCATTGTTTGTATCCTGAGCAATTGTATCTCCGGCTATTGTAAGCGTCTTATTACCGTCACTAGAAATCTCCAGATAGTCTTTTCCGGTAAGCCCATCGATATATATATCAAGCTCTGCCTCATTAAAAACTATATCTTTAGCACATACCTTGGTGCTACTTTCCTCTGATTCTTCTTTTACATATGCCTCGAGAGAAAGAGTAGCATTTCTATTCATATTCTTAACAATCTTAAGCGGGAAAAAATCATAGCTTAAACTTGTACCGTCATTTATTGTTGTTCCATTCTTGTCAGTAATAGAAAGATAATCCTCATCAAAGCTTAAAGCATAGAAAAGTCCTTCAGTAACCTCTTCACTTACTACTTCAGCACCTTGCCTGCTTATCTTTTTGAGTTTTGGAGCTATCTCACAGCTTTCCCCAACAAAAATCTCAGAATCATAATCAAAGTCCGGAATTGAGTAGTAGCTATTAACAACACTGACAGGAATTCTTCCTTCTACCCAGGTTGGAGCACCATCATGATTACTATAAAGAACCTTAATATGAACTTCCTCATCATTACACTTTTCATGTGCATAAATAGTAATTCTATCCTGATCAGAATTAACCTCTGCGGTTATTACTTCCGTATCATATGGAAAAACTGTATCGATACTAATCTGGAAGTCCTTAATCTCTTCCTCCCAAATTTCATGTCCATCAGTCCAGGTTTCAATTAGCTTTGGAGTTAGTGTAATCTCACTTTGCGGAAGCAAGCTGATTCCTCCATTATTGGGAAGCTCAATTTCAACTCCTGCCATGCATGATACAACATTAAATGTCGCATCAAAATACAGAGACTCTGTACCATATGGCACCTGTATTTCTACAGGAAATGTACCTGCCTCTTTTACCGAAACACTGGATACATTACCCGAACTACCATAATAATAAACCGATACTTTATCCTCGCCTTCTTTACATTCGACATCTCGTACAGGCATTTCGACATATTCTCCATACGGATGTTTTTCGTCTAACATATATACCGTAACACTGCCAAACACAAGTGTACTACCAACAAGCATAGTATACTCATCTGGATCCAAGCTGTATACCGACTTCTCAGCCATAATAATAGTAGCTTCTGCATAGGCAATTATATTATTCTCAGCGTCATAACACTCAAGCTGTAGTTCGAATGGATAATTAATCGCATCCTCCCCAAACTCATTATATATATCAATTGGAAACAAGGTGATATTGCCTGTACTCTCATCAATGCCAATAAGACCACTTTCGTTAGTATATTCTGTGGCATCCTTTACGAAAATCATCTTACCGCCTACTGTCTTACAGCCAGCAATTTCTCCAATGTTAATTTTAAATGATGCATAATACTGGTCAGGGAAGATATGATATAACCCAGTAATCTCGTTGCCATCTCCATCATATAATGCAACCCTTGGAGCATCTTCTTTTACTATCTACTCTGCCTCGATGAGAGTCTCTTCCTCTGTGATTTCCTCTGTCTTGGCTTCTGTTTCTTCTATATTAGTTTCTAATGTAGATTCTTCAGTAGCTTCTTCAGTAGCTTCTTCAGTAGATTCTTCAGTAGATTCTTTTGCAGCCACTTCCTCTTTAGTTACTTCTTCCTTGGCCGACTCAACTGTCTTTTCCTCAGCCACGCCACTTTGTTCCTCGCTGATTTCGGACTCTGTCACTACTTTCTCTGAAGTCTCATAAGCTTCATTTGTCTCTGCTTCAGCGGCTTCTTTTGTCTCTGTTTCAACAGTTTCTGTCACAACTGTTTCATCAATTCCCTCTGCATTCGCCACAGAGCTCGCTGCCGGCAAATTGATTGTCGACATAACCATAGCAGCACTTAATATCCATGCCGCCACTCGCTTTTTTGTTTGTTTTCTCATACGTACCTCCTTTTCATACTTTTACCAACATACCCCTTAATTATATAACACTGCCCTGATAATGTCCACTACCCCAAAGTGTAGTCTTAATAAGAAAACTCCAGGATATCCCGGAGTTTTTATAGCATCCTTTCATTTTTATTTTATGAAAACCCAATTTTTTAACATTGAAATAGATACGGAGAAGTCTGCTCCTTACATAAATATAACGAATGTAATATCTAATTTGTCGGTAAATTAGAATCTATGTCAATATACTTATGTCAATATCAAATCTATTTTTCTTAACAAGAAATCAATAATATTCACATGTATTATTCCATCGTGACTCATGTCTATCTTATCTCAAGACATAACATATTTGGGAGATGCATCCGTAATCTTGTCATATGCACCAAATTCTCTCTTGA
>DCHE01000078.1:0-854 GCA_002314775.1 Lachnospiraceae bacterium UBA1760
AGTGGACCACGAACAACCGGTGATGGATATTACGAAAGCTGCATCATTGGAATCGAGGGTAACCAGATAGAGATAACTATATAAGGCTATGAATTGACCATAATCTGGTTGAGACTGCGATACAAACTAAGGCGGAACCCGTAAAGAGGGAGAGGCTTAGACATACATTGGAAAGAGAAACCGCATTAATAAAGGTAATGCACAAAAACAGGTTTTGACTTTCTACAGATTAGAAGGAGGAAAAAAGGTATGGGAATTTCACGTTACAAGGTTGACGGAAGTAAGAAGTTTGATTTGGATTCGATTCCTACAGACAGCAAGGAGGATAAGGTCGACAAGGAAGAAATCCTTAAGAAAACAGAGAAAAATCTTGAGGAGATGGGACTACTTCAGGAGAAGCTTTATGCAGAGGGAAAGGAAGGTCTTCTGATTGTACTTCAGGCTATTGATGCTGCTGGAAAAGACAGCACAATCAAGCACGTTATGAGCGGTGTTAATCCACAGGGAGTTGACGTTGTTAGCTTTAAGGCACCTAACTCTGAGGAGTTGTCACACGATTTCCTATGGCGTATTGTGAAGGCACTTCCTGCAAGAGGAAAAATCGGCCTTTTCAATCGTTCGCATTATGAGGATGTACTTGTAGTGCAGGTGCATGAGCTTAACAAGAAGTACAAGATGGCTTCACGTGTAGTGGATATGGATTCAAAGAAATTCTTTAAGAAGCGTTATAAGCACATCAAGAATTTTGAGGAGTACCTCTATGACAATAGCTACCGTGTGGTTAAAATCTTCCTTAATGTTTCTAAGGATGAGCAGAAGAAGCGCTTTTTGGAGCGTATCGACAATCCTGAGAA
>DCHE01000078.1:923-6846 GCA_002314775.1 Lachnospiraceae bacterium UBA1760
TACCATGAGGTATTTGAGGATATGATTAATAAAACTGCAGCACCAAAGGCTCCTTGGTATGTAATTCCTGCAGATCAGAAGTGGTACACAAGATACTTGGTTTCAGAAGTAATTGTAAAGACTCTTCGCGATATGGACCCTAAGTATCCAGAGATGCCTGAGGAGGAGAAGAAGCTTTTAGCTGACTGTAAAAAGACTCTGATGGATGAGGAAGCTTAAAGAGATATAGATAAAATAGCTCACAAGTCACGCAGCGTTTTTTGAGAATTAGCTGGTGTTGACAGGACATATAGTAGTAAAAAAGCCATAAGCTACATTTGAGGTGCCCCCTCAAATGTAGCTTATGTTTTTTTGTATAAATAAATGGCTATACTCCCCATTTTTTAGACTAAATCTTCTTTAAAAGTGAAAAATAATATGTTAAAATTTAGATAACTATACATTTCGTATAAAATGGGGGAAATTATGGAGTACAGGCTTACAATAATTATGTTTCATCTGCTGTTTTTGGCAGTTGATTTGGCAATACATGTTAATGTATATAGAAACAAAGATAACTCAACGGAATACAAGCTATTTAACAAGTTTACAATCAGCGTAATGTTTCAACAGGTGTTTAGCCTTCTCGCAATGACAGTAAGCAAGGAAGCATGGAATCCGGGAAATGCTGTACATTATCTGATAATGGGGCTGCTATTTATTTCAATGACAGGCTGTTCATATTACTGGTACCTGTACCTTAAGAAGGTTATCTTTGGAGCGAGAGAGATAAATCTGGCAGTATGGACTGCAACCGCATTTCCGCTTCTTGTCATGATTGTCTGCTGCATCGCTTCACCATTTACACACTGGGTATTCTATATTGATCAAAATGGCGAGTATCAGAGAGGAAGCATGTTTTTGCTTCAGGTGACCTGCCCATATATATATGTTATTATTGCGATAATTCTTGCAATCTTTTTTATTGATAAAAAAGATAGTGACAGGGTCAAAAAAACAGTACGCATGTTTTTAAGTTATATATTTCCATCGACCACCTGTGTTTTGATACAGATATTTGTGGTACAGGGCGGATTTACCTCGATTGGAATCAGTATAGGCTTTATTCTTATGTATCTGGAGCTTTACCTAGAGGATGTAAATGAAGTAAAAAGACTTAAGAGCGTGGATGCGTTAAATAAGGAGCTTCAGGAGGTAAATGAAGCTCAGGAGACTCAGCTCGAGGAGATTATAGCACTTAATTCTCAGCTTGAGGAGAACCAGACTCAGCTTGAGGAGTCGGTTTCTGAGCAGGAGGCACAGCTCGAGGAGATAACCTCTTTAAACAAACAGCTCGATGATAATTATCTTGAGCTTGAGAGACAGTTTGCCGTTGTAAATGCAACAGCGCAGAGATATTTCTGCATATATACAGTCAATTTGGAAACACAAAGGTTTCATGAGATAAAAGCCCTTCCGAATATGCACGCAGCATTAGGAAGTGAAGGTGATAGCATTCCAGCCCTAAAGCTTATATGTGAGAAGATGGTAATTCCTGAGGATAAAGAGGCGATGGTTAGCTTCAATGACATCTCAAGATGGAAGGAATATTTAAGTAATAAAGATAGCCATAGCTGTGAGTACAGAGGTATAACCAGTGGCTGGAGCAAGGCAACCATATTTGCAGCAGGAAGGGATGAGGACGGCACTGTAAACAGGGTTGTCTATGCAAATGAGCTGATTCATGAGCAGAAGAATGTTGAGCTTGAGCTTGAAAATGCCAATAATGCAAAGACTAAGTTTCTCTTTAATATGTCACATGACATTAGAACACCGATGAATGCTATCATTGGATTTAGAGATTTACTTGAAAAATATCAGGATAATCCTGAAAAGAGAACGGATTATCTTAGAAAAATAGAGGATTCCAGCAATGTACTTCTCTCAATAATCAACAATGTTCTTGAGATGGCAAGAATTGAGAGGGGAACTGTTTTGATAGAGGAGGTAGCCTGGTCTACAGAGCAGTTCAATGATACTCTTTATTCTATCTTCCAGGAGATGATGCTTCAAAAGGGAATTACATTTACAAGAAGTGTTAAGGTTAACAACCATTATGTTTTCTGCGACCCGATAAAGCTAAGAGAAGTATTCTTCAATATCCTATCAAATGCATATAAGTACACAAATCCAGGCGGAAGGATAAATATGGAGCTTATGGAGCTTCCGTCAGATAAGGAAGGATATGCAGTTTTCAGAACAACGATTACTGATACCGGAATTGGAATGAGTGAGGAATTTCTCCCACACCTCTTTGAGGAATTTACCCGTGAGAACAATACTACTGATGCAAAGGTCGAAGGAACTGGACTGGGAATGCCAATTGTTAAAAGGCTTATTGAGCTTATGGGCGGAACCATCGAGGTTAAGAGTAAAAAGGGCGAAGGAACTACATTTATTATAACCTTGTCTCACAAAATCGCAGAAAAGTCCAACCTGGTGGAGCATAGTGATAGCACTGTTAATCCGGAGGATTTTGCTGGTAAGCGAGTGCTTCTTGCGGAGGACAATGAGCTTAATTCAGAAATTATGGTGGAAATTTTGTCCGAGCAGGGATTTTTGGTTGAGTGTGCTGAGAACGGAGCTGTCGCAGTTGATATGCTTATGGCAAAGCCTGTGGGATACTATGATTTAATACTTATGGACATTCAGATGCCAATTATGAATGGATACGAGGCGACAAGGGCAATAAGAGCTTTAGAGGATAAGAATAAAGCTTCTATCAGCATAATTGCGATGACTGCAAATGCCTTTGAGGAGGATAAGAGAGCCGCGATAAATGCGGGAATGAATGAGCATCTTGCAAAGCCAATCGACGTGCAGGAGCTTATGAGAACCCTGGCGAGGATGCTTAAAAGTAATAAGGGATAAGTATAAGAATTAGAAATAAGAATAAGTGATAAGAAAAAGCACATTATGGATGTATGGAAAAGGAGAAGTTATGAAGGTGAAAATGAAAAACAAAGTATTTGCCTGGCTTATGATATTTGGTATGGTAATTAGCCTTATATCAGTGCCTAAGCTTAGGGCTTTTGCTGCGGATGATACGGTGACAGTTACAAATGCCAAGGACTCCACAAAGCCGGTATATGTAAAATTTGAGGTTGAGGAAGTGATTGCAGCGGGAAGCTGGTATAAGGATGCAAATACTATGTCGCCGGCTGAGGATATGTCTCAGTATAAGGTTACAGTTGTCAACAATTCTGGTGGCACGATAAGTGACTGGACAGTTACAATCAAGTGTCCATCGCAAAACACAGGCTGGAATTCAGGCTGGAACGGAGCAACTGCAAGTGGTGATACCATTACAATTACACCAACCAGTGGAGATGGCTGGACCAATGCGACCATTTACAATGGTCAGTCTGCTTCAGGCGCAGGAATGCTGGTATTTACCTCTGCAATTGACAATGGAACAGTAACACTTACTTATAAAAATGGAGAGAGCACTGGTGGCAGTACAGGCGGTACTACTGGTGGCGAGAGAGGAAATACACCGATAACCGGTGAGGACATTGGAACAATAGACACAAGCAAGGACTACAATTTTGCAAAGCTCCTTCAGCTTTCACTTTATTTCTATGATGCAAATATGTGTGGTGACAAGGTAGTGGAGAGCTCCCTTTACTCAACAGCCGTAGGCGGCTGGCGTGGAAACTGTCATACAAATGACAAATTCACATATAATGGAAAGGAATACTCTGCAGTAGGTGGCTACCACGATGCAGGTGACCATGTTAAGTTTGGGATGCCTATGAACGAGTCATTTGTCGTGCTTGGACTTGCATATATGAACTTTGGCGAGGCATTTTCAGAGCTTGGACAGACAAAGCATTTCAGGACAATAGTAGATTACTACTGCACCTACGTGAAGAGTTGTACAGTGCTTGATGATGCAGGTACTACTGCCCTCGCTCACTGCTATCAGGTAGGCTGTGGCCAGAAGGACCACGAGAGCTGGACCTCACCAGAGACCGAGGACCAGTCAAAGACACAGAGAACCTACACACTTGTTGCGACAAAGGATAATCCTGCAACAGAGTATGTAAGTGGTGCTGCAGCAGCACTTGCAATCAATTATATCAACTTTGGAAATGAAGAGGACTTAAAATATGCTAAGGCACTCTTCAAGTTTGCGATGAATAATACAAAGAGTAATGGTACTACAGATTCGTCTGGAGACTTTTACAATTCTGGCTGGGGCTCCTGGGAGGATGAGTATATGATGGCAGCAGCCATGCTCTACAAGGCAACCAAGGACAGCACCTACGCCACAGAATATAGCAAATATAATAAGAATCAGGGTAACATAGAAAAGCCTATGGGCTGGGAGAATCTTTACCAGCTTGAGTCATTATATGCCCCTACTGTTAGCAGCTCAGAGAAAACAACTATTAATAATTATCTTACAAGAGCAGCAAATGGATCAAAGAGCAGCTTTTACACAGGGGATTCAACCTCAAATGTATGGGGCTCAGCAAGAATCAACTGTAACGTTCAGTTTACAGCCCTTCTCTATGATAAGCTAAGTGGAACAAATAATTATACAGAGTGGTCAAAATACCAGATGTCGATGATTCTTGGTAACAACTCGACTGGAAAGAATCTGGTTGTTGGATATAACCAGGATTCTCCAACAAAGCCACACCACAGAGCTGCCTCAGGCTATGGCAGCTGGACAGGCTTCAACAATGATGCCACACAGAAGTATACTCTTTACGGAGCACTTGTTGGTGGTCCAAAGACTACGGACTTCTCAACCTATGTAGATTCGGTTAAGGATTCACAGACAAACGAGGTAACTCTCGATTACAATGCAGGTATGGTTGGAGCAGCAGCAGCACTCTACCTTGCCTATAAGGACAGTAAGGACGCAGGCTTCACTAATCAGACAATTCTTTCTGACTTCTACGGTGGAAAGAATGTGACTGCAGATAAGCTTCCAGCTATATACAAATCTGAGTCAGAGACGCCGGACCCACCTTCTGTAGACCCAGAACCAGAGCCTGGAGAGCATGATTTTAAGCAGGAGGAGATTAGCGAGAGAACCTTAGCAAGTGTAGCAACCTGCGAAGCTCCGGCATATTATTATGAGAGCTGCAGAGTCTGTAACGTATTAGGTGAAAAGACATTTTCGGTTGGTGATCCTCTCGGTCATAATTATAAGGCTGACACTGTTAAGGACGAGGCACGTAAATCTGAAGCAGATTACTATAATCCAGCGGTGTATTACTATAGTTGTACACGATGCGGAAAGGTTGATAAGACTGGAGCGACATTTACCTCGGGAACAGCCCTTAAGGGAACAGTAACACTAAATAAAATCAACGTAACAAAGCAGGATTACAAGGGCTTTGCCGCAAATGGAGATGTGACTGCAAATCCTAAGGCTGCAACACTTGAGTACAGATGGAGAGCAAAAAGGTCTGAGGATAACAAAGGCTGGGTAGTCATTTCAGACTGGACTAAGGCAAATAATAGCCTTGAGTGGACACCTGATATTTATGGAAAGTACGAGGTTGAGCTCAGTGTGAGAGTTGCAAAGGACGATACTACCATAAAAACAAAGTCAGTTGAGTACGAATATCATCCATACATAAAGGGAATATGTCAGATGCCGGCAGCCTTGATGTATCCTGATAGAAATGGATACTTAATCGGAGTAGAAACCTACGATGGAGCTTACGATGTTGAGATGCTGATACTTGACTGTACACTGTATGCTCAGGGTAAGGATGCATGGGTATATACAACTAACAAGATACAACCTGTTAATAATTGTATGTGGACAATCTGGGATCCTCAGTATGGATATTACTGGACACTATATAGGGCGTTTGATAAGGAAGGCAACCTTGTTGATGAGGTTTGTTATGGATTCGAA
>DCHE01000075.1:0-8149 GCA_002314775.1 Lachnospiraceae bacterium UBA1760
CAAGGAAGTTTACCATCTGGTTACAAAGCACTGAAAGATGTGCTGCAGGAGCAGATGTTATTTTACCATTTATTCCACCTAAGCCTTCTGTGATAAGCTGCTTCAAAGACCAGCCTGCACAATATCCTGTGAGCATCGATAAATCGTGAATATGGATATCAGCATTTCTGTGAGCATCTGCAATTTCCTGATCATAAATTTCTGATAACCAGTAATTCGCAGTAACTGCACCCGAATTAGAAAGAATAAGTCCGCCAACAGAATATGTAACTGTTGAGTTTTCTTTTACTCTCCAGTCCTCAACCTTAACATAGCTGTTAACAACATCCTTATAATCGAGAATTGTAGATTTCATGTTTCGAATCTTCTCACGATTCTTACGATAAAGGATGTATGCCTTAGCAACATCTGTATAACCGGCCTGTTCAAGAACTGTTTCAACAGAATCCTGAATATCTTCAACAGTAATCTGGCCGTCCTTAACCTTACTCTGGAAGTCAGCTGTAACTCTCAGTGCAAGGAGATCAATCATATCGTTATTATATTGTTTCTCACATGCAGAAAAAGCCTTCATGATAGCATCATTTATCTTTGTCAGATTAAAATCAGCCACCTGGCCATCTCTCTTTACTACTTTGAACATCCCAAACGTTCCCCCTTCTAAAAAGCTGAATCGTACTCTTAATTAACAAAGGTTGTTGACCGCTTCGGTCAAGCATTTTTGCTCCCCAGCATTCACTTTGCAAACCAAGAGCCCCCTTATAAATCGACACTATTGTTAGTATAGCATCACGTATATAGGATGTCAATTTTAAAAACACTAGATATTGGGTTTACATAACTGATTATTTAAAAATAGCACTAGATATGGTTAGCGTGTGCTTAAGAAAACATTTTCACGAACAGCCGTTTTATCATCAGGATAGAGTGAAATATACTCTTTCATCTGATTTTTTGCCTCGTCAAAATTTCCAAGAAATTCATTTGCAACAATTCTGTTAAACATGAGAGTCTGCTTGTAAGAAACATCCTCAGACTGCAATCCAGCATCAAAAGCAGCCAGTGCTCCTTCATAATCCTTTTGCTTTGCCTTCAAAAGTCCAAGCTCGTTATATACAATAGCAGCTGTTTTGTTATTGGTCACAAACTCCTCATATAAAGCTGCAGCATATGCCGCATCATCAAGAGCCTCATATGTCTTTGCAAGATATACAATGCCCTCTTCTGTCTTCTTCGTTTCAGAAGACTCTTCAAAATAATTTCTTGCCTGAGTATAGTCCTCTAAGTAATAATTGAATATACCAAGTTCATAAGCCGATGGTTTCGAAACAGAAGCCACACCCGAATTAATATATCCCTTTGCATCACCATTGAAGCCATGGTCTGTAAGGTCCTTATAAATGTTTATATATAGTTTCGAATTATCCTTATCAAGAGTAACAGCTGTATTGAAATCGTCCTTTGCATCATTTTCCTTGTCAAGATCAAGGTATACCTTTCCTCTCAAGTAATATGCCTGTGCATTGTTCTTATCAACCGCAATAATCGATGTATAAGTTTGTACAGCATCTTCAAGTCTTCCTGATTTATATTCAGCAACTCCCATGTAGAAATTAATATCGTAATCAACCTTCTCGAGAATACCATTAGACTGACCTAAAGCAAGTGAAAAAGCATCCAGCGATTCATCATACTGACCAAGGCCTAACAGAGCCAGCCCCTCTCCTCTGTATACAAGCTTTTTATTTTCTTCAGGGTTAGTCTCCGCCGCCTTAAAGCTTGATAGAGCGTCACTGTAATTCTGCTGTTCAAGTAAAGCGACTCCCTGCTCATAGCTTGAGAGTTCTTTTTCCTCGCCACAGCCCGAAAGGAGCTGTGCTGTCATGCAGAATGATGCCAATATTTTAATTATCGATGTTCTATTGCTTTTCATTTAACTTTCCCTTAATAAACTCGATTGTGTTGTCCTTTGCCTGAATTAGTGACTGTTCTGCTGAATGCATACCCTCTTTAGCACCTTCCTTAGCGAGTGTGCTTACAGATCCATTGAAAAGAGCAATAATACCCTTTATTTCTTCCTTAAAGGCATTATCTGTATTTCCCGCAACATTGACAAGCTGCTTCAGCGTTTTCCATTTATCCTCATTTAAATCATTCAGATTTGTAATACCAGCTTCACTTACTATTCCAAATATCCAATCAGTAAGCTTACTCCATTTTTCATCATCCATTTCAGATGCCCACATTGATAGCACATCTGCCTGGAAACTCGAATAACCACTGATATGCTCAGCACGTCTGAAATCAAATCCATCAACAATCCAGTTATATGGGTTATGCTGCATTACACCTATTTTTTCACAGTCAACAACCTCATACTTCTCCATATTTCCCATCATGCCAACTACTGCAGCCTTTGGTACAAGCTTTGTAATCTTATTTGTAATTTTCTTATACTCTGAATTCTTTACAAGCTCGGTTCTGAAGCCAGGGCCGTCATGAGAATATATATGGATAATTCTGTCTCTTATTTCATCAGAGCATGTCATAGCACTGTACACCGCCAGATTTCCACCCTTGGAATGGCCCCCCACATAAAAGTCTCCTTCTATTTTAACGGCCACCTTCTTAAGATATTCGAGTGAATACTTCTGAGCCGGAACCGGAGCCTTAAAGGTCATTGTAAGATCTTCCTTCCAGCCTACAACACTGTCATCTGTGCCCCTGAATACAACATAGTTGAAGCCACTGTTATCAGTTACTGTCATTGCAGAAAACTGTATATCAAGAATCTCATCTATAACATCAATAAAATTATTTAAATATAAAGAGCCAAATCGTCTGCTGGCACATAATGCATCAAGGAACTTTCCATTTATCTCCGCATATCTTTCATCTCTGAAAAGAGTGGCTTTTTTTTCATGCTTATTAAGCTCTGAAATTCTTACCCCATCCTCATTTTTCGAAGGACCCGGGATTATCTCGTCAAATTTAAGGTATGAAAGTTGCGACAGAACAAGACTGTCTACAACATTAAACTCCTTATCACTAAAAGTGTATTTTCCATTTTTTTGAGCATATTCGATAATATTCATATTTACTTCCTCAAATGCAAACATGTCTCTAAGCCGACGAGCTCCCTGCGTTTTTCAAACGCAGCTATGTACAGAAAAGGCCGAAAGGGTACTCCTTTCGGCCTAAACTTACAAACAAGTATTATTCAACAGTTAATCCTGAATAAGCGTCATCAGGAATAAGAGCAATATATGTCTTACCTGTGTTGATTGTGATTTCATTGCCGCTCTCATCATAGTATCTTGTAGCTGCGCAGTCATCTTCAGGCTTTGTCCATGTAATCTTGATTGCCTTACCCTTTGTGATATAGTAACCTTCACGACCTGAGTCCTTAGCATAGAACATCATATAACCGTTATCATCAAACTTAACGTATCTTGCGTTCTGAAGAATTACGTTATCAAATGCCATTGAAGCATTTCCGTTGCCTGCATCTACATATGATGAACCGTACTCGCCGTAAACATACTTCTGTGTAGCTTCATCATAATCAAGCACTGACTTGTTATGCTTGAAAGGAAGTGCAATGTGTGTTGCACTCTGTGCTGATGAATATGATGAAAGATCCTGAGGCTCTGTCTCACTTGCAAAATTGAAGTGAGGCTCATTCTTGTAATAGCTTGTGTATGTCTTAGATACGCTGCTGCCTGAGAAGTTCTTATCCATATCTCCTGGAAGTACGTATTCTGTATACTCTCTTGACTTACCATTATCTACACGTGAGAAAGTACCTGAGAAATGATCAACATAGTCATTTGCAAGATAATCATCAATGTAGAAAGGACCACCATCGTGACATACGATTGCATTCCATTCAGGTGCAATTACAAGGTTTGTAGGACGTACAGAACGAACTGATCCGATCTGATCCATACTGTCATAGTCTTTGTAAAGACACATAAGTCTTGTAATACCGTCATTAAGTGTTGAGTTTGTCATTTCATATACGATATCAGCCTTTGATGTTCCATAATGTGGAAGTGCTGTCTTCTCATTATCTACCATAACAGCAATAGGTCTAATATCCTTTAACGCTTCGTCAATCCATTCATTTGTAAGCTCTGAACGGTACATTCCTTCGCGTGATTCCTCTACAGGTGCTTCTGGCTCTGTAGTAATTGTTGGTGTTTCTGTTACTACCTGGATAGTTGGTGCTGGTGCACTTGACTTTTCCTCTTCCTTGTCCTTATCCTTACCACATCCAGCAAATGCTACTGCAGCTGTAAGTGTGAGAATAAGAAGTAAATTTCTTTTCTTCATGTATAATATTTCCTCCGTAAATCACAGAACCTGCTTTAGGTTCCCCATTATTTTCCCCGTCTCATCAACTATGAGATTATATCACTATTCATAAGTACATTCAACCCACATATCGTTGATTTTGCGTTGTTTTTACTTATTTTAGGCCATATATTGTGCATTTTTGAATACAATTCAGTAAAATCAATTATTAATCTAAGCTATTTTGCGAAAGCTTTATTAATACACCGGATTCGAATTCTCAATTGCTCCGATTCTTGGGAAGTATCTAAACATGGCCTTACCAAGAATTTTATCCTTATATACATATGTGTTCTGCCAGAATCTTGCATCTGCAGAGTAGTTTCTGTTGTCTCCCATCACAAAATAAGCCCCTTCAGGCACCTCATATGGTCCGAAGCTTCCTATCATCTCCTGGGCAATGTAAGGCTCATTTAATGGCTCCTCAGAATCATTTATGTAAACCTTTCCATCGATTATCTCAACCTTTTCACCTGGAAGTCCAATAACTCGTTTAATAAACAGCTGTGTTTCATCATCCGGATATCTGAAAATAATTATATCTCCTCTTTCAGGATCATTATTTATATATGCCAGTCTGTTTCCGAACAGTCTATCTCCTGTCATAACGTTATTTTCCATCGATGCTGATGGAACTACTGCATTAATAAGAAGGAATGTGTTGATAATCACTGCGAAAACTATGGCAAGCACAACAACCACAACCCATTCAGCTATTTCCTTCTTCCAGTCTATTTTCTCTTCCTTTAAATTATTATTTTCACCCATATTTTATTTATCCTCGCGCGTTGTATATCAGTTCTCCAAATCCTTTTCAGACTACATGATATACGCAATTTTACAATCCCACAAGACAAAAGATAATTTTTGTATTATTATACAAGTATTATGACCTTAACAAGCATTTCATTTTATATATTTTTACCAATCTGCATACTGGTTTATTTTCTGATTCCCAGTCGTTTCAGATACGTCTGGCTTCTTTTTGTCAGCTACTTTTTCTATTCAACGCTAGACGGCGCATTCGTAATGCTCCTTGTTGTATCGACAGTTATAACCTGGCTAAGTGGCAATACCATTTCCATTGTTGAAAAGAAAAAAATAAAGATTCTCATTATGATAATCGGGATAATGTTTAATATTATGATGCTTTTCATATATAAATATGAAGACTTCTTTCTTGCTGTCGCAAAATCAGATATAAGACTTAATCTTATTCTGCCTGCCGGAATTTCATTTTACACATTTCAGTCTCTTACATACATAATTGATATATACAGAGGTGATGCCAAGCCAGAGAGAAATTTCTTTAAATACGCTCTTTTCGTTTCTTTCTTCCCTCTGATTCTGTCAGGCCCTATAGAACGCGCCTCTCATCTTCTGCCACAGTTTTCAAGAGATGTTAAGTTTGATGTAGACAGAGCCAAGGATGGTCTTAAGCTAATGCTCTTTGGTTATTTTCTCAAAATAGTAATTGTCGCCCGTATGGCTATTCTTACGGACTTTGTTTTTACAGATTATTTAAACAAGAATTCAGTAGCACTCATCATTGCCGTATTAGCTTATACAGTTCAGATATATTGCGATTTTGCTGGTTATTCATCAATTGCTATTGGAATGAGCAAAATAATGGGATTTGATATAATAAAGAATTTCAATCAGCCTTATTTTGCAGTTTCAGTTACAGATTTCTGGAGACGATGGCATATATCTCTGTCTACCTGGTTCAGGGATTATCTCTATATTCCTCTTGGCGGAAACAGAAAGGGAAGAATCAGAAAATACATAAATATAATGATTGTATTTATTGTTTCCGGATTATGGCATGGTGCCAATATGACATTTGTTGTATGGGGATTTTTAAATGGTATTTATCAGGTTATTGGAGATATTTTAAAACCTGTTAAACTAAAAGTGTTATCGTTACTGTGTAAGCAGGCAGAATCGAACGGCGCAAACGAAAATGCTGATACGTTTCAGGATAATAATCCTGGCAAAACATCACACAAAAAAGAATCAGTCGTGCAGTATCAGAGAAATCACCTTGCAAGAATACTGCAGACCCTAGTAACCTTCATATTAATAAGCTTTACCTGGATATTCTTTAGATCCTCATCTGTTTATGAAGCAGGCGAAATCATAAAAAGAATTTTCTCCTCTTTTAGTTATGTAAACCTATTTGACGGAACTCTATGGAATGTGGGACTTGGTGTAAACAATATGCTCTTTGCACTTGCTGCAATTGTAATTCTTATCATTGCGGATGTATTATGCGAAAGGAAAAAATGCGATGTTTCAGGTCTTCTCCTTAATACAAAAGCAGTAGTACGCTGGGCTGTTTATTATGTAATGATTTTAATGATTCTTTTGTCAATGAACCTGAATATGACTGAGTTTATTTATTCTAATTTTTAACTGCATATTTTGATTTAATATACTCTGCTTTACTGAGTGATTTAACCGTACTATTTTATAAATATAATGAAAAATGTAAAATTTCTTTTAAAGTGCATACTGGCTCTTCTTCCAATACTGGCAGTCATGTGTTTTACCGCTGCCCTTCCTTTTGGTTACATGGATATCGAATATCCATCCTGGAAGTATACTAAGGAAGTTTCTGACGATATAAAGTCCGTCTCTTCTGGAACAACTCTGGTCCTTGGCGACTCAAGAGCCATGGCTGATATCATGCCATCTGAAGCAGCCGATGAAACCGTAGTCAATCTTGCTGTAGGTGGAGCAACTTCCATTGAGATGTACTATACCCTTGAAAACTACATTAAGAACAATGGTAATCCTGGTAAGGTTATTATTATGTTTGCCCCATTCCACTACACAATTATTGATAATTTCTGGACCAGAACGGCTTATTTTAACTACTTGTCTGTAGCGGATATGAAGGATCTCTATTCTTACGCCAAAGCAGCAGACTCTGAGACACTTTTAAGAGCTGGCTACCAGAATGATCTTATAAGCTACAGAACTCGTTTTCCTGATAAATACCTTCCTGCCCTTTTAAATTCGCATTTTGTTGGCAGATACTCAGATAACAGCAACAAATATAACGAGCTCTTATCAGAACATGGCTATGGCGAATTTGGTACAGAACAGGGCTGTTCTGCACTAAACTACGAAACCGGATACGAGCATATGCATACTACTGGTGATGCAGTTCTTCTTGATATTTACATGAACAGGCTTTTAAAGCTCTGCTCTGATTCAGGTATTGAAACAACTCTTCTAGTGCCTCCAATGAACGAATCAAGCTACAATGCGCTGAAGGCTTCTTATGTTGCCGAATTCAGTGATTATTTAAATACCCTTCAAATAAAATATCCCGCCATTTTAATTGACGGGAATATTCCATGTTATGATGATATGTATTTTGGTGACGCTTCACATCTTAATCGCGAAGGCGCCATTATATTTACAAGATCATTATTTTAAGTTATCTGCATTTTCTGGTCTGCAGTTTATTCTCTGCAAGGTTCCATCTATGACCAACTTAAGCACATTGAGTCTCAGCTTTATTCCTGAGTCTTGTTCTCCCGTGCTTTCTTCTCACGCGCTGCACGCTTAACATTTGTCTCCTGAACAAACTCTTCAAGAGAACGAGCAAGTTCAAGCGCATCATCAATGTGGTCACAGAAGAACTCACGTCCTACTAAATCTGCAAATCCTGCCTTTTCAAATACGCTCATAGGCTGTTCATTAACATGTGAGAAAATAAGCTGTACATGCTTTTCTCTGCACTCCTCGTAAACCTCTTCAAAATTATGCATTGCTGTTGCAT
>DCHE01000075.1:8183-9735 GCA_002314775.1 Lachnospiraceae bacterium UBA1760
TTGCTGTTGCATCAATTGCATCAACGCCTCTCATACGAAGAATAAGGAAGTTGTACTCTCTCTCAACGGAAAGCTTTAAGATTTCTCCTGCTGCTGCGAAGAACAGAGGGCCTGAGAATTCATATACAAGTGTGTCTGCCGGTACTTCCTTAAGAGATGTGGCATCCTTGTCATCGTCCTCATCTCCTATATATTTCCAGCCTTCAACATGTGATACTTCACTCATTCTCTTCATGAAGAGGAATGCTGCTACAACAAGTCCAACCTCAATAGCTACTACAAGGTCAAATATTACTGTAAGGCCAAATGTAAGAAGCATAACCAGAATATCTGATTTTGGTGAAGTCTTAATAAGGTGGATGAACTTCTCAATACCACACATGTTATAAGCAACCTGGAAAAGAATAGCTGCGATACATGGCATAGGAATAAGCTTTGCAAAAGGCATCAGTACAATCAGCACGAAAACAAGTGTTATCGAATGAACCATACCAGAAATAGGAGTACGTCCACCGTTCTTAATATTTGCTGCTGTTCTTGCTATAGCTCCTGTTGCAGGAATACCACCAAAGCAGGCTGAACCAATGTTGGCAACACCCTGTGCAACAAGTTCCATGTTTGATCTGTGCTTTGATGCGATCATACTGTCTGCTACTACTGCAGAAAGGAGTGATTCAATACCTGCGAGTACTGCAATTGTGAATGCATTGGACATCTGTGACTTAATCATTGCAATACTGAACATTTCTTTTGTAACTGTGAGTGTCGGAAGTTTATTAGAAAGGTCCGGATATAAACTACCAATTGTATTAACGTTCATATGTCCGAACTTAACAATAAGTGCTGACACAATAACTGCTATAAGTGATCCTGGAATCTTCTTTGATACCTTGGGCCAGAAAATAAGAATCACAAGACATATAACTCCGATAAGCATCGCGGATGGGTTCAGCGTTGAAAAATTCTTTGCAATAGCTTCAAGCTTTTCCACTGTCTCAATTGTCTGAGTTCCTGCAGGATATGTAAGCCCTAAAAAGTCCTTTACCTGACCGATAAAGAGTGTTACCGCAATACCTGCTGTAAAGCCTGTTGTGATTGTAAAAGGAATATACTTAAGTAGCCCTCCGAACTTACAAAGACCCATGATAATAAGGATAATACCCGCCATAATTGTGGCACACATAAGTCCGTTAGTTCCGTCCTTTGCTACAATTCCCGCAACAATCGTTGCAAACGCCGCTGTAGGACCTGCAATCTGAACTCGGCTTCCGCCAAGGAACGCAACTAAAAATCCGGCAATAATTGCTGTATAAATACCTGCTGCCGGTGTTACACCTGATGCTATTGCAAGGGCAATTGAAAGTGGTAACGCAATAATTGCTACGATTACGCCGGCCACAAGATCCTTACCAAACTGCTCCTTAGTGTAACCTTTCATTACTGAAAATAACTTTGGTTTTAATTTTTCCATAAACTTCTTCTTCCTTCTTTTATTATCTAAAGCGTTTTCACGCTATTATTCTATGTATGAACTTCGTTCATGCCGGTTTCT
>DCHE01000075.1:9802-10755 GCA_002314775.1 Lachnospiraceae bacterium UBA1760
ACTTCGTTCATGCCGGTTTCTCCTGGTATCTTCCTATAAAAATAAATGAAGAATATCACATGTGCTAACAGGGTAATAATCCATGATATCGGGTATGAAATATAGAGCATTCCTGTTGTTCGCTTCCACTGGAAAATAGTTGCTATCCATACAAGTCTGAAAGCGCAGGCTCCAAGCATTGATGTTATCATCGGCACAACCGACTGTCCTATGCCACGGAGCGCACCCACCATTACCTCCATTGCTCCACACAGGAAATATGTAGGAAGTATGTAAGTACATCTGATTTTGCCTGCAGCTACTACCGTAGGCGAATTGGTGTATATATGTAAAAGCTGAGTGCTAAACACACTCGAAAGAACACCAGCTGTTATTCCAACTACAAATACAATTGCCTGACACTGAAGCATGCACTTAAGCACTCTTTTCTTTTTACCCGCACCATAGTTCTGTCCTACAAATGTTATTGCAGTCTGATAAATCGCATTCATAGCAATATAGACAAATCCCTCAATATTCATTGTGGCCGAATTTCCTGCCACAACGTCTGATCCAAAGGAATTAACTGCCGACTGAATTACAACATTGGAAAATGAAAAGACAGTTCCCTGAAGTCCAGCAGGAAAGCCTATTCCAATGATTCTTTTCAAAATATATTTATCAACAGCCAGCTTTGATGGTTCGAATTTAAGTATTCCGCCCTTCTTCCATAAATACCATATTACAAGTATAACTGAAAGATACTGGGACACTGTTGTCGCTATTGCAACTCCGGCCACACTCATCTTGAACACAATTACAAGAATCATATTCAGAATAACATTCAGGACTCCTGCTGCTGTCAGGAAGTACAGTGGTCTCTTGGTATCTCCAACTGCTCTAAGCATTGCAGCACAAAAGTTATAGACTATTAAGGCTGGCATACCTAAAAAATAAATTTTAAGATAAAGTGT
>DCHE01000075.1:10830-11526 GCA_002314775.1 Lachnospiraceae bacterium UBA1760
CGGGCAAAAATAACACCTATTATTGTAAGAAAAATACCACTGATAATACCCAGAACAATGCTGGTGTGTACTGTCTTTGATACCTCATCATCATCTTTTGACCCGATAAAATGCGCAATCAGTACATTTGTACCAACCGACAGGCCAATGAATACATTAGTGAACAGATTAACAAGTGAAGATGTGGAGCCAACTGCTGCCAGGGCTTCATCCCCTGCAAACTTACCAACTACTATGATATCCGCCGCATTAAAAAGCAGCTGCAGGACACCTGATAAAATAACAGGAATCGAAAACATAATCATCTTGCCAAGTGTTGGCCCAGATGTCATATTCGAATAATCTTTATCTCTTTTCTCTCCCATTTTTATACCCTGAAATGCCCCAAGTCAGATTTCTCTATAAAACACATAGCTACAAGTAAAATAATACTACTAATTAAGTACTTTTCAAATATAGATAATATATAAAAAAGTAGCTTAATACAGGTCTGTTTTGTGGATTTTTGGATAGAAAAAGAAATGACACCGATGGCTTTGATGCTGACTCTTAAATTTGGCCATGCATCAAAGTTTACGGTGTCGTTTTTTATAAACTAGATGAAGATTTATGAACCTGTTCTATAGCCCAAACAGGCATGTAATCTAGTATAGCTAATTTAAATCGGAGATCCTACTCTTCATCCTTTAAAATAAG
>DCHE01000063.1:0-8053 GCA_002314775.1 Lachnospiraceae bacterium UBA1760
GCTGATGAACCAATCTGATTCTTTTCAAAAGGTTCCTCTACCTCCTTAAGATGCTGAAGAAGTCTTATATCATTAGACATCTTATGAGCACTAGCGGCAATTCCAGCAAGCGCATTTACTACTCTTGTATCAACCTTACGAGAATATGTCTGACCTGAAACTGGATAGCACTCCTTAAATCCCATCTTGGCAGCAATCATTGGATCAATCTTATCAATTGTTTCCTGATCACCATCAAAGAGTTCAAGGAAGCTTGCCTGAGTTCCTGTTGTACCCTTAGAACCAAGCATCTTCATTGTGGAAATTACGAAGTCAAGTTCTTCTAAGTCAAGAAGGAATTCCTGAAGCCATAAGGTAGCTCTCTTACCTACTGTTGTAGGCTGAGCAGGCTGGAAATGTGTAAAGGCAAGTGTTGGAAGCTCTTTGTATTCTCCGGCAAATTTAGCAAGCTCTGCAATAACATTTATAAGCTTTTTACGTACTAACTTAAGACCTTCAGTCATTACGATAATGTCTGTGTTATCACCAACATAGCATGATGTAGCTCCAAGGTGGATGATGCCGGCAGCCTTAGGACACTGGAGGCCATATGCATATACATGGCTCATAACGTCGTGTCTTACAAGCTTCTCTCTTGCCTTAGCCTCTTCATAATTAATATCATCCATATGAGACTTAAGCTCTGCTATCTGCTCATCAGTAATTCTCGGATTCCCATCAGCACCCTTAAGACCTAACTCCTTCTCTGTCTCTGCAAGTGCAATCCATAATCTTCTCCATGTTCTAAACTTCATGTCAGGTGAGAAAATATACTGCATCTCCTTACTTGCATAACGCTCTGATAATGGGCTTACATACCTGTCTGTTCCACTCATAATATTCTCCTTCGTTAACATAATTAGTTTCTATAACTACTTTACATAAATTATTTCTATAATTATTTTACATAATATATTCCAATAATTAATTTACATAATTATATTTCTTTGTCCATATATTCGTTCTCATATTTTAAAAGCAACTTCTTAACCGATGGTGAAACTAAAACAAATTCTGCACCATAATGGTAATGATCCATATCTATAGCACTACTTCTCACGATTTTCACATCAGTAATAATCTGAGGAAGATCAAATGAAAGTTCGATATCCGCAATAAAGTAATAACCTATAGGCAATACGCACTGCGAAATAAACCCTATTCCATTTGATGAAATATCCGTTATTTCAATATCAGACTCAAGGTCCACAATTGCATCCATTCCATCTTTATAAAGATTAGATATAGCAAGACTCATCTCTATAGGAAGTCTTTTATCAATTCTTTTATCTTTTCCCTTTTTTTCCATCTTATTCATACTCCTCAACAATATTCAGTATTTCCTTTGCATACTGCGGATACTGTTTTACAAGATTTTCGATTTCCTTTTTATATTCATCAAGGTTATATACTTCAAAATCCATTCCCTTACGAAGCTTCTGTCTTTCGACCACAAGATCATGGCGCCTTGAAGCCATTTCCTCGTCATTCACAAGAAGTGTCGGCTGATATACAAACTGTGAAGGTTCCTTAATTCTGAACCTGCCAACAGCGTTATAGAGTTCATCTCTATACTGTTCTAACTGGCGCATCGCATTCTCGGTGTGGTGTCTGGCTTCCTTCTCCTCGAGGTACTTTTCCCACATATACACAAGCTCATGAGAGCTGTTGATATTGTACTTGTGATAACAGTAATCTATTGCATTTGTAATATTTACGTATCTGATTTTAGCAGTATTCTGTAAAGAAATTGCTCTGTTAATCTGCTTGTTAAGCTTTCTGTCACTTTCAGATGCATCCCTGTATGATACAAATATTCCTGTCAGGGCAAGAGCCATAACAGCAACAACTATCATAATCGGAACCCTCACATCGAAGTAGAACATATTTCGAAGTGCTGCAATTACAAGGAAAGCAAGTACAAATACCACAAGGCAAACTATAAAAAGTGACTTGGCATTTGAAGCTTTCTTACAATTTTCTTTTCTATCGTAGGCAAGAGCTGCCTTTTCTCCTTCAAGAAGATTCATATCTCTTCTTACAGTTGACTGATATTCTTCATTTTCCTTTAATCGGGAAATAATATCCTCTATCTCATCTTCCATCTGGGCAATTTCGCGATATCTTGCCTCAGAAATTTTACTTACAGGACGCTTATACTTCGATTCCTGATCTTCAAAATCAATAATCATCTGAGCTCTGCGACGAAGTTCCCTCTTCTCCTCCTCAGGAAGTGCATCGATCTCTTCCAAATCCTGAAGCTTATCAGTTACCTTCTGATAGTCAGAACGCCTGTAGTCAACATCAGAACTGGCACCTGTCATAAGTTCACATACGTGTCTTACATACTGCTCTCGTTCAAATGGATTATGAACATTAAGATCACGTCTCAAAAGGCTTTCACTTGATACAGCATCGGAAATAGACTTCGCATTTTTTCCCTCAACCATTCCTAAGTCAAGGTCAAAATCAAAATCATCCTCATCATCGCCAAATCCTAATTTGTCTAAAATCCAACCAATTAATCCCACGTTATGTTAACCTATCGAATACTTCTTGCAATCATCTGATCTCTGTATTCCTGCTTCCAGCCACTGAAAGTCTTTTCAATTCTTGAATAGTATTCACTAATACTGCCTTCTGCTCGAAGCTCCTGTATTTCCTCAATTTCCTTTGCATACTCCGAATCAAGCTTCTCATTTCTTGCACTGGCCAGACGTTCCTCTGCTTCCCTGATGACAGAATCATGATATCCCATTCTCAATACAAATCTTTCATATGACTCTCTTCTCATCGTCATTCTAAGTGCCTGCAAATAATGAATCAGTATTTCCCTGTCATCATTCAGAATATTTGCTTCCCTGAAATAATATGCAGCCTTGTCATACATAAAGAGTCTTGCGTATGCAATTCCTATATTATGAAGAATTAGAGAATACATCTCCGGATCTTCACTTTTTTTCATTTTATTGAGCATGTACTGATATTCATCAATTGCTCTCGTATATTTCTTGGCCTCTAACAGGTTATCTGCTCTCTTTTTACGTTTCTGTGCAAATCCAAGGGAAGCATTGTCTACAAGAACCTGCTTAACACTAGCCTTTTCTTCATCAGAAAGATAGCCTGTCATATCAAGAAGGCATGTAACAAACTGACCAAGACTTGCTCCCTTATTAATGAGCAGTCTTAAAGCCTCTGCAATATCATCAAGCTTTAATTCCTTTGATATATAGTCGCAGAGCTTTTCGTCCATTATATCGTTGTCCAGTATATAGGCATCGCGCACGAAATAATAGCACAACTCTTCTATTGAATATATATTCATTCCGAGCCCTACTATATAGTACGGATTGTCCGCAAGTCTGCCTTTACAAAGAATCAACTCACTCACGATGTAAACTCAATATCCCTTTCCCAGATTTTGCCAGAGCTTGTATAAAACTCTCCGAAGCCAAGATCCATTACTTTAACGTGCATCTTCACATCCGACTCAAATGAAGCCTCAAGCCTTAAACGAGTTGCCCTTCTAGGTCTCGTCGGAAGGCCGTTTAAGTATATCTCTTCCGTTCTCTGTCTTCCTCCATCAAGAGGAGTGACAATTATTTCTACACTATTTCCATCCTCAAGTATAAATTCAAGAGCACACTCGGATTCATACCAGGTCTCTCCTGCGTCAACAAGAACTACATAGTCATCCTTACCTTGAACCCTCATCAGAAGTCCTGTATTGGCCTTAAGCTTATCCTTGCCAAGGAAAATATGAGACATATTAACTTCCTTAGGCGAAAACTTATCAGAAGCACAGTAGCATGCGCCCTTAGAATAGAGGTTCTTACCCTGGAAAACATGTCTTCCCATAAGAAGAAAGCCCTTGGACTTATCAAACCATTCACCTTCAAAGCCATCTCCAATAAGGTATACCGAACCCACAGCCTTACCTGAAAAGCGGTTACGTACTGTCTGTAAAAATAATTCGTCAAGTCTTGCTGCCTTTTCTTCAGATACCTCGCCCTCCATCATAAACTGTGGGAGCTTTATCTGCTCATAGGCAAAATAATCTACAAAGCCAACAACAGGTGTTGTATTTCTGTTCATACGCAGCTCATATGTCTTAAGATAGTCAGCCGAATAATCAAATACCACTACGTTGTTAAGCCATAATTCCTTGTTCTGATGAATCATGTAATAAAAAACACTCTCATCATATGTCTGATATATAATCTTTTCCCTGTCAACTGAGATGCCCGCAACTATTTTATCAAGAATCTCAATCATCTTATTGTCAAGGACTTCAACAGTAATAACGAGTCTTTCAACATGTTCTGGGTTAACATAAGAACTAATTATGTTAAGCGAGCGCTTAAAAAACAGAATTAGCAGGTCTATAGGGTCATATGCATCGCCCTCAATTTCAAGCCTTGCGCCTGATTTTGCAAAGCTGAGTAGCTTTCCTACCAATGTACCATCACCTCTTGCAGCGCAGTCCATTGCCTCTCTGCCAAAGAACCACTGGTTTACACCATTTCTCTTACAGAGAACAGTAGGAATACCGAACTTTTCATCTCGTCCATCTCCGCCTACTGCCTTAAGCCTTCCATCATGTATCTCAGTAAAGCTTATCTGACTTATATTCTCATTTAAATCATAGCCTATTACGTATTGTGTCATCTCTATATTACAGCTAACCCTATCAGAATTATTTTGACTAATCAGTATCCATCCTGAGATGAATAATTATCCTCCACTTGTGAAGGAACAGGACATCTATATAATGTTGAATACTCTCTCTGCGAAAGCATCCTCTTCCATATATTCAACCATCAAATCCATGAGCGTCGCATCATCCTGAAGAGTCTTTGCAACAACCATTGAATTCAGTATGTTATATCTTGAATCAGAACCATCATTAGTAGTTTCCTCAATGCTCACTGAATCACTGAGTGTAAGCATCTCTCGACCGTTGTGCTCCTCAGTAACGTAGTACTGAAGCCTCTCTCCAAAGAAGAGCATAAACTCCTTGGAGAAAATTCCGCCGTACATATTTCTCATTTCCTCAGTTCTATATACGTCGCTCTCATCATCGTCCGCAAGAATATAATGAAGAACAACTCTCGACTTAGGATTTGTTCTGTACTCAATAAACAGTGCGCTGGAGAAAGCAGCAAGCTCTGGAACAATATCTGCAAATTCTGAGAAGAATTTAAAGAAAATATTTTTATGCAGGAACTCCTGAATAAAGTCAACTATCATTGCCTTTACTTTTTCACTAATTTCCTCTTCATACTCAGAGAAATACCTAAGAAGAGCCAGCTTGCATCCGTCGTTAAGTGGTTCCCCAACTCTGTAATTACTTATAAGCTGTGTGAATACACTCTTATCCGTAATTCTTTCCTTAACAAAATAATCATATGCAGCATATGAAAGGTAAGCCATCTCAACTCTCGGTGAGGCTCCATTTTCATGATAATCCAAAAAGATTACTTCCTTTTCACCCACCATTGTCCTGGTGAAAAGCATCTGAATAATCAGCTTCTCGGTAAGCATAAAGCACTGAACGTCAAATGACTTGGCAGCATTCCAGATATTGCGAAGTTCCTTAGTAAACCCACCAAAATTCTCAACAAGGTATCTGAGTGTGTTGAGGTCATACTTGCCGTTTTTAAAGGCATTGTAAGTTATTGCAATCAAGTCTGCGTCAGGTGCCCCATCAGTCTTCTCAATCATATGCGAGCAAATCTTTACACAAGACTTAACAGGAATAAGTTCATCCCCATATACGGTTACAAGTTCATATGCCTGATCATATAGCGCCCTCTTTACAAGGAAGTCAATAAGCTCTGCTCTTTCCCTTGCTGAAAGCTCCGCAATATTGATGCTTAACAGATATTCATCAAGTGTCGAAATTCTGTCATTGTCAAAATAATAGTGAAGCAATGAAATTCTGATTTCCGACTTAAGTGTTGAAGAAATATACTCTGATTCAACAAGGTCCCTGCAGAAATCAGCATTCTCATCTTCCACTGAAATATAGTGTCTTCTTCCTTCGCAAAGGTAGAGGAAGAAAGGCAGATTGCCAGTAACATATCTCTTAATTATATGAACATAGTTATTTTCATTTATAATATCTTTTACATCAGAAGGGTTTACATAACTCCTGTGTCCTGCTTCATCCTCCAGGAATAAAGATACATTTTTAGAATACAATCTTGGGTAGGCGACTCCATTCACAACCGGGAACTTAAACTCCTCGATGAACTCATCCTGTATCACCACTACATTTT
The DNA here is from genome assembly GCA_002314775.1 of Lachnospiraceae bacterium UBA1760. GTDB lineage: Bacteria > Bacillota > Clostridia > Lachnospirales > Lachnospiraceae > UBA1760. The sequence goes on from DCHE01000063.1 coordinate 6,321, forward strand.
TTATATCAGGATCCTTAACTTGCAATTCCTTGGCAAAAATAAAGGATGCAATGTTATTAGCCATATTTGGCTTAATAAATTCCGGACGAAGTACGTCGTCATAAATAAGCGCCAGATGCCCTGAAATATGTCCCTCCATTACCTGCTCTATTGCAAATACAAGCATATTTTCCCTGTACTGGTCATATAGTTCAGGAGCTTTATGTCTGTAGGTTATAAGGTTAGCATATATAAATGCCTTCCTTTCAAAGCTTAATCTGTTCTGGAAGCCAAAGTACATTACTACAGACTTCGGCAGGATACCATCCTTCAAATTGCATGGTGATGAATACATGAAATATTCGTAAAGTCTAGTTATCTTAAGCTCAAGTTTAACACCCTCGCTGTACCATTTATGGTACAGTGGATCTGTTACATTAGCCCTGATGAGCATAGAACAAATTGCCTCCACAAGTTCAGGGTCATTATAGAGTTCATATGTCGATGTGAGAAGTCTGAACAGTCTCTTCGAATACTCCCTTGTTCTCAATGCAAGCATTGCCAGCTGACTGATTACATCGCGGCTTATTTTGCCATTCTTAACGGCAAAGGAAAGTACCTCTATCTCGAAGGATGAAAGTCTTGTTAATGATGCAGGATTAGATACAAATACATTGTAGGCCTCCACATACAGAATCGGAGAATGAACCCCATACTCTGTAATCTTCTCGATTGCCGCCAGCTTCTTGGATGGCGTCGAGGACATATCCTCGTCAAGATAGAGAAGCATCCACAGTATCGGCATACTGTTCGGGTACATTGCATAGTATGAATTAATTCTTGCAGTAACGTCATTAACGTACTGGTCATCTCTCTTAATAAGAGTTGTAAGGTACAAATAATAGGCATAACACTCATCGTCATGCTCGATTATTTTCATTTCGTTATATACGTGGTCGAGAATCCATTTTGCTTCGCTTACCCTGTTCTCAACCAGGAGAAGCTGAGCCTGGAAAAGTCTTGAAACAGGGTTCTTATCATCAAGCATATTCATACGCTCGACAATCTTCATTGATTCACGAACCCAGCCGTTAACATTAATCTGCTTGGTTCTGAATCTTATATAGCAGCTCATAAGTCGAAGCATCAGTGACTTGGCTTCTTTTCTTGTTGCGCGCTTTGCCTTGTCTGAGCCTCGCTGTGTTGCAATTATTACTATCTCAAGTTTCGAGGATGCGTACTGAACAGAAATAACTCCATAGTTTCTACCCTCATGAAGCTGTTCATCATCAAGGTAGAATACAAGATTATACTCTGAAGATTCGAAATCCTCGTTGTGTATTTTTTCTTTTTCAATCTCGAGGAAATCAGAATCGCTTTCAACTGTTGCGCTGATAAATCCCCATGTTGATTTACGTATTTTTACTTCGCATTTCAGTCTGTCTCTGACTTCAGTAAATTCAAATACATTTTTCTCTGTCAGAAGCTCGACTGGTTTCTTCTTGTTAATACTGCAAAGGAAATCTTCTACTGCCTGGCGGTCTCCCGGTCTCGAGCTAAAGCCACGGTACTTAGTAAGACTTGACTTGTCATTGCCATCAAACATTCTGATAAATTCAGGTGTATAGAAAATATCTGTTGCTTCTGAAAAATCAGTCTGGGCCAGATTTGTAAAATGGAAGAGATTACGAACTCCACTGACCTTGGAATTCTGTGACGTTGACAAAATACTGAATTCAAATGGAAGATAATAT
>DCHE01000063.1:8073-13001 GCA_002314775.1 Lachnospiraceae bacterium UBA1760
GGATGAAACTATCTGGATGTCTCCCTTGATTTCATCACCAGCCTCAAGTCCTGTTGGATCAAATTTATATTCAAATGAGAACTCAGCATCATTAAACTCAGCGATATTAACTGTAACTCTTCTGTTGCTTGTATATACGTAGCCCTTAACTGGCCTTGTGCTCTCACTCTTTACCTGAATTGTTCCAGTGTGTGNNCTTTTTCTCAGTAAGAAGCTCTACCGGCTTCTTTTTATTAATACAGCAGAGGAAATCCTCAACTGCCTGACGGTCCCCTGACTTTGAGCTGAAGCCACGGTACTTGGTAAGGCTTGCCTTGTCATTGCCATCAAATACTCTTATAAATTCAGGGGTATAGAAAATATCTGTCGCCTCTGAAAAATCAGTCTGAGCCAGATTGGTAAAATGGAAGAGGTTACGCACTCCGCTTACCTTGGAATTCTGAGATGTGGAAAGAATACTAAACTCAAATGGCAGATAGTATTCACCGGCTGATGACACTATCTGAATATCGCCCTTAATCTCATCCCCTGCCTCAAGGCCCGTTGGATCAAATTTATACTCAAGTGAAAACTCGGCATCATTAAACTCAGCAATATTTACAGTCACTCTCCTATTGCTTGTATAGACATATCCCTTTACAGGCTTGCCACTTTCACTCTTAACCTGAATTACGCCTTCGTGTGATTCCTGCGAGCTTAACTTTACTTCAATTGATTGCACGTCAAAAGAAAGTTTATCGATATCATATTCGAAAACTCCGTCGATTAGCTTATCAATTATTTCACGCAAGAATCTCACCACACTTTGTAATGAACTTAGGAAAAGCAAACGTCATCAGCCATTTAATTTATTTCAAATGGACAGACTCCACCCACATTAATCCTATTTTACTATTCTACAAGATGAGGGTATGTCGTTCAAGATTACATAACATCAAATAGGTTGAAACCTATTCGATATCCCTTTGGATAAAAAAAAATGGCCCCGGAAATTTCCGGGGCCATAAGTTATTTTATTTCTTATTTAAGACCTGCCTGTGCTGCTGCAAGGTAAGCTGCTGCTGAAGCTGCTGTCTGAGCATCAATCTGATCCTGAAGAATCTTAGCTGCTTCATTTGCCTTAGCTGCTGCTGCTGCGAATTCATCCTGACGAGCCTGAGCTAATCTTAAACCGTTAGCTGCTGCTGCATCATTAGATGCCTTAGCAATTGCTGTAAGCTGTGCAATCTGTTCCTGAGTTAAATTGCCTGCATACATTCCCTTTGCTGCTGCATCTGCATAAGCCTGAGCTGCTGCAAGTGTCTGAGCATCTACCTGCCCCTGAAGAATCTTAGCTGCTTCATTTGCCTTAGCTGCTGCTGCTGCGAATTCATCCTGACGAGCCTGAGCTAATCTTAAACCATTCTCAGCTGCTGCCTGATTAGCCTGAGCTGCAATAAGTGTCTCAGCCTGAATCTGTGCAAGCTGCTTAAGACCTGCCTCATATGCATCTGAAGCTGCATCAGCCTTTACTGGAACTGTAGCAACTGCAACTGCAAATGCTGCCATAGCGATACCTGTTAAAATCTTAGAAAAACGTGACATTTTAATTCCCTCCAAAAAAATAATAAATTTTTATAAATACTCGCTCCTCTTTCTTTTTCTTCAAAGAAAAGCAAATAGTCTTCTGAATTATATTAGCATTGATACTGCACAACGTCAACCAAGGTCAGATGTACAGTGAGGGCACTTTGTGGCCTTAATTGAAATCTTTGACATGCAGTAAGGGCATTCCTTCTCTGTTGGTTCTGGAGCTTCTTCTTCCTTTTTAAGCTTATTCAGAGCTTTTATAATGCAAAATAAAACAAATGCAATAAGTATGAAATTAATTACTGCTGAAATAAAAGCACCATAACAGAATGCTGCCGCATCCTCTCCTTCTCCAAGAGCTATCTTAAGTGATGTGAAGTCAAGTCCACCTGTAAGCAATGAAATAAGAGGCATAACCAAATCATTAACAAGTGAATTTACAATTGCTGTAAAAGCACCACCTATAATAATACCAACGGCCATATCCATTACATTTCCACGGGATATAAAGGTCTTGAATTCTGACATAAATTTCTTCATTTTGTTCATCTCCTTATGTACACATTTGAGGCAAGAAATGCGAGTATTTTCTCTGCACATTCCTGTATCGAGTAATAGTATATCACAAATAATAACAGATATTTAGTATTCTTTGTTCCATTCTGCATATATTTCTGTTACAATGTCTTAAACGTTTAAGCACTTAGAAGAAACTACAAAAAAAATTATAATCAGTAAAATAAGTGGAGGAAAACATGAAACAATTCGACGGATTTACGAAAGGTATTAATTTAGGTGGATGGCTTTCACAGCATGAGCTCACAGATGAGCATATGAACACATTTATTACTGAAGAAGATATAAAAAAGATAAAGACCATGAATGTAGACCATGTTCGTCTCCCAATTGATTACTCTGTAATAGAAAATGAAGACGGGACTGATAAACCTGATGGATACAAGCACATTGATGATTGCCTTAACTGGTGCCTTAAATATGATTTAAACCTTGTACTGGATCTCCATAAGGCTGCTGGCTATATCTTTGATGATCATGAAAACTGTAAGGGTTTCTTTGAGGATAAAGGATTGCAGAATAGATTCTACACACTGTGGGATAAGCTTTCAAAGCGCTATGGAAAATACAGTGAGCATATGGCTTTTGAAATTCTAAATGAGGTTGTAGATCCTGAAGTTAAGGATATATGGAACGATATTTCAGAAGAAGCAATCAAGGTTATCAGAAAGAATGCTCCTGATACATGGATACTCATTGGTGGAACAAGGAACAACAGTGTTGTATCTGTAAAAGAGCTTAAAGCCCCATACGATGACAAAATAGTTTTCAACTTCCACTGTTACGAACCACTAATCTTCACCCATCAGGCAGCATACTGGGTTGCTGGAATGACAGATGACTTTAAAATCTCATATCCTAAGGATTTAGGTGAATATCACGATGTTGCCTTGAAGACTATAGGAGCCTTCTATGCTGACCTTACAGATGGTTATGCTGGAGTAATGTGTGATAAGGAATTCTTTAAGAGATATTTTGCTGAAGCTGTAGAGGTTGCAGCGAAATATGATGTTCCTCTCTACTGTGGTGAATACGGCGTAATTGACAGAGCAGATCCCGAGGGAACTCTTAACTGGTATCGTGATATTAATGCTGCATTTGAGGAATGTGGAATTGCACGTTCCGCCTGGTCATATAAGGAAATGGATTTCGGGCTTACTGATGAACACTATAAGCCAGTTTATGAAGAGTTAATTAAGCTTCTATAAGATATTCAAGATTCGTTCGCGAATCTTGCGTTAGAATGCGCGTCAGCATTAACTGACATTAGTAAAATAATATTGACACACCTCATGGCCTTTAGTTTACATAAAATTTATTACTTCTTTATGTACTAAAGGCCTTTAATTATTATTTCATTGTGCTTTTAGGATTCGACTTAACTGGCATATTCAGCATAACAATCGCCGCAAGTACAAGAACAATTCCTATGAACTCTCCCACTCCTGGAATTTCATGGAAAATAATAAATCCGAATATTGTTGCCATTATAGGCTCAATACAGGCAACTACTGCTGCCTTGGAATTTTCAACCTTAGTAAGTCCTACAGTATAGAAAATATATGGAAGGATGGTAACAATAAGAGCTGTTCCGATTACATAAATAATTGTTATGTAAATCGGCATGCCATTTTGTCCTGCATAAACAAAAAGTTTATTCCATATCTCAATAGGCTTTGTTAAGAAAATCAGCGCAAATGACGAAAACAAAAAGCTGTAAAATGTTATTGTTAATGGTCCATATCCCTTATTAATTGCATATCTTCCAAATATACTGTAGAGTCCGTATCCCAGTCCAGCTCCAAGTCCAATCAGGAATCCAATAGGTGTAATATTACTTCCGCCACCGAATATTCCCGATACAAAAGCGCATCCAAGAATTGCTATTATTACGCATATAAGCATTTTTCGAGTGATTTTTTCCTTAAACAGAATTGCCGATAAGAGCAGAATAAATATTGGTGACGTGTAAAGAAGTACTGCCGCTACTGACATCGATGTCATCTGAATTGTCGTGAAGTAACAGAAGCCAAAAAAGGTAAGAGAGAACACTCCTGTTCCTATAAAGCACCAGATGTCCTTGAGTTTTATTTTGAGCGCAGCTCTATTAAATATTAAAAAATAACCTGCCATGAGAAGGGTTGAAACAACCATTCTTACAAAACAGATTTCAATGCTAGAGAGCCCGCATGAAGCGAGCCCTCTTACAAATATTCCCATGGCACCCCAGAGGGAGCCTGCAATTAATACATATATTATTCCCATTTTAGATTCTTATAAGTTCATATTCGTCAGTTCCGATTCCAAGCTTCTTGGCATGTTCTATACAGCTTCTCCACTCAGTATCAGGATGAGTCATTGCAAAATGATCATGCTTGCAGTGGTCGTGATGTTCTCCCTCGTGGAATACATCAGCCTCGAAGTTGTCAGCAAGAATACTTCCTGGATTTACAGGCATCTGATTTACAAGATCAGCACATGCTACATCAAGTGCAACTGGATCAAAACTTGCAAGCATACCAATATTAGGAACGATTGGAATATCATTTTCTGAATGACAATCGCAGTTAGGTGATACATCACAGATAAGTGAAATATGGAAGCTTGGTCTGTCCTTAAGTACTGCGTATGAATATTCAGCAATCTTATAATTAAGCTTTGTAAGTGAGTCATTATCCTCTGATGAAATAGCATCCTTAGGACATACTGCAAGGCATCTTCCACAGCCTACACACTTATCCTTATTAATAGTTGCCTTACCATTTTCAACCTTTGGCGCATCA
>DCHE01000073.1:0-18825 GCA_002314775.1 Lachnospiraceae bacterium UBA1760
CAACACCCATCATATCAGGTGTAGCTACAACTACGTCGAAGTCTAACCATCCATCGTTCTGAATCTTTGGAACGAGCTCGTCACCACCAGCATAATCTGCACCAGCAGCTAATGCCTGATCTACCTTATCACCCTTAGCGAATACGAGAACCTTTACAGTCTTACCTGTTCCGTGAGGAAGTACTACTGCACCACGAACCATCTGATCTGCATGACGTCCATCAACACCAAGTCTTAAATGAGCCTCGATTGTCTCATCAAACTTTGCGCTAGCTGATTTCTTTACAAGAGCTACAGCCTCGTCTAAGTCATATAAATTTGTCTTTTCTACAAGTTTTGCAACTTCTGAATATCTTTTACCTTTTTTCATTAAAATAAAACCTCCTGTGGTATTATCGGGAGCGACCCTCCCACCCATTGTCACCGTCTGAAGGACGGTGACGTAGCCCATGCTTTAGCATGGGTTTCTTCAAATTTTCGTTCTTTACCATCGCATGCAAATGCGATGACGTAGACCATGCCCTTGTGGCATGGGTTTGTTCAACTTTTCGTATTCTCAATCACCGTCTGAAGGACGGTGACGTAGCCCATGCTTTAGCATGGGTTTCTTCAACTTTTAATAATCTCAATCACCGCATACAAATGCGATGACGCCAAATTCAAAATTAATCTACAACAACGATACCCATAGAACGAGCTGTTCCAGCGATCATGCTTGTAGCTGCCTCAAGTGTTGCAGCGTTAAGATCTGGCATCTTAAGCTTTGCAATCTCTTCTACCTGAGCTCTTGTAAGTTTTGCTACCTTGTCCTTCTGTGGTTTAGCAGAGCCTGACTTAATGCCTGCAGCCTTCTTAAGTAAAACTGCTGCTGGTGGAGTCTTAGTAATAAAGCTAAAACTTCTATCCGCATAAACTGTGATAACAACTGGGATAATTAAATCTCCCTGATCAGCTGTTCTTGCGTTGAACTCTTTTGTAAACTGTACAATATTTACACCGTGCTGACCAAGAGCTGGTCCAACAGGTGGTGCAGGAGTTGCCTTACCTGCAGGTATCTGTAACTTAATATATCCTGTAACTTTCTTTGCCATTTTAGCGTACCTCCAAAAATTGTGGTATAACGAAGCATTCACACTTCTTCCACTTACTAACATCACAATAGTGATGATGCAGTCTGAAACTGCATGTCTTCAATTGAAAATTATTTTTTAAAAATAATATCAAATTATCTTTAAAATTAATTTGATTTCTTGATATCGCTATAGCTGATTTCAACCTCAGTAGCACGTCCAAAGATATCAACCTCAACAAGAATTGACTGCTTGTTAGTATTAATCTCCTTAACAACATGCTCTGTACCTTCCCAAGGTCCAGAAACAACCTTTACAATATCTCCAACCTCAACGTCGATTTCTACAACGTCATCAGTCTTAACACCAAGTGCACGCATCTCTGCCTCACTAAGTGGTACTGGTTCAGATGCTGGTCCTACAAATCCTGTAACACCTCTGGTATTTCTAACAACATACCATGTAACATCGTTCTTAATCATCTTCACAAGTACATAACCTGGGAACATTTTTCTAGAAACGATCTTCTTTACACCGTTCTTCATCTCAGGTACTTCCTGAAGTGGAACCATGACTTCGAACATCTGATCCTGAAGCTTTCTGTTCTCTATGGTCTTTTCGATATCAGCCTTAACCTTATTCTCATAACCAGAATAAGTATGAACTACATACCACTTTGGTTCTGTGTCTTCCACCTGCTTAACAGATGTTCCTGTAGTATTTACATTTTCAATATCTGCCATACTATTCACCCGCCTAAACCAAAATGTACTTAAGACCTTCTGCAAATGCTACGTCAACTCCAGCTATGATAAGTCCAACAACAATTGCTGAAACGATAACTGCGATTGACTGCTTTACAAGCGATTCACGGTCTAACCATGTGATCTTGCCGAACTCTGCCTTCATCTCCTGAAACCAGCTTCTCTTAAGAGTAGTAGATGTCTTCTTATTCTCTGACATATTCTCCTCCTATTACTTTGTTTCCTTGTGCATTGTATGAGCCTTACAGAACTTACAATACTTCTTGGTTTCCATTCTCTCTGGATGCGTTTTCTTATCCTTTGTCATATTGTAATTACGCTGTTTACAATCCTGACATGCCAATGTTATTTTAACACGCACAACTAGCCACCTCCGTTTATTATTTTTGGTTGCGATAAATAAATGCCTTTCGCTGTCACTTTCAAAAAATGACCGCACAAAAAAAAGGCGTCTGCTACCGCAAGGATTACAATAACATAACGCCCAAGTAAAAGTCAAGCCTTTCTTCTATTTAATTATCTTATTATCAGTTCAATTTCCTTTTCAGAGAGTTTTCTATACTCCCCCGGCTTTAATGTATCATCAAGTACAAGCTTTCCCATGGATAATCGCTTAAGATAAACAACCTCCATCCCTCTCGCCTCAAACATTCTCTTAATCTGATGATACCTTCCCTCAGTGATTACAACATCAATCTCCGAGAAATCCTCATCACCCTCTTCATAGTTTCTTCTTATATTAAGCACTGCCTCCTTGGTTGGCTTATCATCTCCGATGTCAAGTCCCTCCTTAAAGGCTAAAACATCAGCCTCTGTGACTCTTCCTTTTATTATTGCCTCGTACTTCTTACCAACATGCTTAAGAGGGGCAAGAAGCTTGTTGCAGGTAATTCCATCATTAGTAATAAGAAGAAGTCCCTCTGTATCCTTGTCCAGTCTTCCCACTGGAAATAAATCTCTTCGCTTCTTATCCTTAATCAGATCAAGCACTGTTTTCTGGAACTTATCCTCCGTGGCAGATACTACTCCCGCCGGTTTGTTAAGCATATAGTATTCAAAGGACTCATAGCTTGCCTCTTTACCATCAACAAGCACTACGTTCTTCTCCGGGTCAACCTTTATGTCCGGCTTTTTCACAAATGCACCATCAACAGTAACTCTTCCCTGCTTTAGCATGTCCTTAACAGCGCTTCTGGTACCGTAGCCTGTATCCGCCAAAAATTTATCTAATCTAAGCTGCATATCCTCACCTTAAATGCAAATCGTCTGCATTTTCTTCTATAATATATATGTATAAAAACAATTAGCTTATAAGCTATTACACCTATAAGCTAATGTTAATAATCACTGTAAACTAACTAACAATTGATTTGATTCCAAAGAAGATAATCACCACTATACCAAGTGCAATTCTGTAGTATCCAAAGGCCTTGAAATCATGCTTCTTGATATATCCCATAAGGAACTTAATTACGTAAACTGATACGAAGTAAGCCACTACCATTCCGAATACAAGAATGAGTGCCTGGAAGGCTGAATAGTGGAAGCCGTACTTAACAAGCTTGAGTAAGCTTGCTCCAAACATTATTGGAACTGAAAGGAAGAAAGAGAATTCTGTAGCAATCTTTCTCGATACGCCAAACACTCTTGCTCCAATAATTGTTGCTCCAGATCTTGAGGTACCTGGAATAAGTGCTAGTGTCTGAAATAATCCAATGATTATAGCATCCTTTATTGAAAGGGCCTCCATCCTCTTTACCCTTGCCTTCTTTCCCTTGTTTCTGTTCTCAATAACAATGAAAAGAACACCATAAAGAATAAGAGTAATTGCAATCACAAGTGGTGTGTGCATATGTGCATCAATCCAGTCATCAAGTAAAAATCCAACTATTGCTGCAGGTATACAGGCAACAACCACCTTAATCCAGTTTGCAACTATAGGCATTGAAAGATTGTTCTTTCCTGACTGATCCTTTTCAAATGGCCACATCTTATTCCAAAAGTTTGTGACAACCGCTATTATCGCGCCCAGCTGAATTACAACAAAGAACATGTTCTTGAATTCTTCACTCTGGTTGAGCTGAATAAGCTCGTCGATAAGAAGCATATGTCCCGTGCTGCTGATTGGCAGCCACTCTGTAATTCCCTCTACTATTCCAAGGATGATAACCTTGAATAATTCCATAATAACTGACATACATTTTCCCTTTCACTTATTACTTTAATTTTCATCTTAATGACATTTTAATACCAGGAAGTATATAAACCTACTGAATCACAACCGAATCAGCGTAGGCTGTAAAATTCTTTACCTGTGACTCAAAAAGCTCCTTGTAGCAGGCAAATGAAACCACCCAGTAACCATCAGTAGCACTGTAAATGCAGGTTCTGTAGGAATAAACTGAGCCTGATATCTTTTTTGTTGAATCAAAGTAAAGATAGCCATTTCCAACCTTTATGTCCGAGCTCTTTAAACCCTTTTCCTTAACAATCCCCTCAGCATACGCAGAAATGGAATCCACATCCTCCATTCCAACCTTTTCAAGGCTTTCCTTGCTCTCCTTTACACCTGTAACGATTGCATTAGGACTCTCATAGCACCAGTCAGCCTTCTCTACGCTAGATGTCGCATACTGATTCGACAGAGTAATTGTTATCTCTCCATTTGTAAACTTCTTGTTTCTGCTACATGCAAGCAAACACATAAGAGATAGAATAAACAGTATAATAATACTATTATGCTTAATTATGTCCTTCAATGTCACGCCTCCCAACAAATTATCTGCTTACATAAATACGATTATATACCAATTAATATGATTTATATCTCTTTATTACTATATTCACATAATTCACTTATTTATCCATAGTCAAATAATAAAATGTAAGAGTATATTTGTCAAGAAATTGAATAATCTAATACTATTATTTTACTTTAATCCATTAATCGACTACGGTTGATTATTTTTATAAAAAAGCGTTTTTTTGTATTGACTTTATGTTTTTTTATAACTATTATAATACTACCAAGTTATTTTTTAAAATAATACAATAAATTTTAGATACAATGATTAATCACACCTGGAGGTGAAATATGTTACTTAGAACATATAATACTATAATGAAAATGTTTGACGATGCCAATGGTTATCTCACAACCAAGGAGCTTATGTCAAACAAGATAACGATGCTTCAGATTTCGGACTTAGTTAAGCTTGGTGAAATCGAGCGCGTTACACATGGAGTTTACTGGAGAGTAAATCCAGCAATCCCAAAGCCTGCTGAGTATAAGTATCTCGAGGTATCAAAGGCTGATGAAAACTGCATCATTTGCGCTGACAGTGCCCTCTATTATATGGGCTACATCGAGACAGAGCCTGAGATTCTCTCAATTGCCACAGCAAGATCTGACAGATCAAGAATAAATGTCAATTTTGAGATAAAAAGACACTATTTCTCTGATTCAAACTTTATGGAAGCATCCAAGCTTATCGAAACAAAATATGGTAATTTCAGAGTTTACGACAAGGACAGAAGCGTATGTGATGCCATAAGGCTTAGATCGGATATTGATTCAAAGGTATTTGACGAGATAATCAGCAAGTATAACAATGATCCTGACAAAAACCTTGATTACTTCTTTGAATATGCAAAGACAATGAGAATTCAGGGAATCACTTCAAGATACATTCACTAACCAGCTTTACGGCTATGAATACTCAAAAAAAGATGGCAGCTGCCAAAACCGGTAGCTGCCATCTTTTTTTATTTACATAATCTCCTTAATCCATCCTTCTGGAGCTTCAATCTTGCCCATCTGGATGCCTGTAAGTGTATCATATAACTTCTTTGTCCATGGACCCATCTCTTCCATTCCACTTGGAATAAGAATCTCCTTGCCATGATCAACAATCTTTCCTACTGGAGAGATAACAGCTGCTGTTCCGCAAAGACCAGCCTCTGCAAAATCCTTAACCTCGTCAAAGTAAACCTCTCTGTGCTCAACCTTCATACCAAGGTACTTCTCAGCAACAATCATAAGAGATCTTCTTGTGATTGATGGAAGAATACTGTCTGACTTAGGTGTTACAAATGTACCATCCTTTGTGATGAAGATGAAGTTTGCTCCACCAGTCTCCTCAACCTTTGTACGAGTTGCTGCATCAAGATACATATTCTCTGCATAACCCTGCTCATGTGCATCCACAATCTGGTATAAGCTCATTGCATAGTTAAGTCCCGCCTTAATATGACCTGTTCCATGAGGAGCTGCTCTGTCATAATCACAAACTCTGATAGTGATTGGCTTAGCGCCACCCTTGAAGTATGGTCCAACTGGAGTACAGAAAATTCTGAACTGATACTCATCTGCTGGCTTAACACCGATAACTGGGTTAGAACCAAACATATATGGTCTGATATAGAGTGTTGCTCCAGAACCAAATGGTGGAACATATGCTGCGTTAGCCTTTACTGTCTCAACAACAGCCTCAACGAACTTGTCCTCTGGGAATACTGGCATCTGAAGTCTCTTACAAGAATCTGCCATACGAGAAGCATTTAAGTCAGGGCGGAAGCAAACAATCTTTCCATCCTCTGTTGTATATGCCTTAAGTCCCTCGAAGCAGGTCTGAGCATACTGAAGAACGCCTGCACACTCGCTGATTACAACGTTTGAATCCTCTGTGAGAACGCCTTCCTCCCAAGCTCCATTCTTAAAATTTGCAACGAATCTTTTGTCTGTCTTAATATAACCGAAGCCAAGACTGCTCCAGTCAATGTTCTTCTTTTCCATAATTTTAGTCTCCATTCGTAAAATTTATAGTTTAAGTACATTCTAGTACGATATAATTTATTGTCAAGACATAAATTAACATAAAATTTTAGTTTATTACATCTGAGCATTAAACAGATTCTTCAGCTTATAGATAACGTCATCTGAATCTGCATTAATAACTGTTCCTTCGTTAAGCGATGATATCTTCGACAGCTCATCAATGTTGGCATTGTATCCAATTGAATAAACAACTATTCCGTAATGCTTTAAGATTCCCTCGATATCCTCGAATTCATAGCCTGAGTTCTGCTCTCCATCCGAGAGAAGGAAGATAACAGGCTTAACATTTGGATTTGCTTCCTTATATTTAAGAAGCATATCAAGAGCAACCATAACCGCATCATAGGTTGCTGTAGCACCGTCGGCAGAAAGTGACTGTACAGCTCCCGCAAAGTAGGATCTCTGGTTAAGGTCAAATGGTGCAATCGGAAGATTGATATTTACATTATTTCCATAGCTCACAAGACCGATACTGTTGGTAGAATTGATGTATGAAGAAGCATTTACAAGTGAACTCTTAAGCTGGTTAAGTGGCTCGCCATACATACTTCCTGAAGTATCTGCAACAAACACTGCTGCGATTGGCTTAGAAACGTCCTTGTTTTCCTTCCAGAGCTTCTGAGCACTTACAATTTTTGTACCATCCACATCAGCTATCTCCGACTGATATTTGTCCATATCTGCATTGTTGAAGCCACACTTTATTGCAAGCTCCTGATTAGTCTGCTCTGAGCAGTAGTCAGAGAAAAGCTTCAATGCATACTTCTGCTCATCATTTAAATCGCCAATTCCATAGAGTGGATTGTCATGTCTCACGCCAAATGGAATAAACTTATAGCCCTCAAGCCCGCTCGTATTAACGAAGGTCTGATGCTCAAGTACAAGACCATTCAGAGAACCTGAAGAAACTGCATCTCTCATCTGAAGAGTTGTATAGGCAACAAATGGTACATTGGCCTGGAAGCTGTTGAAGCCAGCCTTTGCTGTATCACTCAAAATGTTGTTTGAATCATATGTATAAAGAAGTGAGATAAGGAAGTTAAGTCCTGTTGAGCTTGCAAATGGATTTGTATATCCCATGGCAATCACACTGTCAGCTGTTGCCTGAGCAACTGTCTTAACATTTACTGCATCGTACTTCTTCATAATCTGGTTGTAGACATCCTCAGAAAGAACCATACCAGCAGCGTTTCTGACAAGAGACTTGTTGTACATCTCGCACTTTACATTCTGCGAGATAATCATCTCACCCATAAGCTCGTTTGAAGGAGTGAAGGCCTGTGGAAGATACTTTCCTGAGGTGATATAGTCAACCGCCTGTCCTGCTGCTATTGTTCTTACTGTAATAGAAATTGATTTGCCGTTATACTCATTGCCTGCTGCATTGAACTTTTCAGCCACCTGGTTTAACCAGCCATCGTTTCCATTTCCAGCCTTCTCTGCTGTCGAGAAAATCTCAATATTGATTGCTCCGTTACCCTGTACGGTAATCTTGTTAGTGTCAATATCAGGAAGCTCTGCGGCAACATCTGTCTTTCCAAGCTCCACTGGAACCTTTTCAGCCTGAACTGTTCTCGGCTTGATGACTCCTACGTATTTGTCGAGTCTTGCTGCTGCTTCCTCATCCGAAAGAGTCTCCACATCACTTCCGTGAGAAGGCATATCCTCACCCTCATCGGACTTTCCTGAATTTCCAATCAGCGAAACAATACCAAAGATAAGTCCGAAGAAAAGCACTGCAACTATCGCGATGATAGCAAATCCTTTTTTGTTATTGTTGTTCATAATTTACCTCCCATCCTGCCAGACGAACCGGCAAGCTCTGGAACATCCACACTGTCATACTTCTTTGCGATTTCCTCATACTCACTCGAGTCAGCATCATGAAGCATCTGAAGCGACTGGACGATTCCCTGAATTTTGGAAATATCGTCCTCCTGGGATTTTCCATTCATCTTTGTTATCTCAATCATAAGCTTATCAAGCTCAAGAAAGATAATCTCATTATTGTTAAGTACAGTCGTGATGAACTCAACATGCCCTGACAGCATCCTGTTCTTCTCCGCTGCAACCTTGGCACTCAGTCCGGTTCCACCATAATTTTCAGTGCCACCGAAAATTGTCATTCGATTGATAATCTCTCTCATATTCGAATAGACAGCCTCCTTGGAATCCTCAAGCACCTGATTTACAACCTCAAATTCAGATACATCCTGACTGAAATTTTGTCTTACCACTAATTCTATTGTTGACTGCTTCTTATCTAGCGTGTAAAGCTGTCTTATAGCCGCCTCCGCCAGATTTCTAAGAATTCTGTTGGACTTAAATTTCGTGAGAGCCGCTTCAAATTCATGTCTCGTGTCAAAATTATTTACATTGTTCTCATCATCCTCAAAGGTAAGCTTCTTACCAAAGGACAGATAATTGATGTAAAAGAAAAGTGGCACCGAGATAAATAGCATCGTGGCTGCTGCCGCAACTCCCAGATTAGATAATGACTCCCTATTGAACATCAGTGAGTAAAGTGAAAGTACATCAAGTCCAAGCATTGCAAGGTCTGCAAGTATAGTAATAATTCTTTTCTTATTCTTCATAATGTATCCCTACCCTGCCAAATAAAATAAATACTAAAAATCTCCTATTCCTCGTCCGGCTTCATATTCTTTAAGCTTAAATCCATAATTGGAGCTGAATATGTGATTGCTCCTGAGGAAACATAATCAACACCGATCTCGGCAATCTCGATAAGTCTCTCCTTTGTGACATTTCCTGAACACTCAGTCTCTGCCTTACCAGCGATTCTTCTAACGGCCTCTCTCATTGTGTCATTATCCATATTGTCGAGCATAATGATGTCAGCCTTGGCACTGAGTGCCTCATCAACCTCTTCAAGAGTCTCAACCTCAACCTCGATTTTTCTGACAAATGGAGCATAATCTCTTGCAAGCTTAACTGCATTTGTAATACCGCCAGCTGCACCGATATGATTATCCTTAATAAGCACTCCGTCTGAAAGGTTGTATCTGTGGTTTGTTCCGCCACCAACCTTTACTGCATACTTCTCAAATGGTCTCATATTAGGAGTTGTCTTTCTTGTATCAAGAAGCTTTGTCTTGTAAGGCTTAAGAACCTCTGCATACTCATGTGTGTAAGTAGCAATTCCACTCATTCTCTGGAGATAGTTAAGAGCTGTTCTCTCACCTGTAAGAAGTGCCTTGATATCGCCTCTTACAACTCCGAGAAGCTGTCCCTTCTTAACGAAGTCTCCATCCTTAACCTCAGTCTCGAAAAAAGCCTTGTCATCAAGAAGCTCAAAGGTTCTTCTAAAAACCTCAAGTCCGCAAATAATACCATCCTGCTTACAGATAAGATCAGCATGGCCCTTCTTATCCTCTGGCATTATTGCATTTGTAGTAACGTCCTCGCTGGTAATATCCTCGCGAATAGCGTTCATAATATATGTGTCTGTGTTAATTTTCATTGTTACACCATTTAGCATAGAACTCTGGGTCCCTCCTTTTTATCTCGTTCATAATAAGCTTTCTAGAGTCTGACTTCCATTTCTTTAAGCTCTTGTACTTGCTTAAATCAACCTCGACCTCCTCAATTTTTACATCGCCAATTTCCTCATTTATAACCCAGCCTGCTCTCTCAGAGAATACAAGGCTTTCAAGAAGTGAGTTGCTGGCAAGTCGGTTTGCTCCATGAACACCGTTGCAGGCAGTCTCGCCAACTGCATAAAGGTGATTCATTGAGGTTCTTCCATAGGTATCAGTCTTTACTCCGCCCATAAGATAATGCTGTGCAGGAGTGATTGGAATTGGTTCCTTTGCAAGGTCATATCCAACCTCAAGACAGTGTCTGTATATATTAGGAAATCTATGCTTGATTTCATCCTCTGGCATATGTGTCAGTGAAAGTCTTACATATGGCATGTCATCTATAGCCATCTGCTTTTTGATCTCATTTGTAACGACATCTCTTGGAAGAAGCTCGTCCACGAACCTCTCACCCTTCTTGTTGAGAAGAATTGCACCCTCTCCTCTTACTGACTCAGAGATGAGGAAGCTTCTGTTAGTAACGTTCTCCTCATATAAAGTAGTAGGATGAATCTGAATATAGTTAATATTCTCAAGGTCAATTCCATGTCTTAGGGCAAGAGCAAAGCTATCGCCTGTTATATGATTAAAGTTTGTTGAATGTCTGAAAAGTCCGCCAATTCCACCTGTTGCAAGAATTGTCTCCTTTGCATAGATTAAAATGTGCTCATTATCCCTAAGTGCAACTACGCCAAGACAATCATTGTCCTTTGTAATTACATCAATCATAAATGTATGATTCCATACAGTGATATTCTTTCTTCCCATCACTGTCTCGATAAGCTTTGATGTAATCTCCTTTCCGGTAACATCTGCATGGTGAAGAATACGGAAGGTGGAATGTGCTCCCTCTCTTGTGTAGGAATAGCTTCCATCCGGGTTAGTGTCAAAATTAACTCCGTACTCAACCAGTCTGTCCATAATTCTTGGAGAATTCTCTATCATTACAGTAACCGAGTCAGTTTTATTCTCATAATGACCAGCCTTCATTGTATCATCATAGAAGCTGTCAAAATCCTGAGGCTCCTTCAAAACACAGATACCGCCCTGTGCAAGGTACGAATCACTGTTCTCAACCTCATCCTTTGTAATCATTAATACATTCAATTTTTCAGGCAGTGAAAGTGCTGCAAAAAGTCCTGCTGCACCAGTGCCAACTATAACGACGTCATAATGAAACTTTTCTGCATTATTAGTGTTCAAGTTTTTATCTTTGTCCATTAAGTCTCCTATCCTTTCCTCTGAAAGATATATTAAAGCAACAATCCAAAAAAGAGTAAAATCCCCCACTCTTATTATTAGATTATTTCAGAATAATAATGACACAACCACCTGTTTTTGTCAATGTAACGCTGCTGAATAATAGGCTCCAAAGACTATTGTTTTAAGCGAATATTTGTGCTAATATAACTCCGTGTAATGTTTTTTCCTATTAAAAAACATTATTATAAATGAAAAAACTATAAATAATCATATAGAAAAGAGGAATATTATGTTTCAGGTAGATTTTAATAAGCCTTGTCATGTTCATTTTATGGGTATTGGCGGAATCAGTATGAGTGGTCTCGCGCAGGTTCTTTTAAACGCTGGTTTTACAATATCCGGTTCCGATATTATGCCTTCGGAGACAGCATCGCTTCTCTCAAATGCTGGCATCAACGTAATATACAAGCAGGTCAAGGAAAATATTACCCCTGATATCGACCTTTTGGTTTATACAGCTGCAATCAGCCAGGATAACGAAGAGTTAGCTGAGGCAAGAAGACTTGGAATCCCAACTCTCACTCGCGCCGAGCTTCTCGGTGAAATCATGGCAAACTACAAGTATGGTATCGCCGTTGCAGGTACACACGGCAAGACTACCACTACTGCTATGATGTCTCACATTCTCCTTCAGGCAGAGAAGGACCCAACAATCTCAATCGGAGGTCTTCTCGATGCAATCGACAACAGCAACATTCGTGTTGGTAATTCTGATTACTTTGTTACTGAGGCATGTGAGTACACAAACAGCTACCACTCACTTACTCCATTTGTAAGTATTATCTTAAATGTAGATGCAGATCATCTTGACTTCTTTGGCAATATCGAGAATATCGCAGAGTCCTTCACAGTATTTGCAAAAAAGACTGCAAAGGACGGACTTCTTATTATAAATGGCGATATGAAGTATTACGACCAGATTACTGAGGGACTAGAGTGTAATATTGTATCCTTTGGATTTAACGACAACAACAAGTATCAGGCTAGAAATGTTGTTCTCTCTGACGAGGGCTGTGCTTCCTATGATTTGTATGTTGACGGAAAGTATGTTGACCACATCAGTCTATTGTCAACCGGTGAACACAATGCTATGAATTCTCTCTCTGCAATCGCCGCAGCAGACTTCCTCGGCATCAGCCTTTCTGATACCAAGACCGGTCTTCTCCACTGCAGCAGTGCTAAGAGACGTTTTGAGTATAAGGGCCGTATGAAGAACGGAACAGTAATAATCGACGACTACGCTCATCACCCAACAGAGATTGCTGCGACAATCAAGGTTGCTAACTCAATCAAGAAGGGTAAGCTTTATGTTGTATTCCAGGCACATACCTTCTCAAGAGTTCATGATCTTTTAGATGAGTTTGCAGATGCACTTTCTGGAGCTGACTGTGCTCTTCTCGCTGATATTTTCAACGACAGAGAGATAGACACAGGCCTTGTATCTGCGAAGCAGATTACCGACAAGATAAACGAAAACGGTGGAAACTCAGTTTATCTTGGTGATTTTGAATCAATCGAAAATTTTGTTAAAAATAATTGTTCACAAAATGATATGTTCATAACTTTAGGTTCAAAAAACATAGGAATCGTAGGTGAACACCTCCTCGAGGAATAGTTATCAACAGTATTAACAGGGTCATTTGCCATTAAAAAGGCAGATGACTTTGTTTTTATCAACACATTATCATTTTGTTACACAGGTCTGAATTCCTTGAATATTAAGGACATTTTCAGCACTATATAAATTTGTCCACATTATCAACATTATCAACAAATATCGCCCCCTTCCGGGTGCAAATATGTTCGATTGCATTTTATTTTACGTGTGTTATAATCGATTTGCACTAAATAAAAGGGGTCTTTGATATATGGCTACATTATCACTTATGACGGAAAATGACGAAACATTTTCTTCAATTTCAAACAACTTCATAGACTTCTACATGACTGATGCAAATGGCGATTTTGTAAAGATTTATCTCTATCTGGTCAGACTGTTTTCTAACTCCACAGCAGTTTCTGTTGCGGATATCGCTGACCATTTTAATTGTACTGAAACTGATGTCTGCAGAGCAATCCGTTACTGGATTTCAGTTGATGTACTTAAGTTTAGATATGACGAGGATGGACAGATTTCTGGCATTGTTCTTCTCAAGCTTAAAAAGCCTGAGACAAGGAAGGAGGAGCCTGAAAAGATTATTAGTCTTACTGCCCAGCTCGGTGGAAGAACCACCTCAAAAGCAGCTAGAGAGAAGAAGACTCTGACGGAGGATGCTACAACAAAAGCTCCTGCCAAGTCCGAGACAGTAACTGAGCTTGCTTCTATTAATAATGCAGGTGCCAGCTCTATGGCTTCTGAAGCTTCTGAGGCTTCTGAAAGAAAAGCTCCAAGTATGCCTATCTATAGCTCTGACATTCTTTCGTCAAAGCTTAGAGATGACAACTTCTCATATTTGATACGTCTTGCTGAGACTTATCTCAACAGACAGCTCGCTCAGAAGGATATCAATTCTATCCTTTATTACACAGACGAGCTCAAGTTCTCAAATGATTTGATAGAGTTTTTATTTGAGCACTGTGCTACTGTCAAGAAGAACAGTAACAACTATTACAATCACATCGCCCTTGACTGGTATGCTCATGGAATTAAAACCCGTGATGCTGCAAATCTTCACTCACAGGCTCACAACGGCCTTGTCAAAAGTATTTTCAAGCATTTAGGTTTACTTAACCGTGAGACAGCAAGCACTGGAGAATTAGAGTTTATCAAGTCATGGCAGGAAGACTTCGGCTTCTCAGACACAATTATTATAGAAGCCTGCAAGCGTGCCAACCTTAATAACCCAGGCAATGCTAATTTCTCTTATATCAACGGAATTCTTGCCAACTGGCATAAAGCCGGAGTGAAAAGACTTGATGATATAACTCTTCTTGATGCTGCAAGACAGGCAAAAAATAAGGGTGGCAAAGCCGGCAAATCCGGTAAATCAGACGGGGGCTTTAACGACTTTATGTCCCACAACAATAAGGGCGAACTCGACGCAATGTCAACACTGTTTCTTGATGAGGTAAACGATGGAAGCTAATATTTATTATGATACTAAAAATATGGATTCGATAAACGACGAACTTAGTCGTATCAGACTCGAAAACATCAGACTAAATCAGGAAAGAAAAAACGAGGTGTTCGAGAAGGTTCCTGAGATTAAGGCTCTTTTTGACGAGCTTCGCTCCTACTCTCTTTCTGCCGCAAAGGCAAGAGTAATGAAGAAGGAAAACTCTCCAAGCATGGAGGAAGCCAAGGCTCACATTAAGGAGACAACTGATAAAAAGAGAAAGCTTCTTGTTGCTTCAGGCTATCCCGAGGACTATCTTGATGAGATATTTAGCTGTAAGCTATGCAAGGATACCGGAATTTATGAAAATGATCGCTGTATCTGCGTCAAGTCTAAAATCATTGACAGTCTGTACAGCCAGTCTAATATAAGGAAGGTTATAGAAAGAGAGAATTTTGATACCTTCTCTCTTGATTACTATAGCAAGGACGTGCCAGAGGGCCATAAGTATTCGGCCTATGTAAACATGTCCAACATTTTAAAGAGCGTAAAGCAGTTTACCGAGGACTTTGAGACCGAGGAAAAGAGTATTCTCTTCTATGGAAATACCGGACTCGGCAAGACCTTCCTCTCAAACTGTATTGCAAAGGCTCTTCTCGATAAAGGCAAGTCAGTCCTTTATCTTTCATCAAACCAGCTGTTTTATGATGTCATCCAGGAGTATTCAACAAGCTTTGAGAAATCTCCTCAGCTGACCTCTCTTTACAGATACATTTTCAACTGCGACTTACTTATCATTGACGATCTTGGAACGGAGCAGACAACAGATTCCAAGGCATCACGCTTCTACGACATTATCAATCAAAGACAGATTAATGGTAAATCTACCGTAATTTCTACAAATTTATCATTAAATCAGTTGCAAGACCGCTATTCTCAGCGTATAATGTCGAGGTTGGTATCGAATTACAAATGCTTCTACATTTACGGAGAAGATATTCGTTTCCAGAAACGAAGGGCTACGATTAATAAGAAGCAGTAGTAACAGAGTAAAATTAACAATGTATATTTATTACGGAGGATATTTAAAATGCCAGACGCAAGCAAACTTATCACTGTTCCTGTTGGAGAACTCGCACTCATTCCACACGCAAGCTGTACAGCCCTTGGTAAGAAGGTTGACAACTACCTTGTAAAGTGGAGAAAAGAAAGACATGACCAGAGCAAGCAGACACTTCAGTTCAACGGTTATGAGAGAGACACATATATCATCGACGCAAAATGCCCAAGATTTGGTTCAGGCGAGGCAAAGGGTACTATCTCTACTTCAGTAAGAGGTACAGATGCATTTATCCTTGTTGATGTTGGAAACTATAGCATTGAATACAAGATGGGTGGCGAACCATGCAGAATGTCACCAGACGATATCTATGCCGATGTTAAGAGAATCATTGCTGCAATGGGCGGTAAATCTCACCGTATCACACTTATTATGCCATTCCTTTACGAGTCAAGACAGCATAAGCGTTCAGGAAGAGAATCTCTTGACTGTGCTCTCGCACTTCAGGAGCTCGTAGCTATGGGCGTTGAGAATATCATCACCTTTGATGCTCATGACCCTCGTGTACAGAATGCAATTCCTCTTAACGGTTTTGAGAATATCATGCCTACATATCAGTTCATCAAGGCTATTCTTTCTTCTACACCAGACCTTGAGCTTGATTCTGATCACCTTATGGTAATAAGCCCGGACGAGGGAGCTATGCACAGAGCTATCTACTTTGCTAACCACCTTGGAGTTGATGTAGGAATGTTCTACAAGAGACGTGACTATACTAAGGTTGTAAATGGCAAGAACCCTATCGTTGCACACGAATTCCTCGGTGACGACGTTGAGGGCAAGGATGTTATAATTGTCGACGATATGATCGCATCTGGTGAGAGTATGCTCGATGTTGCAAGACAGCTCAAGATGAGAAAGGCAAAACGTGTTTACTGTCTCGCTACCTTTGGTCTTTTCACTGCTGGTCTTGGTATCTTCGACAAGGCTAAGGAAGAAGGCTTAATCGAGAAGGTTATCACAACAAATGTTACCTATCAGAAGCCAGAGCTCTTCACTCGTGACTGGTATGAGTCAGCTGACTTAAGCAAGTACATTGCTTACGTTATCGACCACCTCAATCACGATGCTTCGATCAGTGATCTTCTTGATCCTACTGAGAGAATTCAGGCAAGAGTTAACGAGTACAGAGAGAAGCATACTATTTCTGATAACTATGCAGAGTAATTATAAATCTGAATACATATGTTCATAAAAGAAGGCCGCAGCGTTAATTTACCGCTGCGGCCTTCTTGATTTTATATGATTTTATTCCTTTTAATTCTCTTATTGCTTTCTTATATTCATTTGCTATTCACTTGCTATTCACTTGTTTTTTCTTTAGACTTAATCCTTACGCTGCATAAAACCATCGCTCCAATTACCATTATAATACCAATAACCGACGCTGCCTCTAAGCTTTCCTTAAATGCAATAACTCCGATTATTGTCGCTGTAACTGGTTCTATAGAGGCGATGATTGATGCCTTCGAGTTTTCAATATTAGTTAATCCCAGTGTATAGAGAAAATATGGAAGGATTGTACAAAGAATTCCAAAGGCTCCTGTGAAGAGAAAAACCGGGACGCTCTTTGTTGCAACATTTCCAATTTTTCCTATATCTACCAAAAAGGCTGTCGATACTGCTGCAACAATAAATGTATAACAGGTTATTGTCAGGGAATTGTAGCCTCTGTCAAGGGCAAAACGGCTGAATATCGAATATAGTGCATAGCCAAGCCCCGCACCAAGTCCAAACAAAATTCCTGCATAATTTACTGAATCTCCTCCCTTATATGCCCCTGTAACTAGTACGCAGCCAACAAAGGTTATAACTAAGGACACCAGCTTTTGCGCAGTAAATTTTTCTTTAAAAAAGAAGTATGAAAGAATCATTACAATTGCCGGTGCGGTATATAAAAGTACTGCAGCCACCGCCAGCGAGCTTTCCTGAATGGATTTAAAGTAACAGAAATTAAAGAAGGTTATACTAGCAATTCCAGTCCCCAGAAAGCACCAAAAATCCTTGATTCTTATCTTAAGCATTTTCCTATTAAAGACTAATAGATATATAAAAATTACCACTGCAGTCACAATAGCTCTTAAAAAAACTATCTCCATAGTATCAAGACCAAGTTTATTAAGATTTCTAACGAAGAGTCCCATAGTTCCCCACAGGATTCCTGCTGTGAGTATAAATATAAAGGAAATTCTTTTCATTTTAATTTCTAGCGAAGTACGTTTGCTTCGTACTTCTTTAACTCCTCAATATACAGTTCTCCGAGCTTGCTAACCTTGCTGCCCTTACGCTTAATATAACCAATTCGCATCTTCTCAGATTCCTTGAGTGGCACAGCCTTGTAAGCATCGCCATTCATATCCTCGCAAATGATTCCTGAGCATAATGTATAGCCATTGAGACCAACCATTAAATTAAGCATTGTCGCTCTGTCATTCGCACGAATGATACGCTTGTAATCATAGGTGCTTAAAATCTCCTCCGCAAGGTAAAATGAGCTTGCATCTCCCTGGTCAAAGGCAAGGCATGGGTATTCTTCTAGCTCTGTGATGGAAATAGAATCATTATTTGCAAGTGGATGGCCTGACCAAAGATATACAAAGGTATCGCACTCGAAAAGCTCAGTAAATTCAAGATTATTCTCTGCCAAAAGCTTCTCAATTGCTTTCTCATTGAAGTCGCTCTCATAAATGACTCCAAGCTCACTCTTAAACTCTTTTACATTATTTATGATATCATGAGTAGTTGACTCTCTTACGGCAAACTCGAATTCCTCCATACCAAACTGCTTTACAACCTCAACAAAGGCCTTAATAGCGAAGGTATAGTGCTGCATAGACACGCCGAACTTTGTCTTTACTGACTTCTCAACGAATCTTTCATACATCATATCATACTGCTCAATCATCTGAGCTGCGTAGGACAGGAATTCCTTTCCCTCTGGAGTTATGACAATACCCCTGTTAGATCTAAGAAATATGTCAAATCCGAGCTCTATCTCAAGTTCCTTTATTGCCCCTGAAAGACTTGGCTGTGAAATGTAAAGCTTTTTAGCTGCTTCATTCATAGAACCTTCCTTGGCAATCACTGTTGCATATTTTAACTGTTGTAATGTCATA
>DCHE01000073.1:18858-27609 GCA_002314775.1 Lachnospiraceae bacterium UBA1760
TTTACATTTTTATTATGCACTTCGTATCGTGCATTTCACAATTTACTAATTGGTAAATAATGGTGTAGAAAGGTATCTGTCACCTGAATCTGGAAGAAGAGCTACTATTACCTTTCCCTTGTTTTCTGGTCTCTCAGCAAGAGTCTTTGCCGCATAGAGCGCTGCACCTGATGAAATACCAACTAAGATACCCTCAGAAACAGCAATCTTCTTACCCTCTGCAAATGCATCCTCATTTGCAACAGCAATTATCTCATCGTAGATTTCTGTGTTAAGTACCTCTGGGATAAATCCAGCACCAATGCCCTGAATCTTATGTGCTCCAGGCTTTCCAGTTGAAAGAACTGCACTGTCCTTTGGTTCAACTGCAACTATCTTAACATCCTTATTCTTGCTCTTTAAGAACTCGCCAACACCTGTTACTGTTCCGCCTGTACCAACGCCTGCTACGAAAATGTCAACCTTTCCTTCTGTATCCTCCCAGATTTCTGGTCCGGTTGTTGCAAAATGAATCGCTGAATTTGCAGGGTTGACAAACTGTCCAAGGATAAGTGAACCCTCGATTTCCTTATTTAACTCCTCTGCCTTTGCAATTGCGCCCTTCATACCCTTTGCGCCCTCTGTAAGCACTAGTTCAGCACCATATGCCTTAAGGAGTGTTCTTCTCTCAACACTCATTGTCTCAGGAAGAGTGATAATTACTCTGTAGCCCTTTGCTGCTGCAACTGATGCAAGACCAATTCCAGTGTTTCCTGAGGTAGGCTCAATAAGTGTTGCGCCCGGCTTAAGTAATCCCTTTTTCTCAGCATCCTCAATCATTGAGAGTGCAACTCTGTCCTTTACTGAACCAGCTGGGTTAAAATACTCAAGCTTAGCGAGAATTGTTGCATCCTCTACTCCTTCCTTCTTCTGGTAGTTACTTACCTTAAGAAGTGGTGTCTTTCCAATTAACTCTGCTGAATTATTATAAATCTTACTCATATTTGTTTCCTCCTGAAATTCTGTTTTTTCATCTTTTCCTACCTGTTTGGTAGGTCATAGCTACACTATAGCATTTACCTATAGCAAAGTCAACAAACACAGTAATAATATAATTCTATCATATGTTATAGGTTTTTCCTATAACTAAAGTAAGGAAAAACACGCCCGAAGGGCGTGTTCTTCCTTACTTGTCTTATGACTCCGCAAAAACTGCCTCTATCTCGTCTATATGCTCTAAGAAGACTTCAATAATCTGAGAGTCAAAGTGAGAACCACTACCCTCCTGCATAATAGCCACAGACTTCTCAACTGAAAAACCCTCCTTATAATGTCTCTTCGAACGAAGAGCATCATAAACATCTGCAACTGCCATTATTCTTGCAGAAAGCGGTATGTTAATTCCACTCTTTCCTGTCGGATAACCTGTACCGTTCCATTTTTCATGATGATACAGTGCCATATCATAGGCTATTCCAAGGTAGTCATCACTCTCTAAGCTCTTAAGCGTCTCCTTAATTATCCTTGCGCCCTCTGCAGGATGATTCTGCATTATCTTATACTCTTCAGGCTCAAGCTTTCCTGGTTTTGTAAGCACGTAATCAGGAACCGCAATCTTTCCAATATCATGAAGGCAGGCAGCCTCGCCAACCATCTCCACATAATCCTCAGTCATTTCCGGATATCTTCCTGAGTTCTTCATCGCTCTTACTAAAACCTTAACGAAGTTACTGGTATTCTTAATATGAAGTCCGGTAATACCGTCTCTAGCTTCAACCATGGTCGCAAAGCTTCCAATTACCGAACGCTGAATTCTAATTACTTCCTTAGTTTTCTCTGAAACCTCTTCCTCAAGTCTGCCGGTATAATTATAGCTGTCTGTAACATCCGTCAGCACGTACATATGGCCGTAAACCTTATCATTGTTAATAATATCCTTGCTGCTGATATTATATGCCTTTTCACCGTCGATCAGATACTCTTCCTCCTCGACAATATCCTCAAACACCTTGAGAACCTCAGTGAGACCACGTTTCTTTGAATAATCTTCCTTCTTAAGGCTATCATCCCTCTTGGAATAATACTTTAATTTTCCATCCAGGATTCCATTTACAAGGTTCATGGCAGAATTGTTAATGTAAATGCCCTCCTGCTCGTTGTTAAGAACGATAAGTCCATCCTGAAACTCCGTAAGCGCCTCATCCTTTGCAAGTGCAACTGCATCGAATACATTGTATCTTCTAAGAATCAGCGTGAGAAGTGATGCTGTAATTGCATAGGCAGGAAGCGTTGTGTCATAGCCCTTGGTAATTCCAGACATAAACAAGGCCAGTCCGGTAAAGCACACAATGATGCAGACAACGAAGGTTGTAAGCTGAACCTTTGCATCCTTTGATTTGACAGACTTAAATCTGCTGAAGCCGATAACAAGAAACGCAACGAGATATCCCCATAAAAGCATCGAATAAACAATATATATCGGAGAATGTCCCAAAACAAGATGCGGGAATATTCCATCGTAGGAATAGTCTATCGAGCTGTAATAAAGGCCGTTATGGTTACAGGTAAACACAAGCACACATATGGAAACATGTATTGCAAGAAGCGTTCCCTTTAATATAGGATTGATTTTATACCCGCAAAATACAAGCATAAACATAAGCATACTATATACGATAAATGGCTTGCCAACGTACTCAAACTGAACACAGAGAATAGCCTTCTCCTTGCTCCCTGCAAATATCTCAAAGGTATAGCCTATAAGATTTATCAGGATGCCTATGTACATAATAAGAAGGTAAATCTGACATTTTGAGCTTCTCTGTCTAATTATGTATAGTACATTTACAGCAGTGAACATTATTCCTATTATCTGTATAGCTGTAACAATTTCCAAATGTCTCTCCTCCTTGTGTAATATATAGTCTAAACCAGCCCTGCGCAACGCGTTCCCCTTCTGCTCAAGGTCGTAAGATTATCCCAAATCCCGA
This sequence comes from Lachnospiraceae bacterium UBA1760, assembly GCA_002314775.1. Lineage (GTDB taxonomy): Bacteria > Bacillota > Clostridia > Lachnospirales > Lachnospiraceae > UBA1760. Next base: position 21,828 of record DCHE01000073.1, read on the forward strand.
CCTCGTCATGATGGTTTCGACTATTAATTGTATTCTATACTAAATAAAATAATATTTCCATATAATAAATATAATAAATCAAAAAAAGCACCTCTTTCTTCAGTTTCCCCAAAGAAAGAGGCACAGTTTTAATTAATTATATATCTAATTTTCAATTATCTTGCACTCAAATGGAGCGAGTGTAATATCTCCAGCCTTAGCCTCGTAATCATTGTGATTAATAAGCATTGTAATACTTGCTTCCTCATCACCTCTTATTACTGACTCAACGCCTGGGTCTGTAATTACCTTCTCAAGTCCTTGCTCGTCCATAATCATCTCGAAGATAACATCTGAAAGCTTCTCCTCAAGGCCGCATCCAATGTAGTAAACCTTGCCATCACCTACTGCTTTTCTTAGTACGGCAGGAATGCCATCGTAGAACTTGTCACTGTAGGTAAAGAGAATCTCTGCATCCGATACCTCTATCATATCTCTGAAGATTCCGCCTACACCTTCAATTCCAGCGCATACGCCCTGTCCCTTTACTGTGTATGCATCATAGTCCTGAAGACTCTCTGTCTCATAAACTATTCCGCCTACAAGTGAATTGTAGCCGCATGGAGCAGTTTCTCCAAATGGAACATTATTATCTGTATCCTTAACAGCACTTCTATAGGTAAGAACCACTGTTCCACCATTTGCTGCAAATTCCTCCACTCTCTCTTTTACGCCTGGCTGCATAATAATCATCTGTGGAAGTACTATTACCTTATACTGTGAGAAGTCATGGCGAACAGGGATAACATCAACTGTTATATTCTTGTCAAAGAATGCCTTGTAAACCTTCTTCATCTCAGTCTGGCAATCAAGAAGAATACTCTGTCTCTGTATTCTGAAGGCTGCAAGTGAATCGTAATCATAAAGTATTGCAACTGGAGCCTTAATTGGCTTCTCAACAGCCTTCTCGTACTTCTTTATATTCTTGAAGAAATCCTGAACCTCATAGAACTTACGTCTCTTAACATTATCTGCATCAAGCACGCCATAGCAGAACTGCTCTGCTCCCTTTGTGCCGCCACGATATCTGAAATACATAAGTGAATCACATCCATGAGCAACTCCCTGGTATGACCACATCTTCGCCTGATTAGGTCTTGGAAGGAAGCCTGTAACATCATGACCCTGCGCACCCATAATTGCCTCTGTAATCCAGAAGTTTTCTCTCTTGAAGCCACGGATATATGAAAGACCAAATGCGATTTCGTGTGGTTCAATAGGAACCTTCTGTCCTCCCCAAACCGGGTAGTTATTATAAGCAACCTGATCAAGACTCTCAGCAATCTCTGAATAATCAACATGCTTGTCAAGTCCGCCACCTGGGTAGTCGTGCATTACAACTGCATTTGGTGCAATCTTCTTAATGAGCTTTGCCTGCATATCCATGAAGTTAACTATACTCTTATTACGGAATCTCTCCCAGTCGAGTCTAAGTGCAGGATTATGAGTTGTGATAGTTTCCATAGGTGTTGGAATCTCATCGAACTCGTTATATTCCTGTGACCAGAAGGTTGTTCCATACACATAGTTAAGTTTATCTATATCACCCTCGAACTTATCCGAAAGGAATTTTCTAAAGGACTTCTGGCAGTTCTCACAGTAGCATACATCTGAACCCTCGTGTCCAATCTCATTGTCGATCTGCCATGCAACAATTGCCTCTTCATCCTTATAATGCTCAACAAGCTTTGTGATAATCTTCTCAGAATACTCGTACATCTTATCACTGTTAAAGCAGTAAACATGACGTCCTCCAAAGCTTCTCTTCTTTCCGCCTTCAAACTCGGAAAGAATGCTTGGGTATTTTTTTGCAAGCCATGCAGGAATAGTAGCTGTAGGAGTTCCCATTATTACCTTAAGCCCTTTTTCCTTTGCCTTTGCAATAACATTGTCAAAATATGAGAAATCATAATTTCCCTCTGTCTTTTCCATTAAATGCCATGAGAATTCAGCTATACGAATTACATTGCATCCAAGTTCAAGTATTGTATCCAAATCAGCGTCAAGCATTTCGCTATCCCACTGCTCTGGGTAATAATCAACCCCTAATAACATATATTATTTCTCCTTTCTTCTCTCTGCAAGCTCTGCACGCATCTTAGAGTAGAACTCAGGTGTAAGCTTGTAACCCTTTACGTAGATAAGGAAGCAAAGTGCTGAAAGAATAGCTGGAATGAGGAACATGATAATTCTCATACCCATTTCAGCGCCAGCTGTCTGCTTCTGGTTTGCCACATAACCGATAGCTGTAAGTCCAATACCACTTACAAAGCCTGAGAAAGCTCCAGCGAACTTAACGACAAAGGTCTGCATTGAGAATAAGATACTCTCATTTCTTGTTCCAAGTGAGTACTCACCATAGTCAACTACCTCTGAAAGGATAACTGTGATAAATACTAACATAAATCCGATACCACTGTTAATGATTGCTGAACAAACACCAACTAATACTCCATTTGTAGGAGCAACATATCCAAGTACCCATAAAAGTGCAAATCCAAGTACTGGGAAGAAGCTTGCACATGCAAATGAAATCTTTTTACCAATCTTCTTAGAGAATACTGGAAGGATTGCCATTGAACCCATCTGAGCAAAACCAGCTACTGCAGCATAGATTGGATATAATACTCCATTTCCCTCTGTAGCGTATGTTCTCTCAGCAACATACTTGAAGTAATAAAGTGCAAAGCTGTTTGATAACTGGTAAGCAATATTGAAGAATAATGCAATACCGAGAATAACCTTAACCTGATCATTCTTGAAAAGAACATCGATCATACCCTTTACTGATGTCTTCTCTGACTTAGGTGCAACTACCTGCTCCTTACAAGCTAAGCATGTGATAATCTCAGTGATGATGAATACAACTGAGATGATGATTGCAAGGATTGAGAATCCCTTAACATCATTTCCGCTACCAAGCTTTGATACCATGATAAGACCAAATGAGTTGATTACGAGCCATGCACAGCTTGCGAAAATTCTTGGAATAGCTGAGATCTGACTTCTCTCATTCTCATCATCTGTAAGTGCTGGTACAAGTGACCAGTATGGAATATCCATGATAGTGTATGTCATACCCCAAAGTATGTAGAATACTGAACACCATACTAAATAGCTCTTTCCCTCAAGTCCATTGTTCAAGAAAAGCATTGCAAGTACTATTGCATTTAAAATAGTTCCGATTAAAATCCATGGACGGAACTTGCCCCACCTGGTCTTTGTGTTATCAACTACCATTCCCATAAATGGATCGTTGAATGCATCCCAGATACGAGCTACCATGAACAAACCTCCTACAAAAGCAGGAGCTACAGATCTGTAATCTGTAAGGTACATCATAAGATATGTACCAACGATGGCATAGACAGCGTCCTTACCAAATGCACCGAGTCCAAAGCAGATACTGTACTAGAAAAAAAACAGCTAAAGATAGGAATCGCCCAGATGTTTGAACAGGCAGAGCTTCAGAATGATATCTACTATCTTATTATGAAGAATAGTCTTGAAGAATTTTGCCTATCCAACGGCTGGGATGTCATCTCCTTATACCGCAACCAGGATAAACGCTTTGTATATAACGGCGACTTTGAGATAGATGCGCTATTCGCAATCGGAAGGTTTAGTCTAGAAGAGATTGACAACTTCAAGGAATATACAAAGAACCTGATATTTCTGGATTCAGCACCTGATGACACACTTTATTATAGTATCATTCCCAACTATCACTTAGCCATACGACAGGTACTTACACATTTTAGAGATATAGGTCACGACAAGGTTGGTTTTATTGGAAGCATCAAAACCTACGATGATCAAAAGACATTAAATGTTGATTCTCGTTTCTATTATTATAGAACTACGCAGATAACAAGAGAGGTTTTTGACGAGTCTATAGTAATTGACTGTGAGATGAATTCAACAAGCGGTTACAATGCAATGAAAGCCTACATTGAGGCAAATGGTGCTCCGCCAAAGGCATTATTTGTATCAAGTGATGCTGTTGCTCCTGGTGTTGTTAAAGCCATTATTGAATCTGGCTACAAAATACCAGAGGATACAAGTATTATCACCTATAACAATACCGGCTTCTCCGAGTTTTCGAATCCACCGCTTTCATCCATCGAGGTATTTATACCAGAGATTTGCAGGTCAGCTGTATTTTGTATGGAAAGGCTGACTGCTGGAAGCGTTACTCCAAAGAAGGTTGTTATTCCCTGCAAGCTTATTAATAGAAACAGTACAGCGCCAAATACTAAAAAGCCCTTATGATGGAATTCCATTCATAAGGGCTTTCTCTATTTAAGCATAAAACTTAATTATTGTTTATTCGCTTCTACTCCTCTGAAGTAACCTTCTTGGTGCGAATCTCTTCCTTTAATTTTTCAACAAAGTCATTCATAGGAATTGTTGTTGTCTTCTGCTGGCCGTGGAGTCTGTAAGAAACAGTTCTCTCATTTGCCTCGTTCTTACCAACAACAAGAAGGTATGGAACCTTCTCAATCTGAGCCTCACGGATTCTGTAGCCGAGCTTCTCAGGTCTCTCATCAATTTCAACTCTGATATCGCTATCAGCAAGTATATCGTAAAGCTCGTGAGCAAAACCGATAATCTCCTCATCCTCGTTCTTAACAGGAAGAACCTTAGCCTGAACTGGTGCAAGCCAGAGTGGAAGGTTGCCCTTAGTCTCCTCTAAGATATATGCCATAAATCTGTCAAGTGATCCGAGAATAGCTCTGTGAAGAACAACAGGAGTCTTCTTCTGACCATCTCTGTCAACGTATGAGAGGTTAAACTTAGCTGGAAGACAGAAGTCAAGCTGACAGGTTGAAAGTGTGTACTCAGCACCTACAGCAGGCTTAACATTTACGTCAAGCTTTGGTCCGTAGAAGGCTGCCTCGCCAATCTCCTCAGTATACTCGATACCGATGTCGTTAAGAACTCTTCTAAGAGCATCCTCAGCCATATTCCACATCTCATCATCTGGATGATACTTAACTGTATCCGCAGGATCACGAAGTGATAACACGCATCTGTAATCTGTAATATTGAAATCCTTATATGTCTCGAATATAAGGTCTACAACCTTCTTGAACTCATCCTCAATCTGCTCTGGTGTCACAAAAAGATGTGCATCATTCTGGCAGAAATGTCTTCCACGCTCGATTCCCTTAAGTGTTCCTGATGGCTCAAATCTGAAGTCATGAGCAATCTCACCGATACGGATTGGAAGATCCTTGTATGAGTGAAGCTGGTTAGCATAAATCATCATGTGGTGTGGGCAGTTCATAGGACGAAGTACAAATGACTCTCCCTCAACCACCATCTCTGGGAACATATTGTCCTTGTAATGATCCCAGTGACCTGATGTCTTGTAAAGGTTAACTGTACCAACACAAGGTGTCATAACGTGAAGGTAATCAAGCTTTCTCTCCTTGTACTTGATATAGTTCTCAAGCTCCTGCCAAACTGTGTAGCCCTTTGGTAAAAACATAGGAAGTCCGCGTCCAATCAGGTCATCTGTCATGAAAAGCTGCATATTCTTTCCAATCTTTCTATGATCACGCTCCTTTGCCTCCTCAAGAAGCTTAATATGCTCATCTAACTCCTCTGGAGTTGGGAAGCATACACCGTAAATTCTCTGAAGAACCTTGTTCTTTGCATCGCCCTTCCAGTAAACGCCAGAATGCTTAACAAGCTTGAAGTTCTTACAAAGCTTTGTATTGTCAACGTGAGGTCCACG
>DCHE01000018.1:0-1700 GCA_002314775.1 Lachnospiraceae bacterium UBA1760
ATGAACGGTGGCATGGGCATGAACGGTATGGGCATGAACGGTATGAACCGTAATAATCCAATGAAGAATATAAATGTCGGTGAAACAGTTAATGACATTAAGGATAATTTCGTTGGAAACTGGAAGAAGACAGGTATCAGTTTATTCCAGTTACTTGGAATTATAGCTGCTATGCTCCTTATAGTTGGACCATTTATGAATTTTGCTCATATTCATGTTAGCACAAAGGTTAATAGTGCTTCAATTGTTTCTAATGTGATGGGTTCAAGCTATGCGAGGAAATTATCAAGTTTTCTTCCTACTGTAAAAACTAATGTATCAGATGGACTTTCACTGTTTGAGCTTATGAGAGCAAGCAATACAATAGATAATACATATGACGCAGTAGAGAAGATTGCTAAGACAGCTGGATATTCAATTGGTGAGCTTGGTGATTTAGGTGATATAGCTGATAAAATCCTTGAATATGAAGACAAATATAAGTATGAGCTTAAGGAAGAAGTAAGTGATGTAGTAAGTATTAAGGATTCTGTTATCAAACAGACTGTAGGTACAACGGTAATCATTTTAAGAGGTCATCTTGCACTTATCATTACTCCATTCCTCATTATTCTTGCAGGTGTTGGTCTTATGATCACAACAATGGCAAGAAATCAGATTGGTAAGTATGTCAGCGTTGGTGTTGCAGCACTTGCAATGTTCTGGCTCTTCATCGTATCAGCACACTTCGTTTCAATGGCTGGTATCGGTGCATGGGCAATCGTTCTTGCAATCGTAGGTGGTGGCGCAAGCGCATTTCTTGATAAGGAATAATATTTAATAGAGATAAAATATAGCCCCAGATTGGTATTTGGGGCTTTATTTTTTGATGAACAAGGCCGGCAGTCGATACTATGCTCGTAGGAATTGTCATTTGCCGGTTGGAAGGACATGGAGCCCTTTAGGGCGGAATGCACGTGAGCAAATTGCAAAGCATTTACGAACTATAATGTGAAATCAGAGGTGACGACATGATTGTGACAAATGAAAACAAAAAGGAATTCATCGAGAGAACCGGCAACGAAGCAAAATTTGTTGCTATGTCCCTTATTGGAAATGAACCAATAGCGGTTGAAATTCTTAGGACGATATACAAAAGAATATTTGAAAAGGCCGAGGAGATTGTTGCTCCAAATGCCAATACCTCGCCTATAAATTATATGATGGGCATAATTCCCTATGAGGTTGGAGTCGAAACTGCATACGCCTACAGTAAGGTAAAGGGTTCTGGCTGCTTCACACCACCTGAGAAGAGAAGGGAGCCATATACAGCAGATGATAAGATAACCTTCCAGCCTCAGAGTATGTTCAGCGCAGAGGATTGTAAGACAATTATCGACAATGTTTTTAATACATTAACGGTGGAGGAGAGATTTATCTTTTGCCTTACCTATGTTTACAGAATTGCTCCGACGGAGATTAGCAAGATTGTAAAGACGAGGCTTGACACTGTGGAGGACAGACTGTTTCTTGCAAGGAAGAAGGTTGTGGACAATCTGATTTATCTTGAGGGACAGGGCTTAACCCTGCTTGGTATGCCACCACTTGCAATGTTTGTATATACAATTCAGTATTACCTTACAAATGGCAGCGAGCTTACCCAGGAGGAGAGGGCAAAGCTTTCTTCTATGCTTATTTCCTATGCTCCGCTTAACGCAAAT
>DCHE01000018.1:1789-6530 GCA_002314775.1 Lachnospiraceae bacterium UBA1760
CAGATGCAGGGCGGACCAGTGCAAAACGGTGCGCCAGGCCAGTTTCAGGGTGGCAAAGGACCAAATGGTGGCAGCAATATGGGCATGACACCAGGAAACCAGCCAGGCAGAAACATCGTGCCGGGAGATGGGGCGATGAGAGGACCGGTTCCACCAAACACACAGCAAGATTCAACCCAGACAAAGGATAAAACGGCTAAGAAATCATTTTTCAAGAAACCAGCTGGAATTATCACTCTCAGTGTGATAGGCGCAGCAATCCTTGGAGTTGGTGGATTCTTCCTGTATAAGATACTTAATAAGGGCGATGAGGAGGGTACTACCACAGAAGTAGCCGAAGCAAAAACAACAGAAAAAGCTTCGGAAACAACAGAGATTACTGAAGCTCCTACAACAGAAGATACTGAGACAACAACTGAGGTGACAACCGAGTATCAGCCAACTGAGGAGGAAATGCTCGATAGCTATCTTAAGGACAAGCTTGTTCCACAGTACGGAATAGCGGATATCACAGAGCTTAAGTACCAGGTTCCGATGAATGGAGACGAAGGCGAATCGATTGAAACGGATATTCAGGGTATTCTTTCGGTATATTCAGGGGACTTAGATAGTAATGGCGCTATGGATATGCTGATTCTCAGATCGGAATTAAGAACTAAGGACTATAATGAGGATGAGCGCACTGAGAATTACTTTGTAATGGACTACTATTCTGTGAGAGACAATGAGGTTAAGCTTATTGAATCCATGGATTATTTTAGTTACTATGCAGATTCCAGGAAGTATTATTTATGCTACAGCAATGAGACTAGGTCTACGAACAGAGTATCAGATATTCAGTTGATTTATTGTAAGAATACAGATAATCGTGGGTTTATCGTAGCAGACATTTGTTTGGGATATTTAAATTCGGGATCTGAAATAATTGCAGAGCTCTATGAGATTGCTCCGAGTGGATTTATTCAACGAGGGGTATCAAGTGTCAGATATGAATCTGACGATGTTGTTAGTGCGAGAATTGTAAATGGAAAGGCCGAGGCAACTGGGGATGATATTAATAAATTCCTCGAGGAGCATAATATAGGATATAGTACTGATGTAAATGGAATATCGACCCTTGATGGAGGGGAGGATATTCTTGTGATTAGTACTAGTTGTGATGAAATTGACTTTGCTCTTGATGTTAAAAAGACAATTACCGATAACACAAATATCAGAACTAAGCTTGGTATAGATAAATGCGCACCGGGAGAGAAATATAGCAAGCCAGCCTGGATGTCTGCGTATAACAGCTACTTTGAGCAGATACCTGAGGAAGACAGAGAGAAAGCAACCTATGAATTCGTAAATATTGACGACGACAATATCCCTGAGATTGTTTGTGTTCCAGCTGATGGTCAGCTTAAGCCATCGCTTATCACATACGATTCTGCTTCGGGTAAAGCCGTAGCTATAGAGCTTGAGGGAGATGCTGCATACCTTAAAAATGAGGGCAAGCTCAGAACCACAAGGCTTAATGAGGACGGAAGGTATGAATCCTTCTACTATAACTATAGCAATGGAAAGCTTGAATTAAAGGGTCAGGGAGGTTTTGTATTAACCGAAAACGGTTATTCTGATTACACCTGGTCAGGCGGAAATGTAAGCGAGGAGGAGTACGGAATATTTGTTGGAAATGTCTATGGAACCTCCACAGAATTCGGTGTTGGAGGAATGCTTCTTAGCTATTATGAGGTTCTTTCGTATCTAAGCTTCAGATAAAGCATAATATTACACAAATTGGGGTGTGACACACCTAAATACTATTGGTAATATTTCACAAATCGTATTGTATAACATGTATATCGGATATAAAAGTATTGACATATTTGAGGGCGAATGGTAATATTAAACAAATGGAATTGGTAATAATTACTACAGATTCCTAACACTCAATAACTTTTTCTTCCAAAATAACGTTGCCGAGGACTGATGAAGACATCAGCCCCCGGCAACAATTCTTTTTACACAAAAAATGTCGCAGTGACAGGTAAATTGTCACTGCGACATTCTTTATAAAGCAAATTCTTAACGCGAACTCATTGCTTTGATTCTATTATTATGTCTATAGGTATAGCCATAATACCATATAAGCGGCTATTGGAGAAATCTCAGGAAGGATGTTAAAGCCATAGTCCTTCCACTCCTTTACACTCTCGTAATCAGCTCCTAAGTTACAGCCCAATATGAAAATTGGTATATTGAGAGAATTTGCCCTTTCGACGAATTCCTTCATCCCCTCCGCATTTGAACAAAGGGTTCCGGAATGATAGGTTTCAAGCATTATTGCCTTGTAGCTATGAAGATCAATATCCGGGTAGGACATTCCAGGGTAGGAGGTGAGCCTCAGTATTCCGGAGGATGATTCTCCTGAAAAATCAGCGGGTCTCGACTTGATATATTTTTTAATCACAGAATAAATTCTAGCAGGAATTAAATTATCAGGTCTTGAATTGTCAGAAGCATCAACCTCAGGAGCATCAACCTCAGAAGCAGTATCATCATAACTTGTAGCAGCATATGCTTCGGCGTCACTCTCCTTCATACTATAAAGGCAGTCCGAATATGGAAGGTGTTGAAGCAGAAGATCCGCTCTGTGAATAGGGATTTCCTGCTTTTCAGGGTACAAATCATCGCAGTTACCAGCCATATCTGTCTCATCGGCTGCATCGCAAACAGGATTAATATACGGAACGTACACACCAGGGGCATTTCCATTAACTATATATCTGATTGCTCCTGCAAAATTAAGTAGTCCGTTAGCTCTCTTGTCGTCCAAAACATAATTAGATGCCACAAGAAGAACCGGAACTTGAATTTTTCCGAGATAGTAGTGCAAAAAGGCTGCAGAGTACTGAAGAGTGTCTGAGCCGTGTGTAATTATTATTCCTGATAAAGCCTCTGCAGTGCTTAACACCTGCTTTACGCATTCTCCAAGTTCCTTTAAGTATTTTCCATTTAGGTTCTCGCTTAAAAGTGTAAATGGCGAAACAGTGCTGAAGCTGCAGCTTTCACTTAGCTCTGGGTAGGAACGTTTAAAATACTCAAGAAGCTTAAGCCCTGCTTTATTATCCTTAGCAATATACCCGGTATCATCGACACTGCTTCCTATAGTGCCACCGGTCTGAATGATTACAATATTCATCTTTTATACCTTATATTAAAAACTATAATTAAACTTAACTATTATATTTTCTGAACATGATTTTCTGAACATGATTTTCTGAGCATGATTTTTCTGAACATAATATTTCAAAGCATTAATTTGTCAAACTGCTATTTGTGGTAAGGCTCATGATTAATGATTCTGTAGGCTCTGTAAATCTGCTCTAGGAGAATCACCCTCATAAGCTGATGTGGAAATGTCATCTTTGAGAAGCTGAGCTTCATGTCTGCTCTCTTTAATACCTCGTCTGAGAGGCCGAGAGAGCCGCCAATTACAAACTGTATATGGCTTGTACCACCAATTCCAAGAGTGTTTATCTTCTCGGACAGCTCGACAGAATCAAGCATTTTTCCGTCAATAGCAAGGGCTATAACATAGGCATCTTCCTTAATGTTTTTAAGAAGACGCTCGCCCTCCTTTTCCTTTATCTGTCTCTCGACTGCCTCGCTTGCATTGTCGGGAGTTTTCTCGTCAGAAACCTCAAGAATTTCGATATTGCAGTATCTACCAAGACGCTTCTTGTACTCGTCGATACCACCTCTGAAGTAGCTTTCCTTAACCTTTCCAACACAGCAAATACTAATTTTCATAAACGAAATCCTTTCATATATCCATTTATAAATCCTTTTATAATTCCTATTAAATATCCTTTCCGTAAACCTCAAAGAAATTATAAAGTGCACCTAGAAGGTTAGAATCATTTTTATGCTTACATATGTCTATTTTCATCGGCCTGAACACGGCAGTGATAAGCTTAAGCTGCTCTGAGTAGTTTAAGACACCCTTAAGAAAACGTGGGTCAGAGCTTATGCCTCCGCCAAGAAGGATTACATCAGGGTCAAAGGCTGCCTGAAGGTTACAGCAAAGCTTTGCGATGGCAAAGTACATATTTTCAAGACAGTCCTTTGCAATCTCATCACCCTCCTCGGCCCATTTGTAAATGAGCTCGCCATTAACCTCGCTTGTGCTAATGCCCTTTCTTGTTGCAACATGATAAACAAGAGAGCGGGTTGAGGCCTTTGAGGTGTACATATATGGAAAGTACTCGTACACATTGTCAACATTTGAATAGCTGTCAAGCTCAGTCAGACTGTAAAGGTCCTCCCTCTGCATATCGTCAATCCAGTAGGAAATCTCGCCTGCAATCAGGTGGTTTCCTCTGTGAATATGCTTGTCCTTTATAATTCCACCGCCGATTCCGGTTCCACAGATTACTACACAGGCATTGTCAGCATCCACTGCATTGCCCTTCCACACCTCAGCAAGAGCGGCGCATTTGCCATCATTTTCCATGGAAACTCTTATTCCGTCACAGAGTGCGCTAAGCCTCTCGGCGAGCCTTGCCTCGTGAAGATAACGGATGCTTCCACCGATGTACACGATGCCTTTTTCAACATCAACCTGACCAGGCATGCTGAGTGCGATTCCCTTAAAGGTGAACTCGCTTTTAAGCTCGTTATAAACCTTTGCAAGGTCATCAATGAAGTTATCAATTCCATAGTCAGGATCCATAATTGTAGGGAAATTGCCCTTCTT
>DCHE01000087.1 GCA_002314775.1 Lachnospiraceae bacterium UBA1760
CACCATCTTTATTATCAGCAAATCTGATAGGACCGTCATTTGTCCACATAAAGGAATCATCCGTGCAGATAACATCACAGGTATCATCCTCATAGGTTATCTCAATCTGGCCAATAAGCTTTGTCTCAGAGCCATAATAATTTTTCATAGCCCAGGCTCCTACTGAGCCCCTGTACCAGCCATCTGCTAACATAAAGCTAATCTCGTTCTCTCCAGGCCGCACCATATCAGTAATATCAACCGTCTGATACTGTACACGCTTTCTATAGTCGGTAATTCCTGGAGCCATAAAGAAATCGCCCATTTTCACATTGTTGATATAGCCCTCATAAATTCCACAGGCGCTCATATATGCTCTTGCCTTTTTTACAGGCTTATCCTTTACGGCAACTGTCTTTTTAAAGCAGTCTACGGGATATCGCTTTTTCTTATCTACATCATAGTTTCCAGCAATCCAGTCAGCTACCCAGTCTCCTGAATTGATTAATCCCAGCTCAAAACAAGCCTCTTCGCTGGTCTCACAAATACCCGCTTCATCCCAAAGAGCAACCTGCCATGCAATAATATCTCTGCTCTTAAGAGTTGAGCCTTCCCAGCTAACAAGATGCATTTTGGATGACTCTACCTTACCTGAATCCCAGGCCAAATCTCCATTAGAATACTTAGCTACTATCTGATATGCACTCTGAAGCTTTCCTCCCTGGCATACCCAGCTAAGACGAGGTCGAGCTATATCTATCCCTATAGGATTTGTAAGGTATTCGACTTTTAAATTTAGTGCTTTCATTGTATATTCCTTTTCACTTATGATAAAAACATTCCTAGTAATATATTCTTAGTTTCCTCAGGCATAGGCAGACTCATAAAAAAGCCTCTGATAATCGGTAAATCAACATGCTTTATAGACTGTGCGTCACAGAACTGCTTAAGTCCCAGGTGTACAGCGTTATAAACGCACAAAGCCATAACCAAAAGCATTGTTAGTTCAAAAAGTCTTGTAGATGTCTTCTCGGAAAGTTTTTTGTTAGCTATACTTCCAATTTCGCTTCCCAAAATTCCAAAAATCATCATCAGAAGCAAAATACCCACCGAAAAAGTAGGCACTGTTCCTGAAATAATTAACTTTATCACCCCAGCCAGCTGACTTATAAGTATTATATAAAGGCTGTTTTCTGCCGCTGTTTTTGTATTCATTGAAAAGAATAAATATAAAACAACCATATTAAATGGTCCTCCACCTATTCCTAAAAATGAACCTAAGCCTCCAAGAAAAAAACCTATTATCACACACAGGAAGACATTGGCAACCTTTAAGCTTTTTACTCTATTCTTTTTCAAGGTATATATCAGGCATAAGAATGTAAGAAGTAGCAATACTAACGCCTGAATAGCTCCCGCCAGATTTAAGGAACCAAGATTGTCTGCAATTCTCTTAAACATGGCTTTCCCTAAAAAGCCACCAATAGCTGCTCCAATTGCCAAAAATGACGACATCTTAATATCAATTTGCCTGGCATCGCGCTTCATTGATTTGAGTACAGAATAACCCGACATAGCAATTACTGTACATGCGGAATAAAAGTTAATTACCTCAACACTGTAAAGCCCAAGGGCATCCAGGGCGGGTTTTATTATTACTCCCCCGCCCATGCCACATATTTTTCCAATAGTGCAGGCAAATAAGACAACCAAAAGCTGGATTACATACTTCACGCTACAATAACCTCACTAAAACGATCTTATCTACCTTGCCAATTCTTTGGTCATTCTCACAATTCTGCTTCCATTTATCTCAAGCTGTTTTCTTGAAAGAGAACCATCCGAAAGGGCCTTCATTACATTGTCATAATCGCCCTTTACGCCTGGCATAAAGATGTCACCACCGGCTTTAGCTACTTCATTTGAAAGTGCATTTCTATATATAGACTTACCACCTCCAAATACACCCATTACCCAGTCAGTCATAACAATGCCCTTAAAGCCAAATTCGCCTCTTAAGATATCCTCGATAAGGCCTCTGTGCTCTGAAGTGTGAGTACCATTTAATAGGTTATAGCTTGTCATAACAGCCTTAGGCTGTGAATTATCTACACAAATGCCAAATCCTCTTAAATAAATTTCTCGCATTGCACGCTCTGATACCTGGCTGTTGTTGCAATAACGATTTGTCTCTGCATTATTAGCAGCATAGTGCTTGATAGTCGTACCGCAGCCCTTATGGGTCTGAACACCGTTTGTAATAGCAGCTGCCATAAGACCTGATACAAGTGGATCCTCTGAATAATATTCAAAGTTTCTACCGCATAAAATGCTTCTATGAATGTTTAAGGCTGGAGCAAGCCAAAGGTTAACATTCATCATCTCCATCTCGCTGCCAACCATGTCGCCATAGCTTTCAGCTAGCTTAAGGTTAAAACTCTGGGCAATTGCAGTTCCAATAGGAATCATTGTGCATGCATGCTCTTTTACAACTGCATCCTTAGGCATCTTTGCTCCGCCTGTAAGCTTCTTTGCAATGAATGTTACTACAGGATTCATCATCTCAAGCATACTTTCAGGAATCATGCCGTTGTTATTGGCATCGTAAGAAAATTCTCCAACCTCATAATATTCTTTTGCTATACGAATTCCCGCAGGGCCATCTGCCATAATTAGTGGCTTGATACCCTTACCTGTTAGTTGAGAAGTTGTCTCTCCGGCTGCGCCTGCAAGATGAGAAGAAGCATTACCAATGATGCTAAGTCCCTTTGCATTTGGATCAAAATTACCAATCTGAAGGAATGCCAGTTCTTCATCAGAAAGAGCTTTTACTACTTCATCCACCTCAGGCTCATTATCATAATTAACCTCAGCAACCTTGATAGAAGTGCTATCAATTACAAGTCTACCAGCCTCAGCAGGAATATCCTCTACCGGTCTCTTTTCAGACTTAATATCTGAAAAATCAGGCTTACCTAATACATTCTTTACCTTAACAGTGCAAACTGTCTTATCCAAAGAAGCAACTGCTGCAATAATAGTATCTGCCGAGCTATTACCTACTCTTATTAAGTAATCACCCTCCTCTAAAATGTAGCAACCACATTCCTCGTCATAATCTGCAATTTCAGAAAGCTTAAAGCAAAGCTTTAATGTCTCCTCCTGTCCTGGATTAAGTAGAGAAGTCTTGCCAAAGGAAGCGAGCTCCTGATATGCCTTGTCAAGCTTCACAGAAGGCTTAGATACATAGACCTGTACAACCTCCTTACCAGCCTTATCGCCAGTATTTTTTACATTAACGTTTACTGTAACAGTATCTGCATCTGCAGTTACAGACTCAGTTTTTACATCAAAGCTTGTATAAGAAAGTCCATATCCAAATGGGAAAAGAGCCTTCTTTTCAAAGGAATCGAAATATCGATATCCTACATAAATTCCCTCATTGTATCTATTGTCATTCCAATCTCCAAATGTGCCTTCCTTGCTGTAGCTGTCCCAGGAAGCCCATGTAGTAGTAAGCTTTCCTGATGGATTCTGCTTACCTGTTAAGATGTCAGCAAGAACCTTGCCACAGTCTACACCAAGCTGAGAAAGCACAAGGATATTCTCTACTTCCATGACAGGACTCAAGTCCACTACACCACCTACATTTAAAACAAGCATAAACTTGTCGTACATCTTGTTAAGTGCAAGAATGTCTCTGATTTCAGACTTAGCAAGTAGCACATCCCCTTCAATGACCTCTCTGTCACTACCCTCTCCGGAATTTCTGCTTACCACATAAATAGCCACATCAGACTTTCTTTTTAAAGGGAGCTCATGGTTAGGTTCCTTCATTACTTTTCCCATGCTATACATAATAGGGTTTTCTTTTTTAGCCTTTGCCTCTGCCTTTAAAGCCTTAATAAACTGCTTTTTGGCAGCTACTCTAACATTGTCATACTCATCAAGCCATTCCTTGCTTGTTATTACAAAGCCTTCTCTCTCAAGTCCCTCTTCTATTGTGTAAGTAAATCGAGAATTAACCTCTCCTGATCCTGTACCACCCTTGATGGTATATCTAAGTCCAGAACCAAATGCGTCTATAGAAGTTGGTCCATCAAGCGGAAATGCACCATTGAATTTAAGTAACACTGTGCATTCAGCTGCGTTCTCTAAAACTAGATTCAAGTGGTCTTTTTCGTACTGTTGCATAAACAATCTCCTTGTGAATAAAGGGAACATAAAAATGTCCCCCTCATAAATAACATAACTCTATAATCTTAATTTACTATTGATTCTTTCTAGATGAAATTTCTTCCTTCATTGCTGGAAGCTTTGCTTCAAGGTCAAATCTCATTGCAAGAACAAACATTAAAATGAAAAGAATAAGTGGTATATAGATGCTGAATGTGTAAATAGCCTGAATAACTGCAGGAGAAGCAACCTCAGCAAAACCATCATAAGCAGCAAATCCAAGGCACCATCCAATCATTGAAGCTCCAATACCAGAGCCAACCTTGTTACCAAAGCTGCAAGCACTCTGCGATGTGGCTACCATCTTCTTGCCATACTTATATTCGTTGTAATCAATTGCCATAGCTGAAAGAACACCAAGCA
>DCHE01000055.1:0-3941 GCA_002314775.1 Lachnospiraceae bacterium UBA1760
GGTTAAGACGCCGCCCTCTCACGGCGGAAACAGGGGTTCGATTCCCCTATCAGCTGCGAACTATTTAAATAATAGCCCAACCCTAAAAAGAGCATGACTTGTGTCGTGTTCTTTTTTTGCGTTTTATGGTAAGATAGAGTGGTGCCAAAGGGACAGCCCTAGTGCCATAAGGACCGTCCCCAATGGCAAGGACCGTCCCCGATGGCGAAATGCAAGCACAAGCCATTAGGACCGTCCCCGATGGCAAATGGCAGATGGCAGATGGCAAAGTAACGGGGGTTGTCGTGGCTTCAATTGATAGGGAAGAATTACTTGAACTGAAAGAAATCGTTACTGATTCACTCAGAACAATACTCAGGTTTGCTGGCTATGAGGATAATGATATTGCGGAGGCGAAGTCTGCAATAAATGCCTACATGTCAGAGAAGAATGATGATGTCAAGCGTGATTTGAGAAAGTCATTAAACAATATGTTCTTCGTTGTTTATAAGGAATGTGTAATCAGAGCACTTGAGGCACCTGGCATACATCCCGTAATTATCATGTTTCTTCTGTACGGATACATGGACGAGGATCTTGCGGGAATTCAGAACGCAATCGGGCTCTGTAAGCTTATCGAGAAGTACGACTTTAATCCAAATTCAAATATTAAATCATTATATGAATGGCTTTCCATGATATACAGTGGAAAGAGAATGCCGTCAGTTAACGACATTTCTGTTGACTATGAGGCAGATATAAGAGATAGATATAAAAATAAAGAAATTACAATTGGTGAGCAGGAAGATCTGTTAAGAGATAAGGGCAAAAAACTTATATTTGAGCTTAACAATGCTATATCAATTATGAAACGCGTTTCTGGAGCACCAACAAGATTCCTTGCGATTTTTGAGGGTGAGTCTCTTGAGTACCCAATTGGTAAGGCTTATATTTCGAACAGGCAGATGAATGATGAACTGCAGAGTATTATTAATATTGATGTTAATCTGTTTGTTCATGAATACACATATGCCAATAAGTCTGTAGGGCTTGATAACATACGAATTCAGAAGGAAATAAAACCCGATATTATTCTTTTGCCGATTATTGGTGCAAGACCTATGATGTGGCAGGAAATTGAAGGAAGAAACAGGCAGAGTGCGGCAAGATTCTTTTTCCCAAGGTTTTTAAATGGTGATCTCAAAATAAACCTCATAAGGTGCTGTGGTTCTTACAGGTGGGAATACTGCAAGAGAGAACAGGGAGCAAGATGGCAGGATATTTCAGATCCATCATTATGTGCATATTATTATAACTATGTGCAGACATATAAAAAGAATCATCAAATCACGTCAGAACAGAGAGAAAAAATAACAGCCCAGTATAATAAACATAGACATAAGATTCAGGATATGTTTGTAGAAGACTACTGTAAGTATATAGTAAATGAGGCTGAGGGAAATATCAGACTGAATAAACTCTCAAGAGAAATCCTTATCAGGTTCTGCGTACTCAATAAGGATATTCGAGCAGAACTTATAAAGAACAGTCTGTATACGCCATATATTTCCCAGGTGAATAATCGTATAGAACACGAAAAAAAGCAGGTTCAGGTAATAAAGAAACGTATTGAAGATTATCATGCAGACATTCCACCAGAAATACGTGAACATGAATCACTTTTTGAAAGGTAAACCTAAGGCTTAAATGCTTGTTCTCTTTACGGAGGGGATAAATTGGTTATCGACTTTATAGAATAATATAAGTATAATATAAATGTTGTACTAGACAGGCCGCAGATATATGTTTAGCAAGTGCAAATAATGATTTTGGTATTTGTCTATCGCCTGCTAAAGAGAAATGAATAAAAACATACAATAAAAGCTATAAAAAGAGTATTGGAGAATATGTCAAATGGGTAGAGATGCAAGCTACGAAGAGGCAATGAGCCTCAATAAGACAAAAACAATGACTGAGACTGATCGTAAATGTCCTCAGTGTGGTGGAACAATGGATTTTGATCCAATAATGAACAAAATGCATTGCCCGTATTGTGATTTTGCGGAGGATATCCCAAAGGAGCAGGGTACACCAGGAAAGGCTCAGGAACTTGATTTTAACACAGCAGAGTTTACAGGAAATTTTGACTGGGGAACACAGCAGAAGACAGTAACATGTAAGTCTTGTGGAGCTACAACTGTTTATGATGCACTTGAAGTAGCAAACGAGTGTCCATACTGTGGATCAAATCAGGTTATGGAAGTAGCAGATGTAAAGACAATGGCACCAGGTGGAGTTGTTCCATTTAAGATTGATGCTAAAACAGCCGGAGCAAAGTTTACTTCATGGATAAAGGGCAAGCTTTTCTGTCCAAATGAGGCAAAGCGCTCAGCACGTGCAGAAGAGTTCACAGGCATTTATCTTCCATACTGGACTTTTGATACAGATACTCATTCAACATATACAGGTGAGTATGGATATACCAGAAAGAAAAAAGACAAGGATGGTAACGAGGAGACATATACAGAGTGGCATAGAGGTACAGGTGAAGTAGACCACTTCTTTGACGACGAGCTCGTATGTGCATGTGGAGATAATCATGACAAGAAGATTCTTGAAATGATTGAGCCATTTGATACAGAAGACAATGTTACATACAGACCTGAATATCTTGCTGGATTTGCAGCTGAGAGATATTCAGTAGGATTAAAGGATGCATGGTCTAAGGCAGTTGAGAAAATCAAGGAAAAGGTTGTTAGTCTCGCTGAAAGTAATATTATTTCAAAGAACCATGCTAATACATCAAGAAACGTTTCAGTAAATGTTCAGCACTCGAATATTACATATAAGTATCTTCTTTTACCAATATGGATTTCGAGTTTTACATATAAGGGTAAGGTTTATCAGTTCATGGTTAACGGTCAGTCAGGAAAGGTTGGCGGAAAGTCACCGGTATCTGTATGGAAGGTGCTGTTAGCAATATTAATTGTATTACTGATAATTATCATTATTGCATCTTTCAGTTCGTAGCCTTAAATATGTTATTATTTACAAATAAAAGTAATATATGCTATAATTTCTACGGTTTAGGCATATGCATATGTCATATGTAAGTAAAATAAATAATTACCGAATTGGTTTATTAAATTATAATTTGGAGGAAAAGTTATGAAGCACGTTAAGACTATGTTCACAAGAGATTACAAGGAGTCTATGAAAAAGGGCGGATGCGGCGAGTGCCAGACATCATGTCAGTCAGCTTGTAAGACAAGCTGCACAGTAGGCAACCAGAGCTGTGAGAAGGTTAATAAATAATAAAAATCAAACAGTATTTATATTGTAAGCTTAAGCAGCGGCATATGTCGCTGCTTATGTTGTGTAATAGGAGTAAGTATTTTTATGATTCATCAGTACAAAAATAATGGATTAAACATAGTAATGGATATTGAGAGTGGCTCTGTTCATATTGTGGATGATATTGTCTATGATATAGTTCATGCTCTTGATGCAATGGACTCTGTATCTGATTTCAGAAAGGTTTCAGGTGAAGAGTTTATAGCAGCTCCATATGATGAAATTTCCGGTTATCTTTCATTTATGCTTCCTAAATACAGCAATGAGGAAATAGGAGAGGCATATGAGGAAGTAAGAGAACTTATTGAAGCAGGTTCTTTATTTACGGATGATATATATAAAGAATTTGTAATGGATTTCAAGAAGAGGACAACAGTTGTTAAGGCTTTATGTCTTCACATTGCTCATGACTGTAACCTTGCCTGCAAGTACTGTTTTGCAGAGGAAGGCGAATATCATGGTAAGAGAGAACTGATGAGCTTTGAGGTTGGTAAGAAGGCTCTTGATTTCCTTGTAGCAAATTCTGGAGCACGTACAAATCTTGAGGTTGACTTCTTTGGCGGAGAGCCTCTTATGAATTTCGATGTTGTAAAACAGCTTGTTGAATA
>DCHE01000055.1:4043-5356 GCA_002314775.1 Lachnospiraceae bacterium UBA1760
GAAATACTTGAATTTGCCAATAAGGAAATGAGCAATCTTGTTCTTTCGATTGATGGGCGTAAGGAAATCCACGATATGATGCGTCCAAGAAGAGGAGGACAGGGAAGTTACGATATAGTAGTTCCTAAGTTTCAGAAG
This sequence comes from Lachnospiraceae bacterium UBA1760, assembly GCA_002314775.1. GTDB lineage: Bacteria > Bacillota > Clostridia > Lachnospirales > Lachnospiraceae > UBA1760. The sequence goes on from DCHE01000055.1 coordinate 4,182, forward strand.
GCTGCAGAGTCAAGAAATCAGATGAATTATTATGTAAGAGGTACATATACACGTAATAATCTTGATTTTGCAAAAGATGTAATTCACATGGCGGATCTTGGATTTGAACAGATTTCTGTTGAGCCTGTAGTTGCTGATCCGGCTGAAGATTATGCATTAAGAGAAGAAGATATTCCAAAGCTTATAGAACAGTATGACGAACTTCTTTCAGAAATGGTTTCAAGAAGAAAAGCAGGAAAGGGCTTTAATTTCTTCCATTTTATGATAGATTTGTCAGCAGGACCTTGTGTTGCCAAGAGACTTTCTGGCTGTGGTTCAGGAACAGAGTATCTTGCTGTTACTCCATCGGGAGATCTTTATCCTTGCCACCAGTTCGTAGGAATGAAGGATTTCCTTCTTGGAAATGTGGATGATGGAGTAGTTAACACAGAAGTCCGCGACGAATTCAAGCTCTGTAATGTGTATGCAAAGGAAAAGTGTAAAAACTGCTTTGCCAAGTTCTACTGCAGTGGTGGATGTGCCGCTAATTCATACAACTTCTCGGGCAGTATTAACGGAACGTATGAGATCGGATGTGAACTTCAGAAAAAGCGTATTGAGTGCGCAATAGCACTGAAAGCACTTGAAATGGATGAATAATTCATAATTCTGTTGTGATGAGTAATATCAAATCCCTCAAATCACTTGAAATGAGCGGGTATTTGATTTATCATAGGAATGTTGCATGTTATTTGTGACAGTTTTATATTTTTAAGGAGATTTATCATGAAAAAGAGAAATGCGATCATAGTACTCGTACTTTCAATAATTCTTATTATTGGTGGCGCGTACATGGTAGTAAACGGAGTAGGAGCAGAGGGTACAGGAGCAGCTGAAAACATCGACCTTGGTCTTGACCTTGCAGGTGGTGTCAGCATCACATATCAGGCAGTTGGAGAGGAAGCTCCGAGCAGTGCCGACATGGATGATACAGTTTATAAGCTTCAGAAGAGAGTAGAGGGATATTCAACAGAGTCTCAGGTTTACAGAGAGGGTCTTGACAGAATTAATATTGAAATCCCTGGAGTTTCTGATGCAAATGCTATTTTGGAAGACCTTGGTAAGCCAGGTTCACTTTATTTCATTAAGCATTATGATTCCAATTACGAAGAGAACTATGTTCTTGTAGGTTATAA
>DCHE01000055.1:5417-5976 GCA_002314775.1 Lachnospiraceae bacterium UBA1760
GGTAGCATAGTTCTTACAGGTACAGACATTAAGACAGCTCAGGCAGCTTCATCACAGGATGATATGAAGAACGTTGAGTATGTTGTAGATCTTACACTTAACAGTGAAGGTACAGCTAAGTTTGCAGAGGCTACAACACAGGCAGCTGCAATTCATGACACAATCATGATTTATTATGATGGCGATGATGTATCATGCCCTTCAGTAAATGATCCTATCACAGGCGGAAGCGCTTACATTACTGGTATGTCTGATTTTGAGGAAGCTGAACAGCTTGCATCAACAATCCGTATTGGTGGACTTAAGGTTGAGCTTGAAGAACTTCGTTCAAACGTTGTAGGTGCACAGCTCGGTTCAGAAGCTATATCTACAAGTATTAAAGCCGGTATTATCGGTTTTGCTCTCGTAGTTATTTTCATGATTGCTATATACTTTGTCCCAGGTCTTGCAGCATCACTTGCACTTTCACTTTATGTAGTGCTTATGGTTATCTGCCTTGATCTGTTTGACATTACACTTACACTTCCTGGTATCGCAGGTATTATTCTTTCAATTGGTA
>DCHE01000070.1 GCA_002314775.1 Lachnospiraceae bacterium UBA1760
AGCCACTTGTTGCATGCTGTCATCCACTTATCTTCTTCAGTAACAGGAGTAAGTGCTGGAACGCCGCCATTTGTTCCCTTTGGAAGAACAATAACAACCTTGAAGCCTTCACCCTTCTTTGCTGAACAAGGAGCGTAATGAAGTGATGTAGCAAATACTTCTATTACCTGACCAGCCTTTGCATAAAATGCCTTTACCTTTGATGTATCAAGCTTTCCATCAATAATGTCATCTTCCTTTGCAAGAAGAAGAATAAAATCCCTTGAACCGATGTTGAGTTCGCTGTCACGATGGTATTCAAGACAGTTAAGCTTTGTATTATGACCATTGCAGTATCCTAACTGAATCGGCATTCCACCATATGCATTATTCTGTAATAAACCAAATGCATCTGTGTACTCAAGATCTGCACAGCTCATAACATATTCAACACCTTCTGGAAGGGGTGTCTTATCCTCAAGAGCCTTAACAAGGCCTGTTACATCATAATCAAGCACTTTGCCATATGCTGCAAATTCTGGATCTGTAACCTTTAAAATCTCCATTTCCCAATATCCTCCTAATTTATATTTTAAATAGATGTCCTAGAACAATTCCTTTACAGCTGGGTAAAGCTTTCTGAACTTCTGATACTTCTCTTCGTACTTAGCTGTAAGTTCTGCATCAGGAGTAACTTCACCAACAACCTTTACAAGCTTGCCTGCTGCTTCTTCAACAGATGCGTACTCTCCACATCCAACTGCTGCAAGAATAGCTCCGCCGTATCCAGGACCTTCCTCTGACTCGATTTCCTGTACAGGAATACCAAGAACGTTAGCCATCATCTTCTTCCATAACGGACTCTTTGCTCCACCACCACAGATCTTAGTCTTAGTAATGTTGATACCCTGAGCCTTAGCAACCTCAAATGAGTCTCTGATTCCGAAGCAAACACCTTCAAGAACTGCCTGTGTCATGTCTGCTCTTGTTGTGTCCATGCTCATTCCAATAAACATAGCTCTTGCATCTGCATTGTTATGAGGTGAACGCTCTCCCATAAGGTATGGAAGATAGAATACATTATTCTCACCAAGCTTAGCCTCAATACCTTCCTGCTCCTTAGCAAATTCCTTAGTCTGAAGGATATCCTCCATCCACCACTTGTTACATGATGCAGCTGATAGCATACATCCCATAAGATGATAGTGACCATCAGAATGAGCAAATGCATGAAGAGCATTGTGATCGTCAACTGTAAACTCATTAGATGAAATAAAGATTGTGCCTGATGTGCCAAGTGAAATATTACACATAGCATCGCCAACTGTACCTGTACCAATTGCTGCTGCAGCATTATCACCAGCACCTGCAATAATCTTAACCTCTGCAGGGAGACCAAGCTCTGCTGCAATTTCAGGCTTAATATTACCAACTACTTCATAACTCTCGAAAATCTTAGCAAGCTGTTCTTCCTTAACTGAGCAGATTTCCATCATTTCCTTAGACCAGCACTTATTCTTTACATCGAATATAAGCATACCTGATGCATCCGAAACATCTGTGCAGTGAACGCCTGAAAGCATGTATGCAATGTAGTCCTTAGGAAGCATAATCTTTGCAATCTTAGCAAAATTCTCAGGCTCATTTTCCTTAACCCAGAGAATCTTAGGTGCTGTAAAACCAGCAAAAGCGATATTAGCTGTATACTCTGAGAGTTTATCCTTGCCTATTACTGTATTAAGGTAATCTGTTTCCTTAGATGTACGTCCATCATTCCAAAGAATAGCAGGTCTGATTACATTGTCATCCTTATCAAGGATTACAAGACCGTGCATCTGTCCACCAAAGCTGATGCCGGCAACCTGAGACTTATCACACTCTGAAGTAAGTTCCTTAAGTCCAGCCATAACCTGTGTCCACCAATCCTCTGGCTTCTGTTCTGACCAGCCTGGGTGTGGGAAGCTTAATGGATACTCTTTTGAAACGATTTTTTCAATCTTGCCATCACCGCTCATAAGAAGCATTTTAACGGCAGATGTGCCTAAATCAACACCAATATAAAGCATATATAACCTCCTGAAATTATGATTTATGGTCGTAACCAAGCCAAACTGATGCATATATGTTGTATATATACAATTTGACTATAAAACGCTTCTTTTATTATATCTTTTATTTACAACTTTAACAATAGAAAAAGCTCCGATGAATACAAATTTCATCGAAGCTTTTTATTTTTATAAGAATTTTTAAGCATATTGTCCTAAAGTCTTATCCAGCCTGGAAGTGACTTTTTTTCATTATCACTATCTGTCATATATACCCTTGGATACACCGTTATATGACCTTCATTTCTGTTTAAAAGGGCTCCCCACTGACTGAAGGTTGAGTTAGCTATTATATTGTGACTGCAGAGGCTCATCAGCTGCATGTCCCTGTAGCTTGTGTCCCCGGAATTACCTGTAACAATTGTCTTATTTTCAAGCCAGTCAAATTCCTTTTTAACAAATTCCTCGTCATCAGAGAAAATAAAAAATTTAAGTTCTTTCTCAGGAAACTCATTCTTAATGTAGTTAACCGCACCTTCGTAGTACTCTCTGCCAAGTGTCAGGAACTTATCCTTATACAGGTCTGAAAGGTAATCGCCTCTTCTTACATGAATACTGACTGAATCAGAATTCGTAATCAGCTCAGCGTATTTTTTATTATGCTCCTCAGTAATTTCAGGGAAAATAAATCTCTTCTTTACTTCATCCATTACCTGAGAATAATATTTTTCCTCAATAAAGAATCCGCAGATAAAATAGTCATTTGCCGTATCAAGGTTCATTATCTTGTTATAAAAAAGAGTCTCCAGTTTGTTTTCAGAAATCCCTGTATTTTCACTCTCGCTATGGATATCATCTATATTGGATATTTTATCTGGTAAATACCCATCCAACTGATCAAGTATATAAGGCTTTCTTTTTTCAAGAAGATTATTTTTAAGAAGTCTGTTAGGATATCTTCTGAACTTTTCAAAAGCCTTCCCTGTCCCACCGTTAAAAAGGTTAGGAACTTTTCCCGAGAGCTTAATAGTCTGCATAAGAGAAGCCTTTTTTATTTCAAAAGAACTTCCCTCAACACCTGAGAAAATTCTCTCAAGTTCATACTCTCTTCCCTCGTGATTACAGTTAAACCATCTGGTATCGCAGAGAATCTCTGTATCCTTATACTTTTCTTCAAGAAGCGTGTAAAAGGCATACTGAAACATCTGATTGCCAAGTCCGCTTGTAATTCTTAAAACTATCATTTGTTATTCCTGATTTTTTCGGCATGTCTGCAATACCGACATGCATCCCAACTAATATCACAAAGTCAGGTCGTATTGTATTACCCCCAATATCACATATCCGTATACGTAGGGCAAAATAATTATCTAGAGTATTTCTTTCTAACACACTTAATACAGTATGGAATAAGTTTTACCTTCTTATCCTCCATGACTACATGCTTAATGTTATACTCAAATACTTCTCTCACAAACTGCCAGCTTTCTTTAGAAGGTCCTTTTCCATAAAGGTAAAGAGCTGTCTCGAAGTCTTTCTGCGCCTTAATCTTGGCATATTCTGTAAGTCCATATTCATCCTCAAGCCACTTCATAAGTGTCTTGCACATTGCAACATCCTCTCTCTGAATATTTCTCTTCATTGAACGTGAAGTCCAGCTGTTTCCACCACTTCTTCTTACGTATCTCCAGACACTCATTTCATCGTCCATTCTGAAGATTTTACCTTCCATAAGGAGGAAAAGAAGAATCTGTCCGTCATCAACAAAATCATGTGACCTGTAAAGTATTGTATAATCGTGCTTCTTAGTCTTATAGATATTTCTTGAAACAACGCTTGCATAATGGCCTGGCCAGTGTCCTGATGTCTTGAAATTCTCCATTGTGAATTCACCTGACCACCTGTAAAGCTCAGAAATTTTAAGTACCTCTGGATCAGTAATATCTTTCCCCTCATCATCTATCATCTTGTGAGAATGGGTACAAGCAATATACTCAGGATGAGACTCTAAAAAATCTACCTGCTTCTGAAGCTTATGAGTATCTGTCCAATAATCGTCACCCTCAAGGTAAGCAAGGTATTCGCCTCTGCACTTCATTGTTGTCTCATATACATTAAGAGTAGGGCGTCCTGTATTCTTATCTCTGCTAACAAGTCTTACCTGGTCAGGATATTTTTTCTTATATTCCTTACAGATATTTCTAGTATCATCAGGTGAACAGTCTTCACCGATTACAACTTCAAAGGGAAAATCCGTTTCCTGTGACAGTACAGAATCAAGGGCCTTTCTGATATATTTTTCATGATTATACGTAATAAGAATTACGCTTAACTTTGGATCTTTCATTTATTTTCCTTCCTACAATGTCTGTGGGTCCACTGGAGTAATACCACCATTTTCTACCTTAAATACATAATCGCAGTTCTTAATTGTTGTAAGTCTGT
>DCHE01000051.1 GCA_002314775.1 Lachnospiraceae bacterium UBA1760
ACTGCATTTACATAAACATTCATTTTTTACCCTCCTAGATTGCTATCTCTTCTCTCTTCTTAGCCCTGCTCTCTGTGCCTCTTTCTTCAGTGCTTTCTTCGTAGTGATAATTCTCCTTACTAAAATCATCACCGACTTCTTCTGCCTCATCCTCGGTATCAAAAATGACTTTCTCTCCTTCGTAGGCATATTCCTCTAGGTCGTCGTCCTTAAAGTCGCCCTCAAAGTCGTCTAAATCTCTTGCATCCTGCAAATCAAGTGCTTCGTCACGCTTCTTTGAGTAAACCTTTAGGTAATAATAAAAGGCTCCACCGATTGCTATTAAAACTACAATCAGAATGGAGCCTCCACTCTTTGCTTTATTGCCTTTACTTAAGTCTTCTATTTCCTCCTTCTTTTCTTCTGACAGGCTTTCTATAAGGCTTACACTGTCGTTAGCACTTGTCATATCACTTCCCTTTTCTTCTGCCAGGGCCTGCAAGTCATTTAGCTTAACAGTATCTAGGAAATATACATTCTCTGCACCGCCTGTATTATCAATCACAAGATAAAATACTGCTCCTTCGTCTGTCTCAATGGTGTAAAATACCCTCTCAGATTTGCTGCTTCCATCTGTTATGATATTCTCTTTTACAGTCGCCTGGCCATCATCGTCATCTGTCTCTTTCCTTGTGTATTTATAAGTTTCATCCTTTGTTGTATTTGCGGATACTGTGTCATATTTGCTTTTTGAAATATTGCCATCTGCATCCTTAACATAGATGGTATGGTTTGTATCCTTTAATACCTTAAATTCGCTCTTAGTCCCAAAGCTTTCCGGGGCCATGCTATCAAGGGCGTATGTGTATTCTCCCTCACTTGCTCCCTTAACGCTTAAGTAAACGTAATCGCTCTCATCCACCCCGCCGGCTAAAACTCTAACCGGACTTAAGGCTATAGCGACTGCAGTCAGTGTAATAAGTAACTTACATATCCTTGCTTTCATCCATCTCTCCTCCTTTGTTTATCTCACTGTCGCATATCATTTTTATTACTGTCTCCCTGTCTCTTCTTAGGAATCTAATTAACTCATTTGTCTCAGGAACGCTAAGCTTAAGTGCCTTAATCACTTCACTTATTTCCAAATGCTTTGCTTCGTCAATCCGTTTCTTTAAGTCATCTGCAATGGCTGTGTGCTCAGCTATTATCTTTAGTTCCTTGTTGTATTTTTTCTCTAAAACCTCTGTCTGCATTGTGTCTCCTTTAATTAGTTACATGCTGTGGAATATAGAATGTCGGATCTAAGTAATTTCCACTCTCGTCCTGCATCTGTACATGTATGTGGGGGCCAGAGCTGTTTCCTGTGTTGCCACTTAGTGCTACAAGCTCGCCCTTATTTATTTCACTTCCATTTGCTACAACGTTATTGCTTGATAAATGCATGAAGGTGATCTTATAACCACTTTCGTTTGTTATACTTAGCATGTATCCGCCCTTGGTTGATGAACTAGCCGTTACTGTCCCTGTAAAGGGGCTATATATGGCTGTTCCAACTGCGGCCCTAAGATCTACCCCCTTATGGTTGCTTGAGCCCGTTCCCTGGTTAGTGCTTGGGGCTGTTCTGTGTCCAAAGGGCGATGTTATATACCAGTCAGCTTCTATTATTGGGCCATATCCCTGTTGTCCATTTCCTGATTCTAGGTATGCTTCGTATCTGCCTGCATCAGTAACCATATCCCCTATTATTTCTTCAAGGTTATTTCTTGTAACCTCTACATGGCAGATGCGTTTTATGTGCCTAACATAGTCCCAGATGTCGATGCCTTCTTCATCAGTGCCTATTACCTCATAAACCTCATATTCCACCTCTTCGATGTAGACGTTTATATCAAAAAGCTTCCCTATGATCTCCTCTATTTCGCTTGTCACCATACTGGCTTCGTATTCACCATATTTCTGTGCAAAGTATGCTGCAAATAAATGCATGTCGTAGGAGTAATCATCCGGTACATCAAATACCCATTCATCAATGGTTATTCCCGGGAACTTGTATTCCTCAATCTGCCTTTTGGTTTCCTTAATTCCCTCAGGATCCCTCAGGTAATATTCATAGTCGCTCATTAACCCTGAAACCGATTCAGAGGTGTTTGTTAAAGTCCCTATGTCGTTTGGATTAACAAGCGCCTGTACAAGTCCCATTAGTAAGTAAATGGCAAAGGCTACTATGGAAATCGAAATTACAAAGATTGTAATCACCCCAAGAAAGCTTCCAAGAAAGCCTCCTATGGCACTTTTAATGGTGTTGTTTATTTCCTTAGTTGCCTTCTTGTTTGCTTTCCTCTTAAGGCTCTTATAGTGCATATATGTAATAAGAGGGCTATTACTTCCTCCCTCGTAATATGCCCTCCTATACATCCTTTTCTTTATGAATTTCTTGTAGCTTTTATTTACTGTTTCCTCGGCTTTCTTTGTCTCACCCTTTGCCATGTACCTTTTTGCTTTCATCCTGCTTACAGGGTCATAGCCGTAGGTTCTTTTTCTGTTTTCAAAGGCTTTCATGGGCTTGGTTTTTCCTATAGTTTGCCTTGCTTTCTCCTTTGTTAGATAAGCTCTCCTCCTTACGCTCTTAACCCTGTATCTGGTATCTTTTGGCTTTTCTTCCTCTTCTTCATCCTCTCTGTAGGTGGCAGCATTTATAAATTCGTCTGCCATGGATTTGAAGCGCTTTTGATAATTAATAAGCTTGGGATTAATTACCTCTTTTTCCACAGGCCTAGCCTTTGTCTTAAACTTCCTTCTATCCATGCTTAAAGCCTTCAATCATCTTCTTTAGCTCACCATCTGTCATTGCTTCCTTAGGATCCGTTGTCATTACCTTGTATGATAATGTATCCTTCGGATACTCATCTTCAAATGGAACAATGTCGCCTTCTACCCATAAAAGGCCGTGGCCCTTTTGTCCGGTATGTAAGTAGGCACACTCGTCATCCATGATGTCCAAGTGCTCAGCTAATAGCTTCTCATCATCTCCCATCTGCTCAAGCATGGCTATAAAGTTTGTGGTATCCAAGATGTTCTGAATCTGGGATGAAGCAAATAAGTCTTTTATGTTCTGGGTAATGCCTGTTGGTATTCCACCCCACTTTCTAAATCTCTTCCATATCTCAACTGAATATCTTGCAGTGGATGGGTTTCTTAAAAGTAAATGGAACTCGTCTATGTCTACCCAGGTATACTTGTGATTGATTCTGTTTTCAGCAACCCTCCCCCAGATAAGGTCCATTATGATAAACATAGTCATGTCTCTCTGTTCTGCATCCATTTCCTTTAAATCAAAGCAGATTAGTCTGTTTGATAAATCAATGCTTGTCTGGTGGTTAAAGTATTTAAGTGACCCTGTTACATATCGAGATAGCGCTGCAGCTAATCCCTCACCAACTTCTGTAAATGGTGCCTTCATGCTTTTAAGTTCCTTATATAGGTCCTCTAAAATAGGCATGTTTTCAGCTACAGGATTTTGCATGAATCTCTCATAGACTATCTGGCAGGCCCTGTCTATGCAGGAGTTTTCTTTTTCTGTTAATCTCCCCTTTTCTCCACCTAGCATTAAGTTAAGAAGGGATACCATAAATGAACATTTGCTTAAAATTGGCTTATAGTCTTCGTCAATGCTTACATCTATGTTATTTAGGCTTACTTCCATTGGATTTATATAAACCTCAGAGCTTAAGGATATAGGGATTACCTTTCCATCATATAGTTCAGTTACACCCTTGTATTCGCCCTCTGGATCAATGATTATTCTGTCATCCTTAGTCTTAAGCATGACATCCTGTATCTCTCTTTTTACAAAGAAGGTCTTACCAGAACCCGGAACACCAAAGACTAACCCATTGGGGTTAACTAGTTTTTTCCTGTCAATCATGATTACATTGCTTGATAGTGAGTTCATACCATAGTACTGTCCGCCATCAGTAAAGAGTTCCTTTGTCGTAAATGGGATGAATATTCCAAGGTCACTTGATAAGTAGGTTCTTATGATATTTACCTCATTACATCCAAGTGGAAGCACAGATCTAAAGCCCTACTCCTGCATGAAATATGTTCTCTCTAATTTTCCCTGGTATGTTGATAGGATCCTTCCAAGCTCAAAGATGTTGCTTTCTAATTCCTTTCTTGAATTTGCGCTCTGCATTATTAATATCGTTGTATTAATCATCTGCTCATCTTTGCTTTCAATAGCTTTTATTCTTGCAGTAGCTCCAGTCTCGTATGGCTTAAGCTCTGGTGGTAATAAATCCATGTCAAAGCCGGTTCTGACAGCATGCTTCTGATAGGTCTGAATCTTACCCTGGATATCGTTTAGATCATCCTTTGCTTTGCTAATTGATCTTTCTCTTTCAAGTACCTCTGACTGAATTGATACCCATACATTACTGTCAAGCGACAAGATATCTGCTAATACCCTGTCCTCTGCTCCGGCTGAGTAGATTTCAAAATAACTGACTGCACATATCCTGTCACCCATCTTAAAATACTTGGCATTATTAAACTCGCTGCCTTTAAATGACAAGGCTTCAGGTGCTATAAAGTCCTTACTAGATAGCCCTGTCTTTATTGGCATGTCAAAGTTCCAAAATAACTTATCCTTAGTCCCTGGATGGAAGATTCTATGTAAAAGCTCTAATCTCTCATAGCCATTTAAGACCTTTGCCTTTGAGTCTAAGGATCCAAATAACTTAATAAGTGCCTTATCAATTCTCTCTAGCCTAAGCCTTGCATTCTTGATTCCGTTTGCATGTATTCCGTAGGTTAAATACATCTCTTTTCTTAAGCTGTTTGTCCCCTTCTTAAACTGCCCCGTCAACATGTCAGAGTATTCTTTTCTTATCACGTCAAAGGCATCATTCTGTGGGGGCACCTTAAAGTTTTCACTGTAAAGATCTTTATCCATCTCCATCTTTCCGTAGTTAAACTGAAAATGAATGTCTGAATCAAAGAAATTTAAAAGGTTCTTCCACCGCTTTAGATATATCCTCTGGGGATCTTCATCAAGTAACTGGTATGAGATATCCTCAAACCTTATTGTCTTTGTAAAATATCCATTCTCATGCTCTATGATTCCGTCTATGTATGGTCTTTCGTATGGAATGGTGTCCTGTATAGTTCTTGGAATCTTGCCCTTAAGCTTTGCTTTCTTAACAGCTTTTTCAAGTTCCTTCTTAGTTTTGTAATCAATCTTTCCACTCATGGGCACCTTTATCTTCTGCCCGTTAATCTTTACCTCCTTTTTGGGTTCATTTGCCTTTTTTCTTCTTTCCATGTCGCTTAACCCTTTAAACATTATTTCGTCTACCTCCTTACTTAGGCGAGTTAGTCTCTCTCTTGTTTCATACAGGTTTTCTGTCTCATATACCCTGTCTGTGTTATGGGTAAACTTGCATCTAATTATTATCTTTAACCACTTCTCAATTCCCATCTGATTTCTCTCAAACAAAATGGCAAAAGCTACCGGCCCTCCTGCTAAAAACAGTCCTAAGGTCGCTATGGTTGTATCAAGCCCAAAGCGTAAATAAAGCAGTAAGAATACCGGTATTCCTACTGCTCCTCCAGCTGCTATTGCTACAACCTGTCTTACCGTAAAGGATAAGCCGGGTATTGTCTTTTTTACCTTCGAGAAATCCTTTGTAATCTCTACATATGCCATATCCTCTCCTTCTAATGTGCGCTAAATATTGACATCGATAACTGCGGAATTCGCTTAAGCATGAAGAAGCATGCAAAGGCTCCTCCCAAGGTGCATATCATCGTTGTCATGTAGTCGCCTCCACTTGCTAAACTTGATGCTTCATTTACTATCGTTCCATACATGGTAAATACCAAAAGCATAAATGGGCCTTCGAATGCTAATGCTAGCATCCTTCTTGAATAATTCATTCCAAGCATTGACCATTCCCTGTTCATCCATGTTGCCATTGGGATTGATGCAGGTGCCGAATATATAAGTACTTCCATAAACCACAAAAGCACCTTTACATATATAAGCATTGTTAAAATGATCATCGCTATCCTTACAACTAGTACAAGGATGAGTGCTATAAATACCGACATAATATCCTTTATCTCAGCATTACCTGATAAGGGTGGTATCACCGTATCAAAGGATCCAAAGGATGCTGTCGGATTAACTGCATGCCCCGCTATCTTACTTGATACGCTCTGACCAATATTGAAGAAAAACATAACTATATCAAAGGATCTTGAACATACCATTATGCACATGCCAAGCTTTAATAATATTAAGAATATCCTCTGGATATTTAGGTCATTGCTTGTATTATAGTTCTGTATTATCTGCACTAATTCCCAGCATAGAATCACTGTTAAAAACACACCTGCTATGGGAATAAATACTGTCTGGGATAAGGTTCGCATCAAAGATAGGGAACCCGAAAACGTGTTATTCATTCCATTAGTGATGTTATCTGTTGTGTGTGAAAGCTGCGTGTTAAATTCCTGGCCAATCTTAGTCCATATCTCTGCACACTGATTATAAATACCTACATATATTTCGTTTTTTATATCAGCCATTGCAGAGGTGAAATAATTGCCTATCGCACTGGGAATCGATGTTATGGAATTTGCGCCACTGGTCCAGCCACTAGCTCCTGCTCCACTGCTTCCTCCTCCATTTGAAAATCCTGCCATATGTCACCCCTAAAATGTTAAGTATGAGCTTAGCTGTGGCACAAGTACTGTTCCTACGGCTATGATTACGCCACCACCAATGATCTTTCCCATACCATCGCTTTTCTTTGCCTGATTACTTTGTGAGTGTCCCTCTGAGAAATCAATAATTCCCAGTATCGCTAACACTGCCCCCCAGGCTGATACACCCATTGATGCAAAATTTAAGATCGAATCAAACATTGTTTCTTTTCCTCCTTAGACTTTGATGATTCTGTTTTTCTATTTGCTTCCTCTAATGCTCCTATTAGAGAATTAGCTTTCTCCTTTTCATTTAAGCGCTCTTCTAAGCCCTTTATTATTTCTGTTGCACATAGCTTTATGTTTTTTAGGCTTTCCTTAAAGCCCTTCAAGTCGCCATCATACCCCGCAATATATCCAAAGCTGTAATGAGAGGTATCAATGTTAAGCCTGGCTGAAACTATGTATGCAACACTTTCTGCAGTCACTTCCTTTGATAACCTGCTCTCTTCCTTGCTTTCATCTATGCCTTCTAACCTCTTTTTGCTTTTGTCATGAACTAGGCTGTGGGCTATCTCGTGGATCATGGTCTTTATAGTCTGGCTTTCACTCATTCCGTCCTTTATGGCTATCATCTGCTTGGTTGGCGAAAAGTATCCCTTTGCTCCACCTCTTATTTCCTTAAACTCTATTGGTACAGGTGATATATCTGTAAGAGCTTTCTTAACCTCCTCATAGTTATCAACGGAAAGCTTAAGCTCAGTAACTGTTTTAGGTAGTTCCTTTCCCTTAGTCTGAGAAAGGTCAAATACTGAAACTGCTTTAAAGGCATTAATTACTATCTCTTTTTCCTCAGTTTCACCAGTCTTCTCATTAATGCTCTTAGCCTTTCTCTTTATTGGCGCAGGTGCAAATATCCTTATGCCTTTTTCACCCTTCTTTACAGTCCTCCCCATGCTCTTCCATTTAGTGTATGAGGCTATCATTCCTTCAAAGCCTTCTATCTCCCTTCCCTGCATGGATATGAGAATCGTATTTGCAAAGGAATAGTTATAAAAAGAGCTGACACATTTTAGCCAGGCTTTGTAGGAATCACTGTTTAGCATTCCTTTAAGACCTTCCTCTAGCTTCTGTGTCAGCTCATCAATCTTTTCATTATTCATTTGTT
>DCHE01000044.1:0-2170 GCA_002314775.1 Lachnospiraceae bacterium UBA1760
GGCAAGGAAGCATTCAAGTCAATTCATGAATTCCTTGTAGCTGGACATGCTGATACAGAGCTTTGTATGGCTGGCTTCGTTCTTAAGAATACTCTTTCAGATAATGGCGGTGTTACACGTGGAATATGCAAGATGAATGCTGAAAGTTATCTTACCAATGTTGTAGAAACCAAGAACATTGTTAAGACAGAGAGTGGATGCGCATCAGGAGATGAAGTAATTGATGTTGAATCTCTTGTTTCCATGAATATGTGGGGCCTTTCAAAAGAATTTATCGGCCTTCTAGAAAAGGGGTTTGTGGAATTCTTTGAAGCTCATAAAGATGACATTCTTACAGCAGAATATCTGCTTCCAATTTACATTGATGAACTCCTTCAGAAGAAGGTAGTGAGTGTTAAGGTTCTTCCTACTCCTGATAAGTGGTTTGGTGTTACATATAAGGAAGACAAGGAGCTTGTAGTAAACAGCTTTAAGGAGCTTATTGCAGGTGGTGTTTATAAGGAAGATTTATTCTCTGATATCTAATCACTGATACAAATATAGGATTTTAAAAATGAGCTGACATGATTCAATGTCAGCTCATTTTAGATTTACCGGTCATCTCTATCAGATTTCCAATTTGTATATTTGCTTTATATCAGATTCCTATATTACGACTATAAAACATACTCGATAATGCAGAAGATTATTTCAACAACCATAAGTCCAATTGCAATTTTACGAATCTTTTTCTGTTCGTTTTCATCATTCTTAAGCTCCGCCTTCTGAATCCAGATACTTGGATTGATAATTCCCACTAACAAATATCCAAATAAAAGGATATCAATAAATACCATAATATTTCCGCCCATAAGTCTTTTCCTCCTTAGACACGATGTATTATATCACCTGAACATCTTTACTGACAAACTACATCCTTTTTAACTTTACTTAAAATGGATATCTGAACAAATACTGCTATAACCGCCATGATTATTTCTGTCGAACACTGGGCATAAGCAATTCCCATTACACCTGCAAATCGATTTAACAAAATAATAAATGGTATTTCAAGTACAAGCTTTCTGACAAATGAAAAAATCAATGCAGGCTTTCCCATTCCAAATGCCATTGAAATTCCTACTAACATAAAATCAACACACATAAAAGGAAGACTGATACCAAATCCACTTAAGAACCAGGCTCCAGTTTTTACTATCTCATCATTATCCATGAAAAGTCTGACTATCTGCTGACCTGCAACATTAAAGAGAATCAGAATTACCATGAGTGTTGAAATGGTAAGAATGTAAGTCTTTTTGATACTTTCCTTCATCCTCCCATAATTTTTGCTGGCATAGTTATATCCAATTAGTGGCATTACACCCTGCGTAAAACCAAAGACAATCTGAATAGGCAGCTGATTAACCTTATTTGCTATACCCACTGCAGCAACTGTATTTGCTCCATAAGTAGCTACAATATTGTTAAGAATTGTCATGCTTGTTACATTCAGAACATTCTGAATTACTCCCGGAATTCCCACAATCAGAATGCTAACAATAACATACTTTTTAAATGTGACAAACTTAGGATTAATACAGACATAGGTTTTTTCTTTTTCCCGTATTATCAGTATCAAAAAATAAGTGCATGATAAACAGTTGGCAAAAAATGTGGCAAAGCCTGCACCTGCCGCTCCAAGTCCAAGTCCCCAGGGCAGAATAAAAAATGGATCAAGAATAATATTAAGAACACAGCCACTAATCTGACCAATGCTAGCCTGCATGGACCTTCCTTCTGCACGAAGAAGGTATCCAAATACAATACTCATGATAGTTGGCACAGCTCCAAGGCAAACCGTCCAAAACATATAATCCTTTGTAGCAGCAAAGGTAATATCATCCGTCCCCAGGATATGCAGCGTCTGAGTATTAAAAATGAGCGTCGACGCGGACAATAGTGTAGCAAAAATAAGGGCCAGATAGAGACCCGTTGCTGATGCTCTCTTGACAGTATCAATATCCTTTTCTCCCATCCTTCTGCTCATAAGGCTTGACGCACCAATGCCAAAAAGATTGGTTATTCCATAAAACAGAGTCATGGCAGGAGCTGCAAGTGTTATGGCTGCATTCTGAATAGGGTCATTAAGCGCACCTACAAAGTATGTATCCGACAAATTATAAACCAT
>DCHE01000044.1:2265-2842 GCA_002314775.1 Lachnospiraceae bacterium UBA1760
CTTTCAAAAAGCTCTTCTCTGGCGATATTTTTAGATTTCATATTACTAAACCTTCTGTTGTATAGTATGGGAGTTCGACACCCGCATAGACCAGTTTATTTCTACTAACTGTAGAAGAAGTGGTCATCTGCAACTGAGACATATTTTACCACGCAATCTTCCTTTATTGCCTCATTTATTATTGTTTTTTGTTCCAAAAAATTTTATCCTATATATAGTTTATTCTAATCTTTACAGATGTTGTAATAAATATATCGAAACATTATGAATTAAAGGGGTTAAAAGAATTATTTTTTTGAGAAGGAGATTCTACTATGGCTAATATTGAAAAGGAAAAATACCGTAACGAACTGGCCAAGCGCCAGCAGATAATTAAGGATGCCAAATTACCCGTTGTAGTTGTATTGGAAGGCTGGAGTGCAGCCGGAAAGGGCTCTGCTCTTGCAAGTATTATCAAGTATATGGATCCACGTTTCTACAAGGTTTATAACATGGATGTAATGTCTGAGGATGAGGAAAGAAAGCCCTTCCTCTATCGCCATGCAGCAAGACTTCCAAGACAGGGACAGTTCTCATT
>DCHE01000044.1:2914-3581 GCA_002314775.1 Lachnospiraceae bacterium UBA1760
AAGGATGAATATAAGAGACGAATTGAGAGCATTATTGATTTTGAAAGACAGTTAAGAGACAATGGTTATCTTGTTGTTAAGTTCTTCCTGGATATCGACAAGGATACTCAGGCTGACAGACTTGGCAAGCTTCTTGATTCTAAAAACACCTCTTGGAGAGTAACACCTGAAGACGTGTGGCAGAACTGTAACTATAAGAAATTCCAGAAATTATATGATAAGTACATGGAGCTTACTGATACTAAGGCTGCTCCATGGCACATAATTAAATCACATGACAAGGAAGAGGTTGAACGCTATATAGCAAATACCATTATTTCATCCATTGATGATGCAATTGCTAATCCATGGGTTGCAGAAATTCCTACTCCTAAATTTGATATGGCAAAGAGTGCTCCCCTGTCCTCAATAGATTTAAAAGATAAGGTATTAACACAGGAAGAATACAAAACCCGTCTTAAAGAGCTTCAGAAGGAATTATCAAAGCTTCATAACAAAATCTACAGGAAAAAGATTCCTCTCATCATTGCCTATGAAGGCTGGGATGCTGCCGGAAAGGGTGGAAATATTAAGAGAATCGCTTCAGCCCTTGACCCAAGAGGCTGTGAAGTATTCCCAATAGCAAGTCCTACTCCTGACGAAAAGGAAAGACATTTCCTCTGGAGAT
>DCHE01000044.1:3627-3809 GCA_002314775.1 Lachnospiraceae bacterium UBA1760
TGGTACGGAAGAGTTATGGTTGAAAGACTTGAAGGCTTCTGTTCTGAGAATGACTGGCAGAGAGCCTATAACGAAATCAATGAATTTGAGCGCGACTTAACAGACTGGGGTGCAATAGTAATTAAATTCTGGGTCCAGATTGATAAGGATACTCAGCTTGAAAGATTCACTGACAGACAGAA
>DCHE01000044.1:3892-4362 GCA_002314775.1 Lachnospiraceae bacterium UBA1760
CTCTACGAAGGTGCTATTGACGAGATGATAGCAAAGACAAGCACAAAGGCAGCTCCATGGTTCATCCTTGAATCTGTAGATAAAAAG
The DNA here is from genome assembly GCA_002314775.1 of Lachnospiraceae bacterium UBA1760. Lineage (GTDB taxonomy): Bacteria > Bacillota > Clostridia > Lachnospirales > Lachnospiraceae > UBA1760. Next base: position 3,980 of record DCHE01000044.1, read on the forward strand.
TATGCACGTATCAAAGCTCTTGAAATAATAATTGAAGAAATCAAGAAGAGACTTGAAGAAGACAAATAAAATATGCCTTTAAGACTCACAAATAGGTCAAGGCTAATATGCTTAATTAATATTGAGGGCGGAGTTTATATACTCTGCCCTCATATTTTTGATTCATATATATTGTTATCTATAATTCTTTATAAGTTCTCAAGTACCGCCTTAGCAATTGATACAGACACCTCACTGTAAGGAATAAGTGTTGCCTGGAATGCATGGTATAAGTCAGACTTTCCTGGCCACACTGTGCCAATTACATTATTCTTTTCATCAAGCTGATGATACCAGGATCCGTTTTTCTTATCATGGACATATGTATCAAGATATTCCATGAA
>DCHE01000006.1:0-1023 GCA_002314775.1 Lachnospiraceae bacterium UBA1760
GAGGCTAAGGCTGAGGAGACTAAGGCTGAAGAGGTTAAGACTGAAGAGGTTAAGACTGAGGTGGTAAAGACTGAGAAGAAGAAGGCTTCGAAGCTTGGTATCGCAAATGTGGTTCTTTCTTCTATTACACTCGCGAGCCTTGCTGCAGTAATTGGTCTTTCAGTTACTGTTATGGATAAGAACAAGAAGCAGGATGAGTTCGTAAAGAAGTACATCGAGGAGCAGTATGAGGAGAAGGCCAAGGCTCTTGAGCAGACATCTACTTATATTGAGGATGGCTATAAGATTGGTGATTCTTATGAGATTAAGAGCACAAAGGCAATCTCAGATGCTTACATCAGTGGAAACACAGAGGGGCTTTCTGCGGAGGATAAGGATACTCTTGATATGGCTAAGGCTGTACTTGACGAAGTAATTAAGGATGGAATGACTGATTACGAGAAGGAAAAGGCTTTATTTGACTGGCTCTGTGATAATGTCGGAGGCGATAATTCTAATACCGTGATTGCAATGCCGGGCACATCCGCAGGGGATACATTTACTCCTCACGGAGTATTATCCTCTAAGCAAGCTGTTTGTGTTGGTTATGCAACAACCTTCAGACTTCTTGTCAATATGCTTGGTATGGACTGTCATATAGTTCACAATGAATTCCATTCCTGGGATATAGTAAAAATCGAGGATGAGTGGTATCAGCTTGATATTTATTCAGCTCACAACCAGAAGGGAGAGGGACGATACGCTTTCTTTAACCTTACAGATGCTGAGATGATGACCTTAAATCAATGGTCTTCAGACAGCCTCCCAAATGCTAAGGGTAAGAAGTATTCTTATGCCTGCATGAACAAGGTTGAGGCTAATTCCATTATGGACGTCCCAAAGATTGTTAAGGATAATCTAAAGAATAAAAAATACGTAAGCTATATCAGCTTCAAGAATCAGCTTACAGAAGAAGATATTAATATTGCAAATGAAATTATAAGTCAGATTACCTATGCAGCGGACATGGGAGCATTTGCTGAG
>DCHE01000006.1:1120-2626 GCA_002314775.1 Lachnospiraceae bacterium UBA1760
TTACAGAAGAGGGTACGTCAGGTGAAGAACTCTTCTATGTTACAGGTAGATGGTACGACGATGGAAATGGCAGCTACATTCTTGGTGTTCTCATAGAGAAATCTAGTGACGTTGAATCAAACATTGCTATAGACGATAAGAAGCGAGAGGAGATTAAGAATTTGATGCAGTCGATTTTCGGTCTTGATATGTCGGGTTATTTGTTCAATCCTGATACAGTTGAAGATCCACAGGATAAAGAATGTAATCAGTAGGGAGAAACTATTATGACGAAGTCATAATTATGTATGGTTCCGACCGATATGCCACCGACGAAAAGGAGGAGGCAATACATATTATAAGGAGGTAACAGATGAAAACAATTAAGAGAATATTAGTCATAGCTCTTTCAGTTTGTTTTATTTTCGCTTATGCATGTGGTGATAGCGACAATAAAGAGCAGACTGTAAGTATGGATACAGTTAAAAATGCAATTAACAGCTGCGAGGCTGCAAAAACCGGCATGACAGAGGTTACAGGTAAGGACGCGAATGCTGAAAGAAAGTTTGCAGTTTTTTGCGATATGGATTACAGCCTTGTCGATGATTTTTACTACAAGTACTTTGACGAGGGAGATATTGACGAGGTTGCTATTGTAAAGCTTAAGGATAAGAATGACGCTGCAAAGTGCTTAGAGGCTCTTCATAATCATTTAGATGACAGAAGAGGTACATTTGCAAGCTATGACCCGGACAAGGTTACAATTATTGATGGTGGAATTATTGTAAGAGGCGGAGATTATTACTGTGCCTACTTTGTCGGAGAGCAAAATGGTCTTTTAGAGAAGGCTTTCAAGGATTGCTTTACGGCTGAATAAAAATAGATGCCAAACGCTAAAAATTAGTGTTTGGCATCTTTTTTATTTGGACTTTTTACTCTCTGACTTTTTGAAGGTCATCGATGAGTCACCTGCTATTATTGTAATTGTCTTTGTGTCCTTATCGTACTTTCCTTTGTAGGTGATATCGTCGCCCTTCAGGGTGACATCTTCGCCCTCAATGGAAAACTCACCAGTTACAGTCTCTGGATTACCGTCTTTTGTCGTGGTAAACTCGAAGGTATTACTCTTTATCACTATGTAATAGTTAATGTTAAGATCCTCTAGGGTGTAATTAAGCTCATCTAAGTAAAACTGGACATCCTTGTCAGGTACGTAGGAGTATTTACCATCGTATTTTGTAATGCTCTTTATGATAAGCAGGGTGGTAAGTAGGATGACTATTAGTATTGCTAGTGATGAAAGGGAAATGATAAGCTTCTTCCTTCTCGATTTTTTGAAGGTCGTCAAATCGGCCTCGCAGGCAGGACATTTTTCTTCTATGCTTGAAAGTGGAATTCCACAGCTTGGACATTTCATATTTTTATTTGCTGCTAAATATTTTATAGAGCAGCGTTCTCCTTTCGGCTATTATGGTTAAATGCTAGATAAGTATAACCTATAAATGTATATTTGGCAAAGCTAATAGT
>DCHE01000045.1 GCA_002314775.1 Lachnospiraceae bacterium UBA1760
ATCTTCTTCTGGGTAGTTCGTATGGTATTCTCTGCTCTTGAGCAGACAGGAAAGAGTCCATTTAAGTACGTACTTATCCACGGTCTTGTTCGTGATGACAAGGGTCGTAAGATGAGTAAGTCACTTGGAAATGGTATCGACCCACTTGAGATTATCGAGAAGTACGGTGCAGATGCACTTAGACTTACACTTATTACAGGTAATGCACCTGGAAATGATATGCGTTTCTACATGGAGCGTGTTGAGAATTCAAGAAACTTTGCAAACAAGGTTTGGAATGCATCAAGATTTATCATGATGAACCTTGAAAAGGCTGAGATTCCTGCAAATATGGACTTATCAAAGCTTACACTTGCTGACAAGTGGATCCTTTCAAAGGTTAATACTCTTGCTAAGGATGTAACAGAGAACATGGACAAGTTCGAGCTTGGTATTGCAGTACAGAAGGTATATGACTTCATCTGGGAGGAGTTCTGTGACTGGTACATCGAGATGGTTAAGCCAAGACTCTGGAACGATGAGGATGATACAAAGGCAGCAGCACTCTGGACACTTAAGACAGTTCTTATCAATGCACTTAAGCTTCTTCATCCATATATGCCATTTATCTCAGAGGAAATCTTCTGCAACCTTCAGGACGACGAGGAGTCAATCATGGTTTCCGAGTGGCCTGAGTTTAAGGATGAGTGGTCATTTGCAAAGGAAGAGAGCAGCGTAGATATCATCAAGGAGGCTGTAAGAGGCATCAGAAATATCCGTACAGAGATGAATGTTGCACCTTCTAAGAAGGCAACAGTTTACCTTGTTTCTGAGAAGGAAGAAATCAGAGAGGTATTTACAGACAGTAATGCCTTCTTCAAGACACTTGCCTATGCGAGTGAGGTGCTTGTACAGGCTGACAAGGCAGGTATAAGTGAGGATGCAGTTTCTGTAATTATGCATGACGCAGTTATCTATATGCCATTTGCAGAGCTTGTAGATATTGCAAAGGAAATCGAGAGATTAAATAAAGAGAAGCAGAGACTTGAGGGCGAGATTAAGCGTGCCTCAGGAATGCTTGCAAATCCTAAGTTTGTTGACAAGGCTCCAGCCGCAAAGGTTGAGGAGGAGAAGGCAAAGCTTAAGAAGTATGAGGAGACCTATGCACAGGTTAATGAAAGAATCAGTGCACTCTCAAAATAGTAATATAAACAAGGTATAAGAGTATGAATGAGGAAAGATCTTTAAAAAGAAAACTTTATACACTTATCATAATACCGATAGTATTAACATTAATTTTTCTTGTGACCTGCATCGTAATCTACGGTGCAGATTCCACACTTGGACTTATCGGAATTGGTATATTCTCAGTGGTATTACTTACGGTCGTGCTTGCATTTGTAAAGCTAAGACCCCTCGTTAATTCCACTCTGGTAACCTACGCTCTCGAGCAGGGAAAGATACAGAAGGAGCTCCTTGAGGATTTAGCCCTTCCGTATGCGATTATGGACCAGGAGGGTATGATTCTTTGGGCTAACCGCCTTTTCCACCAGGTTGTCGGGGTAAATGAAAACAAGAGAATCAGAAAAAATGTTGATAATTATTTCCCTGTTCTTACACCAGAATTATTTAAGAGCCAGGGAACAGTAAATATGGATATGGAGTACGGAGATAAGTACTACAATGCCATGATAAAGCGAGTGGATTTGACGAGTGTTTTCGAGTCAGATTCAGAGGGCGAGAAAAAGGCTGACAACATTGTTGTGGTTATGTATCTCTTTGATGTTACAGAGCTCAAGCGATATATGAAGGAGAATGAGGAGCAGAAGCTTATAGCAGGACTTCTCTATCTTGATAATTATGATGAGGTTATGGATTCTCTTCCTGAGATGAAGCACCCTGTTATCTCAGCTCTTGTAGACAGAAAGATTAATCAGTATTTTATAAATATTGATGCCATTTCCAAGAAGCTCGAGAAGGATAAGTATTTCTTCGTTTACAGACAGAAGTACATGCCAATCCTGAAGGACAACAAGTTCTCAATCTTAGACGAGGTTAAGGGCGTGAATGTTGGAAATGATATCAGAATCACCTTAAGTATTGGTATCGGCTGTGGAAGTGACAGCTTCCTCACAAACTATGAATACGCAAAGGTTGCGGTCGGTCTTGCACTTGGACGTGGAGGAGACCAGGCAGCAGTAAAGCTTGGTGATTCAGTAACCTACTACGGTGGTAAGAGTGCCGGAACTGAGAAGGCCACAAGAGTAAAGGCCAGAGTAAAGGCCCAGGCCTTCGAGGAGCTTCTTGCTTCCAAGGAGAAGGTAATTATCATGGGTCACAAGAGACCGGATGCGGATTCCTTTGGTTCCGCTGTAGGTGTCTACAGACTTGTAACTACCCTTCACAAGAAGGCATATATTGTAATAAATGAAGTGACCTCAGCCATAAGACCACTTATCACAAGCTTTAAGGGCAGCAATATCTATGGAGATATGATTGTCTCAAGTGAGCAGGCACTTTCCCTTGTGGATTCAGACACACTGCTTGTTGTTGTTGATGTAAACAGACCTAGTCTTACTGAGTGCGAGGAGCTTCTCTCGGTAGTACATCCGGTGGTTGTATTTGACCATCACAGACAGTCAAACGAGATAATAAGAAATGCAACCCTCTCATACATAGAGCCATTTGCAAGCTCTGCCTGTGAGATGATTGCGGAGATACTACAGTATATTAACGAGAAACCAAAGATTAGACCGGTTGAGGCAGATGCCATGTATGCCGGAATCTTAATTGATACAGACAACTTCCTCACAAAGACGGGTGTAAGAACCTTCGAGGCAGCCTCCTACCTAAGACAGGTTGGTGCGGACGTAACCAGAGTGAGAAAGATGTTCAGAAGCAACATGAACGAGATGAAGGAGAGAGCAAAGGGTATTGCGAATGCAGAGAACTTTATGAATATGTTTGCCCTTTCCTATGTTGAACCAGAGGAGTCGGAGGATGCACCGACAGTAATTGCTGCCAAGGTTGCAAATGAGCTTCTCAATGTTGACGGAATCAAGGCTTCATTTGTAGTGGTGAAGAAGGATGATACACTGTTTGTAAGTGCACGTTCGGTTGATGATGTTAATGTTCAGGTAATTATGGAAAAATTCAGTGGCGGAGGACATGCTAATATTGCAGGTGCTCAGCTTAAGGATAAAGACAGAGAAGAGTTCTTCGGAGAACTTAAGGAAGTTCTTGAGAAGATGTACAAGGAAGGAGATATTTAAATGAAGGTTATCTTATTACAGGATGTAAAGTCACACGGTAAGAAGGATCAGATAGTTGAGATAAGTGATGGTTATGCTAGAAACTTCATCCTCCCAAAGAAGCTTGGAGTGGAGGCTACACCAAAGAATTTAAATGACTTAAAGCTTAAGAAGGCTCACGAGGCCAAGGTTGCAGCTGAGAATCTTGCTGCAGCAAAGGAGCTTGCTGAGAAGCTTAAGGACTCTATCGTGACAGTGACCATGAAGGTTGGAGAGGGCGGAAGAACCTTCGGCTCAATCTCATCAAAGGAGGTTGCTGAGGAGGCAAAGAAGCAGCTTAAGCTTGATATCGATAAGAAGAAGATAGTTATTAAGGACCCAATTAAGTCTCTTGGAAACTTCATCGTAGGTGTAAAGCTGCACCCAGAAGTAACCGCAGAGCTTACAGTAAAGGTAATTGAAGCGTAGGAGCAATTAATTTATGGAAGAAAATAGCATAAAGAGGATTCAGCCTCACGATATGGCTGCAGAGCAGGCGGTTGTCGGTGCTATGCTTATGAATAGAAGTGTAATTGCTGATATAAATGATATTCTTTCCAAGGATGATTTTTACAATGTCCAGTATGGAATACTCTACGACGCAATGATTTCTCTCTACAATGAGGGAAAGGCAGTTGAGCCTATCATAGTAAGAGATAAACTCAGAGCCATGAAGGTTCCAGACGAGCTTACAGACCCTATGTTTATCGGTAGGATAATCGCAGAAACTGCAACATCAGTAAATGCTGTGCAGCATGCCGAGATAGTCAGAGACAAGTCAACACTTCGTCAGATGATAAAGATTACAGATGATATCGCCAAGGGCTGTTATGTAGGTTCAGAGGACACAGATACAATTCTCGAGCAGGCTGAGCAGGCAGTGTTTAAGCTTTCCCAGAGCAGAAATGGCCAGGAGGACATTGTTCCTATGAGCAAGGTCGTAGTAAACTTCCTCGAGGAGGTTGAAGAGGCATCAAGAAACAGTGGACGAGTAACAGGTGTTCCAACAGGCTTTATCGATCTTGACAATAAGCTTACAGGACTCCATGGAGGAGAGCTTATCCTTGTTGCAGCAAGACCAGCTATGGGTAAGACTGCATTTGTACTCAACATCGCACATCATGTAGCAGTTAAAAAGAAAATACCGGTTGCAATGTTTTCTCTCGAGATGAGTAAGGAGCAGCTTGCATCCCGTCTCATCGCACAGGATTCCATGGTTGACGCCCAGGCACTTAAGACGGGTGACCTTGGAGATGACGACTGGGATAAGGTGGTAGAATCCTCAGAAAACATTTCAAATGCACCAATTTATATTATAGATAACTCAGGTATCACAATAGCCGAGCTTCGTTCAATCTGCAGAAAGCTTAAGCAGACCAGAGACATCGGACTTATTGTTATCGATTACCTCCAGCTGATGAACAGTAATCGTCCTGTTGAGTCCAGACAGCAGTTCATCTCAGAGGTTTCAAGAGCCTTAAAGAATGTTGCAAGAGAGCTGAAGGTTCCGGTTATTGCACTTTCACAGCTTAACCGTGCAGTTGACTCAAGACCAGACCACAAGCCGGTTCTTGCTGACTTAAGAGAGTCAGGAGCCATCGAGCAGGATGCCGACGTTGTAATGTTCATCTACAGAGATGATTACTATAACCCGGAGTCAGAAAGACCTGGTATCGCAGAGATTATAGTTGCAAAGCAGAGATCTGGTTCTACGGGCTCAATCGATCTTGTATGGCTTGGCAAGTATACAAAATTCGAAAATTACGCTAAGTAATATAATACAGATAACATAAAAAACACCCTGCAAAACAATATTGAAAGGATGTACCTTTCAGAATTGTTTTGCAGGGTGTTTTTTTAATATGGATAGTCAAAATCCGATTTAGGACAAATCCTGGCTTATCTTGAGACGTCTCATAAGCTCCTCGTCGGACATTGAAGCAACATTGTCAATTACCCATATCTGCATATCCTTAGCACGCTGCTTGAAGAAGCTCTGGCCGCCGGACGAACCATTTACAGACTGGGCCATAACAAGAGCCTTTCTTGCATAGCCTCCGCCAAAACGGGTAGTTATGGTTTCAAGCTCGTGGAGAGCAAGACTGTCGGCCTTTCCAATCTTGCAGGAAATGAAGGTTGGAACTACATTTCTCATAGCTATTACGTCGATTTCATTTGTAGTGTCATAGCTTGAATCGTAGGAGTGGGAGGCCATCTTGCCGTCCCAGTCTATGATAGCTCCAATTTCTGCGGAGGTAAAAATGCTTCCCTTTCTGGTCACAACCTCGTAAACATGAAGCTCAAGTATATTGCCTACCTTGCTCACTATCTGCTGAATCCATTTGTTCTTGAAACGGAAGGCAAGGTGAGTCTGGCTGACAGTCATATCCTTTATCATATGAATACCCTCGAGCATAAGTAGGAGCTCAGAGGAGGAGGTGAGAAGTCTTCTTGGAATTCTATACATATAGGAACTGTCGTGAGGACATTTTTTGATTGCTTCAGCAATTTCATTACAAGCCTTGATCCAGCCTGGAATGTCCAGCTTTGCAATATCCCAGATTTCTCTTACATTAGCTAAAAATTCAGGGGTGAACTTCCACTCGTTACGTCCGCTGTACTGTGTCATAACTCCGCCGTGGAGAATAATATTATCCTCAACGGAGGTACTGAGGTCGGGGTTCAGCTTTGCATTTGCACGGTCATTATTTACAATTTCAATGTTTGTGTAGGGGTCAATTCGGAGAGAGTTAAGCTTCCTCTTTGCGGATACTATTCCGTAGGCGATAAGAACAAGCTCAGCACCGCCGGTAAGCTCAAACTGGCAGTCAGGGAACTCGTCGCACAGCTCCTCAATGACCCTTATTATCTCGTCAATATTGTCACGGGAAACCTCGATGAATCTAAGCTTAGTGTCAGGTGATACATTTTTTGCAAACTGCTTTGTGTTATTAATCTTCCTTGTTACCATGTTGTGCTTTTGACCGATGAAGATTAAATTGTCCGGTTTGTATTTTAGAAGAACCATTATGTTCTCAAGTGCCTCATTTGAGAAAAATTCAATGAAGGTATTACTCATTTTTATGCTCCTTTCGAAATAGATTTATTATATCCAGCCACCATCAACCTTAATTACTTCGCCTGTCAGATAACCTGGCATGTTGAGAAGTCCGATTATGGTGTCAGCGGCTTCAGTTACAGTTGCCATTCTTCCGATTGCGATGGAATCCTCAAGCTCTGATTTTTCCTCGGCACTAAGGTGGGCATTCATCTCGGTGTCAACAGCCCCAAAGGCGATGGCATTTACACTGATTTTTGACAGGGCAAGCTCCTTGGCAAGAGCCTTCGTGAAGGTGTTTACAGCCCCTTTAGTAGCGGAGTAGCAAACCTCCATGGAAGCGCCGCAAAGTCCCCAGACTGAAGAGACATTTATAATCTGACCGCCCTTGTTAAGCATGTGTGGAACAACAAGCTTGCAGGTGTTAAACACGGAATTAAGATTCACGCCAACGGACTCCTGCCAGTCTGATGGAGTCATATCCATAAGAAGTCCCACATAGGAAATGGCTGCATTGTTAATCAGTATATCAATCCTTCCGGTCTCGCGGTAAAGGTCCGAAATCATCTCCTCACAGAATTTATAATCGGAAATATCTCCGTAGTAGGTAAATACTTTGACGTCTAAGGCTCTGAGCTCCTCGGCCAGCTCAAGAAGCTCGTTCCTGCTGTTCTTACAGCAAAGACCAATCGCATAAACGATTCCCTCCTCACAGAGTCTTCTTGCTGTGGCCGCACCGATTCCTCTGCTGGCTCCGGTAACTATGGCTACCTTAGACCTGTCATTTATATTATGGACATCCTTTAAATTATTCATATTGTATAATCTCCAGTCTTTAAATCATTAATAAAACCTTAAATTAGTGTAACATAGATTTAAACAGTTGAAAATATAAAAGACATTTGCTATACTAATCGGGAATATTTGAGAAATGCCCAATTGACCTGATTGAGGCATCCGTTGGAAAGAAATTGGAGGAATATAAAAATGAGGAGAAAGAGAAAGAACCCGGTAGCGGTATTCTTTTCGTCACTTTTGAGAACAGTAGTAATAATACTTGCGATAGTTATCGTAGTGTTAAGCGTTATTCTTGCTAAGAAGCTTATCACTGCCAAGAAGATAAATGAACATAACTCAGAGTCTACAACAGCAGATGAATCAGTACTTACAGAGGACAATGGTGCTGATCCGGAGGATATTGAGAACTATGAGCAAAATACCGATACAGAGGAGACCTCTGAGGCGGCAGAAGAGGAGACTGAGGCATCATCTAAAGACTTAAAGATTGAGGTCTTAAATGCTACAGGAACAAAGGGTCTTGCAGGAACCTGGAAGTCAACCTTAGCTGGCTATGGATACACAAACATTGATGCTCATAACTACAGAGAGAAGCTTGAGAATACCAAGATATTTGTAGCAGAGCAGGGTATTGGAGAGGATTTAAAGCAGTACTTCCCAAATGCAGAGTTCGTTGTAGGTTCTCTTGACCAGAGTAAGACAGATGCAGATGTTAACGGTGTTAAGATATTTATCGTAATTGGTGCATCAGATATTATTAACCAGAATTAGTACTATTATTAATAGTAATATTAATAGTAAATATGTAAAATATGGAGTGGCTTTAGCTAGAAGCTGCTCCATTTTTTCTATATTTTGTCTGTTTTACACAATTATTCTGAAGAATAAATGAGAAAAATCGCCAAAAAATGAATGATATTGATATTTTGAATATACGAACTGGAAACGTTTTTTGGGCAAACTACCGAATAAAACGTACTTAAGTGCAAAAAAGAATCAGGATTTTTAGTGATTATTAATAATATTTATTTAACAATATACAATTTAAACAAAAGAAAAAAATAAAAATTATACATTTCTAATATGGCATATAAAAATGAAATAGTATAGAATGACATATAGTTAAAAACGAAAAAAAAGATAGCTATAGGAGGAATAAAAATGGCTAGTTTATCATTAAAGAATATTTACAAGATTTACCCAAACGGCTTTAACGCTGTTAAGGATTTCAACCTTGAGATCGCAGATAAGGAGTTCATCATCTTCGTTGGACCTTCTGGATGTGGTAAGTCAACAACACTTCGTATGATCGCAGGACTTGAGGATATCAGCTCAGGTGAGTTATGGATCGGTGACAGACTTGTTAACGACGTAGAGCCAAAGGATAGAGATATCGCGATGGTATTCCAGAACTACGCTCTTTACCCACACATGTCAGTTTACGATAACATGGCATTCGGTCTTAAGTTA
>DCHE01000095.1:0-29831 GCA_002314775.1 Lachnospiraceae bacterium UBA1760
TCTCTTGAAAGACCACCAGGTCCAAGTGCTGATAAACGTCTCTTATGAGTAAGCTCTGAAAGTGGGTTGTTCTGATCCATGAACTGTGAAAGCTGAGAAGATCCGAAGAACTCCTTAACTGCTGCAGTTACCGGCTTTATATTAATAAGGTTCTTTGGAGACATTGTGTCAACGTCCTGAGTTGTCATTCTCTCACGAACTACTCTCTCAAGTCTAGAAAGACCTATTCTATACTGATTCTGAAGGAGCTCACCAACTGCTCTGATACGTCTATTGCCGAGGTGATCAATATCGTCAGAGTTTCCAACACCATACTCAAGGTGCATATTGTAGTTGATAGAAGCGAAAATATCTTCCTTAGTAATGTGCTTTGGAATAAGTTCATTAACACTTCTCTTAATTGCTTCCTTTAATTCCTCCTCATCATCGTTATCTTCAAGGAGCTTTACAAGTACCGGATAGTAAACATCCTCTGTAATACCTGCCTCCTGAGGATCAAAGCTAACATATGCGCTAAGGTCTACCATCATATTAGAAAGAACCTTAGTTGTGCCAAGCTCAGTCTGTACGAAAATGTATGGAACTGCTGCATCCTGAATCTGCTTTGCGCTCTCTCTTGTCACGAACTCACCAGCTGAGAACATAAGCTCTCCTGTAGTTGGGTCAATAACATCCTCTGTGAGCATCAAACCTGAAACTCGATTCTTTAATGCAAGCTTCTTATTAAATTTATATCTACCGACCTTTGCGAGATCGTATCTTCTAGCGTCAAAGAACATACTCTCTACAAGATTTTTTGCACTTTCAACTGCAAGTGGTTCACCTGGTCTGATCTTTCTGTATAACTCAAGAAGACCCTCATCGCTAGTCTTAGAAGGATCCTTCTCAAAGCTTGCACGAAGCTTTGGCTCATCTCCAAAGAGCTCAAGAATCTCATCGTCTGTACCAACGCCAAGAGAACGTATAAGAACAGATATAGGTACCTTTCTTGTACGGTCAACACGAACATAGAATACATCATTTGAATCAGTCTCGTACTCAAGCCATGCACCACGGTTAGGAATAACTGTGCATGAATATAAGGTCTTACCAGTCTTATCATGACCGATAGCGTAATATATACCTGGAGAACGAACAAGCTGGCTTACGATTACTCTTTCTGCACCATTAATTACAAATGTGCCTGTAGCAGTCATAAGTGGAAGGTCACCGATAAAGATCTCCTCCTGCTTAATCTCGGATGTTTCATTGTTACGAAGTCTGACATTAACCTTAAGTGGAGCTGCATATGTAGCATCTCTTTCCTTGCACTCTTCAATAGTATACTTCTTATCCTCTTCATATAACTTGAAATCACCAAACTCAAGGCTAAGATTGCCTGTATAGTCAGTGATAGGAGAAATATCCTTGAAGACCTCTGTAAGTCCTTCTGTAAGGAACCAGTTATAAGAACTTACCTGCACTTCAATAAGGTTTGGCATATCCAGAACTTCTTGTTTGCTGGAATAGCTCATTCTTATGCTTTTTCCAGATTTTGTTGGCCTCATTCTGTACTTTTTCATTGACGCGTTCACCCCTTAAAAAAATAATTCAACAATAGACATAGTCCTTCATAATGGCATACTGGCGCATTATTCCATACTAGCCTATAATGACATTATTCGATTATAGTACAACACCTAAGGCGTGTCAACAATTTTTTATATGGATTTTCAATTATTTTATCCCAGCAAAAGAACCGCTGGAGTACCCCACATCCTTGTGGCAGAAAATGTATGACAGCTGCACTTTTATATAAGTAAACCAGCTGGTAAAACAGAAAACTAGCCGTAAAATGATTAGTATTATGATTAGAAATATATATTCTAAATTATAGCATTAAAATAGATAATATTTTTAAATTAAAATACGGCAAAGCACCGAAGTGCTTCACCGTATAATCATCTAAGAATTAGATTTAAGGATCAAATTACTTTAATGTAACCTTAGCTCCCTCTGCCTCTAACTTAGTCTTAATCTCCTCAGCCTCTGCCTTTGAAGCAGCCTCCTTAAGAACCTTAGGAGCGCCATCAACAACGTCCTTAGCTTCCTTAAGTCCAAGACCTGTACAATCACGTACAACCTTGATAACCTTAACCTTGTTTGGTCCAACCTCTGTAAGCTCAACGTCGAACTCGTCCTTCTCCTCCTCAGCTGGAGCAGCTGCAGCTGCAGCAACTACAACACCTGCTGATGCAGAAACGCCAAATTCCTCTTCACAAGCCTTTACAAGGTCATTTAACTCTAATACTGATAATTTCTTGATCTCTTCGATAAATTCCTGAGTTGTCATTTTTTAATCCTCCATTAAATATAATATAAAATAAATCTTTTGTGTCGTACTGTACGACTGTTTGCTAACTCTGTGATTAAGCTGCTAGGTTAAGCCTATAATTAAGCCTCTTCCTTCTCTGCAATCTGCTTAATAACACGAGCGAAGTTAGCGATAGGTGACTGCATACTTCCAAGTAATCTTGAAAGAAGAACTTCCTTTGAAGGAATTTCAGCAATCTGCATAATACCCTTAGTATCATAGTACTCGCCATCAACAACACCACTCTTTAACTGAAGCTTGTCTGCTGTCTTAGCGAACTTTGCCATCTCTCTTGCAGGAGCTGTAGCGTCTTCCTTAGAAATAACTACTGCTGTAGGTCCCTCTAAGTCCTTATCAAGTGCCTCAAACTCAGTTCCCTGAATTGCAAGATGTACCATAGTGTTCTTGTATACCTTGTATACTAAACCATTCTCTCTGGCTGTCTTACGAAGAACTGTGTCCTGTGCAACTGTAAGTCCACGGTAATCAACTAATACCATAGCCTTTGCTCCGTCTAAGTTAGCCTTGATTTCTTCAACGATAGGCTGCTTAAGTTCGATCTTTGCCAAAATAATGCACCTCCTTTTAATATTTGAGAACGCCTTATTTAATAACCGTCAAGCTTATGAATCAAGCAGGTGGGAATTTATTCCCTCATGCTTGCCCGCGAGCTGCATGCCCTTTAGGGCAATCTTCCTTATGCGGCTCTGCGATAAAAAAAGCTCCCAGCCATTAAGACTGGGAGCAAAAATTCATTCAAACTATGTCAAACGATTTCTTCCCTCGGTAGGTGTTTTAATCCTTACGCCTTACGGCACCTACTGTCTACGGCAGTTCATCGAGTGATAGAATACCATAGGAGAATTTATCTGTCAACATATTTTTTATTTTTCTTAGTGAATTAATCCTATATATTAATCCTCTATTTTAATCCTTTTTACGATTTCATTTTCGGAGAAATATTTTATTGTTAATCCTTCCATACGATTTCATTCTCAACAAAGCCTTTTTTCTTCTTATTGTTGATAATGATTCTGATAATGAAACCACTGATGAATACGAGACCTGAAACAACCCATCCTGCAGCGATTTCTGCCCAGAGTGGATATCCATAGTGTCCGCCCTTCTTTACAAAGAGGTCAATCATATTCCAGATGAAAAGTCCTGCAAGGAGTGCTGGTGCCACAAATTTGATTGAGGTATTAAACCACCAGGCTGGCATCTTGAAGCCTTCTGTGTTTCTGTTAACCTGCTTAAGAACCTTGTTAGTGTCAAAGCAGTAACCAATTGCGATACATTCCATAACACCGATTACAATAAGGTTAATCTGGTTTGTCCAGTTATCTACGATATCCAGCCATGCAAGACCAGCTCTTGTTGTGTAGAGAACTGAAATTACCATTGCTACCGCACAAATGCCCTTTGTTGTCTTCCTTGGGTTAAACTTAAACTTATCTGCGACTGATGCGGATACACCCTCAACGATTGAGAAGGCTGAGTCAATTGCAAGTGTCACAAGCATAAGGTAAAATACTGCTCCAAATATTGCATTAAATACACCGTTTGATGTAAGGCTTACGATAGCCTGCGGATAAATAATGAATGCTGTCGCAATTCCTGATGAGGAAATAGAATCAAGCATTCCTACTCCACCCATTGTTGAGAACATAACAATTCCTGAAAGAATTGAAACTGCAACGTCCGAAAGAGCAATGATAATACAGTCTGTAGCAACATTTGCCTTCTCATCAAGATATGAACCGTAGGCAAACATAATAGCCATCATAATTGATAAGCTGTAGAATACCTGTCCGATAGCGTCAACCCAAAGTGAAGGATCCTTAAACGCCTCAAGCTGTGGAATAAAGAGCATCTTCAAGCCCTCTCCTGAGCCAGGCATTGTACATCCCTTAACTGCCATAACAAGCAGAAGTAATACTGGAAGAAAAACTGTGTACTTAACAACCTTGCCAACTGAGCTTGCTCCATTTCTGATGCACATATAAATTGCAATCCATGCAACGACAAATGCAACGAGTACAGGAATTGGAATTGAATATCCTGTCACATCCCAGCTTGTCTGGGTAACCTCCGCAAAGAGGTTCGATGCCGCCTCTGTATCTCCTGTCATGCCAGCAAACTTATATGAGTAAGCTAACATAAGTAACACCCATGCAAATACAACCGCATAATAGGTTACAATTACAAATGCATTGGATGTAGCTGCCCATCCAATAAACTCTGTTTTCCTGTTAATTCCTCTCATTGACTCGCCTGCTCCCTTGTGGAACTTACGAGCGATGGAAACCTCCATCATAAGAAGTGGTATTCCAATTGCAAAAAGTGCAATCAGGTATACAAATAAAAATGTTCCTCCTCCGTGCTTTGCCGCAAGTCCAGGAAATCTCCACGCATTTCCAAGTCCTACCGCAGAACCTACTGCAGCGAGAATAAAGGTTCCTCTCGACGCCCAGGTATCTCTCTTATGATCCCCCATAATAACCTCCTAAAATAATTTTGATATACTGAGTATTATAACAAGAATTCATCTTATTGCAAACTCTTTATGAATAAAAAAACTCCGAGTCACAAAGGACTCGGAGCATTTAGTATAGTTATTAGATAGCTGTGTAACCACCGTCAACTGCGATATTCTGTCCGTTTACATATGATGATGCAGGTGAAGCAAGGAATAATGCTGTTGAGTCAAGCTCGCCTTCCTTACCATATCTTCCAAGTGGAATAGATCCCTTAGCGTACTCTGCAAACCAGTCTGTCTCAAGAGTATCCTTTGTAAGTGGTGTCCAGAAGTAACCTGGGCAGATAGCATTTACAGTAATGCCTTCCTTACCCCACTCAGCTGCAAGTGCTCTTGTCATATTAACAACACCACCCTTTGCTGCATGGTATGGTGCACAGCAGGCTGCCATATTACCAACAAGACCATACATAGATGCGATATTGATGATACGTCCGTACTGAGCCTTGATCATCTCCTTACCAAACTCTCTTGCACATACGAATGAACCAAATAAGTCAATCTTTAATTCGTTGTTGAACTGATCATCTGTAATATCAACTGTTGGTGCAACTGCTCCTGTACCAGCATTATTAACAAGGATATCAACTCTGCCAAACTCTGCTATTGTTGCTGCAACTGCTCCCTTAACCTTCTCTGTATCAGTAATGTCACAGGCATAAGCAAGAACCTTAACACCAAATTCAGCCTCGATAGCTGCCTTATTCTCATCAAGAAGATTCTGTCTTCTTGCCATAAGTACAAGATTTGCTCCCTGGCTTGCAAATGCCTTAGCCATCTGAAGACCAAGTCCTGTAGAAGCTCCTGTTACAACTGCAACCTGTCCTGTAAGATCAAAATAGTTTTTCATTTTTACTCCTCCATATAGAAAATTTTGATAGTCCACCTAATATTAACCCCTTCGTGAACCACATACATATATTATAATCTTTTTTAGACCTTATATCAATAAATTAATTTATAAATGCTTTTTTCATCGATATGATTTTAGTCCTTTTTCATTGTATTTCTAATCTGTGTACTGCTAATTCCCTCTGTATATGAAAAAAATTCCATATTAGAACCTCTCTTCTTTAATTCCTCCCAGACATCATTCCAGTGATTGACATGGTCATCTCCTGAAAAATGGCAATCATAGTGAAGCTGGTTCCAGGCATCAAGCTTGTCTGTGTTTGAGAAATCAACTGGAATCACCTCATCTACACACTTCAGAGCCTCTATAACCCTGGCTCTGTTTTCATATGAAATAACCGTTTTATGTCCTTTATAGAACTCAACCAGTTCATCTGTCAGAACTCCGACAATAAGATATTCACATCTTGCCTTGCATCTTTCAAATAGTCTGAGGTGTCCAGTGTGGAAAAGGTCATACACTCCAGGCACGTATCCTACCTTGTATGGCTTTTCAGCTTTATCCTCCGACTCCTCTATTCTTCTCGCAACAGTTTTCATCCTTCCTTGTATCTTCTTATAATCAGGTGTTGCGAACTTATACATCATATTGTAATTATCTGTATTTCTAATGCTATTTATAAATTCAGCTTCCTTAATTTCAAATCCAGAAATCATATCATCAGTAATTTTATATCTTTCAAGCATCTTCCTTTTTGGAATATATGTCTCAACACTTCTCTGAGAATCATAGAAATACTTTATAGTTCTGTACATTGCGAATTCGCACGCTGCATCCTCCATGGCAAACTCCTGGTCATAGAAAAGAATGCTGTCAGTCTCCTCTATATAAAAGGCGTTACAAGGAGCAAGGTCGATGAAGGTTATACCAGTCTTTTCCTTCGCAAGCTTTATGCATGCAAATATATCATCAAATATCCTGATGAATTTCTCCCCATCTGTGACGGCCAGATCCTTAAGATAAAGGCTTAACCCGCATCCATTTGAAAATGGCATCGTAAGCTTATATCCGAATTCATCTTCCGTGTATTCATTTGGAAGGATTGGCACTCCGGCCTCTGAAAGGAGCTTTGTATATTCATTAAGCTTTTTCAGGTTAGAATCTCCACCTGCAAAGAGTGGTCTCTTCACAACCATATCATCTTCTCGAATGGTTGTTGCTGCACCGCACTGAACTCCTCTGTCAGTTGTCGTCACTGCATACTTAATATCTGACAACTCACCATCTCTTGTTATTTCAACGATGAACGAATTAGCCATAAATGGAAGCGCTCCGTCATCTATCATCTCAAGGAACATTCTGTGTTCAACGCCAAGCATAAGCTTATCCTCATAATTGTAATCAATAAGCCTCTCTGCTGCGTTTATTCCGTTTTTGTAATCATCAGTAAAGATAAGCTGCGGCATCCTTTTATCCGGAACTGGATAATAAAACTTATACTTTGCTCCCTCAATACCTGAAACTGCCTTGTCTATCTCCATATGACTGAGACATTTCCTGTCACCCTTATCTACTC
Source organism: Lachnospiraceae bacterium UBA1760 (assembly GCA_002314775.1). Taxonomy (GTDB): domain Bacteria; phylum Bacillota; class Clostridia; order Lachnospirales; family Lachnospiraceae; genus UBA1760. Next base: position 7,322 of record DCHE01000095.1, read on the forward strand.
CTTCTAAATATCCATTCACACCATCAAACGGAAGTCCAGAGTATGGATCCTTTGCACCAAGAAAATACTTTAATCCGAATCTGTTATTCACAGTCATAAGCAGCTTTCCGCCACTTAAGAGTCTTTTCAAAAGCGCATCAAGCAGTGTGTAAAGCTTATCAGTCTCGTAACCCGCATCCTCAAGCACTATATAATCATACTTTTCCGAAATACTCTTTACACAACCCAAAATATCATCATAATAAAGAGGTGTCGTTAAAACCGAAAGCTTCTCACCCTCGTATCTTCTCTTTAATAAATCAGCCTTATCCGGCTCTGTTATGGCTGTAACAAATCCTCCCTTTGACAAAAAGAGCCCGGTCACTGCACCATAGCCTGCGCCAATCTCAAGTATTTTTGAATTGTTTTTCATCTCATACCAGTTGAATTCTGACTCTCTAAGCGGGCTAAAGGCCTCATGAAGTTCAAAATCCTTTGAAGCACTGATATTTTCTGCAAGCTTTTTTGAAAGCATTTTGCTGTCCGTCTTGTCTCCTAAGTCCCTCAGGCTTTTTTTGAATACTTCTTCAATTAATTCTTTCATCTTCTACCTCTTCATTTTCATCTCGCATATTCAGGTATCTTACTAAGCCTTGAGTTCATCAAATACTTCAGATTGATATCTCTTCTTCCACCCCAAAGCTCATCATCAATAAGAACGCTCTCGTAAATCTCCTTATCCTTCTCAGAGCAAAATCTTAAAAATGCCTCAAATGGCATAGCCGCGTCATGATTTCTAAACTGAACCTCGTCCTTAAACTCACTAAAGAACTCCATAAAATCTGCTATAAAATCAAGAGCCCCCCTCTGCATCTTCTCACATGCATCAGAATAACCTGGGGCTGGTCCAATATCAAACACCGGATTAATATCATCATCATAGCCTATGCATGAGGCTGCTGCCTCAAGGTATGAATACTCCCTCATTGACGACTCCATATACGGTTTGAAATCAATGAAGCAATCTATCTTCATTCCTGTTTTCTTCTGATACCTGAAGCTGTCCCTAGTATCTCCGTGGAAGAAAAGTATTCTAGGACTGAGTCCGGTCGCCTTATAGATTGCAGCCGGAATTCTTCCACTATAGCCCATGTCGAATATTGCAGAGGTATTGGTAACCCTTACCTCTTTTCCAGAAGTCAAGTACTCCTTTATCTTCCCAATCGACTTCTCATGCTTTTCTAAACTGTAGTAGTTTTCATTAAATGCCTTAATAAATCTGATAAATGTATCCTTGGTCAAATTCTCATCCTTATCCAGTCCAAGAATTTTCCCGTCCTTTACATACTCTTCACTGCTTGCACTGTGGCAAAAATCAAGAAGCACCATAAGCTTTGCTGGTGTCTGGTAGGTTATATCAACCGGAAGTGCATAAAGATCCTCCTTCTTAAGCATTATTGCAGAAAGAAGAGATCTTCTCGAAATGTGTGCGTACTCACACACAGGAATGCTATCATCATACTTTCTCAAAATCTCAAAGGCCTTCATAGGAAGATATCCATCTCTTGCCGCAAATATCATCCTGTCTATATTATTTACTCTAATGTTATCCATAATCCATCTTGTAAGTGCAAGAAGCTCCATTCCCAGAGCTCCATAGCCAACAAAATATGGATCCATATTGTAGTCAGACTCAGGGCAGAACAATCTGAAGGGATCATCAAAATATTTGTTAGCGGCCATCTGTCTCATTGCACCTATACCAACGCTGTTTCCAGCAACCTGCCAGTCAGTAAGGTCATGACAGATTTTTTCTACCTGGTGTCCACAGCCATAGGAATAGTACATTTTTATGGTATTAGGAAGGTATGCGGCATTAAGTCCATTTAAACTGGCTACTCTGCAGTCGCTCTCCTCATTATCTCCAATGTGAAGAATATCCTCAGGTTTTACACCTAGCTCCTTTGCCATATAGGTGTAAAGATTGCCCGATATCTTTCTAAGTCCAGCCTCTGATGAAACAAATATTTCTTCTACTCCTCCATATCCATTTGCATCAAGAATACTTTTTATATGATCCTTCTCAAGATACATATCCGAACAGATAACAACCCTTTTTCCTGATTCTATCGCTTTTTCAAATAATCGCTTTCCACTTTTTCTCGGTCTTAAGATACTAAGCTCAAGCTCCATCTCATGTGAGAGCATCTTCTTGCAGACATACTCTGGTATCCCAAATTCACTTTGAAGGACCATGTATATATCCGTAAGCTTTATATCCTCAGTCTCAAGCTCTTTATTAATTATTCTTCTTCTCAGCACAGACTCTGCCTCTATTCGGAGCTTCGCAAAGCTTATCATTGCCTCAGAAAGATTTGCGTAAAAATGGTCCAGCATCTCGAACACATCCTCGCACCTCTCAACTGGCCTTACCACCAGAGTGTCAAAAAGATCAAAGCTTATAACCCTTGTGTCTGACTTTACTATTTCATCTTCAATTTCTTCCAAGCTGTTATATATCCAGGTTTTATCTTTCATATCATTTCCTCACGATACTTGCTATTTATATAAATAATCTCTTACTATTTCCTTTTCTTCAGGATTCCCGTAATTAGTCCGATACTATTTTTAAAATCCTTTGTCTTAAAATAGATAAGTATATACAAAATATTTGGCAGCACCATACATATCATGCCCTTAAAAATAAGTTCCAGAATTAGTGTTGTGCTTATGAGTGATGTCACATAATAAGTTACGGCTCCTACAAAAACTGTAATGAGCATATATCTGAAGTGTGAAAGGAAGTACCCGGCAATTCCCCCCTCAGTAAAGTAGTGTCTGAAAAGTATTACCGCACCACCAATAAAATTAAATACAAAATACGAGATGAGTGTTGCGATTATAATTCCCTCAAGTCCCATAAACTGAATGAGCGTCCAGTTTAAAACCAGGTTAAATATAGCCTCAAGCACCGAAAGATATCTCTGCTGCCACCATATTCCAGCCGACTCGGAGTAAAGTATTCTTATATCTGCCATCTTTAGTATATAAAAATATATCGAGAAAAGTAAGGCTATTCCAAATGACAGTGTCATATCCTCTCCTACCCAAAGCCTCATAAACGGCTGGTACAAACAGAGCATACATATTGAACAGAATCCACCAATCCACATAAAAAGGAAGTTTATCTTATTCATATCCGCCAGATTTTTCTGTTTTGATTCCATTGCGATACTGTTTCCAACCCCTCCAGCCATAGAGGTTTTGACCACTGCGATTATCACCACCACTGAATCCATAATATAGTAATAATTCGAATAAATTGTATTCATTGTGAGCCCAAGATATGCAGAGACAAATATCGAATCAAATGCATTTCTAGAAAGGGTTGCAACCTTTCTAATCATAAGTCCATAAACCTGATGCTTGATATCTGCATAGGTTTCTTTGTCGAGCTCTCCCTCACTATAGTAGTCAGGGTATTTCTGCTTGGACTTTCTCGCACACAATATGCTGTAAACCAGTGATGAAAGAGGAAGTGTTAATGCATAAAGATAATAATCCTTTGTAAGCCACACTCCTATTGCCTGAACAATATACATTGTTAGCTGCGTCCAGATATGGATTTTCCCTCCGATATCATCTCTCTGGTGGGCTGTAAGAATCGCCTTTCTGTTTGGAAATACAAAAAAACCAATAGCAGGATTAAGAAGATATATCAGATACAATATGTAAATATTTGTATCCTCTGGAATCTCACCGCTTATGAAATACCTGAGAAATGGCATTAACATAAGCCCAATGATTGTAACTGCGATTCCAACTCTTCTATATATAACACCATAAAACTTAAGAAGTGCATTAATCTTTTTGGTGTCATTGTCCGCGATTGGTTTATACATGCTGTAAATAATAGCTGTTCCAAAGCCCATCTCGACTAAATTGAGCATCTGAATAATAGAGTAGAATAACCCCGTAAGACCGAGGTATTCCGCTCCTATCAGATGAATAATCATTGTCCTTACAATAAAGGGCAGGATTACGCCTGAGATTTTATCAATCTCTCCAACTATTATATTTCGTTTTGTGTTATATGAACGATTTAGCTTCATTATTTATATTTATCTCATTAATAGCTTATCTTTTTTATATAAGCATCGTGTGCTTCCTTAAAGGTTTTATATACATTAATGTACGAAACATCAAGTGCATCATCTGTACATACTCCATCTACAATTACATGACATGGTGCACTCTTATTCTGTCCTACAGAGAGGGTGTAATCATAATCTGATTCATTTCCGGTAACGTAGAAATTAAGAGTGAAGTTTCTTGTTCCCTGAATCTCAAGCGGTGTCTCAAAGAAATGCTTATACCTTCCGCCGCCACATTCCTCATTTTTAGGTGAAGCAACAGTTTTCAATTCATCATATGTAAAGTCGTAGTAGTAAACCAGACCGCCTGCCTCATCAGTAATTGTCATATGAAGAATTGCATCAGTGTCAGCCTCGAGAGAATTTACTCTGAAGCTTATCGATGACAGGGTTCCCTCTAAGGTTGGAAGCTGCTGACTTACATACTTACCCTCCGTCATCTCAATGTTTGCATAATTTGTACCAACAATAAGGTTAGTATTTGCCTGCTTTGTGTTAACGTAAAGTGCAAAGAAGGTTGGTATTGTAACCATAATAAATGTCGCAATAAGTCTGAGTCTCATAACATGCATATGGCTTCTCTTATCCTCAGGCTCCGAGAAATCCTCCAGCGTATACTTAGGATGCTTAAATATAAATAGTATAATAAGAATAGCTGTGAAGAATGAAAGCGTTGTGTTCGTGCTAATCATCGGTGTTACATAGGCTGCGTGGTACCACATATCAATCACGTTAAATACCTTGTTCCAGATCATATGCATTGCAACACCCTCGCCCATATGTCCGATGAATACATATACGCAGTAGAAATGAAGCACAAACATAAGTCCAAGGTCGACCCACATGAATTTTTCAAAGTTCCTATTGATAATTGCACTGAGAACCCAGATTGGTGCCGCAACAATGAGCCACTGTGGATGCCATCTTGAGAATCCGAACAATGCAACTATTGCTCCGCAGGAGAGATATAAAGACCATGCAATCTCATCCTTTTTATCCTTTGGCTTAATAAAATATGCAGCTAAAACAACTACCACACAGGCAACCTTCATGTAGCTTAGGGAAGCTACTCCGGTTGAAAGGTTCATATCATTTGCATAGTTTAATACGCCAAAGCCAAGAACACTCTTCTGAAATCCCACTGAGTTTCTGAATATAAGGTACTCAATACCGATTGGAAGTGCGCCAACCACTGAGTACTTGATAATCTCTACAACCTTCTTATGTCTGAGCAGAATAAACACAAATAATATTACAGCCGTAAAATACTTAAAGGTTATTGAAATTCCCGTAAATGCTGCAAATCTGAGCATGTCATACTTTTCATTTCTATAGAAATAGTAGATTCCAAGCAGCATGAAGAATACCGTGAATATATCACACTGTGAAAATACAAACTGACTGAAGAAGCAGACTGGCATAGTCATAAATGCATACATTGCAAGCTTAGCTCTCTTCTCCTTAAGACCAATAAGAATTCCTATCTTATAGATAAGTACACAGGATGCTACAAATGCTGCAACTGGCAGCAGCTTGTACCAGAGTGTCATTCCATATCTAAAATCAAGCAGTGCACTAGGACCGTTCACACCAAGCAGCTTAAGTGGCAGATTCCATATCGCATACACAATAAAGGTTGATGGGAAATAGTTCGCACCGTAATCCCCTGACCACGCGCTTACATTGTCATAAAACTTAAAGAAGCCGTTATACATAATCCATGAACGGTTTCCTGTGTACATGATATCTGCATGGGCAAAGCTGAAAAAGCAAAACAGTGCACATAATGCAAACAAAACGTAATCCAGTCTTGAAAATGTATCTGTCTTTTCATAGATGTTGACAAACTTGGTAAATGCACTGATTTTTACAATTTTACTTTCATTTGTCTCAGCTTTATTATCAGTCTCATTATCAGTCGCGTTTTCAGACTGTTTGTCAGTATCTGCTTCTGATTTAATTTCTGATTTAATTTCTGATTTTATTTCTGATTTTATCTCATCGATTCCCTCGACGATTTCCTTATTACTCATTTATGCACTCCTTAATCCTGCAAAAACTCTGTTATCTGTCTTTTTGTAACCTCGCTCATATCCTTCTTATCTAAATATGCGGCGTACCACTCTACTGTTTTATCTACCGCTGCTTTTATATCCCATCTTGCCTTCCACAAAAGCCTTTCCTTTATCTTACAGCAGTCAAGTCTTAAAAAGCCTGCCTCATGGGGGCCCCCGTCATGCTTATTTATCCAGTCCTTTTTAACACCTGTGTATTTCTCCCAGGCTCCTATAAATAAATCTGTAAGCCTTCCAACCTCAACACAGTCAGAAAGCTCAGGACCAATGTTGTAGCTTGACTGATATCCCTTATCCTCATACTGAAGCTTAGCCAGAAGAAGATATGCCATAACCGGTTCAAGCACATGCTGAAATGGTCTCACTGCGTATGGATTTCTAAGAATTATATCCTCACCCTTAGCCATAGCCCTATAGCAGTCAGGAATAATTCTGTCCTTTGCGAAATCTCCTCCACCGATTACATTTCCTGCTCTCATAGTAGAGACTTCAACCTCCATATTATTAAAATATGAATTTATGTAGCTGCTTGTAACAAGCTCTGAGCAGGATTTTGAATTAGAGTAAGGGTCATATCCATTAAGCTCCTCCTCCTCGGTAAAGCCATCCCCCTTCTCAGAGTTCTTATAAACCTTGTCGGTTGTGACATTTATAGCTGATTTCACTGAATCACAAAGTCTTATGCACTCTAAAACATTTACTGTGCCCATCACGTTTACATCATAGGTGTAAACCGGATTTATGTAGGATTCCCTAACAAGAGGCTGGGCAGCCATATGGATTACTATCTCCGGCTTAGTCTCATCAAACACCCTCTTAAGAGCCTCCAGGTTTCTAATATCCCCCGTCACTGAGTTAACCTTGCTTTTAATATCACAAAGCTCAAAGAGCATTTCCTCATCTGTCGGGTCTAAGGAATACCCTGTTACCTTCGCGCCAAGCATTGACAGAACCATACACATCCAGCTTCCCTTGAAGCCTGTATGGCCAGTTACAAGGACTCTTTTTCCATTATAGAATTCTTTAAAATATTCAAAATTATATATCATAGTTCAAGCTCCTAAGCTCTGAAGGTGCTTTTGTCAAGCTTATGCTCCTTCTTAAAATCTTCATCCACCTTCATGCTATTTTCTTCTGGGCGTGGTTTCTTTTTCCTAGTTCTCTCATCATCAAAGTTGAGTCTTAATTCCTCCACAACAACCGGTCTGTTGATAACTCGAGTATTGATATTCAGGATGTACTCTCCCATAATTCCTATGAAGAAAAGCTGAACTCCGGCAATTATAAACATACCAATTGTAAGCGGTGCAACACCCGCTGAAAAGTTGTTCCAATGAGTAAGCTTCATAATAAGGTAGACGATACCTACCATAATACTGATAAACGAACAAATGCCTCCTACGAAGGTACAAAGTCTGAGCGCAACCTTTGTATAAGAGGTGATACTAAGCATTGCTGCATCATAGAGTGTATAAAAATTATTATGAGTCTTTCCTGCTCTTCGCTTTGGCTGTTCATACTCAACTGTAGTCAGGTTAAAGCCCTCTCCATATTCAGCAACAATTCCTCTTACAAATGGAATCGGATCATCCAGCTCCCGAAGTAGCGAAATAAATGTCTTATCATAAAGTCCGAAGCCTGTAAAATGCTCAATCATTTTAACACTGGACATATTCTTAATCATTTTGTAGTAAATTGTTCTGAGCAGGTAAACAAGCTTGTTTTCCTTGCTTGAGGTCTTTACTCCACTTACAATTCTGTGTCCCTTTTCCCACTCGGCAACAAACTTTGGAATCATCTCTGGTGGATCCTGGAAATCACAGCACATGGTTATTGTACAGTCGCCTGTCGTCTGACACATTCCATGAAACGGAGAATTAAACTGTCCAAAGTTGGTAACATTGAATATTGCTTTTATCTTTTTATTAATCTTGCATAGATATCTGAGCTTATCTCTTGTTCCATCACTTGATGCATTGTCTATAAAAAGAAGCTCATAATCATACTGCGGAAGCTGGGTAGTTAGTACCTTCACAACCGCCTCACTTATAGGCACTACATTTTCCACCTCGTTAAAGCATGGAATCATAACGCTGATTTTCTTCATAATAATTACTCCTGAAATAAAATAGGACTACATGTTATTCTTTATGAATTCTACGGTTTCCCTCACTCCCTCTTCAAAGGAGTACTCTATTTGAAAACCGGTGTCATTTATAAGTTCACTTATGTCTGCCACAAGATGCATAACCTGTTTATCTGAGTAGGGGATAAGTCCCATTCCCCTTTCTATCTCAACCTCAGGATTAATGATATCTCTCATGGTCTTTATAAATTCAGACAAATGTCTCTTCTTTCCACTTCCTATAACATAAACCTTTTCTGAAACGCCCTTCTCACCCACAAGGTACATGGCACGTCCACAGTCCTTCGAATAAAGATAGTCCCAAATCTGTTCTCCCTTCGAGAGTGGAAGAATCTCTCCAGAAAGAAGCTTTTTAATCACCTGGGATACCATAGTATCGTCTCCATCATGCGGTCCAAAAACGCTTAATATTCTAACCCAAATATGCTCAATGTCAAGAGTATTGCAGAGCTCTCTTGTCATCTGTCCGGCGCAGAGCTTAGCCATACCATAGCCATTTTCAGGAAATGCCGGCGTGTCTGATTTAAGACTCTCACTAACTCTTCCGTACTCAGCCTGTGAACCCGCTCCAATAAATCGTATGACTCCAAGTTTTTTTGCAGCATTTACTGCGTCGATGGAATATCTGATATTATTTATCTGGCCCGGCATATTGTTTCTAGTATTTCCAAAGGTTCCATCCCAGGCAAGATGATAAAATGTATCATAACTCTCGCCCATAAGTAAATCCGGCAGACTGCTAATTCTATCAAGATTAAGATAAACAACCCTGACATTATTCAGTTGTTCGAGCTCTGCTGCCCGCTTCGAACCCTCGTGACAAACTGCAGTAACCTTGATTTCCTTTTTCAAAAGCTCATCAATTAGCGCTCTGCCAACTGCTCCAGTAGGGCCTGTTATGATAACATTTTCCAATTTACAATTCCTCAATACTCTTCTTTATAGACTCGTACTCTTCTCTATCCAAAAATGGGGACATATCGTCAAGAGATGGAGATACAATTCTTCCATCCGGAAGAACCTTTGATGAAAGCTTTGGCTCAAAATTCTGAGAAGGGTCAACCACGACCTCACAGAAAACTGGTCCTTCCATGGAAAGAACCTTCTTAGTAAGCTCACACGCTTCATCAGTTTTATCAATTCTCACAAATGGTATTCCATAGGCATATGCAATCTTTTCAGCATCCGGGAAGCTCAGTCCATTTCCATCGCAAACCCCAACCATTGGCGGGTTAAAGATGTTTGTCTGTGTCTGCCTTATAGAATGATAGCCGTTATTATTCAGATAGAATATCTTAATATTCAGCTTATTATATACAACCGTCTGAAGCTCCTGAATATTCATCTGGAAGCTTCCATCACCATCGACACATACTACTCTCTCTCCCTTTGTGGCAACAGCTGCTCCTATTGCAGCAGGGAAGCCGTAGCCCATAGCAGCACAGCCTGAGTTTGTAAATAGTCTCTGGTTCTTCTTAATGTCGCAGGCCTGGAAGGTTATTACACAGGCTGAGCCATTTCCACAAATGACCTTGTCGCCCTCCTCTAGGCCGGAAAAGAATTCTGTCATAAATGCATAAGGATTCATCGGATAATTTGTATCGTAGAATTCCTTCCTTGTTGCAGGATATCTTGCATCAATATCTCTGCACCACTTAAGCCACCTCTTATGGCTCTCATTATCTGAAACATAGTCAGAGTTTGAAATGCTTCTTAGCACATCCTTAACATCAGCATGTACAGGCATATCAACCTTAACTGTTGGTTTCCTAAGTTCATTTTCATCAATGTCAACTACAATTTTATATGCATCGCATGCAAACTGATGCTTGTTGTAGCTGATAATTCTTATGTTCATTCTGCAGCCAAAGACAATCAGAAGGTCTGAATTCTGGGCTACAAAGTTTCCTCCTCTTGTTCCTACAGTGCCAGGCTTTCCGGCAAAATATGGATGGTCCTTCCAAAGTAAATCATGAGCATTCCAGGCTGTTATAACTGGAATTCCGAGCTTGTCAACTGCTTCCAAAAATTCATGGTAGGCACCAGCAACCCTGATTCCTGTTCCTGCAAGAATAACCGGTCTTTTTGCTGCCCTAATCTTACCTAGTATTTCGTCTGTAAGCTTCTCATCATATTCTGGTTTTTCAGGCTTATCAAGCTCTGATGGATCAAAGCCCCAAAGCTCATCTGTTTCAATAACTGCCGCCTGAACATCAAGCGGAATGTCAAGCCAAACCGGTCCCGGTCTTCCGTTTGTCGCAAGATAAAGTGCCTTTTCAAGGTGATATCTGATTTCCTCTGGCTTTGTTATCATGACTGCGTATTTTGTCATAGTCTTTGCAGCATCAACTATATTGAACTCCTGATCACCCAGTTGTCTAAGTGGCACCTCAGTACTCCAAAGTGTTGTCTCTCTCTTAACCTGACCAGACACAATAAACATAGGGATTGAATCAACCCAGCCTCCCATAACTCCTGTCATGGCATTTGTTCCACCAGGTCCACTAGTCACGCAGCAAAGTGCAATTTTTCCAGTAAGCCTTGCATAGCCTTCCGCAGCAATTGCTGATGCCTGCTCATGGTGGTTGTAGGTACAGGTCATACCCTCCTTATGTCCAAATGCATCATTTAAATGCATGGCACCACCACCTGTTATTGTGAAGCAGTCTGTGATATTATTTGCCACAAAAAAGTCTGCCATATATTTTGCCAGCTTTATCTTCATAATCTACCTCCAGCACTCATCTATAATCTGTAGAGTGTATCTGTAATAAATTCGAGCGTAATCTCGCCCTTAAACTCACTTAGTGCCTCACTTACAGCCTCATTAATCTCCTTGGATTTCATATCGCTGTAATGGTACTCAAGCTTTTTATCCACATAATTCATGTGGAATTCATCAGTATATCCGTCAAAGCCAGCAAGATATACAAGTTTCTTGCCAAGCCTTTTCATAACCTTTAATAGCATGAGAAATGAATTATTCCTAAACTCCTTCTCACCACAAAGAAGTGAAGAATATCTAAGCTTATACTCAAATTCTCCATTTGTCTTTGTAACATTTGAGGTTGAAATAACAGGAATGTCTCCCTCCTTACTCATCCTCGACGCAAGCTGAACATATCTTTTTGCATTTGACAGGAAGATATAATCTGTTTTAATTCTCTCCGGAATAAAATTCACCGAAATTACTACAGGATTTTCCTTTGCCAAAAACGCATCTATCCTTTCCTTCTGGATATTAATGTTATTGCCAGGTCCAAGAAGAAGTATCTTCCTGTTGTCCAAAGCCTCTGTCAATCTATCTATCTCACTTTTATCATCAACCTCAACGTCAAGATAATTATAGTAAAGCTCCTCTATCAGCTTTCCGTCATACAGAAGCTTTTTATCACCACTGAGCTTTGCTAAAATATCATTAACCGACTGAATAGAGAGCGTTCTCTGATTCACAAGGTAAGTTACATAGTTTGGATGACAGGCATTTATAGCTGCTATGTAGTGATACATATTGTAGCCCCATGCCGTACTGTTTGTAATCGGCATTATGTTTGAGTCAATTGCCTCCAAAAGCTGATTAATATTGTAGTTCTTGCCATAGGTACTGTTAAGATGCATTGAAACGAGCTCAATAGGAGCATTTCCGGCTCCCTTACCCATTCCGTAAAGTGTGCCATCAACTACGATATCTCTGTCGTACTCTCTGCTTTTATTTAGAAACTCTATACAGTTCGCATAGCCCATCTGAAAATTATTGTGACCGTGGTAGCCAATTCCAATTTCCTTGTCCAGATTAGCATTCAGTATCTCGAAGTAGTGAAGCAGGTTGTTCTGGTGCATAAGACCGTAGGTATCAACCATGGAAACTGCATCAGGCTTTGCAATATTGGCAAGTCTTGTTAAGTCAACCATCTCCTCATCTGTGTAGCTTGTAACTGATACAAGCTGCGCAAATACGATGTATCCAAGCTCCTTCAAGCTCTTACAAAATGCCAGTGCCTCGTTCCTTAAATGCTTCTTGAAGATTACACGTATTCCATCGATAAATGCTTCGCTTCTTGGCTTTATATTAGAAAGTCCGCAGGTACCGTAGTCAATCATACCTACTATCATGGTATTCTTTCTGTCTAAACCACCGTAAATCTTCTCCACACAGTCAGTGTCAGGCATAATACTTCTGTTAATGTCGAACTCTCTTCTCTCATCCAAAAAACCTATCTCAAGAATATCGACCCCCGCATCAACAACCCTCTCGAATACACTTACCAGGTTGTCATGCCCGAAATTCCAATCATTTATATAGCCACCGTCTCTCAGTGAACAATCCAAAAGTTTTATGCTTCTAGCCATATAAGCCTAACCTCTCTTACTAACCGCCTCGATTATAATACTTGCCATATAATCAAGCTTTTCATCTGTCATTCCCGGGTATACACCTACCCAGAAGGTATTATTCATTATGAATTCTGTATTCTCTAAATCTCCAACTACTCTGTATGAATCAGTGTTTCTGTATTCGTCAAAGCATGGATGCTTGATAATATTACCACTGAACAGAAGTCTTGTCTGAATGTTATGCTTCTCAATAAATGAAGTCACTTCATTTCTTGTAACCCCGGCATCCTCCCTGACACTGATTAAAAATCCAAACCATGAAGGCTCACTTCCTTCACAAGGCTCTGGAAGAATCAGCTTGTCAGAAACCACTTCTAATGCCTTTCTAAGTCGGTCCCAGTTATATCGCCTTCTCTCAATGAAGGAAGGGAACTTCTTAAGCTGCTCCACACCAACTGCTGCCTGCATATCTGTAACCTTAAGGTTATAACCGAAATGACTGTAGACATACTTATGGTCGTATCCATAAGGAAGCTCACCGAACTGTCCCTCAAATCTGTGACCACACATATTGTCATGACCTGAGCTGCAGATACAGTCTCGTCCCCAGTCACGGTAGCTCTTAATAAGCTTATCTAAAAGTGGATTGTCGGTGTATACCATACCGCCCTCTCCCATTGTCATATGGTGAGGTGGGTAAAAGCTTGAGGTTCCAATATCACCCCAGGTTCCTGTATACTTTGTAACACCATCTATGGTGTATTTTGATCCCAAAGCATCGCAGTTATCTTCAACCAGCCACAGGTTGTATCTGTCGCAAAATTCCTTAACCGCCTTAAGATCAAATGGATTGCCCAGTGTATGTGCAATCATAACTGCCTTTGTCTTCTCGCTCCTTGCTTTTTCAAGTGCTGAGATATCTATGTTATACTCTGGAACAGTCACATCAACAAAAACCGGAACTGCTCCGTACTGAATTATCGGTGCTATTGTTGTTGGGAATCCACAGGCAACGGTAATCACCTCGTCTCCCTTATTTATCCTTCTCTCCTTAAGCTCAGGAGCTGTGAGTACCATAAATGCAATCAGGTTTGCTGAAGAACCACTGTTTACCAGGTTTGCATATTTTACTCCAATCCATTTCTTGAAATTATTCTCAAATTCAGCACTGAATCTTCCTGTAGTAAGCCAGAAGTCAAGCGCAGAATCAACCAGTGACTGCATCTCCTTCTCGTCATACACTCGGCTGGCATAGGACAATCTGTCTCCAGGAGTGAAGCTCTTATCCTGCTCAGGTTTTTTATATTCATTATAGAAATCAGCAACAAGGCTGAGTATCTCCTCTCTTGCTTCCTTCTCACTATTCCATCTGCTCATCTAAAATATCTCCTCTATTATATGATGGCTCGTCCTAAATAGTTAGGTCGCAGCCAACTCATCCTACCATACCTTCCATGGTGCCTTTTTGCTCTGCCAGATTTTCTCAAGCAGCTGCTTTTCTCTCATGGAATCCATGCACTGCCAGTAGCCATCGTGTCTATAGCTCATAAGCTCTCCATTTGCAGCAAGTCTCTCTATCGGCTCCTTCTCGAAAACTGTCTCATCCCCCTCAAGGTAATCAAATACCTCAGGCTCAAGAACCATATATCCTGCATTTATAGGAGTTCCATCAGAAGAATGCTTCTCTCTGAAGGATTTGACCGCGCCAACCTCACTAATGTCTAAGACTCCCTTGCTTTGATTAACCAAAACTGAGGTTAATGTTGCAATTCTTCCATGCTCCTTATGAAACTCTAAAAGCTTATTAATATCAACATCACATACCGCATCACCGTAGGTCATAAGAAATGCCTCGTCCCCAACATACCTCTTAATTCTCTTAATTCTTCCACCGGTCATAGTATTGTATCCAGTGTCAACGATTGTAACCTTCCATGGCTCTGTATGACACTCCTCGATTGTAATATTATTCTGACCATCTGAGTAATCAAAGGTGACATCACTAGAGGACATAAAGTAGTCAGCGAACCACTGCTTTATATATGCCTGCTTATAACCTGCACAGATTATAAACTCATTAAATCCATAATGAGAATATTCCTTCATTATATGCCACAAAATAGGCATTCCACCTATCTCCACCATTGGCTTTGGCACAAGAATGCTCTCTTCACTTATCCTTGTTCCAAATCCGCCCGCAAGAATTACAACCTTCATTCTTATCTCCTCTAAAATATTGCTTTTTTCTAATTCCAGTCATCTACAGCCTTATTATAATACTCCATAAGAACTGGTTTTGTGAGATGATTTACCTCAACATCCTCTGCTATCTCGTCCTTACCAAACTGAAATAATGCCTTTACATTCTCAGATGTAAGATACCTTGTTTCAATCTCAAATGTTAAATCTTCCGTCAGCTCTCTTTTACTAGCCATATTAAAGCCCCAGTCTCCGAAGGCCGGAACCTGAATATGATATGCCTTTACGTTAAGCCCCTCACTTGCAATAGTCTTATTGATGCACCAGTATGCATTTTTTGCATAGTACGGACTTGTTGACTGGACCACCATCACGCCGTCCTCCTCAAGGGTATTCTTGCACATTCTGTAGAATATATTTGAATATAGCTTGTTAAGAGATTCACTATTTGGATCAGGAAGATCAACTATAATAACATCATATAGCTTTTTTGAATCCTCCAGATATTTATAAGCATCCATATTGTAGATATGGAGCTTTTCTGACTTAAGACTGCCCTTATTGATATCTGTAATATTTTTATTGGTAGAACATATTCTTATCATCTCTGCATCCAGATCTACCAAATCGATGGATGCTACATCGTCATATTTAAGCACCTCTCTAACCGCCATACCATCTCCACCACCAAGGATGAGTATATTGGTGTGGTTCTTTGCCTCGCTCATCGGAATATGAACCAGGGCCTCGTGATATCTGTATTCATCTGCAGTCGAAAACTGACAGTTACCATCTATATATAGTCTTACATCGTCCTTATGCTTGGTTACAACTATCTTTTGGTACTCTGTCTGCTCAATCATAATAATCTGATCTCTGTAAAGACCGCCCTCAATTTCATTTGTGATATTGTCCGCAAAAACAATACCTGCAATCATTGATAAGGCCACAAAAGCTGCAATTACAAGATAGCTTCTAACATGCTTAACATTATCCCCAAACTTCCAGATAATTAGTATAGCTGCGCTGAGATTTAGCAGGCCACATAAAAATGAGGTTGCAAAATATCCAAGCTTTGGAAGAAGTAAAAGCGGAAATGCAATCGCTCCCAGAAGTCCTCCTATATAATCAAAGCTGAATATTGATGAAAGCGTAACCGAAAGATTATTCTCGTCCGCTTCTATGATTCTTGTCATAATAGGGATTTCTGCTCCCGCTAAAGTTCCAATAAGTATAATCTCGATGTACATCACAACATCGTAGTTGGCTATATATATGTTTGCAAGGAAAAGCAGGAGCGAACTAATCCCTCCCACTATTCCTATGCTTATCTCTATTGTGACAAATACATTAAACAGACTCTTCTTAAAATACTTTGACACGTAGGAGCCAAAGCCAAGAGCCGCCATATAAAGTCCAATTGTAATTGAATATTGAAGTGTACTATTACCTAAAAGGTATGAACTCACCGCACTGATTATCAGCTCATAACACATCGAGCATCCAGAAATAATCAAAGTAGTAAGCATTAGAAGTCTGTACTTCTTACTCATTTATTATCCTTCTTTTCTAATTCATTACTCATATTTACTGAATTACACCACTAACGATGAATGCAATTCCGAGGAAGATACCAAATACCATGATACCTGCCGCTTCATTTTTCTCCTTGAGTGCAACATTGAAGTTAAATTTCTTATTAACGATATCAACAATGAAGTAAGCAAGGATAAGGGCCGCAATTCCAATTGCTGAATATACTACTGTGCTGATTGTTCCCTTTAACAAATTCCCTGAATCTACAGTAGGAGCTGAAATAATTGCAGCTCTGATTACGAAACCGAGTGCAGCATAGATTCCTGCTGAAACCCAGCCTACACTCTTATTACCCTCTGCAATTTCCTTTGGGAAATCAAGTGGAATGCAAAGATCGATAAGAAAATATCCTATCATCATAACTATAAGTCCTACACAAAAATATACCAATGTTCCAAGTGCTGTTTCTAACATAAATCTTCCTCCTGTTATCTAATATTATATGCTAATCATCCCAAATCATCACTTCGTCATGATTTGATATTATTTTCCGCTACTGATTCCGCCGCTTGATGAATTACGGCTATTTACGCTCGACTGCTTAACTGATTTCGAGTACGAATCAAAGTAACCATTTCCTATGTTATGAACGGTCTCTCCACTGTACATTGAATAAGCGGAGGATGCTTTTTTATAGGTACTTGAATCAGAAGCATAGCTTGAACTGTAATAATGACTTCTGTACCAGCTTGTATTCGAGGATGAGCTCTTGTACGGAGCATTGTCCGAGGTGTAATTATACTTTCTGCTTGAAATCTGGATTAAAACTGCATTTGGATCATCCTCAGGGTGATATATAAGACAGTATTCATACTTGGTTACAATTGCTATCTCTTCATTCGCTGTTTCATTCTTCTGAGTAACGGATTCAGTCTCACCCTCAATTCCGTTAATTATTGCTTTGGCAATTTCATCCGTTGTATATTTTTTAGTGCTTCTGTACACCTCTGCCTTTTGCTTTTCATTTCCGGTGACTGAAGTCTCATAAGTATACATAGCTGAACTGTTTTTCAGATAATTCTGAATTGCCTTTTTATTAGCAAGATTTGAAAATAAGGTTGGCAACGCTGTTGCAGCAAAAACAAATACAAAAAACAGACCGAATATTTTTTTGATGGCCGCTGAAGCATCACCTGCTTCGGCACTGCCACTTCCAACCTTCATAATTACTATATCAGACTTTTCGATGTATTCTCCTTTTGAATACTCAGTTCCATCTGACCACATCTCGACAGATAAGGTTTTGTCCTCTGTGACATCCTCATACTCCACAAACTCTGCCATCTCTCCACGGTCAACATCAACATTTCCAGCGTAACTTCTTACAATCTGGGCTCCTTCATCAACCTGATGCCACTCTGGTCCAATATTTCCTCTAACCTCGTTGGCAGGCCATGAAAGCGAATACTCATTGTAACAGTCATCAACTGACAACCATACCTCTCCCTCACTTCCACGCAGTCGATACTCGATCCAGTTCTTGTCATCGTCACGAGGATTGGTGTATTCTATATATCCCAGAACCTTGTAATTACGATTTTTAATGTTGAGTTCTGTACCTACATTGTAAATCATAATACTCCTCCCTACAAATCTTCTATACTAAACTTCTATACAAATCTTCTATACTAAACTTCTATTCTTTATTATTTACTTTCATTATATGTCTCTCAATCTGCCTGAGACTAATATCCTTTGCACAAAACAGCTTCTTAAGCATCTCCGAAATCCCTTCTGCAACCTCATCCTTACAAGAGAATATGTCCACCGCAGCATACCCATACTCCGGCCAGGTATGAATCGAGAAATGCGAGGTTGAAATAACTGCAAAATAAGTCACTCCAATAGGCTCAAACTTATGAACACACTCCTCAACTATTGAAGCTCCTACAAACTCTATCGCCTTGTGTGCAACCTCAGTTATCGCCTCTGCATCGTCAAGAATATCACTGCATCCATACAAGTCTGCAATCATCTGTATTGCCATCTCTATATCTCCAACTATCTGTTTTTCTTAAACAGTTTTCCTGTCAGTTTGTGTAGTATTCCATAATTAGTTTTTGACTCTTTTTTATCTGAGCCACAACCCTTACAGACCATTATATCACAGCGATTATAAGCCCCGCAATAGTCACATAACCAATCAGGACCATTTGATGTTTTTGCCGCCTCTTCTTTTGTGAGTGTTGCGGCATCTGTATCATCCGGCAGATAAAAAATCGTATCAATTCCTCTTGCTCTGCCACAGGATGGACATGATGCGAACCTTGCCTTAATTGCTTTGCTGTCACAAAATACACAGTCCCAGAGTCCTTCTATCCTCTTTTGTTCCATACTCTCTAACTCCAACTTTATCCTTTGATTAATTCTATCCTCAAAACAACCAATATCTGCTGAAAAATCAAGCAAATCCTTGTTTATTTCACTTTTTATATTGTATGCCAAAACACAGTCAAAATCAAATAAAAAAACTTACCTATTGCAAATGCCTACCAATATAGTATAATTAGTTGATAATTTTCAACTTCGGTTGATTAATATTAGCCTAACAAGTATACAGTGGAAATGAAAGGATTAACAAATGAGAAAACACATCAAAAAACCAGCTGGCAAACTATTAGCACTTACTCTTGGACTTTGTATGTCCGTCGCTTCTTTATCTGGTTGTGCCGATTATGATGACGATGATGATTACTATTCAGATGACGATGACAGCTATGATGATGACGACGATAGCTATTCAGATAACGATGATAGCTATGATGATGACGATGATAACTATAATGATGACGATGATAACTATGACGATGATGATGATTCAGATAACGGCAGTTCATCTTCTGGCTCAAGTGGATCATCTTCAAAAACTAATCTGTTCTCTTCTCTTGGTTCTGCTGGAGAGATGGCAGGAACCACAGTTATCGTAAGCATTTTCCCAGACGATAAAAAGACAAGCTGGAGCAGTTCAGATTCTACCTTGAAGAATGACTGTAATAAGTTTTTAGGTATTGCAACAGACTGGTTAAGTGATGCTACAGCTCAGTATTCTTGTAATTCAAAGTTCATATATGACTGGACATCTAACAGTGATTTAGTATATGAAACAACGATTAACGGTGATTTAACTAATGAAAACGATATGGATAGCTGCACCTGGGAATACATTGAGGCTAACATTGATTCAGAGGCAATAAAGAATAAATATAACGCAGATAATATCATATATATGATGTTCATCAATTCTCCTGAAAGCAACACCAATACCTCATGTACAAGAAATTACTATGACGGAATGGAATATCCATACGAGGTTTGCTATATGTACATGCACTGTGATGGTGAGGAAGAAACTCCTGCAGCATTTGCCCACGAGATTCTCCACACCTTTGGTGCTCCTGATCTTTACTCTGCAGATACAGATGGAAGTAATTACGGCATCACTGAAGAATATGTACAGGAGATGAAGAATACCTCCTCAAACGACATTATGTACACAACCTATGATGCAAATACAAACAAAGCTAATTTTAACAAGATTACAAATGAATTAACAGAAATAGACGCTTACTACGTAGGATTAACCAGCTCTAGCAGTGTTGTTAATCAGTGGGGTTTTAAGAAGAGTCAGCATTAATATAATAATAAGACCGCAAGTATCTTACTTGCGGTCTTATTACTATAGCTTCAGAGAAGCTACAGTTTCTTTGCATTAATTTTTCCTAATCTAACCTCTTTCATTCTCCTTATATCTCTTTCATAAAAAGACACTATATTCTTAATCCGCCAGGATCCTTTTCCTATTTAAACTATTATTTACAGGACTTTCTTCAGTTCATCGATTACCCCTTTGAGGTGCTCACCTGAGATATCATAATCCATCTCCTTATAGCTCCAAGCCGCACGACCGATTCCATACTTAACAAATACCGAATTGATGTCTGTGAACCATGCAAGAATATCTTCCGGAGCTGCCAACTCGATTACACCGTACTCACCACAGTAAAGTGGAACATTACGTTCCTTAGCAACCTGAATGGCTGGTGCAAAAATCTGCTCGAAAAATTCAGGTCCGATTACCGCATCTAAATCAGGTACATTTGGATGGAAACCACCCCAAAGATCAGGAAACATCCTATCGAATTCCTTGCAATATTCTGCATAAGTCTGCTTATAGTTAAATCTAAAATCAAGAGGCATCCCCTGTACCCAATATGCTCCCTGATGAGTAACAATAACAGGATCATAGCAATGGAAATTGTAAATAATATACTCATCTACAGGGTCCTGCAAATCCTTTACTGCAGTTACGTGATTATTCCAGTAACTGCCTATTACGATATATGTTGTAGGAGCAATAGCTCTAATACGCTCAATACAAGTTGCAGATACTTCTCTCCACTTTTCGGCATATGCCTGATCAGTTATTTCGTTAAGAAGTTCGAAAGCAACTCTATCTCTATATTTGCCGTATCTTCTTGAAAACTCTTCCCACAATTTATAAAAACGCTCCTGATAAGCTTCTTCGAAGAAGAAACCCGACTCCTTCTCACCAACGTCAAAAGAATAACCATATGTCTTATGAAGATCAAGAATCATATTAATGCCGTATTTTCCGCACCAATCAATAATGCGATCGATATAGGCAAATCCTGTCTCCATATAGCTTCCGTCCTCTGCCTCCACAAGATTGTAGTCAACAGGTACACGAACATGGTCAAGACCCCATTCTACGATCTTTGCAATGTCATCTTCCTTAATAAAATTTTCGAATCTATCCTTGCTGTAATCACACTGTGAAAACCATCCGCCAAGATTAATGCCCTTCTGATAACCTTCCCAAACTCTCATAATCTTTTCCTCCAAAAATAAGTTCGCTAAGCTGCAGCTTCTCTTTTCCACAGTATACCAAAAAAACAGGATAAATACCATCTGGAATATCAATATCAACTGCTCTTTTATTCATCTTATCAATTGACCTTCGTCTCTTTTTAACAAATCGTTTAATATTGAACAGATTATATCATTTACGTAATCTTCAACACTTCCTGTTTGACCAACCACTATCGCCTTATCTTTGTTTGCAAGATATGTTTTTCCTGTATTTCTCTGATCAAAATTAACAACTGTATAATGTTTTTCCCACTCATCCTGCATCACAATCTATGTTAAGGACAAAGATGGAAATACCACTAAGGCTCAAGGCGATATTGAAATTGATGCAAACTGGGGTTATACATACAAAGTCAACCTGTCAGGCGATGCAAACTCAGGTTATTTAATGGGCAAACAGAATTCCTGAACTGTTTTATCATATGAAATATTATTAACAAAATCCAGCGAATGCAATATCATTAATTAAGCATTCCGCCGCTTCTTTAATGTCCTCATAATTAAGTTCTTCTCCAACTCTTTTACAGCATTCACATTCATCAACTATATTTTCAATAAGCACCATATCAATAAATAAAGGCAGTTTTTCCAACATGTCTTCAGAAATCTCTGTTTCACTTCTGTATCCATCTACGATGGTTTGGAAATACTCCTGCATACCAGCCTTACGTTTTTCTTTGTCCTGCTCGAATTGATACCAACCCACACCATGTGTCCACAAATTGGCAAGATCAAACATATACCAGCAATACATACAGTTATCAAAATCAAAAACTGTGATATTTCCGGTTTGCATGTTAATGTGATAATTTCCATCACTAAAATCAAAGTGAACTAATCCATATTCATCGTCTTTTTTCTCAAACGATTTATATATTTCAAGACGTCTGCTAATAGCTGACTTAAGTTCAGCATATTCATCAGACAATAATGCATCTATATATGTCATATTGTACTTTTCAAAATAATCTGAGCGACGATTTTCTGCCGAATACTGTTTCGATAAATTATGTATTCTCCCCAGTGTCTTCCCGGTATTATAAAAATACTCCGATAATGGACTTCCTTCCCTGTATTGATATCCATTATCCGAAATCAGCATTCCCTTGGCATATTCAAAACAGCTAACAAATACA
>DCHE01000095.1:30034-30993 GCA_002314775.1 Lachnospiraceae bacterium UBA1760
CCTGAACGCACGCAAATAAACACCATATTGCGGCCACCTTCATGTGCCTCTACCGGTGTTAATATGTATTCATCATTTAGGTTATACAAAGTTCTCAATATATGTATCAAAAAATCACTCCCTACCACTCCGTCTTTTTTTGCAAAATCCAAATCAGGTTACTTCTGTATTTCCATGCAGATGAAGGATCATTCAAATCCTCTTTATCACCCTTATAGCCTCTGTAAATATCCAAAACCTCAAAGCCGCATAACTCTGCCAGCAAATAGATTTCTGAACGATATGTCTCTCTCATAAGTAATGGTCTTACACGCTCTCCAATCACCTTTCCATCTTTATCATACTCAACAAATTTCCAGTTACCGTACATATGCTGTGTAAAAGGATTATATGAAATTGCATTGTATATTTTCTCTTTATTTCCATTGTTATTTACATACTCAAGTCTGAATGAATAATCATCCGGTGTCGTATTTATTTGTTCTGCCTGTAGCACAGGCCACGGATCAAATGTGTTGAATGTTAGTATTCCTCCCGGAAGCAATTGTTTACTAATATTGAGTAATGCTTCCTTTTGAAGCTTTGATGTGGGTAAATGCATAAAACCGCTTCGAGCAATAATTGCAAGTGAGTACTTCCTACCCGAATCAAATTTTGTCATATCCGCAGGGTAGATATTTAAATTAAGATTCATCTTCTCTGCTTTTGATGATGCCACCTTGCACATTTCTTCTGACAAATCAGTACCATCAATATCGATACCTCGCTCAGCCAAATATAGAAGTACTGCTCCTGTTCCACAGGCAATATCAACAACACCATCTTGACCATATTTTCTTGCAAGTTCCAAATAGAAATCCTGAAATCCCTCATGAGCATCGAATTCTGAACACATCACTTCCAAATATCTGTCATAATTTTCAGCTACATCTTTAAAGTCGTGTAAATCCATGTTTAAT
>DCHE01000088.1:0-94306 GCA_002314775.1 Lachnospiraceae bacterium UBA1760
CTCTCCATTCACTAACACAAATTTTAGCGGGAATCTAAGCCCCCCTTCACTCGTTCATCAAAAAGGCGCGTCGCGAAGTGTGTCTTAAACAAACCTTAAACATTTACCCCATAGTAATTTAATAGAAAGTGTACGATAATAGACACAAAGAAAGCTTTCTGGTGCAGTGCATTACTACACTCACAAATATCTTAACAATGTGGAGGACGATATGAACAACATCTTAATATGTGACGACGAGCCAGATATTTTATCGGCGCTAAAGATATATCTTAAATCGGCAGGCTACGAGGTAAAAGAAGCCACAAATGGACTTGAAGCGATAGAGGCCGTAAGGGCAGGAGATATTCAGCTTGTGCTCATGGATATAATGATGCCCAAGATGGATGGTATCACTGCAATGGTGAAGATTAGGGAGTTCTCAAATATTCCAGTAATAATGCTTACTGCAAAAAGTGAGGATACGGATAAGGTTCTAGGGCTCGAGATTGGAGCAGATGACTATATAACCAAGCCGTTTAATCCTGTTGAGGTACTCGCAAGGGTCAAGTCAAACCTTAGGAGATATCTTAGCCTTGGCGCAGGAGAGTCAAAGCCCAAAGAAAATGTAATCATTTATGGCGGAATAAAAATTGACGATGGCGCGAAGGAGGTTTACCTCGATGGAGAGAAGATATCACTCACACCGACGGAGTATGAGATTTTAAAATTCCTCGTTAAGAATAAGGGAAATGTCTACTCTCCAAAGGAGATTTACCAGGCTGTTTGGGATGAAAGTCCATATGGATCTGAAAGCTCAGTCGCTGTTCATATCAGACATCTAAGGGAAAAGATAGAGATAAATCCAGCAGATCCAAGATATATAACTGTGGTCTGGGGACGTGGCTATAAGGCTGAAAAATTGTAACAGGAAGTATAGACTATATGCTTTCATGCTCCATAACTGAAGCTGAACTATTAGAAAAGGGTGATAAGATGGAAGATAAAATAGAAGAGAAATCAAATAACAAGGATGGAATAAGAGTATTTCCAAATGGTTTACTGTACCTATTGATATATGTGTTTGCATTTGTAGCTACAGTTAGCGTAATTATGGTAAAAAGCGGCATACAATATGGAGTTTACAACACCTTAGAGAATGATCAGATAAATAAACTAAAGGATTATGAAAAATATGTAGCCGACAGATCCGGTGAATACGATGATATAATCTCAAATTATGTAAATGAAATGCTGAAAAACGCTATAATTGATGGAATTGATAATACTAATCTGGACAACTTTGTAGTAAATTTTAATGCACTTGATAAAAACAATGATGGAATTATTGATGCAAATGATATCAAGAATGACTTAAATACAGGCTTTAAGAATTATATAAGTCAATTGGATTACAGTGACGGGCAACTATTCTCGGGTGCGGACTTAAATTATGTAAATATTGTGGTTGAGTATTCGGATGGTATTAAGGCAAATTTATTTACTAATACTCGTAATCTGGAAGATTATAATGGAGATTATGAGAAGAAGCAGATAACTGTTCCTCTTTCTGAAAAGAGTTATATAATTAAAGAGTTCAATTCAGAGGAGGATTTAACAAGCTATTGTAATAAAATCGAAAATGACTGTGAAGTAGAACCATATTATTCTAATGGCAGATACTATTTGCTGATACATAATTACGTGGCAAATAATTCAGAATCTACAGTAACAGCATATATTGATGTATACATACAAAAAAACACAGCTTTTATAGAGGAACAAAATAGAAAGATATCAAATCTTGGCACCTGGTATGATTACTCGCAGATACTAATTATTATTCTTAGTGTTTCGCTCCTTCTTATCGCAAGTTTAGGAATTATTACCATGGTATATGCTGGTAGAGGTAAGGACAATAAGGCTGGCAGATATACTGGAATCGATAAGCTTTGGCTTGAAATTGACCTATTGTTATTTATTGTTATTGCTGCTGGAATTGAAGAGATGTATGTTGACATAATCAACTACGTATATAATACAGACAATTTCACCAGCTTTGACTATATTCTTTATAATCCAAGAACATTTGCTATCTCAGGAATTACAGGAATTCTTGTTATGGGTGGATTAGTGACTATCAATAACATTCTTGTTAAATTTAAAGCAAGAAAGGCTAGTGAGGCAAGTGTAATAGTAAGAAGTATAATTTATCTGTTTGGAAAAGAAAAAAAGGATGAAGAAGGAAATGTCATAGCCTGCGGAAAGGTTAACAAATCCGCAAAAAGAATAGTAAAAGAACTTCCTTACAAGGGCAGACTCACACTTATTTTTCTTGGTCTGACAGTGGTTGAGATTATACTTGTGGTTTCATTTGCATATTGTTTTAGTCAGAATATGGAGGGTTCGGCACTAATTGGAGCATTTTTAGTTAAATGCTTTGAAGTATATCTATTTTACAACTTCTTCCTCCAGACAAAAGGAATTATAGAGGGTGGAGAGAAGCTCGCTGCAGGAGATTTATCCCATAAGGTGGATACAGAAAATCTTAAGGGAGATTTTAAACGTCACGGTGAGAGTCTCAACAGAGTGAATGAAGGCATTAAGAATGCTGTTGATGAAAAGCTTAAAAGCGAGCGTATGAAAACAGAGCTTATAACCAATGTAAGCCATGATATTAAGACCCCGCTAACATCTATTATAAATTATGTAGATTTGCTCTCTAAAGAGAACATTGAGGATGAAAACACCAAAGAGTATATTGAGGTACTCGAGAGGCAGGCAAAGCGCCTGAAGAAGCTAATCGATGATTTGATCGACGCATCAAAAGCATCCACCGGAAATGTAAAGCTTGAAATGGAAGAGATTAATCCAGCACTTCTTCTTCAACAGGCCGCTGTAGAATATAACGACAAGCTTGAGAAAAATAATATAAAACTAATCGTAAAGGTTCCTCAAAACGATATACTAGTCAGAGCCGACGGAAGACAGCTTTGGAGAATCTATGATAATCTACTCAACAACATCTATAAGTATGCAGCAAACAATACAAGAGCCTATGCTGAAGTCTCACAAACCTCAGAAGCTATAGTCATCTCCTTCAAAAACATATCCAAAGAAGAGTTAGATGGACTAACCGGAGATGAACTAATGGAGCGCTTCGTCAGAGCAGACAAGTCGCGTAACACCGAAGGTTCAGGTCTCGGACTTTCAATAGTAAAAAGCCTGAGTCAGCTTATGTATGCCGACTTTTCAGTATCCGTGGACGGTGACTTGTTCAAAGCTGTACTCAAATTCAACTCAATTTAATAATTCTTCAAAAATAGCCAGGCATATCAATGTGCCTGGCTTTCTGCTTCTATGCATAGGCCTCTCCATTCACTAACACAATAGATACGAGTGAGAGTTTTGATATTATGAAGTATTGATATCAAAAATTATAAAAAAATTAAGAGTAAATGAGATGAAAATATGCTAAAATAAAAGCAGTATGTTTTAATGGCCTAACAGCCGACTTTTAGCTGTGGAGATTTATTAATAGAAGATTTGGAGGAAGCTTATGAAGAAGGATAAGAAGAATAAGAGCAAGAAGCTTAAGAAGGCACTTGCTGGAGCACTTGCAATTGGAGCAGCAGTTGCAATGGTTGGATGTAAGAGCAATAACGGTAATAATGATAACAGTACTACTCAGGCAGGAATTGTTGATTATGACCCTTCTGAGGAACAGATTGAGGATGTTTATGGACCTCCTGCAGACTTTGATGATACAGAGTCTACGACATATGATCCTAAAGGGGATACTCCTGAGACAGTTTACGGACCACCTTCAAGCTTTGAGAATTAATTAAAGGGTTGAAAAACTATTATTTGGAGGGTTATTAGTTGAAGCAGAAGGCTAGTGATGAGAACGTATTTGTTCCAAAGGAGATAAAGAAGCAGCATTTGGAGAAGCTTGCTGTTTACAGAAGGGGGTTATGGGAGAAACCAGATCTTAGGACCCTCTTTATTGAGATGACCTTAAACTGCAATGAGCACTGCAGACACTGTGGCTCGTGGTGCGGGGATGTTAAAATGGAGGGGACTCTTTCGGATGAGGAGATTCTGAATATGCTTGAGAAGCTGAAGGGACAGCTTCCTCGTGATGAGAAGGGGAATATTAAGTATCCATACTTAAATATTACTGGTGGAGAACCTTTAGTCAGACCTGGGTTTGTTAATCTTATGAAGAGGATTACGGAGCTCGGATATAGATGGGGAATGACAAGCAACGGACTTCTTATTAACAAAAGTATGGCTGAGGATTTGAAGGCTGCCGGGCTTAGGACTGTTTCGATAAGTCTGGATGGTCTTAGGGAGACTCATGACTGGTTCAGAAGGTCTGCTGGCGGTTATGATAAGGCTATTGCTGCGGTTAAGAACCTTATTGAGGTTGGTATTTCAAGTGTTATGATTACCACGGTAGTTCATAAAAGAAATATTGACGAGCTGGATGATATCTATAAGGAAGTGAAAAAGACCGGCTGTAATTCCTGGAGAATAATAAATGTTGAGCCTATTGGAAGAGCAATTGGCAACAAAGAGATTGAGCTTGAGAGAGCTGATTACAAGAGGATAATTGATTTTATCATTGAGAATAGAGCAAAGGATACAGAGCTTGATATAACCTTTGGCTGTAACCATTATCTCGGACCGAAGAAGGAAAGAGAAGCAAGAAGATGGTATTTCTTATGTACAGCAGGCATTTATACAGCGGGCATTTTCTACAATGGTGATATTGGTGCCTGTCTTGATATTGAGAGAAGGCCGGAGACCATACAGGGTAATATCAGAAATGATGACTTCTATGAGACCTGGCTAAATAAGTTCCAGATTTTTAGGCACGACCGCACAGAGGAATCAGAGAAGTGCAAGGATTGTAAGCACAGAAGATTTTGTGGCGGAGACGGTTTCCATACCTGGGATATTGACAATAAGGAGCCAAGACTCTGTATGTTCAATGAATATAAGGATGAGGCGAAAAGGGCTAAGAAAAAGAAAAAATAATTGTGATATATAGTGATAATAATCTGTGGGGAGGTTGTTATCGGTGAGTTGCAAAGCGTGATGCATTTTGCTTGCTTACAATAAAAGGAGAAGTGTAATGAAAATATTTCATCTGTCAGATCTTCATATTGGCTTAAAGCTGATTGAGTACGATATGAGGGAGGATCAGGAATATATTTTAAATCAGATTGTGAAGGCGGCCGAGTACGAAAGACCGGACGTTATTGTGATAGCAGGAGATATTTACGACAGGGCGGTACCATCAGCAGATGCAGTTGAGGTTTTTGATGATTTTATCACGAATCTTACTGCAAAGCTTAGCGATGTGTCCATAATGATGATAAGTGGAAATCACGATAGTATGCAGAGAATTGACTGCTTCAGATCAGTTCTTAAGAAGCATAATATCTATATGATTGGAGTTCCTCCAATGAAGAGGGAGGAGTATATTGAGAAGGTAATTCTCGAGGACGAGTTTGGTCCTGTGAATTTTTATCTTCTCCCATTTGTGCGCCCTTCTATGGTAAAGAACATTATCTTAGATGAGAATGAAGACAGAGCACTTGGTTATGACGAGGCAGTGACAAAGCTAATTGGCAGAGAGGATATTAATATTAGCGCGAGAAATGTCATCGTGAGCCATCAATTCTACGTCCCAGAGGGGGAGTCTGCTTCTGACATAGAGCGAATGGATACAGAGATAAAATCTGTAGGTAATATTGACGCAGTCAGTGCAAAGTGTCTGGAGGTATTTGACTACGCAGCTCTTGGACATATTCATAAGCCAATGAAGGTTGGTTCTGAAAAGATCAGATATTCAGGTACTCCTGCCCAGTACTCGGTTTCAGAGAAGGGACAGCAAAAGGGCATTGTTGTCGTGGAACTCAAGGATAAGTCTGAGGGGGCAAGTATCAGGGTGCTTCCACTCAAGCCGCTCAGAGAGGTAAGAGTAATTGAGGATGAACTTGAAAATGTCATCATGATGAACGGTCATAATAAGATAGATGATTATGTCAGAGTGATTATAACAGATAAGGACGATATTAACGTTATAGATATGCAGGAGAGGCTGAGGGACAAGTTTCCGCACCTTCTCGGAGTGGAGAGAAAGAGCTTAAGACAGGCGAATTATGATTTTGAGATCGAGAAGAGCAAGATAAAAGATCCATTTTCACTTTGTCTTTCATTTATGCCGGATATTGATGATGAATCAAAGGATATTTTAAGAGAGATAATAAACTCTATTAAGGAGGAGCCATGAAACCATTAAAGCTAACACTTGAGGCCTTTGGCTCGTATGGAAAGCGGGAGGTCATTGATTTTACAAAGACCAGTCAGAATCTCTTTCTTGTAACTGGAGACACAGGCTCAGGAAAGACTACAATATTTGATGGAATAGTATTTGCATTATATGGAGAGGCATGCTCGAGCTACAAAAAAGAGGGTATGCTCCTTCAAAGTCAGTTTGCAGGACTTGATGTAGTGCCTACGGTGACTCTTGAGTTTGCAGATGGGCAGGGTGATGATGCAAGGATTTATAAGGTGACAAGGTGTCCTAGGCACGAGGAACCTAAAAAGAGAAAGGGTTCTACAGGAAGCCTGACAAATGATGTTGCCGAGACAGTATCCCTGATTATGCCTGATGGAACAGAATACCCAAAGAAGGAGACAAACCAGAAGCTTGAGGAGATAGTGGGACTTAGCAAAAAACAGTTTATGCAGGTTGCCATGATTGCTCAGGGTGAGTTTATGGACCTTATAAGGCAGGATACAAAGGACAAAAAGCCTATTTTCAGGCAGCTTTTTAAGACCGAGCTTTACGATGAGATTAAGAATAAGCTCGACCAAAGGACAAAGGAAGCCGAAAGAGAGCTTGCAATAATTAAAACTGAATGTGTGAATGATGCAGTAAAGCTTCAGTTCCCAGCGGGCTTTATCACAACTGAGGAGTACGATAAACTGTACCAGGCAATAATAGAGGGTAAGCTTGCGGAGGCTGATAAGTTCGTCAGTGAGCTTTCACGGATGATAGATAAGCTTAGTGAAAAGATTGAGGATGAGATAAAGACTCTCAACCTTAAGAAGGACATTTACGACAGAGCGAAGGATGAGTACTCGAAGATAGAGGAGCTTTTCAGATATTATCAGATAAAGGACAATAATCAGAGACTGCTTGCAAAGTGTGAGGAGGAGAAGAAGGAGATAGAGGAGATGATAGCTCTTTCTGAAAAACTGAGACACAGCTATGAGATTAAGCAGGTGTACGACGTTGTTCAGGCTCTTCTCAAGGATTATCAGGATGAAAAGAAAAAGGATGAGGAAGAAAGAAAAAGAAATCCTCTTCTGGTAGAAGCTTTGGCAGCAGCAGGTAAGGATGAAGAGGATAAAAAGCTTAAGTATGACGAGGCTGCAAGGAACTTCCATATGGTTAAGGAAAAGGTTAGAAAATCCAAGGATGTTCTTGATAAAAAGAAGGAAGCAGTTAAGGAATTTAATCGAATAAGTCAGGTTGTGGAGGAGAATAAAAAGGTTCTCGCAAAGGATATAGCTGAGCGAGATAAGCTTGATGATATTGAGAAAAAGGCTACTGAGGATATGAAGGAGACAGCCTCATGGGAGGCAAAGAAGAAGAACCTTGAATACAGAATATCCGAGTACAATGCCATAAAGGAACTCTTTGAGGAATACAAGAAACAGGACCTTGAGCTTAATCAAACCTCAGAGGAGCTTTTAGATAATCAAAACAAGTATAAAGAGGCAAATGATGAATTTGTAAATATCAGCAGAGAGTACGAGGAACAGGATAGAATCTACAACGATAGCCAGGCAGGAATTCTTGCAAGGAATCTGTTTACTGGTTTTCCATGTCCTGTTTGTGGCTCACTTGAGCATCCAAATCCATGTAAATTTGATTCGGATTTTCAGGTGCTTGAGAGACATGAGCTTCTGGAATTAAAGAATAAGTCAGAGAAAAAGAGAGAGATAAGAGACAAGCTTTCTTCAAAGTGTTATGAGCTTAAGCTTAAAAAGGAGAATTATTTTGAGAGTAAGGAGAGAACAGTTGTCTCAATAAATGACAGGCTCTCAGCAATAATACCAGTTGAGGGTAGTGATGTCAGCACTCTTTATCTTGCATTCAAGGATTTCAAGGGAATGCTTGCGAGGGAGAAGGCTGATATTGACGAGGAGGAAGCAAGATACAAAAAGGCAATGAAAACCTTGTCTAACATGGAGGATAAGCGAAAGGGAACAGAGCTTATCATTCAAAATGGTGAGGAAAGGCTTAAGGCCAACACGCTTCTTTTGGAAAATTGCAAGGCTACAATTGAGAGCTATGCAATTCAGACTGAGTATGAAAGCCTAGAGGCAGCAGATGAGGCAGCTTCGGAGGCAGGACTTCACTATGCAAATGCAGAGGAAGCATATAAAAAGGCTACGGCTTTTAGAGCTAAAACTGAGTCAGATAAGATTGAGTCAGATACACTCATAGCAAAATACCAGGAGGAGCTTCCAGAGAAGAGGGAAAGAGGAAATCAAAAGTACCAGGAGTATACAGAACTTCTAGAAAAGTACGAGCTTAGTGAGGAGTCCTTCAAGGAGCTTACTCATAATTATGGCAGAAGCAAGATTGATGAGTGGCAAAAGAGAATTAATAATCACAATGCAAACCTTGCAAGTGCTAAGGAGATGCTTGCAAATGCTGAAAATCTGATAGCTGGAAGAGAAAAGCCGGATATCGATACTATCACAGAGAAGGTGAGCGTTGCAAAGGCAGCAGTTGAGGTTGAGGAGGATATGGTAAGCAGCTTAAAGGCTATCCTTAATCTTGATAAGGTTGTATATGATTCATTTTACAGTAAGGCAGCTACGAGAACTGGAAAGGTTAGAATAGCAGGAAAATACAGAGAGCTTTACAATATGGTTGCTGGAAAGAATACTGGAAAGCGTATGGACCTTGAGACATTCGTACTGAGGACCTACCTTGACCAGATATTAAAGGCGAGCAACAGGAGGCTTTACAATATGACCTCGGGCCAGTATGAGCTCAGGATGGTTGATATAGACAAGGCCTCTGAGGGAAGCAATAAGGGACTCAACCTTATGGTTTATTCATTTGTTACTGATAAGCAGAGAGATATAAAAACACTTTCGGGAGGAGAGTCATTTATGGCTGCACTTTCACTTGCACTTGGAATGGCGGATCAGATTCAGGCGGACACCTCAGCGGTTAACCTTGACATTATGTTCTTGGATGAGGGCTTCGGTTCCCTTGATGACCATTCAAGAAATGAGGCAGTTAAGGTGCTTAAGCAGATGGCCTACGGAAGCAAGCTTATTGGTATTATTTCCCATGTTTCAGAGCTTAAGACTGAAATTGAGGACCAGCTGGTAGTTACAAAGGATGAGACAGGAAGCCATGTTAAGTGGCAGAACGGGTAAGGAGGAATAGATGGAAAAGATAAATGAGGTTCCAAACATTATCTCACTTAAGAATATAAGAAGAGAGTTTGAGGATGGATTTGCAGCGGTTGAGGATTTTACTCTTGATATAAAGAAGGGTGAATTCGTAACATTTCTCGGACCATCAGGCTGTGGAAAAACAACAACACTAAGAATGATTGCAGGCTTTGATAGGCCAACATCAGGAGAGATTTTGCTTGACGGTAAGGAGATAAGTATGCTTCCGCCAAACAAGAGGCCAATCAATACAGTGTTTCAGAGGTATGCATTATTTCCACATCTGAATATTTTTGACAACATTGCTTTCGGATTAAAGCTTAAGAAGCTCCCAAAGCAGGAGATAACAAGGAAGGTTAAGAAGGCCCTTGAGATGGTTGATCTTGAAGGCTTTGAGAAGAGAAGAGTCACAACTCTTTCAGGAGGACAGCAGCAGCGTATCGCTATCGCAAGAGCCCTTGTAAATGAGCCGGAGATACTTCTTTTAGATGAGCCTCTTGGTGCTCTTGATCTAAAGATGAGAAAGGAAATGCAGCTTGAGCTTAAGGATATGCATAGAAAGCTTGGAATAACATTTATCTATGTAACTCATGACCAGGAAGAGGCACTTACAATGTCAGATAAGATTGTTGTAATGTCTGAGGGAAAGATTCAGCAGATTGGAACACCTGAGGATATTTACAACGAGCCTAAGAATGCGTTTGTTGCCGACTTTATTGGCGAGAGTAATATTTTCAGTGGAATTATGACTGGAAAGCTTAAGGCAAGATTCTGCGGAGCGGAGTTTGACTGCCTTGACGATATTGAAACAGGAACCCACATTGATGCGGTTATTAGACCGGAGGACGTAATAATAACCTCTGAGGCAGAAGGTAATATAAAGGGTGAGGTAATCTCGGTGATATTCAAGGGAATTCATTATGAGATTACAGTTCTGTCTGGAAAGAACGAGATTGTAATACAGTCTACGAAGCAGGCCAAGGTGGGTGACAGGGTTGGACTTAAGGTTGAGCCAGATGGAATTCACATCATGGAGGCTGAAAATACAACCAACAAATTTGAGACAGGAATATCTGATAAGGATTATTCACTTAAGCTTCTTGATGGAAAGATTAAGTGTGATTTGACAAAGGTTATTCCTAATTCGAAGCTTAAGGAGGACACCTTAGTTGATGGAAATGATAACGAAATCGACACAGAGAAGATTAAAGTGATAGTAACCATCAATCCTTTTGATATAGAGATGAGCGATGATGAGGAGGCTGGTATTGTAAGCGGACATATCATCAACCTTATCTACAAGGGTGACCACTACAGCTATGTAGTAAGAACGGATGACGAGGAAGACTTTATCGTAAATGATGAGGATCTTTGGAATATGGATGACAGGGTAAGCCTTATAATTCCGGATGAGAGCGTGAGCTTTGCATTAAAGAAGTAAGGACAGTAATCATTTGCAAAAATAATATTCATAAGGAGAAAAAAATGAAATCACTTCGTTTTTCGAGAAAGACACTTGGTATTCCATATGCACTTTTTCTCATTTTGTTCGTTGTGGCTCCTCTTTTTGTCATCATTTATTATGCATTTACAAATGGTGAGGGCCATTTTACAATTGAAAATTTCACGCAGTTTTTCACAGACCCAAACACGATAGGTACTCTCGGCTACAGCTTTGTTTTGGCCGTAGTTACTACCGCGGTGTGTCTTGTTTTGGCGTATCCGATTGCATATATACTAGCTAGAAGCAGCCTTAAAAATAAGGCGGCTGTGGTTATGATATTTGTAATGCCAATGTGGATTAACTTTACACTCAGAATCTCGGCACTCAAGGAGGTGCTTACAGTAATTGAGGGAAATCTTGCATATCATCCGTTTCTCAATTCAGTAATCGGTATGACCTACGATTTTCTTCCATTTATGATTCTTCCAATCTTCAACACGATTGAGAAGCTTGATGGAAGCCTGATGGAGGCGGCAAATGATCTTGGAGCTGGGGCGGTTGATACCTTCCTCAAGGTTACCCTTCCACTTTCACTTCCGGGAATCGTTAGTGGTATTGTAATGGTATTTTTGCCTTCGATGACAAACTACGTTGTGCTTGATATGCTTTACAATAGTACATACATTATGGGAAGCCTTATCGGAAGCTACTTCTCAGCCTACGACTGGAATCATGGTTCGATGATATCCCTGATACTCCTTGTCATCATTCTCCTTATTACTCTGTTCACGGGTAAGTATACTGAGGATGACACAAGCAGGAGAGGAGGTGCATTACTGTAATGAAGAAGATTCCAAAGATAATATTTATTATAATTATGCTTATTGCGATGTATGCACCAATCCTTATTCTTGGATTTTACAGCTTTACTACATCGGCAAATATCGGCTCGGTTCACGGCTTTTCAATGAAGAACTATGTAACACTTTTCACTGAGGAGTCTCTTATCAATATGATAATAGGAACCATTTTACTTGCTGTGGGTTCTGCACTTCTTGCAACCCTTATTGGTACTCTTGGCGCTATCGGTGCCTTTTACTCAAAGAAGTACTCAGCAGGCTTCATTAACACGATGAATCAGATACCTGTTGTAAATGCAGATGTCGTGACAGGTTTTTCTATCTGTATTCTTCTCATTGTAGTATTTGGAATGAGCAAGGACAGTTATATTCCACTTGTCATTGGACACACTGTGCTTTCGGCACCATTTGTTTACCTTTCTGTAGTTCCAAGGCTTAAGCAGATGGACCAAAGCCTTTACGAGGCGGCTCTTGATCTTGGGGCCACTCCGGGTATTGCACTAAGAAGGGTAGTTCTTCCTCAGATTATGCCAGGCGTTGTCTCGGGATTCGCACTTTCTATAACGCTTTCGCTGGATGATTATTTCATCGCCAGCTACACAAAGCCTGCAACCTTCGACACTATCAGTACATATGTTGTAAATGCTACTAAGGGTTCACAGACTGATATAAAGACTGCTCTTTGGGCACTCTCGACAGTTATTTTTGCTATTGTTGTTATCTTAGTAATTGTTATGAACCTTTCTGGCAGAAAAGATAGAAGGGAGGCAAGATAGTATGAAAAGAAAAAGCTTATTAAAGCGGATTACAGCTTATACGCTTGCAACAATGCTTTCTTTAACCTTCACTCTTGGCTCTGGTTACGCGAAAGATACATATGCTAAGTCTAATTCCAAGGAGGATGAGGAGATAGTTCTTCGAGTGTGTAACTGGGAGGAGTATATTGACCTTGGCGGCTGGGGCGAAGATGAGTTAATCGAGCTCGAGGATGGTACTGAGATTTTAGGCGAAAATGCTCTGTATGAGGATTTTGAGACCTGGTACTATGAGATCTACGGTAAAAAGGTTAAAGTTGAGTATTCCTGCTTTGGTACCAATGAGGACCTATATAATATGCTTAACATGGGCGATGAGTATGATTTGGTATGTCCTTCAGATTATATGCTTATGAAGCTTATCGCCGAGGATAAGGTGGTTCCTTTCTCGGATGAGTTTTTTGATACATCCGATGAGAATAACTACTACATTAACGGTGTTTCACCGTACATCAAGGCAGCCTTTGAGGAAAACAAGATAAATGGTGAGCCTTGGAGCAGGTACGCTGCGGGATATATGTGGGGAGTGACAGGTCTTCTTTACAATCCTGAGGAGGTTAGCGCTGAGGATGCTAAGAGCTGGAAGCTTCTTGAAAATGAAAAATACAAAAGAAGAATCACGATTAAGGATAACGTTAGAGATTCCTATTTCTCTACACTTGCTTCTGAGAAGAGAGACCTTCTTGTTAGCGAGGAGTTTGTAAACTCGCCAGACTATCATGAAAGACTCGCTGAGGAGATGAATGATGTCAGTATTGATACCATAAATAAGGTTCAGGACAGACTTCAGGATATCAGGGAAAATGTTTATTCCTTTGAGACTGACAGTGGTAAGGCTGATATGGTAACTGGAAAGGTTATAGCTAATTACCAGTGGTCAGGAGACGCGGTTTTTGCGATGAATCAGGCTGAGGAGGAAGATTTATATCTATCATTTTCGGTTCCTGAGGAGTGTACAGATCTGTGGTTTGATGGATGGATTATGCTTAAGAGCGGCATCGATGGGGATACAGAGAAGCAGAAGGCAGCAGAGGCATTTGTGAATTACTGTTCAATGCCGGAGGCAGCCGTTAGAAATATGTATTACATCGGATATACCTCCTGTGTGGCTGGAACACACTATGGAAGTACTGTATTTGACTATTTGAAGTACAATTATGAGGCTGGCGAGGATGAGGAAGATACTATAGATTACTCTGTAGGATTATTCTTCTCAGGAGACGCAGAGGACCCTGACTACGTGCTTACTGTACCAGAAAGTCAGGCAAACAGGCAGGTATATGCACAGTATCCAACTGCGGATGTACTCAACCGAAGCGCTATCATGCAGTACTTTGATGCTGAGGCCAACAAGAACATTAATCAGATGTGGATTAATGTAAGATGCTATAATATAAGAGATGTTAAGCCAGCTGTTTGGATTACAATAGGAGTGATTATACTACTGATTGCTGCACTTATAATTAAACGAAGACTCGACAAAAAGGCTTATGGACTGTAGATAATGTAAAGGAGAAGCCGATGAGCTGGGAGATAGAATTTTTAAAATACATTAGGGAGAACATGACAGGGCCTGTGCTGGATAAGATTATGGTTTTTATAACCAGCCTTGGAAATGCGGGCATTTTCTGGATACTGCTGTCAATAGTACTTCTCATTCCGAAAAAGACCAGAAGAACCGGTATGTTTATGGCGATAGCGCTATTAATCGACGTGATACTCTGCAATGGAATAATTAAGCCTATTGTTGGAAGAATAAGACCCTATGAGGTGGCGGAGGGAATAGATTTAATAATTAAAAAGCCAACGGACTCGTCATTTCCTTCCGGACATACTGCAGCAAGCTTTGCGGCAGCTGTGGCAATTCTATTTTCAGGCAGAAGGCTTTGGGGCAGTCTTGCTATAGTTCTGGCAGCTTTGATTGCATTTTCCAGATTGTATTTATTTGTACACTATCCAACAGATGTTATCTGTGGCTTGATTCTTGGAATACTCTGTGCAGTGGCTGCATATTTCATTATGAAATACAATGAGAAGAAAATGAAATTCTTACAATAAGTATAAAAAACTGGCAGCAACCACGAGAGCAGTTGCTGCCAGTTTTTTTGTTATAAGATAAATTCTAAAATTAATCTTTTAATCTTCATTTGAGGAATGGACATTTTCAATAGCCTCAGAAGATATTCTGTGCATAACGTCTCCGCCTTCCTCTGCGACCTGTGAAGAAGGACTCTGCTTAAACATAAGCTTAAGAAGAATAGGGCAAAGGATTGAAGAGATAATGATGAGAAAGATTGTAGCAACGAGTGGATCGATACCCATAAGCTTTCCATCCTGCATATAAATCAGGCTTGAACCAGCTGCATAAACAGCAAGGGCAACCTCTCCTCGGGCAATCATACCACAACCAATAGCTGTGGATTCCTTTCCTTTGAAGCCAAACATCTTTGCAGATAAACTACAGCCAACGATTTTACCAAGGATACCAAGTCCGACAAAGGCCGCTACAAAGAGAAGATCTGAAGGCTTGAAGGTTGAGAAATCTGCACTGATTCCGATGTAGGCAAAGAAGATAGGTGTAAATATCATATATCCATTTACAATGACCTTTCTATCAACCACTGAGGTCTCATCAAGTCCAGAGAGCATAAGTCCTGCCATATAAGCACCGGTGATTGCAGCGATTCCGAAGAATTCCTCTGCAGCATATGCGTAGAAAAGACACATTGAAAGTGCAAATATACTTGTACGTCTCTTTCTTGGATATATCTTAACAAGTCTTCCAAAAAGGAATCTTAAGAATAAACCAACACCAATTGTAAATACGAAGAAAAGGACAGCCTTTAAAAGAGTGAGTCCTATGCTTCCACCGCCGTTTGAGCTTGTGATGATACTGAGTGCAATAATACCTAGAACATCATCGATTATTGCAGCGCTAAGTATAGTCTGTCCAGCCTTTGAATTTAACTTTCCGAGCTCTCGGAGTGTCTCGACTGTGATACCAACGCTTGTTGCAGAAAGAATACATCCAACAAAGAGTGCATTCATAAGCTTATCATGGTTAGAGAATTCACCTATACCACCCATAAACATCAGGGCGCCAAGGGCTCCGAGTATGATAGGCACGAAAACACCGAAGCAGGCAATAACTGTTGCGGCAAGACCTGAACGCTTGAGCTCCTTGAAATCAGTCTCAAGTCCGCTGGAGAAAAGAATAAATACAACACCAATCTGTGAAAAGCTGTGAAGAACATCCATCTCAGTACCTGTCGGATTAACAATTCCTTCAAAACCAAGCCCAAGCTTTGTGAAAATTGCGGGACCGATGAGAATTCCTGCAATGATCATTCCAACAACCTGAGGAAGCCCAAGCTTTCTCATCAGCATACCCAAAAGCTTTGTTGAAAGAAGAATAATGGCACAGTAATAAAGAATATTCATTACATTAAAAGTTTCCATAAAGTCATCTCCTTAATGATTAGTAAAAAATAATAGATAATTTTTATTATCAAAAGTAGTTATAACACTAAAAATGATTTATGACTATAGAAATTTAAACAAATATTAAAAATATTTACACATAAAATTAATAATCCATATACATATGAAGAAATATATATGTTATACTAAACTGATTGTCCAAGGGATGCCTTGGAAAAGGGATGGAATAAAAATGTAAAGAGATGGTATAGAGGGAAATATGACATTAATAAGCAAGGAAGATATTAAGGAGTTTATTGAGAAGGCAAATGTTTTTGAAAGGATAGATGTACCCGAGTTTTGGAAAAAGCTGTATAAGGGAAGTCTAATCGCAAAGGTGTTTGACGGACTTGATAGTGGACTTTCAATTCAGGGAATCCTGGTAAGAGAGCTTGTTGAGGACTTTAATGGAATAGTTCAGAAGATGATTGGGAACAGCGCTGAAAAGAGTGAGCTTGAGAAGGAGTTTGATTATCCGGCTGTATTTGAGGTGGAGAAGATTGATACACCCAATTTTGTGATGGAAAGGCTTCACTGGAAGAACTCTGGCAGTAAGAAGGTTATTCTTCAGCTTCACGGAGGCGGATATATAGGTGATTTGAAGAACTATTATCGTGTTTTTGCAGGACTTTATTCAGAGGTCAGCCACGGAATGGACGTGCTTACCATAGATTACAGAACTGCTCCTAAGGATTTATACCCTGCGGCGCTTGAGGATGCACTTTATGCCTTTGACTGGCTTTTGGAACAGGGCTACAGCGAGAAGGATATCTATGTTTGTGGTGATTCAGCAGGAGGCGGACTTACTCTTTGCCTTTGTCATTATCTGAAGGATAAGGATAGAGAGCTTCCTAAGGGACTTGTTCTCATGAGTCCATGGGCCGATCTTACCTGTAGTGGTGAGTCGTACACAGAAAATTTTGAAATTGATCCTCTTTTTGGCAGGGAAAAGTCAAAGATTATGTATGAGAATCCATATTATGGCGAGCATGATCCACATGATAAGTATATTTCACCAGTTTTCGGTGATTTTGATGACTTCCCACCAATGCTTATTCAGGCAGGTACCAATGAGATGCTGCTCTCAGATTCTAAGACTGTTGCAAAAAAGGTTAGAGAGGCGGAGGGAAAGGTCAGATTATCGGTTTACGAGGGGATGTTTCATGTGTTCCAGGTAGGTACAACTATGATGCCTGAGTCAAAGAGGGCCTGGGCAGAGATAGAAAAATTCTTTGAGAAGGTTGAAGAATTATGATGGCATAATTGCTCATTTTATAGAAAAACGTAAGAATGGCAGGGATACATACAATTAAGTGGTATTAAATATCTTGATATATTAAATATGAGGTTGTATAATTAAGAAAGCTATGTTTATGCTCATTTTTAAGACAACAAAAGTGGTAAATATATAAAACAGAGGTATGGAAATTGATTAACGAAAAGAAAGTCGGCCTTATGACGAAGGTTGCAGTTTTTGAAAAAGAAGAAGAGCATCATGATCTGGCAATGTGCAAATACTTTCCAGAGGATTATGTAAAGTTTAATTGCCTTAGAACCCTGGTTTCTACCACGGTATGTTTCTTCATGATATTTGGACTTTACATAATGACAAATTTCGAGGAGATACTAAATCAGCTCAATGATATGGATTATATGGCCATGATTAAAAAAATTATGACCTATTATGTGCTGTTTGCATTAATCTTTGAGGTGATTGGTTTCATTGTTTATAATATAAGATATATTCTGGCAAAACCGGAACTGATTGAGTATAACCATAATCTTAAGAGATTACTTGCTTATTACGGTCTTGGAAAAAACAAGAAGTTTAAGGACGATGAGTTCGACGAGATTGACAAATCACAGATTAAGGTTCGTTCAGGAATAGGCATGGACGAGGATGATTTTGATGATTATGAAGACTATGAAGACTATGATGAGTAAGGGGAGGATAGTATAAATGAAAGCCATTACTAATATAAAAAATGCAATAAGAGATTTTTGCAGAAATCATGACGAGTATATTTTTCCAATGATAAAGTTCGTATTCTGTTATTTGGTGTTTTCATCTACAGTGATGATGTTTCCTTACTCGGACTTGTTTAACAAAAGTACAGTAGTGCTCTTACTATCGGTTTTATGTGCACTGCTTTCTGACAGCTTTACCTTCTTCTTTGCAGGAGTGATTATGGCTGTCAATTCCTTCCAGATAAATCTTGAGGTCGGTGCTGTATTCCTCGTATTCTTTATGTTTATGTACAGCTCATATCTGAGATTTTTCCCTAAGACAGCATTTATTATTCTTTTGGTTCCATTCTGTTTCCAGATTAACATGCCATATCTTATTCCGATACTGGCTATGATAGTTGGAGGCTTTGGCGGAGCATTTTCATCAGGCTTTGGTGTTATGATTTATTACTTTGCAAACTGTGTATCAGAGGTAAGAGTAATGCTTGATGCAGCTGCAGATGAGGATAGTGTTGAGGTATTAAAGTATTTTTCATCCGAGTTTGTAAAGAATAAGGAGATGTATCTCTATGCAGGAGTATTTATCATTACAGTACT
The DNA here is from genome assembly GCA_002314775.1 of Lachnospiraceae bacterium UBA1760. GTDB lineage: Bacteria > Bacillota > Clostridia > Lachnospirales > Lachnospiraceae > UBA1760. The sequence continues at coordinate 18,645 of DCHE01000088.1, forward strand.
TATCGCATCCGTAATCAGAAGCTTTTCATTTGATTTTTCTGGATATATTGCTGTGTTGGTTGCAGCAATAGCAGAGTACGTTACATTTAGTAAGGGTGCAGTTAAGGCTGCTGTTGCGATTGATATGAATGCCGTTCTTTCTGGAATATTTGTTGCTCTTCTCATCGCAATGGTTATTCAGTTCTGGAAGGGAATCCTTGACTATAGACACAAGGAGGTTGTTCAGTTTGAGGATGATGAGTACTACTATTATGTCAAGGCAGTACCTAAGCTTTACGCAAAGCACAAGAAGGGCAATGATAAGGCTCTTGAGGAGGATTACTCAACTGACAGATATGAGGATGAGTACTATGAAGACGATGATTATTATGATGACTTAGACGATGATGATTTCATGCATAAGGACAAGATTCTTCGTCCAGAGGGATACGAGATGACTACTGCCGAGAAGGAATCTGCAAGAAAGAGAGCAGAGGAGAGACAGGCAGTAAAGAATCGTTCTAATTCAGGCAATCCAAATCGTATGACTAAGGTGGATGCTGAAGGTAATGTTATGAATCCTTCTTCTGGTATGTCAGAGAATGGCAATCCAAATAGCGCCTCTAATTCTTCAAGGGTTAGAATGTCAAATGATTTAAACAACAGAAATAATAAGAATAATATAATTGATGGACAGCCTTCAAATGAACCTGCTAATAACAGTGTAAATGGAAGTGAGTCAAAGGTAAGAATCCCTAAAAATATGCAGAAGGATGCAAACAGGGATAATCAGAATGCTTCTAAAAAGCAGAATATAAAGAATCAGAAGGCTCAAAAGAACGTACAAGGTCAGCAGCATGTTCAAAAGCACGTTCAGAATCAGCAGTACATACAGCAGAATGTTCAGAATCAGCAGTACATGCAGCAGAATGCTCAGAATCAGCAGTACATGCAGCAGAATGTTAATAATCAGCAGAACCTGCAGTATCAGCAGGATTTACAGATGCTTCAGTATTATCAGGAGCAGGAGAGACTTCGTCAGGCAAATCAGAATTCGGGTAATAACAACAATTAGAAAGAGGGATAATATTGGGTGGAATATGGGCTGGAATCCAATCATATTTTGACTGGTTTTATCTGCCACAGATAACATGGTCAGATGTATTGGAGATTATTATAATTGCATATCTTATATACCATATCCTGCTTTGGTTTAAAAGGGGACGAGCATGGACTCTGCTTAAGGGTATTCTTGTATTGCTCTGCTTTATGGGTGTAGCTGCATTGCTTCAGCTTAACACTATCCTTTATCTGGCAAAAAATATGATTAATGTGGGTATCATTGCCATTTTCATATTATTCCAGCCAGAGCTTAGACGAGCTCTTGATGAGCTTGGAAGAAAGCAGATAATTAAGAATATGTTCGAATTCAACTTTAACGAGAAGAAGGAGGACAAGTACTTAAGCGATAAGACTATATACGAGCTTGTTAAGACTTCCTTTGAACTTGGAAGAGCCAAGACAGGTGCTCTTATTGTGCTCGAGCATGATACTCCTCTCGGAGAGTTTGTTGGAACAGGAATCAGAGTTGATGCAGTTGTGACAGAGCAGCTTCTTGTTAACATTTTCGAGAAGAACACTCCTTTGCATGATGGTGCAGTAATTATTTCAAGCAACAGGGTAATAGCTGCGACTTGCTATCTTCCACTGACCGAGAGAAATGATGTAAATAAGGAATTAGGAACAAGACATAGAGCAGGTCTTGGCATTAGCGAGATATCAGACAGTATGACTATTATTGTTTCTGAGGAAACCGGAGCAGTATCAATTGCCCATAAGGGAACAATCTATAGAAATCTTAATGAAACTGAATTAAGAAATCACCTTTCTGAATTACAGAATAAGATTACAGAATCTCCAAAGAAGCATTTTGTAAAGCGTAAGAAGGGAGGTCAGCAAAAATGAAAGAAGTAGTAAAGAAAAAACTGACCGATCACATTGGACTTAAGCTTATTGCAGTGCTTTTAGCGATTGTCGTCTGGCTTGTTGTTATGAATATTGAGGATTATTCCATAACAAGAACCTTTAAGGATATTCCAGTTGAACAGCTAAACGGAGATACTCTCAATAAGATAGATAAGGTATATGATGTCATTGATGGAGAGACAGTCGATATTGTTGTAAAGGGAAGACGTACTCTTGTTGGTTCCCTTACTGTTGATGATTTTGTTGCATCAGCAGATTTATCAAAGATGTCAATAACTAATACAGTAACAATAAATGTATCTCTTAAGGATAAAACCAAGGAGGATCAGGTTTCAATCAGATGCGTTGACGACCAGATGCTTCTCAGTATTGAGGACAAGGTTTCAAAACAGCTTCCAGTTGTAATTGTAATACAGGGTGATCCATCGGATGGCTATGCTCTTGGAAAATGCAAGTCAACTCCGAACATTGTAACAATTACTGGTGCAAAGTCAGTCGTGGACAAGGTTACAGAGCTTAGAGCTGTTGTTGAGGTTACAGGCAGAAGCGAAAGCTTCGACATTGACGTTACCCCTAAATGCTACGATGTATATGGTGAGTCAATGGAAGGAAAGAATGTTTTCCTTGATGTTGATACAGTTAGTGTAAATGTACCAATCTATAAGACAAAGACCGTAGAGGTTCTGGTAAATACAGAAGGAAAGCCTAGCCTTGGATATGAGGTTACCAATGTAAACTACCATCCACAGTCGGTTGTAATAGCTGGAGACAGCAGCCAGCTGGATGAAATAGATGCAGTTGTTATTTCAGATATCTCAGTCTCTGGAAAGACAGATAGCTTCGAGCTTAATGTCAATACGGAGGAATATCTTCCTGAGGGTATTTATCTGGCAGACTCTAATAATCAGATTGCAATAAGTGTAACAGTAGTAAAACTTGTAGACAGAAGCTTTACACTTAGTGAGTCGGACATTACGCTTACGAACACTTCTGATGGTTATAATTATGAGATAATAATACCAGCTGGAAAGAGCTTTACAATCCAGGGGCTTCAGGAGAATATTGAGACACTGAGTCTTACTGATTTTGAACTTTCACTTGATTGTACAAACCTTCACGAGGGCGAGAATCTTGTGCCGCTAAGTATTAAGGATAGTGGACTTTATAAGATTAAGTTTAAAGCCGGAATAAAAATTATTGTCAGTGTTAAAGAGGAAGTTACAGAGTTAAGCACAGAAGAAGTGACTGAGACTACGGAAACCCAGACAGAGAGTGAGACTACAGAGGAAGAGTAGCAGTTTGATTTCATTTGGAGGCAGATTATGAATCAGCAAATAGAGAAATTTCAAAATGCCATAAATGAATCTGAATATATTGTATTCTTTGGTGGAGCAGGAGTATCCACTGAGAGTGGAATACCTGATTTCAGAAGTGTTGATGGCCTTTATAATCAGAAGTATAAATATCCGCCAGAGACTATAATTAGTCATAGCTTTTATATGAGAGATCCAGAGGAATTTTACAGATTTTATAAGGATAAAATGCTGTTTTTGGATGCACAGCCTAACCTGGCACATATGAAGCTTGCAGAGCTTGAAAATAAAGGAAAGCTTAAAGCGGTTATCACTCAGAATATAGACGGTTTGCATCAGGTGGCAGGCTCCAGAGAGGTACTTGAGCTTCATGGTTCTGTTCACAGAAACTACTGTCAGAATTGTGGAAAGTTCTATGATCTTTCTTATATCGTGAATTCAGAGGGAGTTCCAAAGTGTGAGTGTGGTGGAACCATAAAGCCGGACGTTGTTTTATATGAGGAAGGCCTGGACAATAACACTATTAAGAGAGCAATCAGCCACATTGCCAAGGCGGATATGCTTATTATCGGTGGTACATCACTTGTAGTGTATCCTGCAGCAGGCTTTATTGATTATTTCAGAGGAAAGCATCTCGCAGTAATCAATATGCAGCAGACATCACGAGATGGAATGGCTGATATCGTAATAAATGAAAAGATTGGTGAGGTTTTCTCGCAGATTAATTAAAATGAATGACGTTGCCTGAGGGTGACGTCATTTTTTTACTTGACAGTATACCCCTGGAGGGTATATAAATAGTATATACCCTCCAGGGGTATAGATAAGACCTGAAAAACGAAGTGGCACCACTTAAACAAAGGAGGTAATTATATGTCAGAGACTAAAAAATGTCCACATTGTGAGGCAAAGCATAAGGAGAGAGAGGATGCAGAGAAGAAAAGTCTTATGAACAGGCTTAAGAGAATAGAGGGACAGGTTAGAGGCATCGAGAACATGCTTATAAATGATGCCTATTGCATCGATATCCTGACACAGGTTTCTGCTATAAATGCCGCCCTTAACAGCTTTAACAAGGAGCTTTTGTCAAGGCATATCGAGACCTGCGTTGCTACAAATATCAGAGAAGGCAACGATGAGGTAATTGAAGAATTGGTTAAGGTTTTGCCTAAGCTTATGAAGTAGGATGATTAGTGTACACAAATAAGTGTTTGGAAAGCGTGAAACAATGGAACAGTATAATATAACTGGAATGAGCTGTGCAGCCTGCAGCAGCAGAGTAGAGAAGGCAGTAAGTAAGGTTGAGGGGGTTTCGTCCTGCTCTGTAAACCTTCTGACTAACTCTATGAATGTAACAGGAAATGCAAGCAGCGAAAGCATCATAAGTGCCGTCGAAAAGGCAGGCTATGGAGCAAGGATAAAAGGAGAGCATAAAAACCAAACAGATGAAAAAACGTTAGAAAAGGATTACGAAAAAGACAGAAGTTCATCTGAAATAACAGATACAGAAACCCCAAGAGTTCGAAACAGACTGATTGCATCGGTGGGCCTTCTTATTCCTCTTATGTATGTGTCTATGGGGCATATGATGTGGGGCTTTAAGCTGCCTGGTTTTATTGAGAATAATCATCTTTCTATGGGAATTCTTGAGATGCTACTTGCGGCTATGATAATGGTAATAAACCAGAAATTCTTTATAAATGGTTTTAAAGGAATGATACATGGTGCCCCTAATATGGATACTCTGGTATCACTTGGCTCTGGAGCATCATTTGTCTATAGTGTTTACGCACTTTTTGCGATGAGTGACTGCTATTATAAGGGAGATTTGGTAAAAGCCAGGGACTATATGAATGAGTTTTACTTCGAGTCAGCAGCAATGATACTTGCATTAATAACAGTCGGAAAAATGCTAGAAGCGAGAACAAAGGGAAAAACTACAAATGCAATAAAAAGTCTTATGGAGCTTGCACCAAAGGAGGCAACCATACTTTCAGACGGGGTTTTGAAAAGAGTCAGAGTTGATAAGGTGAGGAAGGACGACATATTTATCGTAAAGGCAGGCGAAAGTATACCCGTTGATGGCGTGATAATAGAGGGAAGTGGTGCAGTTGATGAGTCAGCTCTTACCGGAGAGAGTATTCCGGTGGATAAAAAAGAGGGGGATGAAATATCGGCTGCAACCATAAATATGTCTGGCTATATAAAGGCCAGGGCAATCAGGGTTGGAAATGACACTACCTTAGAAGGAATTATCAGGATGGTTAGTGATGCCGCGGCAACAAAGGCACCAATATCAAAAATCGCCGATAAGGTGTCGGGCGTATTTGTACCGGCAGTCATAATAATAGCCGTAATCACAACAATTATCTGGATAGCACTCGGTAAGGATGTTGGCTTTGCACTTGGAAGAGGAATATCAGTGCTTGTAATAAGCTGTCCATGCGCCCTTGGTCTTGCGACACCTGTCGCCATAATGGTTGGAAATGGCAAGGCTGCGAGAAACGGAATTATGTTCAAAACTGCTGAGGCTCTTGAAATCGCAGGAAAAACTAGGTATGTGGTTCTAGACAAAACAGGGACGATAACAAAGGGTGAGCCGGAGATTACTGACATTTACTGTAACGAAGGTGTGTCTTACGAGGAACTCCTTGGGATAGCTTATTCTCTCGAGATAAAAAGTGAGCATCCGCTTGCAAGAGCAATTAATAAGTATGCCGAAGAGAAAAAATGCAGCCTGATTAGTAGCGAGGATTTTAAGGTATTTGCCGGAAATGGACTGACAGGCATAATCGAGGGTAAAAAATTCGCCTGTGGAAACCTTAGATTTATCAGAGAATACTTGGAAAAAAGCTATAACAGTAAAAATGAAGAAGATAGCCCTGTTAAGAAGGGAAATAATAATGGAATAATTAGCGTAGGCGAGGAGTATGCAGCCTCAGGAAAAACGCCTATATATTTTGCGAGAGAGGATAAGCTGCTCGGAATAATTGCAGTGGCAGACGTTGTAAGATCTGACAGTATATCTGCAATTAGGGAGTTAAAAGAACTTGGCATGCATGTTACGATGCTGACAGGAGACAATGAGAAAACCGCAAATGCCATCGGTAAGCTGGCTGGAGTGGACGAGGTTATTGCAGGAGTACTTCCAGAGGGCAAGGAAAAAGTGATAAGAGAGCTTAAAAGTAAGGGCAGAGTGGCAATGGTTGGAGATGGAATAAATGATGCGCCAGCACTTACCCAGGCTGACACCGGTATAGCTATCGGTGCGGGTACGGATATTGCAATTGAGTCCGCAGATGTTGTTCTTATGAAGAGTACATTAAAAGACGTTGCTGCAGCTATAAGGATAAGCAGAGGAACCCTTAGAAATATCAAGGAAAATTTATTCTGGGCATTTTTCTACAATGTGATTGGTATACCTCTTGCAGCAGGTGCTTATTATATGGCTTTTGGATGGGAGCTAAGCCCGATGTTCGGTGCATTTGCGATGAGCTTATCCAGCGTATGTGTTGTAACCAACGCATTGAGATTAAATCTTCTAAAGCTGTATCCGGCAAGGGGCAATGCGTCAGGTGATACATCGGATACAGATAAGATATTTGATGTTAATATCACGACAGGAATAAAAAGCTCAAATGATAAAATAGAAATCAATAATGAAATCAATAAAGAAATTAATAATGAAAAGGAGAAAAAAACTATGGTAAAGACAATTAGTATTAAAGGAATGATGTGTGGACACTGCGAGGCTTCGGTTAAGAAGGCTCTTGAGGCAATTGACGGAGTAGAACTTGCAGAGGTAAGCCACACTTTAGGCACAGCAGTTGTTACTCTCAATGAGGATGTAAGTGATGAAATCTTAAGGGATGCAGTAATTGCAAAGGACTTCGAAGTAACTGAGATTAACTAATTTCTATAACCGCCCTATTTACAAATGGAGCGTTTAGTGATAGTATAGGGGCAATTTCATAAGAGTAATCGGTGCCTGCGGGTAGTATGCCACAAGGGTTAAAAGGGAAACAGGTGAAAATCCTGTACGATCTCGTCACTGTAATCAGGGAGTAAAATGCAAATTTGTCACTGGCGAAGGCTGGGAAGACTGCAAAGTAGCGTTGATCTGAGAGCCAGGAAACCTGCCGATTATGATGGTACAGGATTAAATCCGGATCACGAGTAATTGGTCGTACTTACTATATCTTTCATAAAGAATTCTGATTACTCCGCTTTTATAGGCGGAGTTTCTCTTTTATGAGAGCTTCTTAAGATGTGCCAATTCGAGCCGTATTTATCCAGCTATATGAAAAATGTAATAAAAATGGAGGTCTCACAGGATGAGAAAGAAGACGTTTGCACTTATTCTTAGTGCGGCAATGATGACAAGCTTATTTGCAGGCTGTGGCAAAAAGGCTGATGAAACAACAACAGCAGGTGACACACAGGCTACTACAACAGAGGCAGCAACTGAGGCAACTACAAATGCCACAGGACTCATTGTTCCAGATGAGGAGGCAGCAAAGAATGTTGCAGACCTTATTGACGCAATTTATGTTCAGCAAAGAACAGACGAGACAGATGCACAGTGTAAGGCTGCTAAGGAAGCCTGGGATGCTCTTACAGATGCTCAAAAGGAAATGGTAGAGGGCGAGAATGCAGACCCAGACTATTTTGGAAGAGATACTGGAGATGCTTCTAAGGATGACCCATTAAATCAGGACGAAATCGGTGAAAATGAAATCTTAGTTGTAAGCTTTGGAACTTCCTTCAACAATAGCCGTACTGAGGATATCGGTGGCATTGAGAAGGCAATTAAGGCTGCATACCCAGATTACTCTGTAAGAAGAGCATTTACAGCTCAGATTATAATTAACCATGTTCAGGCAAGAGATGAGGAGTTTATCGATAACATGGACCAGGCTCTTGAGAGAGCAGTTAAGAACAATGTTAAGAATCTTGTAATTCAGCCTACTCATCTTATGCATGGCGCTGAGTACGACGAGTTAGTTGATGCAGTTAGTAAGTATCAGGATAAGTTTGAGTCAGTTATAATCTCTGAGCCACTTCTTGGCCAGGTAGGTGCATCAGGCAGTGATACAAACACTGATAAGGAGACAGTTGCAAAGGCTGTAACAGAGGCAGCTGTTAAGACTGCAGGCTATGCTTCAGCAGATGAAGCTGCGGCAGATGGTGTGGCATTTGTGTTTATGGGTCATGGTACCTCACACAATGCAAAGGTAACATATACACAGATGCAGACAACAATGAGTAATCTTGGCTACAAGAACTGCTTTATCGGAACAGTTGAGGGCGAGCCAGAGGAGACAAGCTGCGAGGCTGTAATTGAGGCAGTTAAGTCAGCTGGATATAAGAAGGTTATTCTTCGCCCACTTATGGTTGTTGCAGGTGATCATGCAAACAACGATATGGCAGGTGACGATGAGGATTCATGGAAGAGTATGTTCGTCGCAGCTAATGCATTTGAAAGTGTAGAGGCTCAGGTTTCAGGACTTGGTTCAATTGATATTGTACAGCAGGTTTATGTTTCACACCTTAAGGATGCACTTGCAAATGGTGCGGCTTCAAATGGTAGCACGGCTGCAGCTGCAGAGGCTTTAGCTGATGGTACCTACAAGGCAGAGTTCAAAACAGACAGTGGTATGTTCCACGTAAATGAAGCAAACGAGGGACTTGGCGTGCTTACTGTAAAGAATGGTGAGATGACAATTCATGTTTCCCTTGCTTCTACTAATATCGTTAATCTTTATGTTGGACTTGCCGAGGATGCAGAGAAGGATGGAGCTACATTACTTAATCCAACAACTGATACAGTAACCTACTCAGATGGCAGCAGTGAAGAAGTTTACGGCTATGACATACCAGTAAGTGTAATCGGTGAGGAGTTTGATCTTGCGATTCTTGGTACAAAGGGAAAGTGGTATGACCACAAGGTTAGCGTATCAAACCCAGTTGCACAGTAGAATTTTACAGTAGAATTTTTACAGAGAATTTTTACAGAGTTTTTTAATAGTATATAAAAATACATAAATGTGATAAGATTATCTCGAGATGAGGTAATCTTATCTCATTTATTAAAAACGTATAAAAAATGTTAAATAGTAGCAGAGTATAAGAAAATGTCTGCTGATAGCGACGATGGAGTAAAGCTATGAACAAAAAAGTAAGAATAATCAACTTAATAGTATGCTGTATGCTTATGCTCGTAGCTCTTGGCTGTGGAAAGAATGGCGGAGAGAATTCATCCGAGCAAAAGACCGCAGAAAAGAAAGCCTTGTCCGATGGAGAATACACTGCAAAAGTAACATTTTCCGGTGGATCTGGAAAGGCAAGAGTGGAGGATACCGCAAGGATTAAAATTGAGGGTGGAAAAATCTATGCAACCATAGTTTGGAGCAGTTCAAATTATGATTATATGATAGTTGATGGGAATAAATATATGAATGAGGCAGCTGTGGGAGAAAATTCAACCTTTACAATTCCCGTCAGTGATTTTTCGGTGCCTCAGAATGTGATTGGCGATACAACAGCCATGAGCACACCTCATGAAATTGAATATACATTAACCTTTGAACTGGTTAAGGAAAGCAGCCTTATAATTCCTGAAATAAAGTATGCAGAGAGATTTACTGTATCGGAATATGAGGGCTGCTATCTTGTTAATATAGAAGGGGAAAACCCGATAGTAGTGGTCCCGGAGGGGATGGATACACCAAAGAATACCTCGGATATGACAGTGTTAAAAAGACCCCTTACAAACTCATATCTTCTTTCCTCATCACAGTATGATCTGATTGATGAAATAGGAGCAGCGGACTATATCAAATACACAGGAATAAAGGAAAATGACTGGTACATCCAGGAAGCGAAGGAAAGGCTTCAGGATGGAAGGATGATTTACGCAGGAAAATACAGTGCACCGGATTACGAGCTTTTACTTTCGGGAAAGGCGAGCGTTGCACTTGAAAATACAATGATCTACCATTCGCCGGATATAAAGGAGAAGCTAGAGGAGCTCGGAATTCCGGTTTTTGTAGAGAAGTCAAGCCAGGAAACACATCCCCTGGGAAGGCTTGAATGGATAAAGCTATATGGAATTCTCTATGGTAAAGAGAGTGAAGCAAATACCTACTTTGAGACAGAACTGAGTACGCTTCTTCCAATTATTGAAAAGGAATCAACCGGAAAAACTGCGGCAGTGTTTTCGGTAAATTCTCAGGGACTTATTGTAATCAGAAAGCCGGGAGATTACATCTCAAAGATGGTGGGGCTTGCCGGAGGAACTTATCTTCCAGATAAGGTTCAGGATATGGACGAAAATGCTCTTTCGACAATGAAGATTCAGCTTGAGGATTTTTATGCTGCTGCGAAGGATGCAGATGTGCTTATTTATAACAGCACAATAGAAGGGGAGCTTTCAAGTATAGAGGAGCTGATAGGGAAGAATGTACTTTTTAAAGATTTCAAGGCAGTGAAGGAAGGAAAGGTTTATTGCACTGAGAGCAATTTCTTTCAGGAGACAACAGGAATCTGTGTATTTATAGAGGATTTAAACAGCATATTATCAGAAGAGGAGAACGATAAGCTGGTCTTTCTTAAGAAGCTTTATTAAATGTCAGCTATACCGGAAGCAGGCTATAGCTTCTTGAATTTACGATGGTAATATAAGTCTCTTTCATGTTATAATCCTTATATAAAAGTCAAATGATAATCAATATCAGATATTTAAACGAACTTGCAGATGCAAGAAGGAGGCTTCTTGAAGAATAATCCGGGAAGAAGCTATGGTTTAAAGAATAGGGAGGGAAGATGAAGCTTATTAAAATCATTAAGCGTGGAATAAATTATCTTGGAAATAATGATATAGATCTGAGAATAAGACTGCTGTTTTTTCTGGAGTATGCAGCGCTTTTTGCATGCATTATCGGTACGATTGCAATGGTTGCATTTGCAACCTCAATAAAGATTCTTATTCCAAATTTTGTGCTTATAGCATTCTGTCTGGTTGGAATATATCTCAGTCACGTTAAGAAGAAGTATGATGCTGCGTCATTTTGCATAATTGGTGGCTGTTCATATATCGCACTGCCATATATGTATTTTACAGCAGGCGGATTCAAATCAGGAATGCCAGTATGGTTTGTATTTGCAGTTGTATTTACCTGCCTTATGATGAGAGGAAGGTTAAGGAGAGTAATGCCTGTGCTATGTGTCGCTATAAGTATAGACTGCCTTCTTATCTCTCATTATTATCCAGATACGGTTATTCCACTCGCAAGTCAGGATGCAGAGTTTTGGGATTTGCTACAGTCATATATTATAGTCTCTGTTGTAATATGCATAAGTCTTATGATTTATATTGCTTCCTATGACAGGCAGAGAAAATCGCTTGAACAAAAGAGTATCGAGCTAAAGCGGGCAATGTACACAGACTCACTCACCGGAATTGCCAATAGACATGCATATTATGATGACACAAATGAGTTTTCTGATAAATTCAAGGAAAATCTTGTTTTAGTTGCCATGGATATTAACGGTCTTAAGACTGTAAATGACACTGAGGGTCATGCTGCTGGAGACGAGCTTATTAAGGCCGCAACAGGCATTATGGTCGATGCCTATGCAGGTTATGGAAAAATATATAGAACTGGTGGCGATGAGTTCGTTGCAATTCTTGATTATGAGAACTGTGATGCAGAAAAGCTAAAGGACATCATCGATACCACAATTAAAAATCAAAATGAAAAGAACGGTACAAGCATTTCTATCGCGACAGGTATAGCCGTATGGAATGATAACAGAGATAAGAATTACTTTGAGTTAGAGAAGCTCGCAGATTCTGTAATGTATAAGAATAAGAGCGAGTTCTATAAGAATGCAGGACGCGATAGAAGAAAGAGATAGAAGAAAGAGATAGAAGAAAGAGATAGGTTTGTTATGAACAAATCAAGGATAAGATATATAGTATCCTTTGCTATTATAATAATTCTTCTTTTGGCAGCGTTTACCTGGAATGTGCTATCTGGAAGCGTTAGTATAAGTGTATCGGATATGATAGATGTCCTGTTTAAAAATGCAGGAGATGAAACGGTAATTAATATTGTATGGAATATCAGACTTCCAAGAATTATGGCTGCCATGCTTCTTGGGGGTGCTCTTTCTGTGTCCGGATTTCTGCTTCAGACCTTTTTTCAGAATCCGATTGCCGGACCTTATGTGCTTGGAATATCTCAGGGGGCTAAGCTTACGGTTGCCCTCACAATGATATTTCTTTTGGGAAAGGGAATGACAATTAGCTCATTTGGAATGGTTGCGGCAGCCTTTCTTGGCTCTATGATTTCAATGGGCTTTGTTCTTTTGATATCCGTGAAGGTCAGGGATATGTCATTTCTTATAATCTGTGGAATAATGATTGGATATATCTGTTCTGCAATAACAGATTTTATAGTTACCTTTGCCAGTGACTCGAATATTGTAAATCTTCACAACTGGTCTCAGGGAAGCTTTTCGGGAATGGCCTGGAAGAGTATAAAAATAATAGCAATTATAACAATTGTATCGGTGATAATAACATTTTTTATGGCGAAGCCAATCTCGGCCTACCAGCTGGGTGAGAGCTATGCGAGAAGTATGGGTGTGAATATTAAGCTGCTCAGAGTTCTTCTGATTCTTATGTCAAGTCTTTTGTCGGCTCTTGTCACAGCCTTTGCAGGCCCAATTTCCTTTGTTGGAATAGCAGTTCCACACCTAATTAAGACACTTACAAAAACGGTAAAGCCTATTCTTCTTATACCAGGCTGCTTTCTCGGAGGTGCCTTCGTGACTCTCCTCTGTGATGGTATTTCGAGGATGGTATTTGCACCAACAGAGCTTAGCATTAGCTCGGTGACTGCCGTAATTTTAGTGCCGGTTGTAATATGGATGATGATAAAGAGGCAGAGTGAGAGAAGTAAGTGATGGATAAGAATAATAGTGCTGAAAATAATATAATAATGTCCACGGAAAATCTCTCGGTAGGTTATGGAAAAAAGATAGTTGTAGATGGTGTATGCATCACTCTTGAAAGAGGAAGGATTCTCACCCTTATCGGCCCGAATGGTGCAGGAAAATCAACCCTGCTTAAGACAATCTCAGGAGAGTTAAAGAAAATTTCAGGAAGAGTTGTTTTGTGCCATAGAGATATTGATGAGATTGAGAGAATAGCACTTGCTAAGAAAATGTCGGTGGTGCTTACAACAAGGCCTAAGGCAGAGCTTATGACAGCCTTCGACATAGTTGCGGCAGGAAGATATCCCTATACAGGAAGGCTGGGAATTCTTTCAGAGGATGACAGAGTGAAAATCAGAGATGTGATGAAGACATTTGACATTGAGGATATTAGTGAAAGATATTTCAATGAGCTTTCAGATGGACAGAGACAGAGGGTGCTTATTGCAAGAGCAGTATGTCAGGAGCCGGAGGTCTTAATCCTAGATGAACCAACCTCCTACCTTGACATGAAATTTAAGATAGACATTCTTGGAACACTCAGAAGGATAGTTAAAGAGAGAAATATAGCAGTTATAATGTCACTGCATGAGATAGAACTGGCCTCACTCATTTCCGACACGATATGTGTTGTGGAGGGAGACAGGATAGGACGTATTGGAACAAGCGAGGAGGTTTTCGAGGGAAACTACATCCAAAGGCTCTATGGAGTGAGGGACGAGGAGTTTGATACACTTACCGGAGCTATGCATTTTACAGGCTGCAAGGATAAACCAAAGGTATTTGTAATAGGCGGCGGAGGCTACGGAATTCCTGTGTACAACAGATTAATCAGAGAGGGAATTCCATTTGCGGCAGGAATAATAAGTGAGAACGATGTTGAGTATAAAACCTGTGTTGCAGGTGCGTCGAGAGTTGTTTCGATGCCAGCCTTTGAGATACCTTCACCAGATGGTAGTGAGGTTGAGACGGCTAAAGGAATAATAGATGAATGCGAATCGGCTATAGTTGCAGTGAAGCAATTTGGAAGGACTAATGATGCGGCAAGAATATTAGCTGACTACGCGAGGAGCAAAAATAAAATTCAGGTAAAATCCTGAGATAGAAACAGGAGAAGTAATGGCAAAGGTTTTAATGGTGCAGGGCACGATGTCTAATGCAGGCAAAAGCCTTATAACAGCAGGACTGCTCAGGGTATTTAAGCAGGATGGATATAAGGTCTGTCCCTTTAAGTCCCAGAACATGGCTTTAAATTCATACATAACAGAGGAAGGGCTTGAGATGGGCAGGGCCCAGGTTATGCAGGCGGAGGCAGCAGGAATAAAGCCGTCAGTTTATATGAATCCTATACTACTTAAGCCTTCAAGCGATGTAGGCTCCCAGGTAATTGTAAATGGAGAGGTCCTCGGAAATATGAAGGCGAAGGACTATTTCAAGTATAAGGAACAGCTTATTCCAGATATAAAAAAGGCCTTTAATAGACTTTCAGAAGAGTACGATATTATTGTGATTGAGGGAGCAGGAAGTCCGGCAGAAATCAATTTAAAGCAGAATGATATAGTCAATATGGGCATGGCCGAGATGGTTGATGCACCGGTTCTTTTAGTTGGAGATATTGACAGAGGCGGTGTTTTTGCTCAGCTTATTGGAACTCTTGTGCTTCTCACAGAGTCAGAGAGAGATAGAGTAAAGGGCCTCATTATCAATAAATTCAGAGGGGATAAGACAATCTTAGACCCAGGAATAGCTATGCTAAATGATATGGGAGGAGTACCTTACTGCGGCGTTCTTCCATATATGAAAATACAGGTGGATGATGAGGACAGTCTTAGCGAGAGGCTTGATAATAAGAAAAGGTCTCTTATAAATATCGGAGTAATCAGACTTAATAAGCTGTCTAATTTTACGGATTTTTCAAGGTTCGAGGAGATAGACGGAGTATCGGTGATATATCTTGATAATCCACATGAGGTGGAAGAGATGGATATGATAATTCTCCCGGGAAGCAAGAACACCTGTGAGGATATGATTTACTTAAGAGAGTCGGGCTTTGAGTCAGCCATAATTAAGTACGCAAAAAATGGACCGGTTATAGGTATCTGTGGCGGCTTTCAGATGATGGGGGAGATGATATCCGACCCATATAAGGTTGAGTCAGGAAGGTGCGTGAAGGGACTTTCACTTTTACCACTTAATACTGTTATTCTTGAGGAAAAAAAGAGAACTAATCTTAAGGGCGAAATACCAGAGATAGATGGCTTTTTCGACTTTCTTAGTGGTGAGCAGTATGAGGGCTACGAGATTCATATGGGAGAGACTGTGACTCTTTTTGATGAAAAGAAAGATCAAGAGATTATTTCAGAATTGGAGAATAAAACAGTTAATAATGCAGGAAATGAACCAGTAACGTTCTATGCAAGGGAAAACTGCTTCGGCACCTATATGCATGGAATATTTGACTACGGTGATATAGCAAAGAGAATAGTAGATAAGCTTGCCGAAGGAAAAGGTGTTAAGCTTGATATAGATATGAACCTTACACACAGAAGGTTTAAGGAGAAGCAGTATGATATTCTTGCCGACACTGTTCGCGAGTATCTGGATATGGATTATATTTACAGCATTCTGACGGAAGCAAAATGTGAGTAGATATGTGAGAAAAGCTATGAGAATAATTGATAAAATTCTTGAAAATAAAATAGTGATAGAGCCTGTTGATAAGGAAAGAATAAAGACTGTTAAGCTTGATTTTGACAAGGTTATAAAGCCTCTTGACAGTATGGGTGTTTTTGAGAAGCAGCTTTCTTTGATAGGTGCAATTCAAGGCTTGATCAGGCCTGTTACAGATAAGGCAGTGCTTGCCATCTTCTGTGCAGATAATGGAATTGTCGAGGAGGGCGTAAGCCAGTCAGGTCAGGAGGTTACATTTGCCTGTGCTAAAAATATCTCGCTCGGAAAATCGGTGGTTGGAAATATGGCAAAGTCAGCGGGAATTGATTTTTTAACCTATGATGTTGGGATTAATACTGATGAGGCATTTGACACCATAATAGATAAGAAGATTATGAGGGGGACTAGAAACTTCAGGTATGAGCCCGCAATGACAGTGGAGGAGGCAAGACTTGCCATCGAAGAAGGAATTGAGATAGCACAAAGCCTTAAGGAAAAGGGCTACAGCTTAATTCTTTTAGGAGAGATGGGCATTGGAAATACAACCACCTCAAGTGCGGTGGCAGCAGCAATTCTTAACCTCGATGCAGATAAGGTTACCGGAAGAGGTTCAGGTTTATCTGATGAAGGTCTTAGAAAAAAGAAATCAGTGATAAATGAAGCGATAAACAAATACGATTTACATAGCAAGGATGCATTTACAGTGCTAAGAACTGTAGGAGGTCTCGACATTGCGGCTATGGCAGGTGCTATTATTGGTGGAGCCATGAATAAGCTTCCTATCGTTCTCGACGGATTTATTAGTGAAGCGGCGGCACTTGTAGCAGAGGAAATCTGTCCGGGAGTGAGGGAGTATTTAATCCCTTCACATAAGAGCCGTGAGCTTGGAGCCAGAAGGATTGAAGAGAGACTTGGTCTTTGTCCAGTCATAGATGGAGGGCTGGCGCTAGGAGAGGGGACGGGCGCTGTTCTTATGACAGCAATGCTTAACACAGTGAATTATTCCCTGAAAAATAGTATAAGGTTTGAGGAGACTGAGGTTGACCAGTATGTAAGGCAGGATGCAACTAATAATGCATAACTGAGTGTTGAGAAAATATGATTATAGTGATAACAGGAGGCTCGGGGAGCGGAAAATCCGAGCATGCAGAAAATAAGGCGAGTGAGCTTTCAGACGGAAAAAAATACTATCTTGCAACCATGAAAATCTATGGTGAGGAGGGTATAAAGAAGGTTGAAAGACACAGGAGGCTAAGAGAAGGCAAGGGCTTTTATACCCTTGAGTACAGTGAGGATATTTATAGGGCCGCGGATGAGATTTGTGAGGATAGTACAGTTCTTATCGAGTGTATGTCCAATCTTCTTGCAAATGAGATGTACAGGGATTATGGCCTGTCTAGTGAGCTTAATCCTCCAAGCCAAAATGATGAGAAGGCCAATAGTGCTGATATAGTTGATAAGATAATTGGGGACGTAAGGTGCCTTAGCAGGAAGGCAAAAAACCTTGTTATTGTAACCAATAATGTCTCTGAGGATGGAGAGCTTTACGACGAGGAAACCCTAAGATATATCGATAACCTTGGGAGAATAAATGCAAGGTTATTTGAGATGGCAGACTTGGCTTACGAGTCGGTTGTGGGTATCTTAATACCTGTCGCAGAACGAATTAACAAGGTGTATTTACTGTGAAATATAAAAGAGGACCCGCGTAAGCGGTAGCAGACTGTGACTTATTTTTTATGAGAGGAGTGGAAATGCATGAAGATAATAAAGTCATTTGTTGCAGCATTTTCGCTGTACTCAAAGCTTCCGATGCCACATATTAACTGGGGTAGCGAGGATATGAAGTATTCAGTATGCTTCTTTCCCTTTGTTGCGGCAGTTATCGGACTAGCTGAGTGGGGATTTATTGAGCTTGCAAGGGTACTTTCTCTTGGAGGCATAATTATTGTTACCCTGCAGATAGTAATTCCACTTTTGATTACAGGCGGTTTTCATGTGGATGGCTTTATGGATACCATGGATGCGCTTCATTCCTACCAGGACAGGGAGAAAAAGCTTGAGATTATGAAGGATCCCCACATTGGGGCATTTTCGGTCATAAGTCTTATTATATATTTACTTGTAACAGCTGGCTTTTTGTCTGAGGTGAAGGACGAGAGAGCCTTCTATGCACTTGGCTTTTCCTTTGCCCTTTCAAGATGTTTGAGCGGGCTTGGAATAGTAAACATGAAGATGGCTAAGGATAAGGGAATGCTGAAGACTGAACAGGAGTCATCAGGTAAAAGGGGCTGCAATATAGTACTTACGATTGAGGCAGTCTTAATTGCTGCAGGATGCATAATTACTTGTCATGAATATGCTGTGGCAATTATTATTGCCCAGGCAGTGGCATTTATATACTACGTAAATATGAGCAAAAAGCAGTTTGGCGGAATCACAGGGGATTTAGCAGGCTTCTTCGTGGTAATTACTGAGCTTTTATGTGTTATCTTTGTATCAATTCTTGGAATGATACTAAAAGTGATATAAATAGAGTTCGAAGGCTGATATGCGTATTTGAAATATAATGTAAATGATGAAAAAGGGAACAGGCTATGGAGCTTTACATCGGTGGAAGAGCAAGCGGAAAGCTTGATATTGTAAAAAGAAAAAATAGTGAAATACTTGTGATAGATGAAAAGAATTTTAGGAGCTTTCTGGATGCAAAAGGATCAAGGGAAGAACTATCCAAAGAGGAGGCCTCAAAGTGGCTGGTCACAAGGCTGGTTATAAACCATCTTCATCTAATCATAAGAGAGATGCTTAAGGACAGCTATAAAACCTCTGACATAATAAGCAGACTTCTAAAGATAGCAGAGTACTATCCGGATATCATTATAATAAGTGATGAAATTGGAAATGGAATCGTCCCGGTGGACGAATTTGAGCGTCTCTACAGAGAGGAAACTGGAAGAATTCTAATAGAGGTTGCAAAAAACTGTGACAGAGTCTGGAGAGTTATATGCGGGATAGAAATGAGGATAAAATAAAGCTGTATCTCATAAGACACGGAAAAACTTCGCTTAATGAGAGGGGATGCTACATAGGTCGCACCGACGAGGAACTTTCAGAAAATGGAAGAGCCGAGCTTAATATGCTTAGGGAGAAAGCACTTGTGCCGAAGGTAAGCCATGTTTTTTCGGGACCTATGAAAAGATGCATGGAAACTGCAGAAATACTTTACCCGGAATTTGATGCAGTAATAATAGAGGATATGACGGAGATTGACTTTGGCAGCTTTGAGGGTAAAAGCTATATGGAGCTATCAGGAGATAAGGATTATCAGGAATGGATTGATTCAAAGGGAGAGCTTCCATTTCCAGGAGGCGAGGATTTAAGTTCTTTCAAGGAGAGAAGTATTAAGGCCTTTAATATGCTTGTTGAGAGGCTTGGAATCTCAGAAGATGATAATAGTGTAGTGGCTCTTATATGCCACGGAGGTAATATTATGGCCATTAAGGAGTACCTTTATGGTGGAAGCTATTATGATTATATGGTAAAGAACAATGAGATTGTATGTATAGAGATTAATACTAATGAAAAGAAGGAGAATGAATAGAAGTATGAGTGAATTAAGATATATTAGCATTAAGGAAGAACCAGAGTTAAAGCAAATGGCTGCAGAGTGGTTTCACAGTAAGTGGTATGTACCAACTGAGGCATACGCGGAGTGCATGGAGGAATTTCTTTCAGATAATACAAAAAATGGGTGGTATCTTTGCCTTGATGGGGAAAAAATAGTAGGTGGACTTGGTGTTATCGACAATGATTTTCATGTGAGAAAGGATTTAACTCCAAATGTGTGCGCAGTTTACACGGAGGAGGACTATAGATGCAGAGGAATTGCAGGAAGGCTTCTTGATATGGTAGTTGAGGATATGAGAAATAGCGGAGTCTCACCAGTATATCTGATTACCGACCACACAAGCTTCTACGAGAGATACGGCTGGGAGTTTTTATGTATGGTTCAGCCGGAGAATGAGCCGGAGCTTACCAGAATGTATATTCATAGATAAGTGATAATAAAAATAACGAATCGAGATTAGTGAAATGAAAATTACAGTATGTAGTCATCTCATAGCCTTTTTAGCAGGTTTTTTACTGGACCTTGTTTTGGGTGATCCATATTCCCTGCCACATCCAGTAAGATGGATTGGAGGCTATATTGCATTTCTTGAGAAGAGGTTACTTAAGGAAGAGGATAGTGATAAGAAAAAGCTTATGAATGGAGCAAGGCTTGTTGTATGTGTAACTCTTACTACCTTGATTATTGCCGGGGTAATTCTTTATCTGGGATATTATGTGAATGTATATATCGGAACAGCAATTGAGACTATTATGACCTACCAGCTTCTCGCCACAAAATGTCTCAGGGATGAGAGTATGAAGGTGTATTATGCCTTGAAAAATGAGGGAATCGAAAAAGCTAGAAAAGCAGTTTCAATGATAGTCGGCAGGGATACTGAGGTTTTGGACGAAAAAGGAGTGACAAAGGCTGCAGTAGAAACGGTCGCAGAAAACTGCTCTGACGGAGTGATTGCACCGATGCTTTATCTATGCATAGGCGGACCGCTTCTTGGCTTTTTCTATAAGTCCGTTAATACCATGGATTCAATGGTTGGCTACAAGAATGATAAATATATGTTTTTTGGAAGAGTGGCAGCAAGACTTGATGATGTCTTAAATTTTATTCCCTCAAGAATTACTGCCTGGCTTATGATATTTGCCTGTCATTTTCTTGGAAAGGAATTTGACTCTGAAAATGCAAAAAGAATATATCTGAGAGACAGAAATAAGCATAAAAGCCCAAATGCCGGACAGTCTGAGGCTGCCGCAGCAGGGGCCTTATCTGTAAGACTTGCTGGAAATATCCAGTATTTTGGAATTATGCATGAGAAGCCATTTCTCGGGGATGAGATTAGAGAGATTGAGTATGAGGATATCAAGAGGGTAAACAGGCTCATGTATATGACCGCGGTAATCTGTGAAACTATCTGCGTCATTTTGATTGCCGGAGTTATTTATTTGTCGATGCTATAGAGCTGGCAGATACTAATAGATGTAAAGAGAGTAAAGGAGCATTCTATGCTGTCATTAATATTACCGTCGTATAATGTTGCACCGTATATTTCGGAATGCATAGAGTCGGCACTGAACCAGACACTTTCAGATATTGAGCTTATCTGTGTGGATGCAGCTTCTGAGGACGGAACCTTGGATATTTTGCGGGACTATGAAAAAAGAGCAAATTGTAACGAATGGCCAGGGAAGAGAATTAAGCTTGTTGTGAGTGAAAAAAAGAGCTATGGCTACCAGGTTAACCAAGCGCTTTCTATGGCAACAAAAAAATACATAGCTATACTTGAGACAGATGATTTTGTCGAAACAGATATGTACGAAAAGCTGGTAGACATTTCTGAGAAAATGCAACTGGATTACGTTCGCGGTGAGTATGATTTTTTCACAACTGATGAGAAGGGTGAAAGAGCCTTCAGGCATGTTCATCACTATGCACCTAAAAATGAACTGCTTCTTGACACAAGATCCGAGAGGATAATGACCTATGACCAGAATCTTTGGAAGGGCATTTATAGAAGGGAATTTCTGCTTGATAATAATATCAGGCTAAATGAGTCTGGTGGAGCGGCATATCAGGATATAGGCTTTAATATGCAGGTTTTTAGCTATGCAAAGAGGGCCTATTATGTGGAGGAATCCTTTTATAGATACAGAAGGGACAGGGACAATTCATCCATTCATTCCCTGGATTGTTTTAGATTTTATGTGCAGGAGCTTAGCTTTCTTCATAGCATAGATAAGAATTACGAAAAGCTGTACTGGCCGGGAATCTATGAGAGATTTGCCTGTGCACTGTGTGGCGAGTATCATAAGGCGATAAATCAGATAAAGGTTGCACCGGACTCGGAGTACTTAGCACCCTATGTACCGGTGCTGATAAATGAATTTGAGAGTGCAATGGAAAAAAATATATGGCCAGCACCTACTACCCCGAAGGGGCAGGTGAAGGCAATATTTAAACTGTGTGAGAATTATAGTTAATTACCAGGGACCATCTAAGTGGAAGCTGGATGCGACTTACCTATAATATGAATGGGGTGAATTTATGAAGATAGTAGTTATAACCGGAGGAAGCTCAGGAATTGGACTTGGAGCAGTAAAAGCTCTTGTCAGCTCAGGCTGCAGGGTTTATGAGCTTAGCAGAAGGGATTTTGAATATAAGGGTGTAAAGCACATTAAGCTTGATGTCACTGACGAGCCAGAAGTGAAAAGGGTGATTAAATCAATAGTTCTTGCGGAGGGAAGAATAGACATTCTTATTAACTGCGCGGGCTATGGCATATCGGGAGCTGTTGAGTTTACAGAGCTTGAACAGGCTAAAAGACAGCTGGACGTAAACTTTTTCGGTGTTGTCAATGTGACAAAGGCAGTACTCCCATATATGCGTAAGTGTAAAAGAGGAAGAATCGTGAATATCAGCTCGGTTGCTGCCTACGCACCGATTCCATTTCAGACCTACTACTCAGTAAGTAAGGCCGCTATAAATGCATATTCCGAGGCACTTTTTAACGAGGTGAAGCCGTACGGAATAAGCGTTACCTCAGTAATGCCGGGAGATATAAAAACAGGCTTTTCAGCTGCACGTGTAAAATCATTTGAAGGGGATAAGGAGTATAACGGAAGAATAACAAGAAGCGTAAGGAAGATGGAGAAGGATGAAGCGGAAGGTATGGATGCGGATGAGGCAGGAGATTACATTGCAAAAATAGCGCTCAAAAAGAGGGTCAAGCCAATTTACTCAATCGGATTTTCCTACAAGGCAGTAAGCGTTTTGTGTATGATACTCCCACCAAGGGTTAAAACCTGGCTTATCTGGAAGTTATATGGTTAATTGTTTAGGATTAAATTTTGGTAAAGGACGAGAAAGATGCACGGAGGAGACATTTACGGTAAAAAAATAAATATGGACTTCTCAGTGAATATAAATCCACTTGGACCGCCCGATTCGGTACTTGAGGCTATAAGAAACGCAGCAGAAAGGGTTGATAACTATCCTGACCTTAAGCTAAGAAGACTGAGGGCCCATCTTGCGGCCAAGACAAGAATAAGTGCAGATAACATACTATGTGGAAATGGTGCCTCAGAGCTTATTATGGCTCTTATGAACGGTGTAAATCCAGAAAGGGTTTATCTTATTCCGCCCTGCTTTACTGGCTATGAAAATAGCCTAAGAGGAAGGGATACGGAGCTTTCGTGGCTTGTGGATAAGGATGGCAGGGGACTTTTGGATTTGATAAAAAAAGAAGTAGCTTCCGGGCCTTTAATAGATAGAAAAAAGGATAATATAAGACAGGACATACTGATTATTACAAATCCCAATAATCCCGATGGAAGAGCATATTCCAGAGAAGAGATAAAGGAGCTTGCTGATATACTAAAAAGCAGGGACATTATTCTTGTGATAGATGAATGCTTCATTAACCTTAGCGACGCGCCAGGGGAGTATAGCTTCATAGAATATTTGAGGGAATATGAAAATGTAATTATTCTGGGAGCATTTACAAAAAGCTTCGCAATTCCGGGAGTGAGACTGGGGTATATGCTATTTCAGAGCACTAAACTTAGGGATGCGGTTAGGAATAAGCTTCCTGAATGGAATGTATCAGTTATTGCTGAGGAGGCAGGGCTTGCTGCTCTAGGTGAGGATGAGTACTTAAAAGAGGCAGGAAGGCTGATTAGAAGGGAAAGAGAGTACCTTGAAAAAAGTCTTACTGAATTAGGATTTAGAACCTTTTTGTCAAAGGCTAATTTTTTGATGTTTAGGGATGAGTCAGAGCAGGCAGATTTATTCGCTGAGCTTTTAAAAAGGGGAACACTAATAAGAAGGTGCAGTGATTACTACGGTCTAGATGATTATACCTACAGGGTGGCCGTCAGAACGCACTCTGAAAATGAAAAGCTTATAAAGCAAATTAACGAAATAAGAAGGATTAAGGTGTAAAAATGAAGAACATCGAATTCGTACTACCGGGAGAAATTGAAAAGAGAAGCTTCGAGATAATTGGAGAGGAGCTTCTTGCAAGGGGAATTACATTGGATGAGACAGAAGCACCGGTAACCAAGCGAGTAATACATACCAGTGCAGACTTTGATTATGCGAAAACAATGACTTATTCTTTGGATGCGATTGAGATTGCGAGAAGTCTTATTCGTGAGGGTGCAGTAATAGTGACCGACACCAATATGGCAAAGGCAGGCATCAATAAGAAGAAGCTTGCTGATTATGGTGGGGAGGTTTTCTGCTTCATGGCTGATGAGGACGTAGCGCTTGAGGCTAAGGAAAGAGGAGTTACAAGGGCTACAGTGAGCATGGAGCGTGCCGCAAAGCTTGGGAAAAAGGTTATATTTGCGATTGGAAATGCACCAACGGCCCTCATTTCACTATATGAACAGATGGAAAGTGGCGAGTTTACTCCGGACTTTGTAATAGGTGTTCCGGTAGGCTTTGTAAATGTTGAGGCGGCGAAGGAGCTCTTTATTGATTCTGAGGTTCCTTACATTATTAATAGGGGAAGAAAGGGCGGAAGCAATATTGCTGCTGCAATATGTAATGCTTTGCTTTATGGTATGTAATGCTATTAATAGCAGGAATAAAGGGTGATGAAAATGAGAAATGGATTTACAACAGGAAGTGCAGCCGCAGCAGCATCAAAGGCAGCCTGCATAATGCTCTTCAGTGGAAAAGAAAAAAGAGATACAACAATAATAACACCTTATAAAAAATTCTACTCAGCAAAGATAGTTGATATATTAAGGTCAAAGGATGAGGTTAGCTGCGCAGTAATAAAGGACGGAGGAGATGATCCGGATGTTACAACAGGTGCGCATATTACAGCCAAAGTCAGTTTGTTTGAGTCGGATTCATTTACGGTTTTAATTGATGGCGGCGTGGGAGTAGGAAGGGTTACAAAGCCCGGACTTGACCAGCCGGTTGGAAATGTAGCTATCAATCACGTACCAAGAGAGATGATAGCAAAGGAGATTAGCGAGGTCGCTCAAATCTATGATTATACTGGTGGCGTGAAGGTTATTATATCTGTTCCGGGTGGTGAGGAAATCGCGAAAAAGACCTTCAACCCAAGGCTGGGAATTGAGGGTGGTATTTCAATAATCGGAACTAGTGGAATAGTTGAGCCGATGAGTGAAAAGGCACTCACAGATACTATCAGAGTTGAATTGAGGCAAAAAAGAGAGATGGGCGCAGATATAGCTGCGGTATCGCCAGGAAATTACGGACTTGATTTTATGAAGAGAACCTATAACTACGATCTGGATAAGAGTGTAAAATGTTCTAACTTCATTGGTGATACCATTGATATGGCAATTGAGCTTGGCTTTACAAGCATGCTTATTACAGGGCATATTGGAAAGCTGATTAAGGTCGCCGGAGGAATGATGAACACTCACTCGAGGATGGGTGATTGTCGTATGGAGATTCTTGCGGCAGCAGCAATAAGAGCGGGAGCAAGCCATAATACACTTGTGAAAATACTTGATTCGGTGACTACTGAGGAGGGTGCCGTGCTCCTTAAGGAGGAGGGTAAGCTTGATGCTGCCATGGACTATATTTTAACAAAGGTTATGTATTTTCTTGATAAAAAGGCTGATGGAAAAATCAAGATAGAGTGTATGCTTTATTCGAACCAGCTAGGACTTCTTGCAAGGTCCGAGGGTGCGGAGGAAATGCTAAAGAGCTTACAGATGACTGATTAATGACAGATGTGGTAGGTAAAGAAATTATTTTTTAAATAGAAGGTGAATACTATGGTACATTTTGTGGGAGCTGGACCGGGAGCAGTTGATCTTATTACTGTGAGAGGAAAAAATCTGCTTGAGAAGGCGGACGTAATTATATATGCAGGGTCTTTGGTTAACCCTGAACTACTTGATTATAAGAAGGATGGCTGTATGGTTTATAACAGCGCCCAAATGACCTTGGATGAGGTACTTCAGGTTATGAAGACAAAGGATGAGGAAGGATTAGATGTCGTAAGACTGCATACGGGCGAACCAAGTATTTACGGCGCGATAAGGGAGCAGATGGATGCACTTTCGGAGGCAGGAATTTCCTATGATTCCACCCCTGGAGTAAGTGCCTGCTTTGGTGCTGCGGCAAGCCTAAACCTTGAGTATACCCTTCCAAACATAAGCCAGTCCCTGATAATAACAAGAATGCAGGGAAAAACCAAGGTGCCGGAAAGAGAGACTATAGAAAGCTTTGCGAGACATGGAGCCAGCATGGCAATTTATCTCAGCACGGGACTTATTAAGAATCTGACAGAGGAGCTGATAAAGGGCGGCTATACAAAGGATACTCCGGCAGCCTTAATTTACAAGGCGACCTGGGCGGATGAGAAAAAGTTCATCACAACAGTGGGGGAGCTTTTTAATGTGGCCAGGGATAATGGTATCAAAAAGACTGCGATAATATTAGTTGGCGATGCAATACATTGCTGTGATTATGAGAAATCCAGACTTTATGCTCCGGATTTTTCTACTGAGTTTAGAAGGGCTAAGGAGTCTTCCTTTGAGTGACAATATGAGAGTAAGGAAAAGTCCGGTTGCATTTGTAACATTTACAAGTGCCGCTAAAGAATTAAAAAATAAGATAGCAGATAAGCTGCCAGAACTTCTTATGTACGACCAGGAAGGCTTAGGCACAGGTGATATAGAGGGGTTCTTAAGAGAAATGTTTCGAAAGAGAATTCCTATAGTGTATATCTCGGCCATGGGAATCTGTGTGAGGCATATTGCAGCATTTGCAAAGGACAAGCTTATGGACAGTCCGGTTATTGTCATTGATGAGAGGGGGCAGTTTGTAATCCCTGTTCTGTCAGGTCATGTGGGCGGGGGCAATAAGCTTGCGAGAGAAATTGCTGCTGCAATAGGCGGAACTGCAGTCATAACTACTGCAACTGATGTAAATAATATATTTTCCATAGATACCTTTGCGGTTTCAAATGGATATAGAATAGTAAACCGTGAGGAAATTAAGAGAGTATCCTCAAGGCTTCTTGATAAAGCCTCTGCAAGGGTTAGAATTTCAGGACTTGGAGATATCGTTATTGACTCCTCAGACAATGAGGAAAGTGTCAAAGAAAAAATAGAGGGACTTCTAATTCCACGCACTGCTTTATCGATAGGAGCAGACATAGAACTTGCAAGAAGGAAGTATGTCCTTGGAGTTGGCACAAGAAGAGGAAGAACCTTTGACGAAATAAAGGATTTTGTGGAGAGGACTGTGCCGATAGACATATGCGATATCGGGCATGTTGCATCGGTTGATTTAAAGAGTGATGAACAGGGCCTGATTGAGTATGCGAATTATCTGAGAGTACCATTTGTGGTATATTCTGCAGAGGAGCTGCTTAAGGTTCCGGGAGAGTTTGAGGAATCCTCGTTTGTGAAGGAAAAGCTTGGTGTTGGAAATGTATGTGAGAGGGCTGCCTGCCTCGCTTCAAATGGTGGAGAAAAAATCTTAGCAAAGACTAAGGGTGACGGAATTACAGTTGCTATATATGAAGACAGGATATGAATTCGTAAGCATTTTTAGTGCTTTAAGTGGAGAATAGATAAAAGGAAAATAAGATGAAGAATACAGTTTATGTAGTTGGCATGGGACCTGGAAAGAAGGAATTCTTAAGCATTGAGGCGGACAATATTCTAAAATCCGTGGATGTGATTGTTGGATATACAGTTTATGTTGAGCTTCTTAGGGAGGAATATCCAGGTAAGGAATTTCTTACAACTCCTATGATGAGGGAGATTGAAAGGTGTGAGATATGTTTTGAGCAGGCTACGGCGGGAAAGAGTGTTGCGATGGTATGCTCAGGAGACGCTGGAGTTTACGGAATGGCTTCACTTATGTATGAGGTAGGAAGAAGCTATTCAGATATTGATTTGTATATTGCACCAGGAATCACAGCGGCCCTGTCGGGAGCAGCAAGACTTGGTTCACCACTTACAAATGATTTCTGTGTTATAAGCTTGTCTGATCTTCTCACACCCTGGGAGGTTATAGAGAAGAGGATAAGGGCAGCAGTTATGGGAGATTTTGCGATGGCAATTTATAATCCTTCAAGCAAAAAGAGAAAGGATTATCTAAAAAAAGCTTGCGAAATTATGCTTGACCAGGGAGCAGACATAATGCTCAACTGTGGCTATGTGGAAAACATTGGAAGAGATAATGAGAGAACAGTAGTACTTACTCTCGGTGAACTTTTGAATGCCGAGGTAAATATGTTCACAACGGTATTTGTTGGAAATACCTCGACGATAGTTATAGACGGAAAGCTTGTGACAAAGCGTGGGTACATAGTATGAAAATAATAATATTTGCAGGTACAACAGAAGGAAGAAGGATGGCTATGGAGCTTGCTGAGGCAGGCCATTTTGTAGTGTGCTCGGTTGCAACTATGTACGGTGCAGAAATAATGGAAGATAGTATACTGAGTGATAATTCCTCTTCTACTAACATAAGAGTTGTTACAGGCCGGATGGATAAAAATGAGATGCTCTCATTCCTTCAGTCAGAGGGCTTTGAGGTAATAATAGATGCGACTCATCCCTTTGCGGAGGTTGTATCAGAGAATATTAGAGAGTGCGAGAGGGAACTTTCTAAGGCAGGATGTAAGGTAAGATATATGAGGCTGATAAGAGAGACTGCCTCTTGCCCTAAGGATGACAAAGCCTTTAGCCAGAAGGAAAATACTGTAATAGACTGCAGCACAGTTTCTGAGGCAGTTGAAATACTTAAAACGATTGAAGGAAATATCCTTATTACAACAGGAAGCAAGAATCTTCACGATTTCGCAGCTTCCAAGGAGCTTGGTGAGAGGCTTTTTGTAAGAGTGCTTCCAGGGCTTGAGAGCATTTCTCTCTGCCTGGAAAATGGAATAAAAGGAAGAAATATAATTGCAATGCAGGGACCATTTTCGAAGGAAATGAATGCTGCAACAATTAAGGAGTACGGAATCTCTGTGCTTGTCACAAAGGAGTCTGGAAAAAATGGCGGGTTCTATGAGAAGCTTGAGGCAGCAGCTGAGCTTGGAATTAAGTGTGTCGTGATTAGAAAGCCCGAGGAAAAGACTGATAAGGTGTATTCCTTCGAGGAAATCCTGTCTGAGCTTGGAGTAAAGGCAAGTCAATCTGATTCTAAGCTGTATAAGGCTACTGAGATAGCTATTGCCGGTGTGGGAATGGGTGATAAGGCCAATATGACTATAGAGGTTAAGGAACTGATTGATAAGGCTGATATCGTGTTTGGAGCAGAGAGACTCCTTGATAAGGCTAAGGGTGTGACCTATCCTTACTACCTTGCAAAGGATATTATTCCTGTTATAAAAGAAGCCGAAATAAGGGCAGCAAGTACGCTCAGGGTAGTAATTCTCATGTCGGGAGATACGGGCTTTTACAGTGGCTGTATGAAGCTTAGAAGGGCACTTCTTGATGAGACTGACGCAACAGTTAAGGTCTACCCGGGGATATCATCAATTTCCTATCTTGCAGCAAGGCTTGGCATGAGCTATCAGGAGGCAGAAATAATAAGCACCCATGGAATAGACAAGGGAAAGTGGCTTCCAGAGCTTAATTACAGTGTGCTAAAGAATGAGAAAACCTTCTTTATAACCTCAGGTCCAGAGGACCTGAATGAAATAGGAAAACTAATAAATAATTCTTTTGCAGTGAAGAAGGATGTTAAGCTCAAGGTTATTCTTGGCTATATGCTTTCCTACGAAAATGAAATAATAAGAGAGTATTCTGCAGAGGAGCTTACCGAGATATCAGAGAAGGGGCTGTATGCCGGAGTGATTATAAACAGTGAACCGGAAAAGGTTATAAGATCCTCAAGAATTACTGACAGTGAGTTCGAAAGAGGAAGAGTTCCTATGACCAAGGAGGAGGTAAGAGACATTTCCATAGCAAAGCTTATGCTTTATGACGGAGCCGTTCTCTACGATATTGGAAGTGGAACTGGTTCAGTATCTGTAGCAGCTGCCAGTCTTTCACCAAAAATTAAGGTTTATGCCCTTGAGAGAAATGAAGAGGCAGTGGAGCTTACAAGAAAAAACAAGGAAAAGTTCGGTCTTACTAATATTGAAATTATCGAAGCTTATGCGCCTATAGGACTAGATTCCCTAGTGGCACCAACTCATGTATTTATCGGCGGGTCAGGAGGTAAGCTTAAGGAGATAGTTGAGGCAGTCAGGGCTAAAAATTCTAAGGCGAGATTCGTTATAAATGCAATCAGTATTGAGACAGTATGTGAGATAAAGGAGCTATTAGCGGAGCTTCAGATAGAGGATGCTGATATTGTTCAGCTTTCAGTTAGCAGAGCAAAGACGGTTGGGAATTATCATCTTATGGAGGCAAATAATCCGGTATATATTGTTTCATTTTAGGAGATTATTTAAATATGATGCATGAGAAACCAGGAATTGTTATTGCCGCTCCTTCAAGTGGAAGTGGCAAGACAACAATTACAATAAGCCTGATTCAGGCACTAAAAAACAGAGGACTTAAGGTTAAGTCATTTAAATGTGGTCCTGATTATATTGACCCAATGTTTCACAGAAGTGTTCTCGGGATAGAATCAGGAAATCTGGATTTATTTTTCACTGACGAGGCTAGGACAAAAGAGCTTTATGAGAATAAAAATGATGCAGATATATCAATAATTGAAGGCGTTATGGGGCTTTATGATGGTCTTGGAGGAACAAGCGATGAGGCATCTACCTATCATCTGGCAAGAACTCTGGATTTGCCAGTAGTATTAGTAGTGAACGCAAGGGGGATGGGAAGATCAGTTCTTGCACAAATTGCGGGTTTTCTGGCCTTTGACACAGAAAAGCTTATAAAGGGAGTAATTCTGAACTGTGTCAGTGAGACCTACTTTGATAGACTTAAGAAGCTGATTACAGATAATCTTGATGTAGCAGTGCTCGGTTACCTGCCAATGGATAAGAGCATTAAGATAGATTCAAGACACCTCGGTCTTACTATGCCGGAGGAGAATAAAGAGGTTATTGATAGTATAAAAAATACGGCTTTAAGGCTTGAGCAGACTGTGGATATAGATAAGCTGCTTGATATTTCTGGCTTGGGCTCTGATACTTGCATTAAGTCTTTTTTGGCTGATTATGACATGGAAGCGGAAGTAGAAGCTGCAGGAGATAATAAGCCTGTTATTGCAGTGGCAAGGGACGAGGCATTTTGCTTTTATTACAGAGAAAACCTTGAGCTATTGGAAAAAAATGGCGCAAGGCTTGAGTATTTCTCACCTATTCATGATAAAAAGCTTCCAGATAATGTGAGCGGACTCATTCTTGGCGGAGGTTATCCTGAGCTTTATGCAAGGGAGCTTTCAGAAAACTATGAGATGCTTAGAGAGATAAAAAATGCTATTATGACTGGAGTGCCAAGCCTTGCTGAGTGTGGTGGATTTATGTATCTTCACAAGGAGCTTGAAACAAAGGATGGCATGAGCTATACTATGGCAGGTGTGATTGACGGCAGGTGCTATTACACAGGACGACTTGTCAGATTTGGATATATCAGTCTCACAGATAAGGATGGCATATTTCTTAAGGACAATCATTTACTGCGTGGTCATGAATTCCATTACTTTGACAGTACCAATAATGGTGAAGGCTTAATCTGCAGGAAACCGATTGTCGAAACAGAATTTTCAGCAGGAATTGTAAGTGAAAATAGCTGGTGGGGCTTTGCACATCTGTATTATCCATCAAATGAGGAATTTGTTCATAGATTTCTTATGGCCTGCAGAGAATTTATCTAAAATTATTTTTATTTTTCCAGGAGGAAGTAAAATGAATCCAGCAGAAGCATTTAAATTAATTGGATTAAAAAGAAAATTTGATAAAAATCATCCTAAATTTCAGCAGTTCCTTAGAGCCTGTCTTAAGGATCAGATTAAAGAGGGAACAGTAATAGAAATTAGTGTAAAAAATCCTGATGGAGCTGAAAAGGTTGCAAACCTAAAGGTACTAAGAGAGGATTTGGAGATGTTTGAGGAGTTAAAGAATATGAAGAACGAGCAAATGTAAGTCGTAATTATATAAAAATTGTAAGCTTTTTACTGAATAATAGTGAATAAACAAATTATTAAATTTAGTTTTACAAAATATTTTCTGCTATGTCATAGTTTGTTCATAATTATGGATTATATTAAAACCATAATTTTTTTCATAACTCTACTTAATAAAAAACGAGCGGCTCTTCACAAATTGAGTTGCTCGTTTTTTATTGTTATAAGTGTTGTTGTAACAATTCTTATAAGGATGCAGAAAAAGGACTGGGATGATAAGTACTAGGATGATAATTACTGCTGACTATTATAAAATTTCATAACAGTTTTACAAAATATTTTCTGCTATGTCATAGTTTGTTCATAATTATGGGTTATATTAAAACCATAATTTTTTTCATAACTCTACTTAATAAAAACGAGCTGCTCTACCACAGATTGAGCGGCTCGTTTTTATTTTAGCGATAATATCTAAATAACATTTGCGCTAATGCACATTTTTAACAAACTTTTTTTTACACCTTACAAAACTGATTTTTCAATGCTAAAATAGGAATGTAGCAAACTATGAATAGGGATATTTAGTATAATGTGAGGAGGTTTTAAAATGTTTGAAGTAGGCGATTTTATTGTCTATGGCGCAAGTGGAGTTTGCGAAGTTAAAAGTATTGGTTCTCTTGATATTGACGGAGTGAGCAATGAAACTATTTTCTACACACTGATTCCAAAGTACGGAAAATCAAGTGAGATATTTACCCCGGTCGATAACAAAAGAATTGTGATGCGTCATGTTATGTCTGAAGAGCAGGCGAGGATGCTTCTTAGTGAGATCAAGTCGATTGAAGAACTGGGTGTTACTAACGAAAAGAAACGTGAACAGGAATATAAAGAGGCAATTTCAACCTGCGACCCAAGAAGCTGGGTCAGCATCATAAAAACGATTTATACCAGGAAGGTACAGAGAACAGCGGCGGGCAAGAAGGTAACTTCATCGGATATGAAGTACATTAGTCTTGCGGAGGATCATCTTTACGGAGAACTTGCAGTATCTCTTCATATGGACAGAGATAAGGTTAAGGAGTACGTTGAAGAGACAGTGGAGAAGAATTAGAGGATATGAAAGCTAGGAGCCATTTTTTATTGGCTCCTCTTTTATTTGCCAAATCACATTTGCTTATATATAATTGAGATTAGTGAAGAGGCTGATAGCGAGCAGAGTGCTAAGCATTTTGTCAGCTTTAGTAGGAAATGAGTAACAGCTAGGAGATAGTAATGAACAAGAACGAACTGTATGAAATAGAGATAACCGATATCGGTAATGATGGAGAAGGAATTGGCCATATCGATAATATGGCAGTTTTCATAAAGGATGCACTTATCGGTGATAAGCTTGTCACAAGAATAGTGAAGACTAAGAAGAATTATGCCTACGGAAGAGTTGAAAGGATTCTGATACCATCGCCTTACAGAGTTGAACCACAGTGTGAAAAAGCCAGAAGCTGTGGCGGCTGTACCCTGCAGCATATGAGCTATGAAAAGCAGCTTGAGTACAAATGGAA
This sequence comes from Lachnospiraceae bacterium UBA1760, assembly GCA_002314775.1. Taxonomy (GTDB): domain Bacteria; phylum Bacillota; class Clostridia; order Lachnospirales; family Lachnospiraceae; genus UBA1760. The sequence goes on from DCHE01000088.1 coordinate 52,322, forward strand.
TAAGGTTAAGGGCTGCTTAGAGAGAATCGGTGGTATAAAGAATGCTGGGGATTTGATGGAAGAAGCTCATGGAATGGAGAATCCATTTCATTATAGGAATAAAATGCAGTTTCCAGTTGCCTACGATAAGGAAGGACGGGCATGCCTTGGATTTTACGCAGGTCATACTCATTCACTTATCTCCCTTTCTGACTGTGCAATAGGACATCCAGTTAACAGTGTAATCATTGAAATAGTAAAGAATTATATCGATAAGTTTGGCGTTAGTATATATAACGAAGAAACAAGTACAGGCTTAGTAAGACATATCCTGACAAGAGTTGGCTTTTCGACTGGTGAATTAATGGTTTGCGTCATCGCAAATGGAACTAAGCTTCCATACAGTGAGGTGCTCACAGATATGCTAAGGGATGGCATCTCAAAATGGAGCAGTGATAATTCGGACAATGGATGCTTTAAAAAGGATACAAAGATAGAGTTTAAATCTCTCATGCTTAATATCAACAGGGAGAAGACGAATAAAATACTAGGAGATACCTCCAAGGTGCTTTGGGGACAGTCTTACATAACAGATTATATTGGAGACGTAAGATTTCATATTTCTCCTCAGTCCTTCTATCAGGTAAATCCACTCCAGACAAAGAGACTCTACGAGAAGGCTCTTGAGTACGCAAACTTAAGCGGTATGGAGACAGTCTGGGATATGTACTGCGGAATCGGAACTATTTCACTTTTTCTCTCAAGGAAAGCAAAGGAGGTATTTGGGGTCGAGATTGTTCCTCAGGCAATTGAGGATGCAAACAGAAATGCTGACCTAAACGAAATAACCAACGCAAAATTCTTTGTTGGAAAGGCAGAGGAAATCGTTCCTCAGATATACAGTAGAAATGAGGCTGGAAGCCATGCAGATGTAGTGGTTGTAGACCCACCAAGAAAGGGCTTAGACGAAAAGCTTCTAAAAACCCTTGCAATGATGTCACCAAAACGTCTGGTATACGTATCCTGCGACCCGGCAACTCTCGGCAGAGATTTGAAATACCTCACAGGAGAGGGCTTTAAACTTGAAAGGGTGGCTGTGTTTGATCAGTTTTCACATTCGACACATGTGGAGAGTGTTTGCTTGCTAAGTAGAAAAGCATTTATAGATAAGCAATAATGTTATTGCTCTTGTATATAGTGTCAAGGAGAAGTAATTTTACTTAAAATACCAGATCTCACATCACATAGCTTGTGGTGTGGGATTTTTTTATTATAAAAAGGGTCATTGTAATTTCTAATACTAAAAGAATTAAAATGAGTATATTTGAATTTTGTTATAGCTAAAAACTATAACGGATAAAAGAATTTTCAGATTATACAACTTATTATTTTATTGCTATTATCTATACATACAAAACATACCAATTAAGTAGGTAATGAAATGAAGGTGAAAAAATGAGTTTTAAATTCGAGAATAAGACTGTAGTAGTTACCGGAGCCGCAGCGGGCATGGGAGAACAGATTACAAAGGATTTGATTTCCCAGGGAGCTACAGTGGTTGCAGTTGATATCAATAAAAATGCGTTAGAAAACCTGAAGAATAATATAGAACAAGAAGGTTTACCGAATGCAAAAGCTAATCAGAGGCTGATTATATTTGAGGGTGATATCTCAAAAAGAGAGACAAATGAAGCTATGATTGCCAAGGCTGTTGAAGAAACTGGAAAGCTTGATGTACTAGTTAATAACGCCGGGGTTGCAGGACATAGTGAGCCGATTGGTGAAACCAGTGATGATGATTGGAATCGTATTTTTTCGGTGGATTTAAATGGTCCAATGTTCGCAATTCGAGCTGCAGTAAAACAGTTTCTAGAACAAGAAAACGGAGGGAATATTGTCACCATAGCTTCTATGGCAGGGCTTAAGGGCTGCAGATCCTGTGCAGCATATGGAGCTGCGAAGCATGGACTTATTGGGCTTAGTGAAAACACGGCATATATGTATATGCATAAAAATATAAGAAGCAATGTGGTGTGTCCAGGAGCAATAAAAACAGGAATGACAAGTAGACCAGAGCTTGAAAATCAATTCGGCAGAGAGAGAATCAGAGCAGGTATGGATCCTGAAATTCCTTTTGGAACGCCAAAGGATGTAGCAAATGCAGTTTTATTTTTAGCAAGCGATGATGCACGATTTATAAATGGAGCCTCCTTAGTAGTGGATGGCGGAATATCTTGTAATTAGAAAAGCAGATGTGGAAAGTATTGAAATAAATGGAGGAAGTAGATATGGCACATAAATTAATATATCCAAATATTAAAAATAATAAATTATTTGAGGAAGAAAGCAATGATACGTATGTTGAAATTGCGAAGGGCGTAGAAAGGTGGATACGCCGATTTGAAGTCGAGAAGACAAAGGGTAAGAGCTGGCAGCTTTCTAGTGGAGAGGGATCCTCTGAAGGAGATGGATTAGCAGCAAGGCTTACAGACAGAACTATTTATTCAGGAGCTGCTGGTATTGGATATTTTTACATTCAGCTTTATGAAGTGGCAGGAGAGAAAGAATATTTACAGCAGGCAATTGAGGCTGGTGAATATCTGCTTGATACATATACACCGGAGCTTGGAAAAAAGCCTGGAATACATACCGGTCTTTCTGGAGAAGGATTATTTGCAGAACTTCTCTATAAGAAAACAGGAGATAAGAAATACTTAGACTATGCACTTAAGGCGGGTGATGCAACCTATGAATATGCAATTAAGGAGGATGGAAAGGCTTATTGGTATAACCTGATTGACTATATGGGTGATGGCAGTACGGTTGCTTACTGGATACATTTGGCAGAGGTTAGCGGGGACAAGAAATACCTTGGCTATGCAAAGGAGACATTAGATTACTTAATCAGCCTTGTTATAGAAAATGAGGATGGAACAGTTAACTGGGATTTCCTTGAGATTACAAACTTCTTCCCTAATCTTCCAAAGGGTGGACTTATTTCAAACTTTGCACATGGTACAGCTGGTATAGTATATTTGCTTGCAAAATACTATGGAGCTACAAAGGATGAATACTATCTGGATTATGCCAAGAAGGGCTTTGCCTTCCTTGAAAATGTTGCAGTTCGAGATGGGGATGCAGCGATTGTTCCATATATATATTGGAAGGATACCGGAGAGGTGTTCGATGTATTTTATCTTAGTATGTGTCATGGTCCTGTTGGTGATGGTATTGTGGCTAAGGAACTGTACGAGGTTACCAAGGATGAGAAGTATCTGACGTTTTATAAGCAGCTTACAAATGCACTTATTAAGGCAGGAGTGCCAAACAAACGATCATCTGGCTACTGGAATGACTGCATCTGCTGTGGTTCATCTGGAGTGCTTCTTCATTTTATCGATGGAATCACAACAATTGGAGATGAAAAATATGAGCGACTTGCTAAGGAGACGGCAAGAAAGCTTGTGGGAGATGCGTTTAAGGATGATAAGGGAGTTCGCTGGTACAATGCATGGACAAGAGTGATTCCATGGAATGTTGATTCACACTTAGGCTTATACATTGGAGCTGCAGGTTCTGCAAGTGCACTTCTTTCACTTTACGGCAAGCTTGAAAATAAAGAAGTAACATCATTATTTGAGTTTTAATTAAGATTTGGAGGAGATTATTATGAGTAATATTTATACAAGCATCACACAGTTAGTAGGACATACACCATTGATTGAATTGGTGAATTTTGAAAAGAAGAATGATTTAAAGGCAAAGGTTCTTGGTAAGCTGGAGTATTTTAATCCAACAGGAAGTGTTAAGGACAGAGCTGCTCTTGAGATGCTCGAGGAGGCTGAGGCAAGAGGAGAACTAAGGCCTGGTCAGACTGTTGTAGAGACAACAAGCGGAAATACAGGAATTGCTCTTGCTGCCTTCTGTGCTGCAAAGGGACATCCACTTATCATCTATATGGAGCCAGGCTGTACACCAGAGCGTATTCAGATAATGAAGGCTTATGGAACTACAGTTTTAGAGTATGATGATATTCCTGGAGCAAAAGAGATCATTAAGGAGTTTGGTTTTAACCCAGTTAAATTAATGGGTGCAGTTGCTGAAGATTGCGAGAAGAACGGATACTATTATGTTCAGCAGTTGACAAATGAAGGAAATCCAATTGCTCATTATAAAACAACAGGTCCAGAGCTTGTTGCGGATACAGACGGAAAGATAGATATCTTAGTTGCTCTTGTAGGAACAGCAGGTACAATTACAGGTGTAGGAAGCTATTTAAAGGACAATATTGAGGGTGTAAAGATTGTGGGAGTACAGCCAACACCAGATTCACTTTCATTTGTTAAAGATGCAAAGGCAACTATTGATGGAGTTGTTATCTTCGATACACCAGAACGTCCTTGCCAGCATCCATTTGTATTGAGAAGACAGTTTGTATTTGATGAAATTATTAATGTTTCTGGAGAGAGTGCATATGCAACTGCAAGAGAGGTTGCTGCTTCAGATGGTATCTTCTTAGGCGCTTCAGCAAGTGCTGCATTAACTGTGGCTAAGGAATTGGCTGCTCGTCCTGAAAATGAAGGAAAGAATATAGTAGTAATGCTTGCTGATAACGGAATGAAATATTTATCTACTAATATGTATAAGTAAAGATACACGCTGCTGAAGTAATATTAATCTATTGACCTGGCAGTATAGATATAAAACCTATTGCTTAACTAGGCAATAGGTTTTATAATACGTTTATCGCCTACTAAAATAATAGGCGATTTGGATAAAGCATAAGAATGGAGGACTATTATGAAAATATATGCTGATAATGCGGCAACAACAAAAATGAGTGAGAATGCAATTAATGCAATGCTTCCATATATGAGAGAGGTGTTTGGTAATCCATCGAGTCTCTATGAGATAGGTCAAAAAGCTAAGGAGGCACTCGAGGATTCAAGAAGAAGAGCAGCTGCAGTTTTAAACTGCGATGCTAAGGAGATATATTTTACTTCTGGTGGAAGCGAGGCTGATAATCAGGCGATTATTTCTGCAGCTCGAATTGGTGAGAAGAAGGGAAAGAAGCATATTATTTCGACAACCTTTGAGCATCATGCAGTGCTTCATACCTTGAAGAAGCTTGAAAAGGAAGGCTTCGAAATTGAATTACTAGATGTTCATAGCAGTGGTGTAGTAACTGCAGAACAGGTGGGAAAGGCGATTAGAGAGGATACAGCACTTGTTACTATTATGTATGCAAACAATGAAATTGGAACTGTCCAGCCTATTCGCGAAATTGGCGAAGTGTGTCGTGAGAAAAATGTGTTATTCCACACGGATGCTGTTCAGGCTATTGGACACGTACCTGTTGATGTAAAAAATGACAATATAGATATGTTAAGTCTTTCTGCACACAAGTTTCATGGACCAAGAGGCGTTGGTATTCTTTATGCAAAGAAGGGAATTATTCTTACTAACATTATTGAAGGTGGTGCCCAGGAAAGAGGTAAGAGAGCAGGTACTGAAAACTTAGCAGGTATTGAAGGAATGGTAACTGCATTAGAGGATGCAACAAAAGATATTCAAGGATATGCGAATAAACTGATACCACTTAGAGATAAGCTTATAGCAGGCCTTGAAGAGATTCCGTACTCAGAGTTAAATGGTGACAGAGCAAAAAGAGTTCCAGGAACTGTTAATTTCTGCTTTGAGGGAATTGAGGGTGAATCACTTTTATTACTGCTTGATGATAAGGGAATATCTGCATCGTCTGGTTCAGCATGTACTTCAGGTTCCTTAGATCCAAGTCATGTGCTTCTTGCAATCGGCCGACCTCATGAGGTAGCACATGGTTCGCTCAGATTATCAATCTCAGAGGATATCACAGAAGAGGAGATTGAATATCTGATTAAGTCAGTAAAGGAAGTTGTTGATTACTTAAGAAATATGTCACCATTCTGGAGAGATTTGGTAAATGGAAAAAGACCACACGTATTTAAAGCTTAATGTTTGGTTTTGATAATAAGAATACTGGAAAATTGCGATGAAAGAATAAAGGAGAATAATTATGGCATTATACAGTGAAAAGGTTATGGATCATTTTAGAAATCCAAGAAATGTTGGTGTAATAGAGGATGCAGATGGTATTGGAGAGGTAGGTAATCCAGTTTGCGGAGATATCATGAAAATCTATTTGAAGATAAATGATGAAAAGATTATTGAGGATGTAAAATTTGAAACCTTTGGTTGTGGAAGCGCCATTGCCTCAAGCTCTATGGCTACAGAATTAATAAAAGGACAAGCAGTGGCAGATGCACTAAAGCTTACGAATAAAGCTGTAACAGAAGCTTTAGATGGACTTCCAACCCATAAGATTCATTGCTCAGTTCTTGCTGAGGAGGCTATAAAAAAGGCAGTGAAGGATTACTATGATAAGAACGGAATCGAATACGATCCAAGTATTTTCCCAGCTGACCATGACTGTGAGCATTGCTGTGGAAATTAGTAAATTAGTAAAGGTGTGTGAAAATTAATGACCATTTTGCAATTAAAATATGTTATTGCGGTTGCAACATCATCTTCTATGAGAGAGGCTGCAAACCGTTTGTTTATAACTCAGCCGGCATTATCGCTTACCATAACTGATTTAGAGGAAGAACTTGGGATTGTCCTTTTTGAAAGAACAAACCGAGGTATTACCCTTACCAGAGAAGGGGAAGAATTTCTGATGTATGCAAAGCAGGCAGTTGGCCAGTTTTCACTAATAGAGGATAAATATGCTGATAACAGAGCTGGAAGAAAACAGTTTTCCATTTCGCTTCAGCACTATGTTTTTGCGGTTCATGCATTTGTGAATACAATAAAAGAGTTTGATACAGACGAGTTCAATTATTCGATTCATGAGACAAGAACAGATGAGGTTCTTAATGATGTTAGAAATCTGCAAAGTGAGATAGGAATAATTTCTTATTCGGCATCAAACGAGAAGATAATGAAAAAGCTGTTTAAGGAATATCAGCTAAAATTCGTTCCTCTTATGACAAAGAATACTTATGTGTATGTCTGGAAGGAACACCCACTTGCAAAGAGTGAGGAATTATCTCTTGAGGATTTAAGGGATTACCCATGTGTTGCATTTGACCAGAGCGGTAGTAGTAATTTCTATCTGGCAGAGGAAGCTCTTGGAGACTATGATTTTAAAAAGATAATTAAGTCAACGGACCGTGCGACAACAGCCGAGCTTATGACTGCATTAAATGGTTACTCAATAGGTACAGGTATTATGATTGACAGTCTGGCTTTAAAGGGAGGTTTTGTCACGATTAAACTTAAGGAGGAGGATCCGCTAACAATAGGATACATTGTTAAGGAAAATCATAAATTAAGCGAAATAGGAGAGGTGTATATAAGAGAAATCAGTAAATATGAGGAAAACTAGAGTTTAATAAAACTTATCACTGATGATTAGTTCTGTGAAATTTTCAAAAACATACTAGCGTGGTAGGATATAAGAAATCAAGGAAAACAAGATTAAAAGACATATACAACTTGATTTTTTATACTCTTACGGCGAACAAATTATGATGCAGTTGCCGAGAGAGGTAACTGCAATTTTTATTTATAAGGAGGACATGTAAAATGAGCGAAATTAAACAGAGTGCATTAGAACTTATCGGAGGAACACCATTATTACAGTTAAACGGTTACTCAAAGAAGAGAGAAATTACAGAAGCAACAGTACTTGCTAAGCTTGAGTACTTAAATCCAGCAGGTTCGGTTAAGGATCGTATCGCCCTTGCGATGATTGAGGATGCAGAGGCAAAGGGAATCTTAAAGCCAGGTGCAACAATTATCGAGCCAACAAGTGGAAATACAGGTATTGGTCTTGCTGCAGTAGCTACTGCTAAGGGTTATAAAGCAATTCTTACATTGCCAGAGACAATGAGTGTTGAAAGAAGAAATCTTCTTAAGGCTTACGGCGCTGAGCTAGTTCTTACAGAGGGTGCCAAGGGTATGAAGGGTGCTATTGCAAAGGCTGAAGAGCTAAATAAGGAAATCGCAGGTTCAGTTATTTTAGGACAGTTTGTTAATCCAGCAAACCCTAAGGTGCATAAAGAAACAACAGGTCCTGAGATCTGGAAGCAGACAGATGGAAAGGTAGATATATTTGTTGCTGGTGTAGGTACTGGCGGAACAATTACAGGTGTTGGACAGTACTTAAAGGAACAGAATCCTGACGTTAAGATTGTTGCTGTTGAGCCAGCTACAAGTGCAGTATTGTCAACAGGAACTCCTGGAGCACATAAGATTCAGGGAATTGGAGCAGGCTTCGTGCCAGAGGTGCTTGATACTAAGGTGTATGACGAAATAATCACAATTGAAAATGAGGATGCATTTGCAGAAGGAAAGGCATTTGCAACATCAGAGGGAATTCTTGTTGGTATTTCATCAGGAGCTGCATTAAAGGCTGCAGAGATTCTTGCAAAGAGACCAGAAAATAAGGGAAAGGTTATCGTTGCATTACTTCCTGATTCAGGTGACAGATATTTATCAACACCATTATTTAACTCGTAGGAGGCATGGAAAATGGGAAATGATCATTCAGTAAACCTTGAGAATGATTGGAAAGAACTGATTACTGAGTTAGTTAAAGAAGTAAAATATGGAAATATTACACTTATTATTCAAGATGGAAAGGTTATCCAAATTGATAAAACTGAAAAACTCAGACTGTAAATGATGAAATGATAGGAAAACAGAGGTTTGTAAGAAGCATTGTGTAAAGAGAAAAAGTACAGAAAGAAGGTGTCACATGAGCAATACATACAAGGATTTGCAGAACTCACATCCTTGCTTTGGCGGACATAAGAATAATGCGGGACGTATTCATTTACCGGTAAGTCCAGGATGTAATATTGCATGTAGATTCTGTGACCGAACAATTAATGATGTCGAGGAACGTCCGGGAGTTACTTCTAAGGTGTTAAAACCAGAAGAATGTGAGGATATACTCACAAAGGCTCTTGATATTTGTCCGGATATAAGAGTGGCTGGAATTGCTGGTCCTGGAGATACACTTGCGACAGACAATGCAATAAACACTTTTAGGATAATTAAAGAAAAATTTCCGAATCTCATAAAGTGTATGAGCACAAATGGACTTCTGTTAAGTGAAAGAGCTGAGGATGTAATCGATATAGGTATTGATTCCCTGACAGTAACTGTAAATGCAGTTGATCCTGTCATAGAGGAAAAGCTAAATGCATACATAATATACCATGGTGAAAAAATTGATGGTATTGAAGGTGCAAAAATCCTGATAAAAAACCAGTTAGAGGGTATCAGAAAGGTTGCCTCAGCAGGGATTACAGTTAAGGTAAACACAGTACTTGTTCCAGAAATTAATGGAGATCATATTGAGGAAATCGCTAAAACTGTAAAAGAGGCGGGCGCAAGCATTTACAATATTATCCCACTGATTCCGCAGCATGAATTAAAGGATGTAAAGGCTCCTGTATGTGCAGATATTGATGCGGCAAGAACAAAGGCATCCAAGTACATTGATGTATTTAGACATTGTCAGCATTGTAGAGCAGATGCAGTTGGTGTTCCTGGAAAATCTGAATTTGGAGATCAGATTTATCAGAGACGACTAAATGTGAAGGAGACATTTTCACATGGATAAGGAAGAAATAAGAGAAGAAATAAGGGAAGAAATAAGGATTGCAGTAGCTTCCAGTGATGGGATTGTTGTTAACAACCATTTTGGAAGAGCAAAAGCCTTCTATATTTATAAGGTGGAAGAAGATAATATTCAGCTAATTGAAAAAAGAGAACTAGAGCCTGTATGTGAGATGGGAAATCATGATGACAATAGGCTTAGAGAAAACATCGAGAAGCTAAAGGATTGCAATTATCTGCTTGTAAGCCGAATAGGTGATGGAGCAAGAGCTGCAGCAAAAGGTGAAGGGATTGAGTCATTTGAGCTTCCTGGAATAATAGAAAAATCAATTGAAAAATTGATTCAATATATTAAGATACAAAAATTGTTTGAATAGAAGAAAGGAAAAGAAAAAATGGGTGAAATTAGACAGATTGCAATTTATGGAAAAGGTGGTATTGGAAAATCCACAACAACACAGAATCTTACGGCTGGTCTTTGTGAGCATGGAAAGAAGGTAATGGTTGTAGGTTGTGATCCAAAGGCTGACTCAACAAGACTCTTACTTGGAGGTTTAGCACAAAAGACAGTACTTGATACAATCCGTGACGAGGGTGAGGATATCGAGCTTGACCGTATCCTTAAGGAAGGTTATGGCGGAACAAAGTGTGTTGAGTCTGGTGGCCCAGAACCAGGTGTTGGTTGTGCTGGTAGAGGTATTATCACATCGATTAACATGCTTGAAAACCTTGGTGCATATACAGATGATCTTGATTATGTATTTTACGATGTATTAGGAGATGTAGTTTGTGGTGGTTTCGCAATGCCTATTCGTGAAGGTAAGGCAAAGGAAATTTACATAGTTGCAAGTGGTGAGATGATGGCTCTTTACGCAGCGAATAATATCTCAAAGGGTATTCAGAGATATGCAAGAACTGGTGGAGTAAGACTTGGTGGAATCATCTGTAACTCAAGAAACGTAGATAGAGAGCTTGATCTTCTTAGAGCATTTTCAAAGGAGCTTGGTACAAAGTTACTTTACTTTGTTCCTAGAGATAACATTGTTCAGCATGCTGAGATTAACAAGAAGACAGTAATCGAATACAGACCAGATTCTAATCAGGCACAGGAATACAGAAATCTTGCTCAGGCAGTTATTGAAAATACAGATTTTGTTATTCCAACACCTATGACTCAGGAAAGATTAGAAGAGATTCTTATGGAATATGGAATGATGGAGCTTGCAGACGATTACAAGATTTAATTATATAACGCTCAGATTGGCTGACTGGAAAACCAGAGGTAATCTAAATAATAAGAATAAGAAAGAGAGGAAATTATTATGGGAAAAATCAATCAGTCAATTGCAGAATTAGTAGGAAGAACACCATTGCTTCAGCTTAATGGTTATCAGAAAAAATTTGAGGCAAACGCAAATATCATAGGAAAATTGGAGTATTTTAATCCAAATCAGAGTGTTAAGGACCGTATTGCACTTGCTATGGTAGAGGATGCTGAACAAAAGGGATTATTAAAGCCAGGAGATACAATTGTTGAAACAACAAGTGGAAATACTGGAATTGGACTTGCAGCAATAGCAGCAGCAAAGGGATATCCTTTCAGAGTTTATATTCAGGATCAGGTTAGTGAGGAACGATTTAAGGTTATAAAGGCATTTGGCGGTAAGACAATAAAGCTGACAGAAGAGCCAGCAATAGCGAAAACCTTACAGGAGACTAATGGTGATTTTGTTGCAGCAATTAAGAGCCTTAAGGATGAAGTAGTTTCAAAGGAGGAAAATACCTTCTTTGTAGATCAGTGCTCGAATCCTGCGAACCCTGGTGTTCATAAGAGAACAACAGGACCTGAAATCTGGGAGGATACAGAGGGAAAGGTTGACATCTTAGTAGCATGTGCTGGTACAGGTGGAACAATTTCTGGAACAGGCGCTTTTCTTAAGGAGAAGAATCCAAACATTAAGGTAGTTGGAGTTCAGCCGGGACCAAATTCTCTTCCAAGTCCTGAGGTACCTGCACCAGAAAAGGAAATAACAGGTGTTCATCCATTTGAGGGTGTTCCTGACAATTTGGTACCATCAACATTAGACAGACATATTTATGATGAGTACATAGCTGTAGAAGCAGTTGATGCACACCAGGCAGCAAGGGATGTAGCTAGAACAGATGGTATTTTAGTTGGTGAATCATCAGGAGCAGCATTATTTGCAGCAAGAAAGCTTGCAGAGAGAGAAGAGAATAAGGGCAAGAATATAGTGGTAATATTCCCAGATACAGGACTTAGATATCTCTCTACTGGATTATTTGATGAACAGTAAATAATAAAAAGAATCATATTTTATTAGTTGATTAATTGGAGGATAGAAATGGCAATCAATTTGGAGAATTCCAACCTGGCAACAAGAGAGAATCGTATTGGTTCTATCACAGGTTATGTTGGAACATTAAAGGATTTGGCAACACAGAGTGAATGTGGAACACTTAAGGGTTGTTCAAGATGTTTTTCACAGTCAAGCACATGTTTATCAATGTGTGGACTTAGTCAGTTAGCAGGAATTAGAGATGTTGCTATTATTCATCATGGTCCTGCGGGCTGTTCAGTTACAGGTGCTGGCTCTTACTATATGTCAAAGGTTATGTCAAAGAAGAGAGGCGTTACCAGTAACACAATTTATGTTGGAACCGACATGAATGAGAACGACACTATATTTGGTTCCACAGGAGCCTTAAAGGATATCATTCTTGAGGTAAATGAAAGATATTCACCAAAGGCAATATTTGTATCTAGCTCATGTGCAACAGGTATTATTGGCGAGGACATAGACAGCATCGTAGATGATGTGAGAGACAAGGTTGGAGTGCCTATTGTAGCAGTTCATTGTGAGGGCTTTAAGTCCAGAATCTGGGCAACCGGATTTGACATTTCTGACCATGCTGTATTACAGGAAATTGTGCAGCCACCAAGAGAAGGAGTTAAGACTAATAAAATCAATTTTAAGAACTTCTTTGAAAGTGCAAGACCAGAAATTATCGAGATGTTCAAGAATTTTGATCTGGATCCAGTATTTTTATACTGTAATTCTACAGTAGAAGAATTGTCACATTTATCAGAGAGCATTGCTACAACCTGTATATGTGGAACACTTGGAAATTATCTTGGAAATGCATTAGAGGAAAAGTACGGCGTACCATATGTAAGAAGTATTAATCAGTGTGGTATTAAGGGCTTTGAGACCTGGCTTCGTGAAATCGGCAAGGTTACAGGAAGAAGCGAGAGCATTGAAAAATACATTGAAGAGCAGCGTGCAATTTATATTCCTCAGATAGAAGAGGTTAAGAAGGAGCTTAAGGGACTTACAGCTGTTCTTGGTATGGGACCTGGATATACCTTTGAGGTGTCCCGTGTATTAGATGAATTAGGTATTAAGGTTGTATGGGCTTTAGCATGGCATTATGACAAGAAGTATGAGAATGGTGATGTTCCGCCTTCAATGAAATACTTATTAGATAATGATATTGATTTTGAAGCCAGTGTAGCTGACCAGCAAAATTATGAGGTTATGAATATCCTCAATAAATATCAGCCAGATATGTATTTATCACGCCATCCTGGTTCAACTGTATGGGCAATTAAGAATGGAACACCTGCAATTTACGTAGCTGATGAGTATATGATTTTTGGATACAAGCATACTCTCGAATTTGCAAAAACAATAGTTGATGCAATAAAGAATAGAAGCTTTGAGGCAAATCTTGCAAAGAGATCGAAGCTTCCATATACAGACTGGTGGTATCAGCAAAATGTAGATGCATTTTTAGAGGAGGCGAAATAAGATGGCAAAGCTATTAGATAAACAGAGATTTAAGTGTGCACTCGGTGCGATGCAGACTGTACAGGCAATTGAAAGAGCACTTCCTGTTCTTCATTCAGGCCCTGGCTGTGCACAGAAGCTTTCAGAATCAACAGGAAGCTCAGGATATTTTTCGCCAAATATTTTCCCTTGTACAAGTATAAACGAGAAGGACGTTGTATTTGGTGGCGTTAAGAAATTGAATTCTACGATTGAGAATGCATTAAAGGTTATTGACGCAGATTTATATGTGGTTCTTACAGGCTGTATACCTGAAATCGTTGGTGATGATTCAGGTGAAGTTGTTTCAAGATTTGCGGATTATGATAAGCCAGTAATCTATGCCCCAACAGCAGGTTTCAAGGGAAATAACTACAAGGGACATGAGCAGGTTGTTGATGCAATTGTTGAACAGTACTTAAAGAAATCAGATAAGAAACAAAAGGGATTAGTTAATATTTGGGCTGATGTTCCATATCAGGATCTGTTCTGGCTTGGAAATTTAAGAGAATTAGAAAAGCTTGTTAAGGAGCTTGGTCTTACTCCTAATACTATCTTTGGATATAAGCGTGGAATTGAGCAGATTAATAAGATTCCAGAGGCTGAGTTTAATCTTTTGGTATCACCTTGGGTTGGACTTTCTAACATGAAGAAGATGGAAAGAAAGCTTGGAATTCCTTATCTTCATTATCCAACACTTCCAATTGGTGCGACAGAGACAAGTAAATTCTTACGTGCAGTAGGAGAATTTGCAGGTGTTGATAATGATAAGATAGAAGCTGTTATTAAGGAGCACGAGGATTACTATTATTACTTAATCGAACGTTATGCAGATCTGTTCCTTGAAAACAGAGTAATCAATAAGCAGTTTACTGTTGTTGCTGATGCACAGTATTCACTTGGTATTACAAAGTTTTTGGTAAATGACCTGGGACTTGTTCCTGCGACACAGTTTATTACAGATGATACACCAAAGCCTTACAGAGCTAATATCTCAGAGGAATTTAAGAAGCTCAATTATGGTATCGAGGCTGAGGTTGCCTTTGAGACAGATGGATTTAAGATTCATGAGAATATTAAGAATCACGATTACCATGGCTATCCATTAGTACTGGGTGGTTACTATGAAAAAGAGGTAACTGAAAAGCTTAAGGGTAACTTCCTTAATATCTCATGGCCAGTTCAGGACAGAGTTGTCCTCGATGATTCATATGTTGGCTATGAGGGTGGAATTCGTCTGATTGAGGATATATACACTGTAGCAGTATCGAGATTTAACTAAGAATATATATGAATTAGAAGGCCGAGCGGCATTCGGTAACTGAAGCTGCATCTGGCTTTCTAATTCGTAAATATGAGTGAGGTGGAATATGTCATATAAAATAGCAATAGGTTCATCAAACGGAATTGATGTAGATTTGAAGTTTGGTGAAGTCAGAAAATTCCTGGTTTATGAGGTAGATGGTGAAGCAAAATTAGTAGAAGAGCGAATTGTAATTGAAGATGATAATACTGAAGCACCAGCTGCAGGCTGTGCGGATAAGAGTGGCTGCTCGGGTCAGGGAAGTGGCTGTGCGGGACATGGAAATGGTTGCGGAGGTCCGAAGGACGTTATTTCAAGGGTTGCACTTATTGAAGATTGCAGATGCGTTGTCTGTAAGAAGATAGGATTTCAGGCACAAAAACAGTTTGAAAAGAAGGCGATATCCGTATTTGATGTGGAATGTACCATAAAGGAAGCACTTGAGAAAATATCATTTTATTATAATAAAATTGATAAACATGAATCATTTAGAAAAGTATAAGAAGCCGATTGTGGATTAAATACCACAATCGGTTAATTAATGATTTAAATTCATACTAGAATGATAGGATTATCTGGTCAGATTGTATAAATAGTTAAATAGTGATGAAGGCTAAAGGTTTACTGTTTTGATTAAAAAGAAGGGGGGACGCATCATGATTGTTACAACAAAGGGAAAAAATGCATTAAAGATTATGGTCTATCTTGCGATGAATCAGGGAGAAAGCTACGTGAGATTAAAGGATATTGCAGTAAGGGAAGGCTTATCTGAAAAATATTTGGAAAATATAGTTGCCAGTCTTAGACGCAGCAACAAGGTTGCAAGTGCAAGAGGGGCAGAAGGCGGATACAGACTATCCAGAACTGCTAATGACTACACGGTAGGAGAAATTATCAAATGCTTAGAAGGCGACCTGTGTCCTACAGACTGCGTTTCAAATACCGCAGAATTATGTGAACACAGATGTGAATGTATATGCCTTCCTCTTTGGGAGAAAATGAATGAGGCAATTAATAATGTATTAGAAAATATAACATTACAGGATTTAATAGACAGAAAGGTAGTGTGATAACATGTCAAAGGTAACATACTCAGGTGTAAGATTCTAAGGGTTATAGGATTTACCTATAACCCTTAATTTATTATTTGAATTATACAGAATTATAGTTTGATGTTAGAATAAAACAAACCTACCAATATGATAGGAATACACATATGAGTGAAAGGGTGGTACTTGCATGAGTATAGATATCAAGACAAAGTGTTTACATATAGAGAGTGAAGAAGGTTACAAAAATCATTATGGATCAATCAGTTATCCAATATATCAGACTGCAACGTATGCTCATCCAGAGGTGGGATGCAGCACAGGCTTCGACTATTCAAGATTGCAGAATCCTACAAGGAAACAGCTAGAACAGACGGTTGAAGCTTTGGAAAATGGCATTGACGCACTCGCATTTTCCAGTGGAATGGCGGCGATAACTGCGCTTATGGAAATATTTAAGCCGGGAGACCATTTGGTTACAGATGCAGATCTTTACGGCGGAAGCATTCGTTTGTTTGACAATATCAATGTGAAGAATGGAATTGAATTCTCCAGAGTCGATTGCAGCAGAGTGGAAATAGAGGACTATATTAAAGATAATACAAAGGCCATATATATTGAAACTCCAACCAATCCTATGATGCGTGTGATTGATATCGAAAAGGTTGCTGCTATTGCCAAAAAACATAATTTACTTTTGATTGTAGATAATACATTTTTATCGCCATATTTTCAGAATCCGCTTGATCTTGGCGCGGATATTGTCATACATAGTGGAACAAAATTCTTAGGCGGTCATAATGATACTATTGCCGGCTTTGTTGTTACTAACAGAGAGGATATTTCTGAAAAACTCAGATTCATTATAAAGACTGTGGGCTCAGGTCTTGCACCATTTGACAGCTGGTTAATACTTCGTGGTATTAAGACTCTTGGTATCCGTATGGAGAAGGCTGAGGAGAATGCATTTGAAATTGTTAAGTATTTGCAGTCGGAGCCAAAGGTTAAAAATGTTTATTATCCGGGTATCCCGGGAACTGAAAGCTATGAGATTAGTAAAAGGCAGGCGAGAGGCTTTGGTTCTATGCTAACCTTTGAGGTGGAAAGTGCAGCACTTGCAAAGCATATATTAAAATTTACAAAGCTGATTCCTTTTGCAGAGAGTCTTGGGGGAGTTGAGACACTTCTCACTTATCCCTGTACGCAGACACATGCAGATGTACCAGAGGAGGAGAGAATTGCTAACGGAATTACAGATTGCGTACTCCGTATGTCTGTTGGAATAGAGGCAGCAGTTGATTTGATAAACGATTTAAAAGAAGCTATTGATTCGTATGATGGATATAAGGCTCAGTACATTTAAAGGTAGGTGATTATTATGCCAGAAAGAAATCTTGATTTCGACAAAATTGTAGACAGAAAGAAAACAAAATGTTTAAAATATGATTTTGCTGTTAGAAGAGGTTATCCGGAGGATGTACTCCCTCTTTGGGTGGCAGATATGGATTTCAAAACAACCTCTTATGTAGAGGATACATTAAAGGAGGTTGTCACACATAACATTTATGGTTATACAAATATTCAAAGGGGGGACGGCTTCTTCGAGGCGGTTGCCGGCTGGATGAAAAGGCATCATGACTGGGAGGTATTACCAGAGTGGCATGTTCATACACCAGGTGTTTGCTTTGCTATTGCAAATGCAATTAGAGCTTATACAAGTGTCGGCGACGCAGTAATCATACAGCAACCGGTCTATTATCCATTTAGCAGTATAATTGTACAAAATGAAAGAAAGCTGGTAAGTAATGATTTAGTCTACGATGGCGCTGGTCATTATTCTATAGATTTTGAAGACTTTGAGAAAAAAATAAAAGATAATGATGTAAAACTATTCGTTCTTTGTAATCCACACAATCCTGTTGGAAGAGTGTGGACTAAAGAGGAACTAGAAAAGCTTGGAGATATTTGTAAGAAATATAATGTTCTTGTATTTAGTGATGAAATCCATTTTGATTTTATCTGGAGCGGAAAGCATCACATTTTCCAGGAAATAAAGCCGGAATTTCGTGAGTTTACAATTACAGCAACATCGCCAAGCAAGACCTTCAACTTAGCTGGCGCACAGCAGTCGAATATTTTCATACCAAACAGAGAATTAAAGCATAAATTTGTAAAGCAGTATGATGTATCAGGCCTGGATGAACCAAATCGTTTTGGAATTGCAGCAACAGAAGCAGCATACACTTATGGTGATGAATGGTATGAGGCTGTAAAGAAGTATATTAAAAATAATATAGAATTTGCGAAGGATTATATCGAGCGTGAATTGAAAGGGGTAAGGCTGGTTCCTACGGAGGGTACTTATCTTATTTGGCTTGATTTTTCAGATACTGGTGTCGATGCAAAAACTGTAGATAATTTGATTGTTAATAAGGCCAAGCTATGGCTTGATAGTGGAAGGATATTTGGTAAGGTGGGTAATGGCTTTCAGAGAATTAATGTTGCCTGTCCAAGAAGTATTCTTGAAGAAGCTCTTTCAAGAATAAAAAAATGTCTTGAAGAGGTATAAGAGGATTTTAATAAAAGCACAGAAAAGTAGCTGATTGTTAGAAGTGGTTTTTAAAGGCGAAAGGATGGAATAGATGAAAACTATTAGTAGAGAAGATGCCTTGGCATTATTAAAGAAATATAATAAGGATCCGTTTCATTTGCAGCATGCATTTACGGTAGAAGCAGTTATGAAATGGTTTGCAAAGGAAGCAGGCTATGCAGAGGATGAGGAATACTGGGGAATCGTAGGACTCCTTCATGATATTGACTTTGAATTATACCCTGATGAGCATTGTCTTAAGGCTCCTGAACTCCTTAGAGATGGAGGGATAGGAGAGGATGTCATTCATGCAGTATGTTCGCATGGGTATGGGATTACGGTTGGCAATGGCACAACCATAGATGTTGAACCTGTTCATGAGATGGAAAAAATCCTTTTTGCGGCAGATGAGCTTACAGGGCTTATCTGGTCAGCATCACTTATGAGACCTTCAAAGAGCACAAAGGATATGGAACTCAAATCCTTAAAGAAGAAATATAAAAGTAAAGGATTCGCCGCAGGCTGTTCAAGAGAGGTAATTGAAAGAGGAGCAGCACAGCTCGGATGGGAGCTGGATACATTACTCTCAAAAACCCTTCAGGCTATGGCAGAATCTGAGGATGAAATTATTGCCCAGTTAACCTTTATTTAAACAGTGCTTCTTTAAAATATCAAAGGTTTCTTCGCTGATGTCATGCTCTATTCTGCAAGCATCTTCCCTTGCAACATCTTCGCTTACTCCAAGGCGAATCAGCCATGCAGATAAGAGATTATGACGTTCAAGAACCTTTTCAGCTTTGAGCCTTCCCTCGTCGGTAAGAGTGATATATCCGG
The DNA here is from genome assembly GCA_002314775.1 of Lachnospiraceae bacterium UBA1760. GTDB lineage: Bacteria > Bacillota > Clostridia > Lachnospirales > Lachnospiraceae > UBA1760. The sequence goes on from DCHE01000088.1 coordinate 71,594, forward strand.
TTTCAGCCATAACTATCAGGTTTTTTTCACGCAGGCTCTTCATAGCGATACTTACACTTGGTTTAGTGAAGCTTAATTCATTTGCAATGTCAATAGATCTTACCCTTCCATTCTTCTGATATAATAGAAGAATCGTCTCGAGGTAATCCTCCATAGACTCATCAGATTTATGTTTAATATAACTCATACAGTAATACCCCACAGTCTTTTTCATTAATATATCACTTTTCAATGCTTTGCACAAATAAAAAATGAGCAATTCCGGGAAATTAGTATGTGCAAAAAAGTGTTGACTATTAATAAAATCAACCTAATAATCATAATGGATAGCTTAGTTAAAATAGTGCATATAGTGATATGCTTATCACATAAAAAGGAGAAAGTATGGGAGATGTTATAATTATTGTAGTGCTGGTTATTGCACTTGGTCTGGCTATTTGGTATATATGGAGTAATAAGAAGAAGGGTGTAGGATGCATAGGGTGTCCTATGTCAGCCCAGTGTCATAGTAAGTGTTGCCCAGAAAGTGAAGAATCAGGTAAGAAGTAAATGCAAAGAGGGCGTAAGGTTATTAAGCTGTATAGAAAAGGAGACGAATAAATAATGGAAGAATTTGAAGTAAATAATGACAGAAAGGGAAGTGTTATTCTGGCTATTATAGCCTTTCTCTTTTCAGGAGTGCTCTTGTATTTTGCTATCTCTAAATATTTAAGTACAGGCAAAATGTCTAGCGATATAATAACGACCGTGTTGGCAGCAATCATTTTTATATTATTCGCAGTAGCACTTCTTGTCACAATGAATAGCTTCAGAATAATTGTAAAAGGTGGTTCAATCGATGCTACTGTTGGAAAGAATAACAGCTTTAGCTTTAGCGTACATGAGATAACAAAAATTGTGTTCTCTGAGAAAACAAGAAGTAAAGGCCGTAGAACAATGCATATGGAAATCAGAGTAGGCGAGAGAAGCTTTGTGGTTAACAGTTATAATAAGGGCTTCAGGGAAATGATTAATTATATCAAGAAAAACTATGACAACTGCGTTATTGAAAAAAAAGCAATTAACGACCACGATTATAACAAGCTCACTAAGTTCGCAGACAGAGTAAATAGTAAAAAGCTTGTTACCATGTGAATAGGTTTCGTCGACTGAAATCAGAGTATTTTCAGAAGAAGAATAGCAAAGACTAATCCGGATGAAATAAGGATTAGTCTTTTTTAAATTGAAAATATTTTTCGTATCAAAGGATAACGAAATAATTACAAATATGATACAATAGGTATGCAATTGAGATTGGGCTTTATTATGAAAATATGCTCACCGACATAAAGGAGAGCGTAAGCTCAGTAAATAATAAAGGGGATTAAAATGAGGAATAAGAATAACGCAATAATTAAATATTTAAAATTGGGAAGTGCAGCCGCTATTATTTCTCTCGGTTTATCTCTAAATGGCTGCACAGTGGGTAATTCTGATACTGAACCAGTTGTAAGTATAGATGAGTATCAGAAGACAAGCTATGTAACTACTGCTGCAATAAGGGGAAGTCTCACTCCGGAGGTTCTTGTATTTCTTTATGCGGAGGATGAGGAGCAGGTAAGCTTCTATCCATACCAGGATAACGTAAGCTTAGACAAAATACTCGTAAATGAGGGGGATTATTTCCATAAGGGAGATATTCTCGCGACCTTCGACAGCGAGAGTATAAATGATGAGCTAAAGGCTTATCAGAAAAAGATAGATGACAATAAGCTAAGTATTGAGCATCTTAAAAAGCTGAATCAAATCAGTGAGGATGCTGGAAGAACTGATGAAATAAAAAGATTAAACGAAGAGATTGATATAGCGAAGCTTTACGTAAAGGAGCTTTCGGCTAAAAAGAACGACTACAACATTGTTGCTGAGAGAAATGGAATAGTTGAGAAAATTCCAGATATAGCTGACAAGAAAAATCTGTCAATTGATAAACCAATTATGGTTGTGACCTATGGCTCGGGAATTTATTCAGTTGGAGTAGATAAGTACGATTTTAAGGTCGGTGAGGAGTTTAAAATATCAATCGGCGGCACTGAGTTTACGGTTGCAGTAACTGATGTTAATAAGGATGAAAAAAAGGCATACCTTAAGCTAAAGGAGGATGTTGTAATAGGTCAAAAGACTATAAGCCTTTCAATAACAAAGCCAGAAATTAAGGATGTAATTTATATTCCGGCTAGCTGCATATTTAAGTCAGAGGGTAAAAATTATGTGTACCTTTTAGATGAAAATGGCTACAGATATGCAAGAGAAGTGGAAGTGGGCGAGACAGTTGGAGCCTATGTGACTATTAATTCGGGACTTGAAGAAAATGAAGAGGTGGTTAAGTAGTGAGAAAGAGTAGAATTATTATAAGTTTATTGCTTGCTGCTTCCCTCACATTTTCTTCCTGTGGGAAAAAGCCGAAGGAGGCACCAGAGCTTCTCGAGCCAGTATCGATGAACGAGTCCTATAGGACAGCCTGCTATGGAGATATTGGTGACTTTAACATTTATTATGGCGTTGTTACCAGTAAGGAGCACTGCCAGTTCTATGAGACCGCAAGCAGCATAAAGGATATAAAGGTAAAGCTTGGCGATCACGTGAGTAAGGGTGATATTCTTGCAACCGCAGATGTAGAAAGTATAAATGAGCGGATTACTGAGCTTAATGATAAGATAAAATATGAGGATAAGCTATATAGCTTAACGGATAAAAGATATAACACTGAGCTCTCAATTCTAGAGAGCAAAAGAAAGGCGGCAGAGACCGCAACCTCAAATGATGCCGATGCAAATGATATTGATAAGGAAATAAGGGAACTTAAGGAGAATCACGACTACGAGCTGAAAAAGAGAAAGAGTGACAGAAGTGACTTGAACGAGGATATAAAGAAGCTTAAAACACTTTTAGCTGATGGTAACCTTGTTGCGACAGATTCAGGATATGTGAGCTTTGTTAAGGATATATCCACCTCGAATTACGTTCAGAGCTATGAGAATGTAGTTGTGATTTCAGACGAGTCTGAAAAATATATAGCTGTTATGAATGCGACAGTGGATCAGGAGCTTTTGAAGGATGCAAGGCTTGTCTGCACATATTTTGGCGGAAAGAGGGTTGATCTTTCCGAATATGAATATTCACCAGAGGCAGTACTTAAGGCAGACAGTAACAAGCAAAAGCTTACCCTTAGAATGGCCGTGCCAGAGGAACTGAGTTCCCTTTCGAGTGGAGATACATTAGCTATCTATGTTTCAAAAAACTCTAAGGATAATATTCTTATGGTAGGAAATGATTCCATTATTGAGGATGATATTGGAAGCTTTGTATATGTAAAATCCGGAAACGAAAAGGTGGCAAGAAGAGTAGAAATAGGAGAAAAGGATGCCCTTAATTCAGAGATTATTTCGGGCATAAATGAAGGGGAGCAGATATATTATAATACTGAATATGCAATTCCGAGGGAATACACGACTTACTCTGTTTCAAGGACAGACTATGTTCAGGAGCTTTCCCTGGATGAGAAGAAATATGCAGTTGTAAGCACAAACAGTGACACCTATTATTCGGACTATGAGGGCAGGGTTACGGATATTAAGGTCGCCAAAAATCAGGAGATAAAAAAGGGTGATTTAATCTTAAGGATTGATACTAACCAGGGAAGTGCTCATTTCACAGAGATGAAAAAGAATATAGAAAGCTATAAGGAGAGTCATAAAAAGACTGTAAATGACAGAAACAGTAAAAAGAATGAGCTCACCCTGAAGCTTAGCCAGTTAACTGAGGGGACATTTGATTATATTTCTGTTAAGTGTGAACTTGAATTACTCAAGCTTGATATCGAAATTGAGGCAGCAGAGTATAGCTATCAGATAAAAAAGCTGGAGAAGGAATATGATAAGGCCATGAAGAATAATGATGGTAAGGGCATTATCAGTATTTTTGCCAAGTCTGATGGCAAGGTCAGTGTACTTAGTGTAACTGATGGAAAGTATGTAAGTGCTGGAACTCTTCTTGCTAAGGTAGCCAAGGAGGGAGACAGAAAGCTCCTTATTGCAAGTAGCGAGTATGGCTCGATTGTGGGGGCAAAGGTTAATATAATAAGTAAAAAATATGAGCTTGTTGATACAACAACAATTTATGGAATCTCGTCAAACGAGACTAATTATACGACAGAAAGAAATGGCAAAATATATATTACCGTTAGTCATAATGCGGGCGAAGGAGGATTTGCTGATTTAAAAGAGGGAGATTTGATGTCTTCTTTGAAGCAGTACAAGCTTATGCTCGGAATTATCGATATAAAGGATGTTATTGTCATACCAAGGGACTTAGTTCACATAGAAACAGATACCACCAAGGTGGGAGATAACAAGCTGTACTTTGTGTGGAAGCTAAAGGATGACCAGGTGGTGAAGCAATACATAAGAGTCGCTCCGACCATTGTGTCAGATATGAAGCAGTATTACGTGACCTATGGACTAGAAGAGGGTGATGTAATAGCGGGGGAGGCAGAATAATTTGTTTAAATTAATCTATAATAAAATTAAAAATAAAAAATGGCTCTCCTTCTCACTGATTTTGGGAATTGCATTTCTTGTTGCAGTATTTGCCTCGAAGCCAATGTTTAAGAGTGGCGCAATGGATGTGACACTAAGAACATATTTTACGGACTATATTGAGGAGAATAATAAGTATCCAACAATTATTGGAAGAAAGGATGCAGTAAGCGCTGATTACGAGGAGGGAATCGATAAGATTCTAACCAGCCTGAATGGCTATGAGGAAACCTGGAAGAAATATCTTAATAGGCAGAGGGTGATTTCTTCCCAGACAGTAATATCAACAGGCCAGTTTAGTGTTAAAACCAGCTACGAGGATAAGTCTATGTTTCTGAGACTAAACTATATGGATGACCTTGACAGTCATTCGTCGGTTGCTGGTGGTGAGGAAAAACAAGGGATGCTTGATGGAGCATATCCGGTTCTAATCTCAGAGAGAACCATGGATTATAACAAGCTTGTACTGGGTGAGAAAATCTATGTGAATGACCTCCTTGATTCTTCCGGTGAGAAGCTTACCCTCTATGTCGCAGGTGTAATAAAGGAGAGTGATGTCACAGATTTATACTGGTGCAATACTCTTTATGATTATGACAGGGATGTTTTTCTTGATAAGGACAGCTTCAATGAAATAATTAAGAACTATTCGGTTGCGAGTGTGAGCTATGTCCATAATGTGGTGCTTGATTATCATTCCATAAACAGTCAGAACATAGCAGATGTCAGATACTATATAGAAGAGTTTGTGAAGAAGGACGAATGCTTCACGTATAGCTTTGAAAATATACTGACAGACTACTTCGAGATGGACAGGAAGGTAGATACACTTATCTATGTCATGGCACTGCCAATTCTTATGCTAACCTTAGCCTTCATTTATATGGTTTCGGGTAAGATAATTGAGTCGGAAACTGAAGAGATAGCAATGCTAAGGAGCAGGGGACTCAGCCGTTTTGAGATAATAAAGATGTATATCTTAGAATCACTTATTCTTGGAGTGATAGGATATGCTATTGGAATTCCACTTGGAATGCTACTCTGTTTTATCGCAGGCAATACGACGGACTTTTTGACCTACGAGAGAGAGTATATAATTGCATATGCCTTTAATCCATTGATGCTTATGTACGGAATCGTAGCAGTAGCCATAGCAACGCTGTTCATAGTTCTTCCGATAATACCTTACTCTGATTTGACGGTTGCAAGCAGGGTCAATAAATACGAGGCTAAAAGCAAGACCTTCTGGGAGAAGTATTACCTTGATATTGTGCTGCTTATCATTTCGGTCTATCTGCTTATCAATTACAACAGGCAGGTTGATTCCATAAGAATAAGCACGATGTTTGACGGCAAACTGGATCCGGTAATCTTTATTGACGTAATATTATTCATTATTTCGGCAGGCATGCTTTCGCTCAGAGTATTGCAGCTACTGGTTCGATTTATATATAAGGTGGGTAAAAAGAGGTGGAAGCTTAATACCTACACTGCATTCTTGCAGATAACACGTACCTTCTCAAAGCAGGTATTTATTTCATTATTTCTGATTCTTACAATTGCTATGGGTGTGTTTGACTCGAGTCAGGCAAGAACCATAAGTAAGAACCATCAGGAGAGGATAGCCTACGAGAATGGTGCAGATGTAAGGTTCTCTGAAAAGTGGTCCAAGAAGACCATGATAAGTAAGGAAAATGGAAACGAATACGAATATGTCGAGCCGGATTATGGAAAGTATTCGATAGTATTATCTGATATATGTGAAAGCTATACCAGAGTGATTGAGAGGGATAACCTCATTGCAAAGAAGAATCAGACAAGTATCGATAATTGCAAAATTATCGGAATTAATACCAAGGAATTTGGTGAGACAGCAGCACTTTCTGATGAGTTTAATATGGATACTCATTGGTACAGCTATCTTAATACCTTGTCACAGAAGCCGGAGGGAATAATCATTTCAAAAAATCTGGCTGAGGCCTTAGGGGTAAATAAGGGCGAGATGATACAGGTAGTGCTAAAGAATGAGGACCCTGCAGATGTGAGTAAGAATCGTGGAGTTCTGAGCGGAAATATTTGCGAGATAGTGGATGACTGGCCAGGGTATGATAAGTATTATTATGAGGATGGCAAGGAGAAGGAAAACTATCTTATTATTGCCAATTATTCGATGGTTATTGAGAAGTTCAGGATGCTTCCATATAGTATCTGGGCAAGACTTAAGGCTGGACACACAGTGGAGGAGCTTAAGAGTAAGCTTTCTGAAGCTGGAATTATTTCCTATCAGTTTGCTTCAACCTATGAGGAGATTCTAAAGGTTAAAAATTCACCATTTGTACAGACTACAAATGGTATGTTTACCCTTGGTTTTATTGTTACGCTTCTTTTATGCATGGTTGGATTCTTGATATACTGGATTGTCTCTATCGGAAAGAGAGAGCTTCAGTTCGGTATCTATAGAGCAATGGGTATGTCATTGAAGGAGATAAATGGAATGCTTATACTAGAGCACGTTTTCAGTACTCTGTTTTCAATAATTCTAGGAATAGGAGTAGGCGCTTTGGCAATGGTTCTTTTCTCGAAGCTTTACTCGCTGGTATATCTTCCAGAAAAGCATAATGTATCGATGGTTTTAGAATGGCAGCCGGGCGATATGCTGAAGCTTCTTGCAATAGTAGGAATTCTTCTTGTGGTGTGCGCTATGATAATCAGAAGAAAGATAAAGAGTCTTAACATTACTAAGGCACTTAAGCTTGGAGAGGAGTAGTACTTTGATGGATAACTTAGAGAATTTGATTGAAGTAAGAGAAGTATCAAGATGCTTCAAAACCGGAAAAGAGGATTTCTACGCCTTGAGAAATGTGAATATAAGTGTGAAAAAGGGTGAACTGACCATGCTTAAGGGTAGATCGGGTAGTGGAAAGACTACACTCTTAAATATTATAAGTGCCTTGGATGAGCCGACAACCGGAGATGTAATATTTGATGGGAAAAGCTACAGCGGGCTCTCTGAAAAGGAGAAGGAGAGCTTAAGAAGGTACAGGATGGGATTTGTATTTCAGTCTCTTGCACTTGTACCGTTTATGAATTCCTATGAGAATGTCGACTTTGGTCTAAGACTTGCAGGAGTTAAGGATGCGAAGGAAAGGGATCAAAGGATAAAAAAGGTGCTTTCCATGGTTGGTATGAGTGACAGAAGCGAGCATATGCCGATTCAGATGTCCGGAGGAGAGCAGCAGAGAATAGCAATAGCGAGGGCAATAGCCCACAAGCCAGATGTTCTTATTGCAGATGAGCCAACAGGAGCACTTGATACAGAAAATGGACTTATTGTAATGAAGCTTTTTCAGGAACTGACAAAGGCTGAGGGAATTACCATAGTAATGACCAGCCATGACCCAAACCTGATTGAACTGTGTAACAATGTCTATGAGATGGAGGGAGGTGTTCTTTCTGAGGTCTGATGATAATATAAATAATAATGATGAAATAAATATTAATGACACAGAGGAGCCTCTCGTTTACTGTGACAACGTGGTGAAGCTTTTTAAGAAGGATAAGATTGAGGTTATGGCTCTTCAGGGACTGGATTTAACCATAAATAAAGGAGAGTTTATGGCTATAATCGGAAAGAGTGGCAGCGGAAAAAGTACACTTCTAAATATGCTTGGCGGTTTGTGCAGACCTTCTGCTGGCGAGGTTATGATGGATGGAATTAACCTTAACACCTGCACAGAAAAGGAGCTTGTTAATTACAGAAAGAAAACAGTAGGCTTTGTGTGGCAGAAGAGTGGAAGAAATCTGTTTAACTATCTGACTTCTGTAGAGAACATAGAGGCCGTAATGTGCTACAGTAACCTTAGTGCAAAGGAAAAGAGAGAGAAAGCCATAGAATTACTTGAGTTGGTTGGAATGTCTCACAAGAAGAATTCACTGCCTCAGGAGATGTCTGGTGGTGAGCAGCAGAGAGTTGCGATAGCCGTAGCTCTAGCAAATGACCCTAAGATTCTCCTTGCAGACGAACCGACAGGTGCTGTTGACTCTGCGACCGCAAAGCATATTCTGACTCTTTTTAAAACACTTAACAGGGAGAAGAAAATCACGATAATCATAGTAACCCACGATATGAAGCTTGCCTCCCAGGTTGACAGAATAGTAATGATAGCTGACGGAAAAATCAGTACTGAAAAGCTTATGAGAGAGCAGTACAGAGAGACTATGGAATTACTTGGAGAGACAGATATATCAAGCCATGAGGAGTATTCTATCTTAGACAAAGCCAACAGAATAAAGCTGGATGATGAGATACTTAAGGAGGCTGGAATAGACTCGAAGAAGGTAAGAATTAAGGTAGAGGATGGAAGGGTGATTATTCTTCCAGAGAAGTAGCCAGGTATTAAAGGTTATAAAAAATAATACATTTGTTATAATATGAATAAAGAAATATAAGCTAAGTAAGTATAATGATAATAAAGACACGCAAAGAACGAAAGTTTTTTGCGTGTTTTTCTATGAATATCTATCAAATTATGCTAGAATAAAAAAGGTATGGGTTGATGACTAAGCACTTAACACTCATATAGTAAAAAGATGGAGCGTATGATATGAAAAAGCATATTATTTCCTTTCTTTCAGTAATAATTATTGTGTCACTGGCAGTTTTTGGATATATATATAAGGCATCGCATATATACAGAATATATTTCAGTTATTTTGAGGATGAGGATTGTGGAGTTATCGTTAACCCGGAGGATGCTTCGGTAATTGAAGTAAAGGCTGTTGAAACAGAGGGCCGAAGGGGATGTATAGAGCTTTCAGGTAAGAAGGCTGGCAAAACGAATATCACCCTGCAGTATGTAGATGAGGCGGGAAGGCCTACAGGTAATTCTGAGACAATTTATGATATAGTTGTCACTAAGAATAGATGCATTTATTATGTCACAAGAACCAATGTCAATGGCTGGCAGAGCATTGTAGTTGGCTTCGCAGTGATATTTACTGCGTTTTCTGTAAGTACCTTCTTAAGCTTTTTTAAGCTCCAGAAAAATAAGGTATATGATTATAAGGTTATATTTACATTTTTCTTATTTCTGATGAGCCTGATTTTTGCTGGAATTTTTATGTTTGTAAGCTATATTTCAATTAAGAATAATGCGGATATTACTCCTTACTCCGTACTGGGAAGAGTTAGATCAACATTCTTTTTCCTGGATGTTCTAATGATGCCATTTACTATAATATTCTCTGTAGCGATTGGTGTGAGCAATCTCTCACTTATTAGGCATGAGGGGGTTAAGCCTGTAAATATGCTAGGCGTATTTTTGGGAGGAATACTTACTCTTTCGGCAGTTCTTAGTGTATGGCTTTTTGTTAAACTGTATTCGGAAACAGAGATAATTATTGCTACAATAATTAATGTTTTCATCTTTGCACTTATTGCAGGACAGGTTCTTCTTCTCGCAATATGTATCTGTGCTTTTATCTGTTTAAAGAAAAAGCATGAATATGATATGGACTATATTATTATTCTTGGCTGTGGAATAAGGAAGGATGGAAGCCTGTATCCTCTGCTTAAGGGAAGAGCAGACAAGGCCATTTCCTTCTACAGGGAGCAGGAGAGGGAAACTGGGAAAAAGCTTTATCTTGTACCGTCTGGCGGAAAGGGCAGTGATGAGATAATGGCTGAGGGAGAAGCGATTAAGAATTACCTTATGGAACAAGGTATTCCTGAAAATCAGATTCTCGCTGAGACCGAGTCAACAACCACAATGGAAAATATGCTTTTTTCAAAGAAGCTTATTGATGAGAATATCGAGAACGCAAAGGGACTTTATTCGACTACCAATTATCACGTGTTCAGAGCAGGCCTGTTTGCAAAGAAGGCAGGACTTGACTGTGGAGGTATCGGAAGTAAAACCAAGTGGTATTTCTGGCCAAATGCATTTCTTAGGGAGATGGCTGGAATTCTGACCACCTATTGGAAGCAGGTGATGATTCTTTTTGTTTTCCTCATAGCAATGGCTTTGTTTATGTCTAATTTTACCGATATGGTAAATATGATTAAATAGATTAATTATAATAATTATTAGTTGGGAGGTATTTCATGGATAATAACCAGATAAAACAGTTTGGAAGTAAGGTTAAGGAACAGATTAGCGATGTTTCAAAGATAAAGGAAGAACCTAAATTTGACCTTCTTCTCGAGGAGGAGAAGAATGATTATGAGAGCTTTAAGCTTCTTTCTGAGAGAATGGAAAAGGAAGAGAAAGGAACTAAATTCTTTGAGGCTATCAGAGAGAGTCTTGGTGAGGCCAGTGAGCTTTTAAATCCGGAGAGTGGTGTGTCACCACTCACAATTGAGGCCAAGATGACAGAGCTTATTGAAGTGGTTCAGACCTATATTGAAAAGAGTTTAAAGAGAACGGAAACAACGGAAACTCCAGTTTCAAGAGTCAGACTTGCAAGAGATGTTGAGAAGGTTGCATTTGGAAGAAAAATGCTTGTTGAGAGCAGAAGAAAGCAGGCACTCAGTCTTTTCTATAACTCAGACTATCCAGAGTTCATATCTAGCATAAAGAAAAAGAGAAGCTTTTCTCAGGCTTCAATATGTGAATACTTTGATAATAAGGACTATTCGTCACTCAATGAAGAAGAGGTTATAAATGAGCTTGAGATGATGCTTGTATTATTTACCATGTATCGAATTGTGAAAGAGGACGAGTCAATAAAGGATATTCTTGACAAAATCAATAAGAGTGCAGGAAATGCAGCAAAGAGGCTCATTGTAGCAAATAAGGAAATTGTATTTGGAACCTTGATGAAGCTTATGGCAATGGTTGCAATAAGCTACATAGAAGAGCTTGATACCTGTATTCAGCTTGCTCCAGTAGATGCAACTGAGAATGAGAAGAAGGATTATACAGTCTTTCTCTCAAAGTATACAAAGGTTGGATTCTATATGGCATCGGTAATTGATTTCTGTAATTATATTCAGGAGGACATCGGAAAAGAAGAGTTCTCTAAAATGAGAGAAGAGCTTATTGAGGATGACGAGGAGATTGAAGATTATGACAGGATCAGAGGAATAGTAATGCATTCTATAGAGCTTAGAAATAAAAAGGTTGAGATTAACGATTCTAAGCTTAAGTATTACGATGATTTTATTTTAGAGGATTTAAGGTCAAAAATCGCTGCAGGATTTATGGGTAATAATTAAGGAGGAAGTAAAATGAAGTACAATGTAATAACAGATAAAGATGAGATACTTCAGTATGATTTCTTTCCTGCTGGAGTTATGAAGTCTATTGAGAAGAGAAAGCCTACAGTAATCTGGGCTTATGATGGTGATGAGCCTGTGGCAATGGCACTTTATTCACAGAATGGCACAGAACATGATAAGGAGGTAATCTTTGAGTATATATTCACACTCGAGGATTACAGAAATATGGGAGTTTCAGCGCTTCTTGTAGAGTATGCCGAGGATATGTTCAGTGTGCAGGGGATAGAAGCTGTAACTGCTGCATTTCCAGATTCTATTGATGACAGCATGAGAAGAGTTGTCGAAGATTATGTGTTAGCAATAGGCTTTGAGCAGAAGCTTACAGACTGTTCTCTGATGGAATATAGTATGGATAAGGTTCGTACAGAAAAACTCAAAAAGTATGTAGGATTACTGAAGGGAAGAGGCGAAAGGGTTACCCCTGCTCTGGTAAATAGACTGTTCGATATGGGACTTCAGATGCCGGATTCGGTAAAGGGGTATCTTATTCAGGAAAAGGCAAATCAGCTAAGCAGGATAATACGTACCAAAGAGAGGCTTGAGACAGCGGTACTTTGTGAGGACAAGGAAGAGGCTGATATATTCATTAGTATGTTATATCTGAGTAAGGATAAAAATGCCCAGAAGGCGCTTGTAGCTCTGCTTTCGGATGTAATTTATTCGGATGAAATTAAGATAAATAACGATAAGGCAAAGGTTTATGCATCAGAAAAAATGCAGATGGTTTATTACTATCTTTTTGGTGAGCCTGACAAGAGACTTAGAATAAAGAAGTATACTAAAGAACTGTAGATATAATAGATGAAAAGGGGCAGTTTGTTCATTTTGAACAGACTGCTCTTTTTCTTTAGTATAAATTTTTAATTGATATATTATGGAAAAAGGAATATAATTAACAAAAGTATGCACTTTTTTTATAGGATAAGATAGTTGAGTTTATATTAAAAGTAGGTGAATGCTATGAAAAAAAATAATAAAGGATTTACACTGGCAGAGCTCCTTATAGTTGTTGCAATAATAGCAGTTATAGTTGCGATATCAATTCCTATTCTGCAGTCAAAGCTTGAAAGAGCCAGAGAGTCCACAGATATTGCCAATATGCGTAATGCCCGTTCGTTAGCTTCTCATACTATGGTTGATGATGATATGATCGACGGAAAAAGACTTAGTGATGGAGCTACATTTAATTATGATGCAGAAAAGGGTGTGCTTACAACAGCAAAGGTAAATGGTTATGGAAAAGGAACCGCAACCGACGGAAAGTCATCATACTCAAACTATGATTCTAAAAAGTCGGTGGTTGACGATTATATCTGCGTCAAGCTTGTTGAAGGTAAGATATCTGTCTATTGGAGCACTAACCCTGTGTCAGGTAGTACTAGCTACGATGTTAGTAATAATCAGGGAATCGGAAAGTATGTTTTAGAGGCTATGACAAAAGAGCTTGAGGCCTATCTAAGCGGCGAGTCTGGTTCAAATTCAGTATTGGGAGAAAAAGCAAGGCTTACGAATAATTCTACAAACACTGGCAAGATAACCCTTCCTAATGGTAAGGAGGTTGATGTTGTTGTGTATGTTAGAAATTATGACACGTTTGATGCACCTAAAGCCAGGTTATATGGTGAGAGTACAGCAAGCCTTATTTATAACGTCGATACTGGAAAGCTGTCCACAATTATTTACTATGACGGGGAAACAAAGACCTATTCTTCCTGGTCGGTAAATGGTGAGTGGTTAGAGAACACATATAAGAAATAGTAGAGAGGAGTGCATAGTTCAACTATGCTGCTGAAACATGTTAATAGAATTTTTATCTTCACATCTTGATGCGTATCAGGTGACATTGTTAGGATTTCTTGTTTCATTTATTTTCACATTTATAATGCTAAGCTTAAGACTTCCGTTTTTGCCACAGGATCAGGGAAGAGCATTTGCGGTAAATGGTGAATTGTCCAAGGGAAAGCTAAGAGGAGTAGGAATTGTTGTTACTATCTGTTATATAATAGTATCGCTTCTTTTCGTTGAAATAAAAAAAGAGTATCTAATCTTTTGTCTTTTGCTTTTTGCAATTATGCTTAGCGGGTATTTGGATGATGCTTCTAAGATTCCATGGCAGGATTACAAAAAGGGACTTATAGATTTAATTATTTCTGTTTTGTATATGATTTCATTTGTGAGGTTCAACAGTACAGATATCAGGTTCTTTGGAGCAACAGTGCATCTTAATCCAATTGTCTACTCTATACTTGGAGTAATACTTATATGGGTGAGCATTAATGTTGTAAACTGCACAGATGGTGTTGACGGACTCTGTGGAACACTATCAATTGTGTCGATTCTTGCATATGCACTATTGTTCTCAGGACAGCTTGGTTCCTATGGAAGCTACAGTTTATTATTAGCAGCGAGTATTCTTGCGTACCTTTTCTTTAACACTTCACCAAGCAGCATGCTTATGGGTGATGCAGGTTCAAGAGCGTTTGGATTTTTTATTGCCGTGATAGCGATGAAGTCTGGACATCCTTTCAGCTTCATAATTATTGCACTTATGATGATTATCGATGGAGGTCTTGGACTTGTTAAGGTATTCCTTCTAAGATTCTTAAAGATTAAGATACTTGTTAATACAAGAACACCAATCCATGATGAGATGAGAAAGAAGCGTGGCTGGTCAGATACACAGGTAGTGGTAAGATTTATGATGTTCCAGATACTGGTAATACTGATTATGTGCCTGTTCGTTTAGTTAGTGACATTTGGTAGCGTTAACCTTTTATTAAAAAGGTTGACGCTATTTTTTTATTTAAATGGCTGGCGCTCCCCTTTTAAACTCACTACTTTTAATTAAACTACCGGTTTACTATTAAAATCTGAAGCATTTGCTACAATATACATACGTTGCAGCAGGTTTAATGAAAGGAGTAACCGGAGCTGCAGATTATATAAGTTGCAATGATTATTTGGGTTAAAGAAAGGGAGATACTATGGGATTAACAATTTTCGAAAAACCTTTTGTTGTTGAAAAAGATAGAATAGTTGAGCGCTTCAATGAGGGTGGTTATATTTACTGTAAAGAAGTTCCTTATTTGTCGGAATATGTCCTTGTACTGGCAAAACAGACATTAGATGACAGGAAGGAACCAAGAGAATACTTTAGAGACATTTATGATGTTTTGGATGATGAATACAAGGACGAGAATGGCGAAATACCTATGACTGTAATCAAGGTTGAGGAGGCTCCTAAGAAATATATATTTCCTAAGGGATTATTTTACTGCGATTTTACTACATTTTATGAGGATGCTGTCGAGTATTTTGAGGTCAAGTATCACAGATTAAAATTAGCTTATGGTACGCTTCCAGAGGAGATGGCTATTTTCTTTGCTGAGGATGAAGATAATGACATTATATGCCTTGGATGGGCAGTGGTTTCAGCGGAAAACGAAGAAAAGGAAATTGAGGAGATTTGTAAGGAAATTGAGAGTGTAAGAGGCGAAACGGATATTACTATAATGAACCTCGTTTCATACAAGCAAAAAGCTTACAGTGTTCAGGCTTTAGAGCTTGCCTCAGATGGAAAAGGTATTCAGTTTTACGACAAGGAATTAAATAGAAAATGGAAGAATACTCAGATACTCAAAAAGAGGATGGAGAGAGACAAAAGAAGAAGGAATGCAGGAGAAGCCTTTGGTGGACCTAGTCCTGTGCCAAGCCCAAAGAGGAAAAGAGGTTTAGAGGAGGACATCAAGAACTGGCTTCTCGCTACAAGGTTCCCTGACTTCTTCAATTCAATTGCCGATAGAGTGATGGGACAGAAGAATCTTCTTAAGGTCCTTGTAGGGGTATACAACTACTTAAGCAATATTTCAGAGGGGAAGCCTGTAAATTGCAATCAGCTTCTTGCAGCACCATCTGGAAGCGGAAAAACTGAGACCTTCAGGGCACTAAGAGATTATTTTCATGAGAAGCTTCCAAAGCTTCCAGTATATCAGATTGACATGACTCAGATTACTGAGGAGGGCTTTAAGGGACCAGATACGAAGGATATTCTCAGGCCGTTATTTCAGTATGGACCTTCAAAGGGAATAGGACTTGTCTTTCTTGATGAGTTTGACAAGAAGCTGCTTCCATCCTTTACAAGTGGTGGAAATGATGTGAACGCTGCAATTCAGGCCCAGATACTCACACTTCTTGAGGGAAGAGAGATTGAGGTCGAGGTAAATCCGATGGTCAGAGAAAACATAGATACCACAAACACAATGTTCATTGGACTTGGCTCCTTTGATGTCACAAGAAACAGAAGAGCTGTGACAAAGGGCAGCATTGGCTTTGGTGCTACCGTAGGCGATGTGGTTACGGACCATTATAAAGAGATAACCAGACAGGATATGATTGAACTCGGAGCATCTTATGAGCTCCTCGGCAGATTTCCATCGGTGATTTGCTATAATAAGCTTGACGAGAAGACAGTAAACCTCATTATTGACAGAGATATTATAAGGGTAGCCGATATGCTTAAGGTCAAGGTGTCCGTCACGGACCAGAGAAGACAGACCTTGCTTGAACTTGCCAATGGAAAGTATGGCCTTAGAATGCTCTTCAATGAGATATACGACCAGACTATGGGAGCTTACGGAGATGTGCTTATGTCAGGCAAGTCCTTAGAGGATATCGTGGTCACTCTTGAAACAGATGGAAAGTACACTGTTTCTAGACAGAAACGCAGAAGAACGAAGAAGGAAGTGCCTGAGAACAGTAATAATAGAGCGGGCAATGATAATAAAAAGGGCAAATGTGCAGCTGGGCCAGCTGCATAAAGCCCCTTGCAGCCAGCTGGCAGAATGCTATAAAAAACAATGTAATTGTGTTTAAAAATTCATATTTTACCTATAGACTAAACGTGATAAAGTGTGTATATTGATATTAATAAAATCTTAAGATTTATGAGACTGAAGCAGTGATGCATTTTGTTAGGAGTTGAGGCTATGTTATATTACGAGAAGGTTGATAATGAAAAGGAAGAATGGGTCCTTTTTATTCACGGTTTAGGTGGAAGCACAAAAACCTGGAAGTATCAGATTGAAAAGTTTTCCAAGGAATATAATCTTATACTTGTTGATCTGGATGGTCATGGTAATTCTAAGGAAAATCTTGACAAGTCGGATTATAAGCCTAGTGATATGGCGAAGGGCATTGATGAGGTGCTTGTCTCAGAGAGTATAGACAAGGTGTATATTGTCGCACTTTCTCTAGGTACTCTTATTGGGCTTGAGTATATGAGGCTTTATCCGGATAAGGTTAGCAGTGTAATACTTGCTGGAAGTATTATCAATCTTACACCTAGCAGATGGTTTGTTTTAAAGGCTGCAAAGATGACAAAGTATCTTATGCCTATTGTTGTTGCATATAAGATTTTTGCATACATAATCATGCCAAAGAAGAATCACAAGAAGGCTAGAGATATTTTTGTGAGAGAGTCAAAGAACCTGAATGTTAAGGCATTTTATCAGTGGGTTGACAGTATTGGCAAGTCAAAGAAGAAGCTTGATGAGTATATTAAAACCATCAATATAAACCATATTCCGACTCTTTTTGTCAGTGGTTCGGAGGATTATATGTTCCTTAAGGGAATTGAAAAATTCTGTAATAATGTGAAGGGACTCACAATTGACAAAATCAAAAATTGCGGACATGTCGTAAGTATCGAAAAATCGGATGTTTTCAACAGTATTGCGCTTAAGTTTATGAAGAAAAAGTATATAGATATCAAGTAAAATAAGGGCGATCACTATTATTTAGTGGTCGCTCTTTTTATTTGCAAAAAAATGTGATTATTTCAATAATATGTTGAAATAATCACTACAATAAATGTATAATTACTGTATATGTATTTTGGGAGGAAAGGTAATTTATGTCAGCTATTGTACTAGTTTTTCTAGCATTAATTCCAGCTATCGGTTTACTGTGTATTGTATATGTGCAGGACAAAAAGGATAAGGAGCCTAAGGGACTTATAGTTAAAACTTTTATATTTGGTGTGCTATGTACCATACCTGCTATTATTATGGAGGTTGCAGGTGAACTGGTTCTGACCAGGGGATTATACATGAGTCAGTATAGTACAGGCTATGTGCTTATCAATGCGTTTGTGGTTGTTGCTGTTTCAGAGGAAACCTGTAAGATGTTTGCGGCTAAGTTCGCAATCTGGAAAAGGGCAGAGTTCGACCACAGATTTGATGGAATTGTTTACTGTGTTTCGTCAGCACTGGGATTTGCAGCGCTTGAGAATGTTCTTTATGTTTTTCAGTATAGTGGTAGTGGTTCGGGCATGAAAACAGTGCTTGGAGTACCAGTGATAGTAATTGCCAGAGCTCTTCTTTCAATTCCTACACATGCGGTTTGCGGAATGATAGTTGGTTATTTCTTTGGTCTTGCAAAGGAAAAAGAGATAATGGGAGACAGAGGAGGAAAAACTAAGTTCCTTTGGCTAAGTATACTTATACCAGCTATTGAACATGGAATATATGATGGCTGTATTTTTATGTCATCGATAACGGGCGAGGTAGGATATATTATATTCGATCTTATTTTTGTTATTGCAGTTGATATCTGGGCAATCATTTTCATCAGAAAGCAGGCTAAGGCAGATAGAAGATTTAGAGAAGAGATTAAAACTAATCCATATGCAGTAAGACCTAATCCTTTTGGAGGCTTTTCACAGGGACCAGGCTATTATATGCCAGGCTACGGAGCAAATCCAGCACCAGGCTACGGCGTAAATCCGGCACCAGGCTACGGAGTAAATCCGGCACCAGGCTACAGTGCAAATCCAGCACCAGGCTACGGAGTAAATCCGGCACCAGGCTACGGAGCAAATCCGGCTTATAACCCAAATCCAGGTTACAATAATGGTCAGGGATACGCATACAATCAGAATGGCTATGTTGACAATACCTCGTTTTCATATATGAGACAGATGTACAGTCAGGGTGGCTATCCACCTAATAATGCCAATTATGCAAATAATAATTATGGTGAAAACAGATAGTTGATGCTTTTTTGGGAAATAGTCCAAAAGTATGAAGCATTTGATAAATAACAGAAGGTAGGAGTCAATGGAAGAGAATAAGGAAAAAAGAGCCTCTGCTCCGAGAAGTAATCAAAAGCTTAAGATAATGTATCTTTTGAAGATACTTCTTGAAAAAACTGACGAAAGTCATGATATTACATTAAATGATATACTAGAAGAGCTTAAGCTCTATGATGTGACAGCTGAGAGAAAAAGCATTTACAGTGATATTGAGTATCTCGAATTATATGGCTTTGATATAGTGAAGAGCCAGTATGACAGAACCTACCATTATCAGATAGTTAACAGGGACTTTGAATTGGTCGAGCTAAAGCTTTTGGTTGATGCAGTTCAGGCAGCCAAGTTTATTACAGAGAAAAAGTCTGATGAGCTGATAAAAAAACTGGAAAAATTTACCAGCAAATATCATGCAGACAAGCTTCAAAGACAGGTGAAGGTTAACGGAAGAGACAAGGCAATAAATGAAAGAATATACTACAGTATTGATGCGATTCATGATGCAATAAGTGAGAATAAGCGAATTGAGTTTCAGTATTTCACCTGGAATACAGATAAGAAGATGGAACTAAAGCATGACGGTATGGCCTACAGGGTAAGTCCATGGGCTCTGTGCTGGGATGAAGAAAAGTATTACCTGATTGCATACGATTCAAATGCATCAAAGATAAAACATTTCAGAGTGGATAAGATGCTGGGCACTAAGATGCTGACTGATGCGCGAGATGGAAAGAAGGAATTCTCAAGGTTTAATATGGCTGAGTACTCAAATAGACTATTTGGAATGTTTGAGGGAGAGGTTGAGAGAGTTGAGCTTCTGTGTCCTAACAATATGGCAAATGTAATCATCGACAGATTTGGAATAGATGTACCAATAATTAAGACTGGAAAAGACAGCTTCACTGTGAAGGTTGATGTTGCAACTACAGATTTCTTTTTCGGATGGGTTATGGCCTTGAAGGGAGTAAGGCTTGTTGGACCTGAAAAGGTAGTAATAAAAATGAGAGATAAGATATTACAGCAGTATAATATGTACCTGTAATTAACATTGTTTCAAGGCAGGATGGGACCTGTCTATGGAGGGGAAGATGGTAATTGGATTACTAGTCAGTGGACTTTTCGAGGAATACAATCAGAGCATTTGTAGAACAATTGAAAAGGCTGCAAAGGAAAATGGAGA
This sequence comes from Lachnospiraceae bacterium UBA1760, assembly GCA_002314775.1. Lineage (GTDB taxonomy): Bacteria > Bacillota > Clostridia > Lachnospirales > Lachnospiraceae > UBA1760. The sequence goes on from DCHE01000088.1 coordinate 91,714, forward strand.
CAAGGTTGTAATAATAACTGGAAAATATCTGGATTTTGATTTGACAAGCGCATTAAGCAATTTCTATGAATATCAGTATAACTCATCGTTTTCTTATGGTGAGGTGTGTCAGCTTGACGGACTGATAATAGAGATGGCAAGCGTTGGTATGTTTGCGACAGAAGAGAGTAAACGCAGATTTGCAGAGAGATTCAAAGACATTCCACACGTTTTTATTTCATACGAGGCTGAGGGGATTAGCAACGTTTCGATTGATAACAGGTCTGGCATGAGAGAGGGACTGGATTATCTGTATGATGCAGGAATCAGGGACTATATCATGATTGGAGGCCCTGTTGACAATAAGGATGCGGCTGAGAGAAAGGAAGTGTTCTTTGACTTTCATAGAGAAAAAGGGCTGGAGATTAAGGATGGTATCTACAGTGATGGAGATTTTATTCTTGACTGCAAGGATAAAATCGAGGAATTGATAGATTCAAATCCGAATGCCAAAGCCTTAGTGTGTGCAAATGATATTTTAGCTAGAAATGCCTGCAGGATACTTCATAAAAAGGGGCTTGTTGTAGGAAGGGATATTTCAGTTCTTGGCTATGATGACAATAAGGTGGCAACAATTGAACACCCTCACATAGCAACTGTATTAAATGATTTTACGCTTTTAGGACAGGCTGCATATACGCTTATAAAGGAAACTCTTTCCGGAGACAGTCCAAGGAATGAAAAAGTATTAACCAGATTCATTAAGAGGGAGTCTGTAATTGATATAAATTGTGATGATGAAAAAACTATAGAAAGAGAAGAAAAATACCAAATAGCTACCTTTGACAGTTTGCTTAGAAATAAAGCCTTTGTAGATGAGGATGGTGACGAGGAGTCTCTTCGCATACTATACAGCAGAATTATTGATATAATTATTGATGATGAAAGCTACAAGGTTCCTGGCTATGCTTCTGATATACTTGGAAAGCTTATCAGTGAGGGATATAAGCTGGAGCTTCCGAAATACATAGATACTAACGTTCTTGTTGAGGAGTTAAAAAGACTGGTTAGTATAAAGCTTGAGGAAAACAAAGATGATATAAAAAAGAGCGGTATTATTATGGATACGGTTCTTGATTTAGGCAACAGTATCATAGGAATGGTCAACTACCAGCTTGATCTAGAGGCTGCTGACAGACAGGATAATATTTGGAATATGCAAACCTATTTCTCAGAGTCAATATCATTTGAGCATGGAGATGACACAAGCTATGAAAAGCTGATTAGCAATCTTGACTGGTTTGGTATTAATTACGCATACCTTTTTATCTACAAGGAGAGTATGTATAACCTTCAAAATGAATTATTCATAGCTCCAAAGCATATTTACCTAAAGGCATATCTTAAGGATAAAAAGGTTACTGTTGTACCAGGTGAGAAGCAGAGAGTAAGAACACATGATATGCTGAGCAGTAAAGTGATTGACTGGAAAGAGATTGATAAGCTGGTTATGTTCCCGCTTTATCATGGAGAACAGCTATTTGGCGTCTTACTTTGTGATATGAAATCTAACCAGTTTAAAAAGAGCAGTATACTTGTGAGTCAGGTAAGTCTTGCAACCAAGATGATTTCAATTCTCTGGAGGCAGGAGAAAACTCTTGAGGAATATGAGGATATTCTTCAGGTACTTAAGAGTAACAACATTGAGCTCGAGAAGCTTTCAAAGCTGGATGCGCTTACTGGTATGGTTAATAGAAGAGGATTTTTGGCTGGAGCGGAGAAACTTCTTAAAAAGTCAGCTAAGAATAATAAAAAATTCATGGTTATATATGCAGATATGAATAACCTGAAGATAATTAACGATAAATATGGTCATGATGATGGCGATTATGCATTGAGAGAGACAGGAAGAATACTTAATAAGCATTTCAACACCAATGCAATTGCAGGAAGGATTGGTGGAGACGAATTTGCTATTGCTATGATAAGTAGCGATGAGAAAAAGTTTTTTGATAAGATAAGAGCTGTTCAAAAGGAATTTGACAGCTTTAATGAAAAAAGCTCAGTCGGATATATTGTGTCAATATGTATGGGCAATCATATAGTAAATCCGGGAGATGGAACAGACCTGCAAAATGCACTCATGATTGCAGATTCCGAATTATACAAGGCTAAGCAGAGCAGAACAAAGAATATTTACAAGGTACAATGATTAAATATAAAAGCATTAGAGTGGATTCCGGAAGAAGGAACCATTTTATAAATGCGTAGGAGGAAACGATGAAGTATTGTAAGGTATGCGGAGAACGCATGGAGGATGAGGTTAACTACTGCCCGAAGTGTGGTGAGCTTGCGTACAATGATGATATAGTCTGCTGCCAGGATGGCGAGGGAGAAATCCTTAGCATTGACAATCCGGATACCGCGGTAAATGAAGCCATGGATGACGGTTTTATAAATCAGAGTGTGAATATGCAGCAGAACATGGGAATGAATCCTAATATGAATATGGGCATGAATATGCAGCAGAACATAGGGATGAATCCCAATATGAATATGGGCGTGAATATGCAGCAGAACATGGGGATGAATCCCAATATGAATATGGGCATGA
>DCHE01000088.1:94385-144155 GCA_002314775.1 Lachnospiraceae bacterium UBA1760
AATATGAATATGCAGCAAAATATGGGCATGAATCCAAATATGAATCCCAATATGAATATGCAGCGGAATATGGGAATGAACCCGAATATGAATATGCAGCAGAATATGGGCATGAATTCAAATATGAACCCAAATATGAACATGCAGCAGAACATACCAAATAATGGTAAAAACAAATCAGGTAAGAAGATGTTTGTTGCCCTGGCTGTAATCATTTGCGTAATAGGACTTTTAGTGGCCTTTGCTCTTTTGATGAAGAACAAGGGCAAAGGGAACGAAGAGACTTCTCCACAGATAAGGGCCTTGAACGAGTACTATGAAGCAATTAATCAGAAGGATATTAGTGCTATAAATAAGGCATCATACCCTGAAAAGCTTTTAGAGGACGATTATTTGCCTTATGGTTATAATGAGGACACTAATTTACTTAGTGTGTATTGCTCTCAAAATAAAGGATTGTTATTCTACAGGGGCTTTTACGAATACGATCAGTTTAAGAAGGTGCAATGCGTTCGTGAGGCATATCCAAGTATCAAGGATAACCTTACAGAAAAGCAGGTAGAAAGAAGAACCTTTAGTGATTTTAGCGCTTCATACACGCTTAAAAGCATGGAAAAGGTAAAGGAGATATACGCAGATAAGCTTGGAAAATCAGGTGCAGTAGACTTTACATCGTACATTCTTGGCAATAATTCTAAAAATGATACGGTGATTACAGAGGTATATCTTTTGACGCTAAATAGAGAGTGGTCATATGGTGACAGGCTGTATGGATTAGATAAGAGCTGGTGGGATGATAAAGAGTTTGTGGAAAGGGCAGAAAGTGGGGCCTTTAACGGAGATATATCAACCTATGATGAGGCAGTGGAGTATTTTGCGGAAAAGGAATACAAGCTACTGGTTTATGAATACGAGGGTGAGTGGTATGTGTATGACAACTCATATAAAATGGGACGATCAGAAATCGTCGTAGAAGAATGACAGACATAGAATTAGCACTAAAAAAAGAAAAACTTACAAAAACTGAACAGATAAAATTAGTACTTAAGCTCAGCCTTCCTGCGATAATGGCTGAGCTTACTTCTATTGCCATGCAATATATTGATGCCGGAATGGTTGGCAAGCTTGGTGCAAATGAAATGGCAGCTATTGGCCTTGTTTCCTCTACTACCTGGCTTATTGGCGGAATGTGTCATGGCGTGTCGGCAGGTTTCTCTGTGCAGGTGGCACAGCTTATTGGAGCAAGGTGCGATAAGGAGGCCGCTAAAGTTTTTAGACAGGCTATTACCACTTTACTTCTATTTAGTGTTATAATATCCATTGTTGCATCCTCAATAAGCGGGAGTCTTCCAGTCTGGCTTGGTGGCGAGAAGGAGGTTGTTACAGATTCGGCAAGGTACTTTCTTATATTTTCACTGACAATTCCAGTTGCCCAGCTTAGGTATCTTGGAAGCAGCATGCTGCAGTGCAGTGGTAATATGAAAACTCCAAGCCTTCTTAATTCGCTGGTTTGTATATTGGATGTTATATTTAATATGCTATTTATATTTCCAACGAGAAATGTCGAGATTTTTGGCTGGTCATTTAAAATGTGGGGAGCAGGACTCGGTGTTTGCGGAGCAGCTTTTGGAACCTCGGTGGCGGAGGTTATTATTGCAATTTGTATGATGTACATGGCTTGCAGAAAATCTGAGAAGCTGAGAATAAGAAGGCAGGATTCATTTAGATGGAGTAAAAGAATACTCAAGAATGCAATAAAAATCGGAGTGCCAATGACGATTGATCACATATTTATGTGCTGCGCTTACATTGCGGGAACTGTGCTTGTTGCACCCCTTGGAAGCGTTGCGGTTGCGGCAAATTCACTTGCAATTACCGCAGAAAGTCTGTGTTATATGCCGGGATATGGAATTGGCTCGGCAGCAACAACCTTGACGGGACAGGGGCTTGGTGCAGGCAGACTTAAGCTTGTGAAAAGCTTTGCATGGATATCGGTCACACTTGGAATGACATTTATGGGACTTATGGCAATAGTGATGTATTGCTTTGCACCAGATATTTTTAGTCTTTTGACTACAGATATTGATACGGCAAGTCTTTCTGCCCAGATAATTAGAATTGAACTATGGGCAGAGCCTCTTTATGGAGCATCTATTGTCTGCCAGGGAGCATTTAGAGGTGCAGGAGATACCCTTCTTCCAAGTATTATGAACCTATTAAGTATGTGGGGAGTCAGAATAGTTCTTGCTGCAATACTAATTCCTTATTATGGATTGGCAGGATATTGGATTGCGATGTGTATTGAACTTATTTTCAGAGGAAGCATCTTCATTGTAAGGATGATAAGTATGAGATGGATAAAAAAGGCAGTTAGGTTATGACAGAAAATATTATTAATTTCGTGACAAGGCATAGTTATATGTTTATATATTTCCTTGTTATAAATGTGATTACTTTTATAGTATACTATATTGACAAGCAGAAGGCGAAAAAACACAAATACAGAATAAGCGAGGCAACACTTATCGCCTTCGCGGCAGCGGGAGGCTCGGTTTTTGCACTCCTTGCAATGTATTTAATAAGACACAAGGTGAGAAAGCCGAAGTTTTATATTGGAGTTCCCCTGATTTTGGTTTTGCAGATTATAGCTATGTATTTGTTGATTAAATACAAGGTTTTGTGATAATAGATGGGCATTGATTTATGGAAGGTATTCACTTAAAGAAAAGAAATTTAGCATGCCTTCATATAGAGCGAAAGGAAAAGTTATGGAAGAGGAAAAACGAATTATACGAGACAGATTAAGTGCACTTAGAGGGTATATGCTAAAGAAAAAGCTTGATGCATATATAATAGTATCGGATGATTTTCATGGTTCGGAATATGTTGGAGAATATTTCAAATGCAGAGAATTTATGTCTGGATTTAAAGGCTCAGCAGGAACACTATTAGTTACTATGGAGGATTCCTTTCTCTGGACAGACGGAAGGTATTTTATTCAGGCTGAGGAGGAACTTAAGAAAACCGGTATCAAGCTTATGAGAATGGGAGAGGAAGGCGTTCCGACCTTGACTGAGTTTCTGGTTAAGGCTCTCCGAAAAGAGATGACTCTTGGCTACGACGGAAGGACTATTAATCAGAAATTTGCTGAAAATCTGAGAAAAAAGCTTGAGAAAAAGAATATAAAAATTGTCTATGACATAGATTTGGTGGATAAGGTCTGGAAGGATAGACCATCTCTTAGCGCGGAACCAGTATGGGAGCTGGATGAAAAATACGCAGGTATTTCAAGAAAGGCCAAGCTTAGCCTTATAAGGGACGAGCTTAAGGAAAATGAAGCTGACTGTACACTTATAGCCTCACTTGACGATATTGCCTGGATATATAATCTGAGGGGAAATGATATCGAATACAACCCGGTTGCACTTGCATATACCATAATTTATAAGGATAAGGCAGTTCTCTATATCAACCTTGAGGCCGTTCCGGAAAAGATAATGGCTTCTCTTCAGAAGGATAAGGTTGTTGTCAAGCCTTACCTGGATATCTACGACGATGTGAAGGCTATGAAGGATGTAAAGACAGTAATGCTCTCGAAGGAGACAGTGAATGAGAAGCTTGTTTCGTCCATAGATAAGGATATTCAGATACTCGACGTCGAAAATCCTTCCACACTGCTTAAGGCAGTAAAGAACAAGAATGAGATTGAAAATGAAAGAACGGCCCACATTTTAGATGGAATTGCTCTCACTAGGATGATTTACTATCTAAAGAAGAATTATTTGAGTGAAGAGTTTAAAAGGGGAGAGATAACTGAGCTTTCAGTTGCCGAGAAGCTTCTGTCATTTAGAATGGAGCAGGAGGGCTTCATCGAGGAGAGCTTTGCACCTATTATTGCATCTGGAGACCATGGTGCAATTATTCACTATGAGCCTACAAAGAAAACTGACAGACCGATTGAGAAGGATACATTTTTACTTATGGATACAGGAGGTCAGTATATATATGGAACAACGGATGTGACAAGAACGATTGCCCTTGGTAATTTGAGTGTTGAGATGAAAAGGAATTACACGGCAGTTCTTAAGGGACATCTTGGTATTGCATCTGCAGTATTCAAAGAAGGTACAGATGGAGGAAATCTCGATATAATTGCAAGAGCTCCTCTCTGGGAGCTTGGTCTTGATTATAATCATGGAACAGGCCATGGAGTGGGATATCTTCTGAATGTTCATGAGGGACCCAACAGGATTTCGATGAGAGGAAGTAAGCCGGCAGCATTTAAGGCGGGAATGATAACCTCTAATGAGCCAGGAGTTTACCTGGAGGGAAAGTATGGAATTCGAACTGAGAACATGATTTTGTGCAAGAAAGCGTTCAAGACGGATTTTGGGAAATTCCTCTGCTTTGATACACTGACTATGGTACCTTATGACAAATCTGCAATTATTGTTGATATGCTTACAGACAAGGAACTTGAGCTCCTTAACAGGTATCATAATACTGTCTATGAGGTGATATCTCCATTTTTGCCAGAGGAGGAGAGTGAGTGGCTTCTTCAGGAAACTCTGCCAATCATAAGGTGATACGCGAAGCTGTCAGGAATTAAAACAGTAAAAAGGTAGAAAAAAGATTGCTAAAAGATTAAAAAAATATACCCATAAAAAATACCCATAAAAAAATAATTATGCGTCGTATATTAATCAGGAGGGAAGTATGACAAATGCAGAATTTGAGTCGGCAATTATAGCCCTTTCAAAGGGCGATAAGAATGCCCTGAAGTGCATTTATCAGAATTATGGCAAATTCATATACGTTGTAGTATTTGATGTACTTAAGAACAAGGAGGATGCCGAGGACATTACCTCGGAATTCTTTATTAAGCTTATCAGAGTCGCGGGAAGCTTTAAAAGCGGAAGTCCTCACAAGGCATGGATGGCTATGATAGCTAAGAATATGGCTATAGACTTGCAAAGAAAGAAGCGCCATGAAGTACTTGAGTTTAGTCATGAAGATGATGAAGGAAATGAAGGTGTTAGCCTTTTAGATAAAAGGGCAGCGGATAATGGCAATGTGCTTGAGGAAAGTGCAGTCATTTCTATGGATATGAAGAATGCAATGGAAAAGCTAACTGACAGAGAGCGGCAGATAATAGATCTGAAACTGATGGGACAGCTTAAGTTTAGGGAGATTGCAGATATCCTGAATGAACCTATGGGAACGGTCACCTGGGTTTACAACGAAGGAATAAAAAAGCTAAGGAGGTATCTGACATAATATGGATGAAAATAGATTTGAGACAGATTATGAAAAGCTTTCAGATGAAGAACTGAATGCATATTATAATGCCGTGACAGAAGACATCCCAGATTTATGGGACAGGATATCTGCGGGCTTTGATGAGGAAATTAATAATGTAGCTAATAATGTAGCTAATAATGTAGCTAATAATGTAACCAATAATATAGCTAATAATGTAGCCAATAATATAGTTAACATAAATGAATATCAGACTAAGGACAGGGATTTAAAGCTTAAGAGACAGAGAAGGAAGAAGATGCTTCCTATTCTGGCGGCAGCAATTCTTGTTTTTGCCATAGGTATTCCTGTTTATCTGCATAATGCAAATAATACAAAGAAGTCAGATTACAGTGCTCCGGCAGATTCATTTTCGGGAAGTGCATCAAAGGATGAAGATGCCTTTTGTGATGCAGAGGATACTACAGCAGCTTCGATGGCAGAGGATTCCGAGGGCGCAGTCAACACTTTTGTGCCACAGAATAAAACAGGAAATTCAGTGATGCCTGAGAGCAATGCAGAGGCTGAAGAGATATATGAGGCGGATAAAGAAACCGTTTTATGCGAGGCATATTGTAAGGTTAATAAGGGTAGTGATGGCTACGAACTTACGATAGATGAGATTATTGAAGTAGACGATAGTATTAGTAGCGAGGAGCTTTGCAAAAAGAAAATAATTGTTGTAAATTCGGACACTGGTGCTTTGAATTTGGACAATACTTCGCTTAATACTGACAGGATCAGGGTTAAGTTTATGATTGAGGAAATCGGCAGTGACTCAGTAAATGTTAGCGGTATTTCGATAGAGTAGAATATAGACAAAACGGAGCCAATGAATAAGGTTAAATAATAATAGCCAGGGTTTTTGAAAATGCTAAAACCCTGGCTATTATTTATTGTATATATACAACAAAAAAATAATATTAATGTTGAATAATTATCAAAAATATGAGAAAATACGAGTTGATTTATTAACCTCTTATAGGGAGCTGGATGTAGATTCCCATGCCGGAACCAAGATTGCTCTTAGCATAGATTATTCCACCGTAGTGGTTGACAATTGCCTTTGACTGAGCAAGTCCAAGTCCATTTCCACTGATTCTGTTAGAACCCTGGAAGTTAAGCTCAAAGATGTGAGAGGTTTCTGCATCGGACAAACCAGAACCGTTATCCTTAAGTACGATAAATGCATCCTGGCCGATGTTAGAAATAGTAATAACAAGTACACCTGAGCGCTGCATATACTTAATTGAATTATCGACAATGTTTCTGAACATTATCCTAATTCTCTGAGGATCAGCCTTGAGGAAAAGTGAGGACTGTGTTGATGAAATCTGTACATTGATATCAGCCTTCTCGGCCTCCTTTGCAAGCTCCTTTGATACTTCGTTGGCAATGTTGATGATATCAATAGGAACATTCTCGGAGCTGCCGTCTGGAATCTCTGGAAGGAGATTGTAAAGGCTGTTTGATTTTGACATTGAAGTCTGCTCGAATACCTGAAGCTGAGCATTCAGGTTGGATACTGTGTCATTCAACTCAGAAACCTGTGCTTCTGAACTTGCAAGCTTTTCAGAAACTGCCTTGTTATCATCAGTGAGCGCAGATACCACGTTCTTAAGTCTTGATACTTCATTTTGAAGATCCTTAGACATAAGCTTGTCACTTAAAGCTTCCTGAGAAGAAAATTCATCATCCTCGGGTTCCTCGTCTGAATCTGAGAAGGTTAGTATTAAGACTGCAAAGGTACATATTGACTGAATCACGACGCAGGCCATAAGCATGTTGTGCTTGTTACTTGCGGTTGCATATAATGCAAGAATGAATGTTGCTGCAATTATTATAGTAAATATCACTTTGATAGTGGTAAGATGCCTTGATTTCATAAGTCGACTCCTTTTAGTAATATATATTAACACTAAATGATTTTATACTAAAGGGCGAAACAATTCAAGATAATATGGGAGAAAAATATGAATAAAAGAGTTTTGATTGTGGAAGACGATATTGATATGGCACTAATTAACGAATTAATATTAGTAGATGAAGGTTATTTAGTCCATAAAGCCCATACAGGAAAGGCAGCCTTAGAGGCAATTTCCGGAAATGATTACGATGTGATATTGCTTGATGTGATGTTGCCGGATTATTTTGGGCAGGAGCTGTGTGAAAAAATAAGAGAAAGGTACAAGGGACCGATAATATTTATGAGCTGTCTGGGTGATAGCCAAAATATTGTACAGGCGTTTAGAAGCGGGGGAAATGATTACTTAGTAAAGCCGGTTAAAAGAGAAGAACTTTTAGAAAGGATAGTTGAGAACCTGCATAGTGAAGATAACGGAAACGGACTTATCGTATTTGAACAATTTATAATTGATGACAATTTGAAAATTGTATATAGAAGACTGGAAAATGGTGACAGAGCAGAGGACCTGGGACTTTCACCGACAGAGTTTAAGCTCCTTAAACTGTTTACAGAAAAACAGAATGACATTCTTCTTTATAAGGAACTATATTCTGCGATATGGGATCAGGGTGACATGGAGGACGTGAGAGCACTGATGGTTCATATTTCAAACCTGAGAAAGAAGATTGACTACAGACACAACGACTCAATTAAATCAATTAGAAATGTTGGATATATATTCAGAGATGTTTAGTGAAAAGAAGAGATCGGGCGCGAAGGATAATTTGGAAATATGAAAATAGAAATAATAGTAATAATAATACTGGCAGTTTTACTTACTACGGTTAGCGGACTATCTATTTTTATGTATGTGAGAATTAGAAAGTACAGAAGACGAATCAAAAAGGTGAATGATGCGATCTTTAAGCAAAACTCAGGCTATGATATTGACATGGATACTGAAAACTTAAAAAAAATAGCTGAGGAAGGTGAGAGTGTTTATAATAAGGAAACTAGCGCGGAAGATAAAGCTGCAGAGAACGATGAGATGGTAAGAAAAATTACCCACAGCATTAGGATGCCTATGGCAATCATAACAGGTTATGGAGATCTTCTGCAAAGGGGGAGGTACGGTTCTCCGGAGGGTCTTGAGTATATCGATAAGATATGCAGCAACGTACATTTACTAAATGAAGCACTTGCTTCATATCTGAGTAAAAACAAGAACCAAAAGGAGGCGGACGAGGCTGAAAGGCAGCTCGTGGATATTGTCGAGGTAATTAATCATGTCGAAAATGACACGAAGGAGCTGCTCAATTCAATTGGAATTAAGCTGATAATCAACTCTGCAAGGTCAAACGCTTTTGTGACAGGCAATAGGATAGAATTCATTACAATGTTTTACAATCTTATTGAGAACTCCATAAAGTATATGATGCAGGGCAACAGAATCTATATAACTACTGAAGATGCAGGTGATTGTATTCTTGTGGTTTACAGAGATAACGGAGTCGGAATTAAATCTGACGAGGCCGAGCTTATAACAGAGCGAGGCAAAAGAGGTGAGGCCGCTATCCAAAGAGGAATCGAGGGAAACGGCATGGGAATGTATATGATGGCCAGTGTTGTTAAAAAATACGGAGGCTCATATGAGATAAAAAGCTCTCGAAATGAGGGCATTGCAATATATTTCAGATTTGTTAAAGAAGTTCCTTTAAGAAATATTTAGAAAACTTTAGCAAAAAAACATGAATATTGTTGTATTATGGTATCAGGAAAGTAATGTACCGGTAAAAAGACTATAGAAAAAGAGGTGTTAGGGATTGGAAAACAACGAATTATTACCATTTGAGAGAAACAGATATTTCTCGGGAAAGATGCTTACTTCAGCGGATTTCCTTGCAGAGCAGACATACAATAATAACAAGAGAAGATTTATGAACCAGATGCTTTATGGTTCAGGTATTCTCTGTGGACTTGGAGTATTCTCGCTTGATGACCAGTCACTGCTTATTGAGAGTGGTGCAGCAATTGATGGACTTGGACGTGAGATTGTACTTAAGGAGTCAGTAGTTAAGAAGCTTTCTACTATTCCAGGTTTTGAGAGTCTTACAACTAATACAGCTACACTCTGCTTAAAGTATAAGGAAGAGAATGTACATGCTGTATACACAATTAACAGACAGGAAGGAAACTCAGAGTATGAGTTTAACCGAATTGAGGAAGGCTATGAGCTTTTCATTGTAGATAAGGATGCTATTATTCCTGCACTTGATTTGGAGTCGGAATTCTTCGTTGCTTCAAACCTTGTTGAGCATAATGGACTTACAGTTGATGTCAAGATGCCTGCTACAGTATCTGCAGGAAAGTATGTAAAGATTGCATTTGTTATTGAGAATCATACTGGTACAATTCAGAATATTGATTACACAGCTGTTCTCCAGATGCCGGGCTTCGAGGTAATGGAAGGAGGTCATGAGCTTTTCGTATCGTTCTCGAATGTTACAGTTGAGAGTGACAAAAAGGTAGAGATGGAATACTGGGTAAAGGCTCAGCAGGAGATAGTTGATGAAACATCAGTAGTGCTTAAGGTTGGTACAGCCCTTGCACTTGTTAATGGAGTTGCAATCGAGTCTGCAAATGCCATGAATCTTCAGGTTAAGATTTCAGACTGCATTCCAAGAGAGCTTGCTCTTTGGGAGACTGGTAAGGTAAGTCTTGAGATTAAGACAATGAGTGATTCCAACGAAGCAATCGTTCTTGGAGATATCAAGCTTGTAAGAACTGATTCAGCATATATTATTGAAGAGATCGAGGAGAGATCAGTTAAAAAGTATCTTCCTACTCTTGGTAATGAGAAGAAATTCGAGGAGTATAAGGGTTACTTCAAGACAGAAGCTGTTGGAAGAACAGATCATGGAGAGAGCCTTCCAGAGAATTATGCAACGACAGCAATTCAGGATATTCAGAAGATGCCAAGATTCGAGTCAGGCACTATCGAGATTCCTTTAAATGGTGGAGCCAGAAAGGGCGAGATATATTATTCAGGTGAGATAATGCACGGCCTTGGAAAGGGCAATGTATATGTAGATATCGGCTTTGAGAAGCTTGAGGAGGATATCTATAACGGAAACAGCATGAAATCAACTGTTTATGGAAATCCTGATTTATTTACAAATTCAAAGGATGAGCAGGTTTGCGTTGACACTGCAGTCAAGGTATTAAATGACAAGGGAAGCTTTGTTATTGCTGCTAAGTTCCTTAGGGATGTTGATTATCTTATGCTGACATTCAGATGGGTAGCAATTAAGTTTAACGGTGGCGAAGAGGTTGAGAATATTGAGGATTACAAGAACAAGAGTATCAGTGCTGAGACTCCTACAGTAGTTCTTGGAACCAAGGAGAGCTACTTCTTCAATGTTAAATTCAGAAATATGGACAAATGTGCTATTGCATATGAGCTCACTGAGCCAGGCAGTGGCGAGATTACACCAGATGGAATTTACACAGCTCCATCTAAGGAGGGTGTATACGAAATCAGAATTTACTGCATCAATATGCCTATGGTATGTACATATGCATATGCAATTGTCAAGAAGAAGGATTCTGATTCAGAGGTAATATAGTTTAGAAGCTAAGATTTGTTTGAAGAGGTTTATATGGTATATCAGTCAAATGGAATGATGCTTAGAACAGTAAAAGAGGTATTCCTTAACGATGATAACATAGTGAGAATATGTGAGGACATGAACAATGCTCCAAACTCCTATTACACTGTTATTATTCTAAAGAATCATATTTTAGCTAAGCGATTTTTAGAGATTACGGAATCGAATAATGATAAGCCATCGAAGTGTTACATTGACGTCTTTTCTTGTGAGGAGGGACTTGGAATTGTAGCCGATTATGTAAAAGAGAGAAATCTTCTCGATTTTTACATGGGAAAGGAATTAACACTAGAGGCATGCGAGACCGTATGTATAAACTTAATAATAGAATGTATCTCGACTAAGATGCCATATCCGGTACTTTATCTTGCGCTTAAGCAAAGGCAGATTCAGCTTGAGAGAGATAACAATGTAATGCTCAGTATGCCTTATGATTTCTCAGAGCTTGACTCGGAGATAGGCGAGGAGGAATGTGTTGTTCTTGCAGCTGAAATCCTGAGAGATTTGCTTGAGAGTAAGTCAGAGGAAAAGGCTATCAGTTATGAACTTCTTAGCAAGAAGGTCGTAAAAGAGTCATATGATACATTTAAGGATTTGTATTTTGACATAAAGATGGCTGCGAAAAAGCCCGAAAAGAGAGGCTTTTTCAGAAGGATAAGAGCCTTCTTCAGCAGAAATTCCTCAAGGATTTTTAAACTGCTGCTCAGAATATCGATATTCCTGGCAGTTCTTGCAATAATAGCAATAGTATGCCGAATAATAACTGGGGAGATTCCGTTTTTGAGATTATTTGTTAATACATTTAAACGAATTGGAACAGAATCACTCATTAGGTAAGAGAATTCAGATCTAGATTAATAAATAAGGGTAAATGGTAAGGACGTATGGAATACATTCAATATATAGTAATAGGATTACTGATATTAATATTTGCGTTGCTTCTAAAGAGCAGGTCGATGGCAGTTCAGAGATTTGCAGCACTTGAGATAGTTACAATAGCTGTAATAGGCATTGGCTTCTTTGCAGTGTGTACGATAACAGGAAGCTACTTGGAAAAAAGCTTTGCGGAGTATAAGGGCCGTGAGCTGCTCGTGGCAGAGAGCTTCACAAATAAGCTTGATGATTACGAATCCTTTGATGATGCAACAATGGAGCTTTCAGAGGAAGTAAGAACTGTTCTTGACAAAGCATATGGAGAGGATGGTTATCTTAGAGCTTCCGTTTTAGAGGCTTCAAATGATGGCTACAATGTGGTACTTGCTGTTGGTAAGGCTGGTAATATCAAACAGGAGTCTTACTATAAGGGTAAGGTTTTATCACTGGTAAAGAACTCGCTTGAGAAAAAGCTTGTAAGCTACGACGTTGTTAATTCTGAGAGAAGTCTTGCTGTAGCAGTGGACAATGACTCGAAGATGCCAAAGAGAGTTCTTGTAGTAGAGCTTGCGATGGATGAGGTTACTGAAGCAAAGGATGCGGTAAGCAGTAAGGCAATTATATATGCTCTTTGTGGATGGTTTGCAGCTTCATTACTTCTTCTTATAGTTGTTCTTCTTCAGGATCTTGAGTGGAAGAGAGTAATCAAAACCACAGAGAAGATTAGTATCAGCAAGGAGGGCTGGAAGAAGCCTCCTATCCACACAAGTGAGATGCAGCTTCTTTGGAATTCACTTGGCGAGATACTTAAGAACGTTGCAAAAGCAAACTATGAGAAGTTTAAAACCTTCCAGGCATATTTCAGATTTGCTCCAAAGAGTATCGAGAGAATACTCGAGAAGACGTCAATCAGTGATGTTCATACCGGAGATGTTGTGGATATAAAGGGAACACTTGCCCTTGCATATATTTCCGGAGACAAATCTCTTAAGAAGAGAGAAATTATAAGTAACATCAATAAAAAATTTGTCATCATGTCAGATTGCCAGAGAAATCATGAGGGCTTATATCTTTCAGGTGATGGAGATTTAAAGAGACAAAGCTATATGTTCTTAGATAGTCCACAGCAGGCCATGTTATTTGGAATTGAGACCTGTATGAGATTTGAAGAGAACAGGATTTATGACAAAGAGAAGGCTCTTATTATGCTTCACCCAACAGAGCTTACATACGGAATCTGCGGAGATGATGAGCAGGCTACTGTATCGGTGGTGTCTGATGAGATGAATATCTTAAAGAAGTATCTAAGAAAGCTCAGTCAAAACGGTGTAAGAATGATTGTAACAGACAATATGCCTGAAGAAATAAGAGACAGATTCAGTTCTAGATACATTGGATTTATTGAACAGGATGGAAAGGGCTTCAAGTTATACGAGGTACTTGATGCTTATCCAGAAAAGGAAAGAAGAATCAGAATGAAGACAAATGATAAGCTTCAGCAGGCTCTTTCGCTTTTCTACAAAAACGATTACTACCTTGCAAGAAATGCATTCTCAGAGGTTCTTAGAGAGTGTCCAACTGATGGACTTGCAAAATGGTATATTTTCAGATGTGAGGATTATCTCAATAATCAGAATGAGGTTGATCCATCGTTTGCACTTTTCGCAGATGATTAATTACTTAGAGTAAGCTTGATAAGCGTATTAGGAGAATTGGAAAATCAGGAAACGGGTAAGCTATGAATGAATTATTAAAGGTACTGTTTAGTACATTAAAAGCAAAAATAATATCTGTATGGACCAAGTTAAAATATTGGACTAACACGAGCTTTCTTCGTTCGAGATTCGTTAGCTGGATAAGGAAAGCCTTCAGCAATATCTTTAACATTAAGCCAAGAAATAAAGATGATTATTTCTCGGTAAGCAGATGGCTTATTGGAAAAAGATTTGCATTTGCACTTGTAATAGTTATTGGAGTGTTGAGTCTTTATTTCCTGGTTGTTGTTGCTGACATCGGACAATATATAAGAAAAAAGTCGGATGGATATCCAGTATACAAGTATAATTCCGTTGCACTAAGATTTAAGGATGCAAATGTAAAGATTAAGGCTAAGGGCGGTTACATAGCATACAAGGGTGCAGTTAAGAAGGGTTACGCTGAAGGACTTGGAGAGCTTTACAGTGAGGATGGCAATCTTGTATACAGCGGTAATTTCTCAAAGAGTAAATTTAATGGCAATGGAACACTGTACTATCCAACAGGTGAAACAAAGTATCAGGGCGAGTTCAAGGACAATATGTTCGAGGGAACTGGCACACTATACAAAAGAAATGGAAGCAAGGATTATAAAGGAAGCTTTGTTGCTGATAAGAAGGAGGGCGAGGGAACTCTCTATGATGATGGCGACAATCAGACCTTTGTAGGAACCTTCCACAGTGATAACATCGTTTATGACCAGTTCCTTGGTAAGAGTACCCAGGAGGTTGGTCAGATGTATATGGGTAATGTAAAGATTTACACCTTTAACGGAAACAGCGTGGTGAATATGAAGAATATTGATGCCATGTATGTGCTTACTGACCAGTCACAATCGATTGACGAAGCAGGAAAGGTTGATCAGGTTTACGTTCTGAAGAATACATTTTGTTACGGCCAGAACACCCTGACAGATATTAAGCAGGTGGAAGAAGCACTTGGTAATCCAAGCTTTGAGGGAAACAGTTACATCACATTCCCTGAGGCATGTGGAATTGAGACACTTATAAAGAATGAAGCAGAGGTTGGAATAGATGTAAATCTTCAGGGAACTTCAACCTTCGATGAGGTGTTCGAGGTTACAAGCTACGATACAGATAAAGAGATATATATGTATTCCTTCAGAGTTGATGAGGTTACATATACATTCTTCACAAGAATGAAGGCTGGCCCATTCTTTATGTACATGATTGAGTCGGCAGATTAAAACAAGAATTTAGAAAGGAGATAGCGAGTGTTTCAAAAAAATAGATATTTAAAAAGAATAGTATCGGTCATTTTGACATTTTCGCTAATTCTTTCAACAATATGCTTTAGCGATTATGAAAAGGCGGCTGACACCTATGCAGCAAGGCAAAAGTCAATTACGCTTACTCAGGCTAAGGCACTTGCGCTAAGCAACAGTACTGCGATAACTAAGCTCAGAAGTAAGCTTGCATTGGCAGAGATACAATATAAACAGGCAGTAAAAGCTGCATATTTAAAAAAGAAGAACAAAACGACATTTAGATGGTCACCACTTCTTAATTTTAAATTTCCTGAAAAGCTTAATCTTGAGGAAGAGTATGACTGTACATACAAGCCACTTGAGAAACAGGCAGCTATTGATGGAGTTAAACACAAGCTGGTTACGGAGGTCTATACAGTATATGAAAGTGTGAGTCTTTCTTATATTAAGTGCTACACCTACCAGGAGAGAATAGCTTTTGAAAATGAGAGCTTACAAGCACTAAAGACTAGTCTTTCAAAGAATAAGGCAAGACTTCTTGCAGGTACAGCAAATGAAGCAGATATCAAAAAGATAGAGTCCTCAATTGATAATCTCGAGACTAAGCTTAACAATGATATGAGGAGCTTTGAAAGCGAGAAAGCAAAGCTTAAGGATATGATAAATCTCGATGTAAGAAATGGATATACCTTTAAGAATCCATATGTTACAGCAGATATTTCAAGATTAAAGCTTGAGGATATCACAAACTATACATTAAAAAGAGATGAGGCATATTACGAAGCACAGCTTGCATCATCGAATTCACTCATATCACTTAATACTAATTATTCACTTATGCAGAACCAGTATGGTTCTAAGATGAATACTATTTCCACCTTTGTCAGCCAGATAAAGAATGGAGAAAAGATTGATACACAGGCCTTTAAACAAAAGTATGACCAGTTTTTAACTGATATAGACAGTCCATGGCAGGGAAAAAAGAGAATTCTCTTTGTTAAATTTCCTAGGGAGTGGCTTAAGGGATCCATAGACGGAGTAAGATACGTTGAGGATGAGCCTTACGTATTATATGAAGCAGCCCTGGATTATCAGGATAAGCTGTTAGAAGAAAAAGCAGTAAAAAAAGATCTTTGTGATCAGGTTACCAGCGGATTCGACAATTATGTTTCGGTGAGACAGACCTACGAAAAGCTATCGAAAAATCTGACTGAAAAAAGAGAAGAGGTTGATAAGGGCTACGCACTCAATGCGGCAGGAAGACTCACCTTTGATGAACTTTCAGATCTTCAAAAGGAATACTCAGATTTAGAGGAAGAGTGCCTGGATGCACTTTCAGATTACACAGTAACACTTACAAGCTATGACAAGCTTACCTGTGGAGCGATTAGTAATCTTTTAAATGGAGAGTCGACTGAGCTTGCAATTGCAGAGGCAGGAACAAGCTACGTGGTTGAGGAAGAGATTGAAGGAGCTTACTACTATATACACCAGTTTGCATCAGAGAGTGCATTTGAATTTGGTGTATATATTCCAGAGGACTTTGAACTCAGTGTTACTGCTTATGAGCTTTGGATAAATGGAATCAAGATAGGAGATAAGACTACCATAGATAAGAGTATCAAGCATCTCTCACTTGATTTTGACAATGTAACTTCAGCCTTTGTACGACTGTATGACGACTCAGAGGTTGTCGATGACTGTACCATTGACCCACAGGTATATTCGGGAAAACTGGTTGTGAAGTCATATACGATAGAAAAGGAAGAGGATAAGGTTGTTGGTTCTTACTCAGTAGATATGAATCAGAGTGCTCTTATAGCATATTTGACAATCAGCTCAAAGGATGATTCAGTAAAATACTTTGATATCACCTCGTCAGAAGGGGTATATCTTGCAAGCGTGAGAACACAGTCAATCGATGTTCCGTTTAAATATTTAGGTTTTGTAGAGCAAGACCTAGAGGGAATGACAGTTAACTTGTACGACGGAAGCAAAAATCTGGTTTACCAGTGTACGGTTAACACAGATAAAAAGCAATTGAAGAAAAAGGATAATTAGGAAATACCTTATATTATGAAAGGAGGTACAAGATGAAGACAAAGAACATGAAAAAGTATATATTTGCTTTCATGGGAATATTCCTTGTGGCATTTTTAGCAATAGTATATGTAATGAATGTTCGTGCGGATGAAGAAAAAGATACACTTGTACCAGAATCAACACACATAAGCGATGTAGAAGTAGAGAAGGCAACTCTTATTATTGGTTCACACCTTATATATATTGGCTGCTTAAATGATGAATTATATGAAATTGCTCAGGCTTCGGCAGAGACATTTTCACAGCATAACATTTACTATAAGTCAGAGCTTGCGGGTGGAACCTGGTACGAGATATCATCAGCCTCATCAATAGCAGATATTACAAATCAGGGAACACCGGTTTCGAGAAGCGTGATTGAGGAACTTCCACTTACACATCACACAAAGTCAAACGGTAAGACCTATGACCTTGTAAATGGCGGAACAGTTAGTATTTTCGATATTAATAATCCATATAATCTTGCAGATATGGAAGAGCTTCAGCCATTATATCTCAGATATCAGGTTATGCTTAACCTGGATAATCCAAATGAAGAGGATGAAAAGAACAAAGAACTTCTCAGAGCATTTTTCGCAGAGGATATGAAGCAAAATAAGGTTACTTCATATCTTGAAACTGGTGAGGAATATATAAGCTATGAGGAAGACACAATAATAACCGACTGCGAGGAGGGAATCGCAGGACTTCAGAAGTACTACGATTCGTTAAATCCTGATTCAGATTCGGTACGAAGAGAAGTAGTTATGAAGGTTATGGAAGCGGTAGATGCAACCAGAAGAGCCGACATAATGGAGAAGCTTGACACCTTACTTACAGAACTCTCAGAGGATGTACAGCATGCCTCAACACATACTGTAGGCGGTGGCGAAGAGGAAGAAGAATCAGAAGAAAAGAATGAATTTGGAGTGGACAGTGAGCTTGTTGAGGCAATAGCTGAGGCTCAGAATAATGTTCAGACAAGCCATATTAAGTATTCCTCAAATGCATTAAAGCTTGATGGTACAATTCTTGGTGATGAGAATTATAACTTAAGTGACAGCCTTATAGATGCAGCTAAGAATTCGGATACTACAAAGTGTGGTAAGATAACAGACAAAATTGGAAACCTCTTCAATGTAAGAGACAGTATAATTAAGAATGCAGCAAATGAGCTCAGCTATATTGATGACAGCCTTATTGGTAATGCGAGAAATGCATATAAGGCAGCCTTAAAGAGTGGAAAGTCTGATGATTACAAGGCTGCTGCAAAGGCAGGAGCTAGTGACATTGAGCTGAATCAGTATCTTGAGATATCAAAGAGTAACATTAATGCAGTAAGAACAGAGTACCAGTTTGTAGTAAAGGCTAAGGCAATCAGAATGGATAATGCTGAAGCACAAAGATACGTTATAAGTCTTCTTGATACAACTGATGAGCTTAGAAGCGAGATTCCAAACGACGCTCTTAAGAGTGGGGCAAATGAAACTGTTGATGCATTTGAACAGTGGATTAAATCATTTCTAGCAGAGCTTGTAAATAATGGAACAAGCCAGAACGAGATGGGCCAGCTTCAGTCAGAAAAGGATGAACTCCTTACAAAGAAGCAGGATGCAATCGACCATAATGATTACAGTGAGGCAAACAGACTTCAGGCACTTATTGATGCAAAGGATCAGCAGATTGATGATCTTGAGGCTGACTATCAGGCAATCATTACATCAGATACAGCTACTCCTTCAGAGAAGGCAATGGCAGCTGCTAACATGCAGTCACAGACAGCTGGATCTGCAGCACTTAATATTGCGAATTCAGCAGTTGAAACTATCCAAAGCGGAAGCTTAGATGGCTTGTCAGAGAATCTTGATGCACTTGATGCACTTCTTATCAGCAACGGACCTCTTGTTTACAGTGCTTTATCAGACATAAAGGATGCACTTAAGGCATCAGGAATCGGAAGCTCAGGAACGGGTTCGGGTTCAGGAACGGGTTCAGGTTCAGGAACAGGCACAGGTTCAGGCTCGGGCACAGGTTCAGGCTCAGACGGTAAGAATAACGGTTCAGGAAATGAATATGCAGACCTTCTCAATAAGACAGATGGTCTTTTACTCAGAGCGGAGGATGCACTTAGCAGCCAGGGTCTTTCAACTAGCGAGATTGAAGATTTAATTAAAGAATTATTTGGAAAGAGCTTCCTTAATCTTTCAGATGAGGACAGACTCTCAGTGGTACTCGCAATTGAGTGGTACGGCGAGATTAAAAACAATAATAAGATTAAAGATCTTGCAGCTGACTATGCAGATGTAATGCTCAGCCAGAAATCAAAATATGCATTCGTTAAACTGACAACCACATTGACGGAATATGCTTCAGCGAAGAATGTTTCGGTTTGTGCAGGATACAGATACATATTTGATGACAGTAAGATGAGAGTAACTCTCCAAAAGAGAGCAAAATTCTACGAATTTGTCACAAATAGTAAGCAGGTTAGAAATAATGATGGAACAGTGGAGCTTGAAAAAGACATTTTATTCCAAAATTATCTATATATTCCTTCAGATTATGTTTATGATACCTTCGGATATCAGACAGAGTATATTGATGAGGGAACAGTAGCACTTCTCTATGATTCAGCAATACAGGAGAAATCAGAAGAGGTCTACAACGAAATGATGGAACGAGGAGGTAACTAAATGGCAGATTATACAATAATATCTGATGTTAGTCAGCACATAGTGAAGACGCTTAGAGAAAAGATGTGTCCAGAGCCAATACCTTCACCAAACAACATCGAAATATCATCACCAGCATCCCAGGATGTTGACTATATTGTTGGTCTCTACCTCTACGAGATAATTGAAGAGGGACAGATTGCCAGACCAGCAATGATGACAAACGGCAGCGTTCAATTACAAAAGCCACCTAATCCGTATAGCTTATACTATATGGTATTTATAAATGGTTCTTCCCAGATGGGACTTAAGGCCCCAGATATCCAAAAGATCATAGGAAGAATAGCACAGATTGTAAGTGATAACAATTCAGTGCGACCAAGCCAGCTTCAGCCGTGGTTAAACGCGGATGAGCCTCCAATAGTACTATCTCAAGCGAAGATAAGTCTGGAGCAGAAGGTGCGAGTTTGGCAGGCAATCAACAAGCCTTATCAGATAAGTCTTTTCTATAAGGCGGCACCAGTATTCCTGTCAAGCGAGATTGTAGTAAATCCACCAAGAGTAGTGGATGCATCATTTGGTTTGAAGTCTATGTATTAGGAAGGGAGGAGTAATTACTAGGTGGAAGAAATTGAAATCAGACATCGTCTTGATTTGGTTGTAAGACTTCTCGATGCCACAACAGGTAAAAGTGTTAATGAAAGAGATGTAAACTTTTTTGAGGGTGACAAAAGAATACCAATAGTAATAAAAAGCGACGGTATGATTATTATTCTCAATACTGACAGAGTTAACACAGTATTATCAGTAAAGGTCAGAGGATATGAAACGGCTAGTATCATCGTTGAATATGGTGAATCGAAGCAGACATTCCAGGAAAGAGACCTATATTTGATACCTGAGGGCAATGGCTATCAAAGAGATAGTTTCCTTACAATATGCGGTGAGATGGAGGGCATAGAGCTCATAGATGCCATCTCAGTAGACGTGAAGGACAGAACAATCCTAAGCTTCGATACAAGAAAGAACATTCTTCAATATCTTGGCTCAGAGCTTATGGAGAAGGATTATGGAATCTTTCATAAAGAAGAAATGACTTTTGAAAGCTTCCGAATCAGAAGGCGTGTAAACGAAACGGCTGTTTTGATTGAAAAGCCTTTATCTGAACCTTATTCAATCAAGGACGCAATTGTCAGAATTGTAAAAGGAATGGTATATCCCGGCGGCCGGTACCTCCTTAGGGTAAGAAATGACGGGACAAAGGTTGTGTATATAGTTAGATATATTAAAGATGGCACGACCTATTTCAAAGAGATTGACTTTCACAAATGTGAAGGGAGGTTGTAAAGCGGATGGCTCTTTATGCAACAACAGGAACCCAGTGTCTTTGTTCATTTGGAACTGCTCCTGCAGCTCTGAATGCTACGCAGCAGACGACGGTAATGATGCAGAGTAAACCGGTGGCAACAATACTTGATTGCCAGCCCAACACAAACATCCCACCATTTGCAATGTGTACCTCACTTGCAAATCCTGCAGTAGCAGCCGCTACGGCAGCGGCACTTGGAGTATTAACTCCTCAGCCTTGTACCCTGGTTCCAGCAGGAACCTGGATCCCGACACAACAGAAGGTCATGGCTTGTAATAAGCCGTGCTTAATGACTGACAGCACACTTATGTGTGCATATGCCGGACAAATAAAGATGACAGTTCCGGGACAGTCAGGTGTGTTACAATAAGCATGTAAAGATTAATCAATTAATTAATTAATAAATTAATTAAAAAATTAATTAAAAAATTAATTAATGATTTAATCAGAAAAATCAAATTATCAAAGTATTAAAGAAGTAGAAAGGGGACAAACAAATGGCAGAATATTTTTCACCAGGAGTATATGTAGAAGAGTATGATAACTCTCCACGTTCAATTGAAGGCGTTGGAACTTCAACAGCAGGTTTTATCGGACTTGCAGAAAAAGGTGCAGCAGTTGGCGCACCAGCACTTGTAACAAGTATGAGAAGCTTTACTCATCAGTTCGGAGGAGCTTTAAGCGAGTTCGAGTATGGCGAGTATCGTTACCTTGCAAACAGCGTTGAGCAGTTCTTTGCAAACGGTGGAACACGTTGTTTCGTATCACGTGTTATTCCAGCAGATGCTAAGAAGGCAACAGTAAAGAAGGGTATCCTTACAATTACTGCAGCTAACGAAGGTAAGTGGGGTAATAAGATTCAGGTTACTGTTGATTCGGTAGCTAAGAAGAAGATGCAGATCGTTGGAAAGAACGGTGATGCATACGTTGCTAAGTCAGTAGATGGCTTCCGTGAGGGAGATATCGTAGTAGTTAAGAGCACATACAACAAGATCGCAAGCATCTTTGAGAACACTGTAACATTCGAGAAGCCTTTCAAGGAGGATATCGTTGATACATCTATCGTTCCAAAGACAGTTGTAAACCTTGTTGAGACAGATATCAGCGTTCGTTACAATGATGAGGCTGAGAGCTTCAAGGGACTTAGCTTAAACCCAGCTAATCCAAACTACTTTGCTTACAAGCTTGCAAACAGTGAGCTCGTTACAGTAGAGGTAGAGAAGACAGATAAGGTTGGTAACCCAGCAGAGCTTATCCTTGGTGCTAACAATGTAAGTGGTGTATTCACACTTGCAGGTGGTACAAACGGAAGCATTTCAAAGGTTACAGCAGCAACATTTATCGGTGAGGACAATGGTCCTGGCGCTCGTACAGGTCTTGCAGCATTTGTTGAGAACACAAATGTTAGCATGCTTGCTATCCCAGGTGTTACAATTCCTGAGGTTGTAGTTGCTTTAGTTGCTCATTGTGAGAACTTAAAGAACAGATTTGCAGTAATTGATATGCCAAAGGATGCATTCAAGACAAAGGATCTTATCGAGTACCGTGATATGGTTGACAGTACATACGCAGCTATGTATCATCCATGGGTTCAGGTTCTTGACCGTGCAACAAATCAGTCAGATTACATCCCACCTTCAGGTGCAGTTCTCGGAGTTTACTCAAGAACAGACATCAATCGTGGAGTACATAAGGCACCAGCAAATGAGACACTTTTCTGCACAGGCTTAAAGGTTAACTACACAGCAGCTGAGCAGGATATCTTAAATCCAGCTGGTATCAACTTAATCAGATCACTTCCTGGACAGGGAATCCGTATCTGGGGTGCTAGAACAGCTTCAAGCAACAGCCAGTTCAAGTACGTTAACGTTCGTAGATTATTCATCTACGTTGAGGAGTCTATCAAGGCTAACACTAACTGGGTTGTATTTGAGCCAAACGATGTTGCATTATGGCAGAGAGTTCAGCTTACAGTTAATAATTTCTTAGAGGGAATGTGGAAAAATGGAATGCTCGCAGGCGCTTCAGCTGGTGAGGCCTTCTTCGTTGAAATCGGACCTTCTACAATGTCAAGAGATGATATTGCAAATGGTAGATTAATCTGTAATATTGGTATTGCTCCATCACGTCCAGCAGAGTTTGTTGTATTCCGTGTTACACAGCATACAGCAGAAGCAGGCGGAGCAGCAGAGGAATAAGAGGATAGGAAAGGAGTAAACGAATATGGCAACAGGAGTATATGATAACGGTAATGGACTTGCATATCCATTAACTAAAATGAACTTTATCGTTCAGGTTGATGGTGTTGATGGTTCAGCAGCTTTCAGTGAGGTTACAGGAATTGAAGCATCTGTAGATGTAATCGAGTTCCGTCAGGGTAACGCAAACAGCCTTGCACCAGTTAAGATTCCAGGACTTGTTAAGCATGGTAATGTAACACTTAAGTTTGGTTACACATTAGACAATGCATTCAAGGCATGGTTACAGGAGTGTGTATCTGAGACAAGAGGACAGATGCCACGTTACAACGTTCAGATAGAGATGGTTGACATCAACGGTGGAGCACCATCAGGAGCAGTTGCTACTAACGTAACAGGTTCAAGAATTTGGGTTCTCTCAAACGCTTGGGTTACAAAGTACACAGCACCAGACTTAAATGCACTTCAGAGTGAGGTTGCAATTGAGACAGTTGAGCTTGCATATGAGGAGCTTACAATTCCAAACTAAGCATAATTAATAAGTATAGCTTAATAAATTTTCTAACTTATGCTGCGGAGATTTCTCCGCAGCATAGATTAGGATATAGGGTTAAGCAAAAATTGTTTATTTATATGAACCTGCAAGCTATATTGTGAGCTGATATAAAGAGACAATTTCAGAATGATAATAGAAAAAGGTTAGTGAGGTAAAGGATATGGAAACAATATTTGAATTCACCCTTCCAAAGGGATACGTAGATGGTAATGGAGAAGTGCACAGAAACGGAAAGATGCGACTTGCGACAGCTGCAGACGAGATAAGTGCAACAAGAGATCCAAGAGTATTATCAAACCCTTCGTATCTCACTATTGTAATACTTGGAAAGGTAGTGACAGAGCTTGAGGGACTTCCAATGGTAACTGCAGCGACAATTGAGAAGCTTTTTACTGCAGATATGGCATTCCTTCAGGATATGTACCAGAGAATAAATGATGTTGAACCACCAGTAATGCAGGTTGTTTGTCCACATTGTGGAGAGACTCATGAGGTGGCTATAAATTTTACCACAGAGGGATAAAGCTTTATCCGGTTGACGCCTTGTATCAGGAGGCAGCATTCATTTCCTATTATTTTCATTGGAGCAATGAGGAGGTTATGGGGATGGATCATGTAACAAGGCGCAGGTGGTGCAGAGAAATTTCTGAAATCCACAAACAAATTAATCCCTCAAAGAAGAGTAAAGAGAAGAGTATCTTAGATATGAAACCGGGCTGATAATAGATGAAAGGAGGCGTGCGAGATGGCAGCAAATGATGCAAAAGCTAATTCTGAGAATAGAGACCGAAATTGGTTAGTCTGGAACAACGGTGTCCATGCAATGACAGGCTTCAACTTTCTTCTCAGAGTAGAAGGAGTATATGATCTTCCATGTCGTTCGATAAAGGGCTTTCACAAGGAAGAAGAATACGAGACTATTCAGGAAGGTGGAGTAAATGATTATGTTCATTCACTCAGAAAACCGATTTCCAAGCCTTTTACACTTGAGATAGAGAGATATGTAGGAGTTGATTACATCGATCCACTGCCACTTGGAGCAGAGCCGATTCTTCCAATTATATTATTTGTAAGTACAAAACCAATTGGACTTGGCGGACTTAAGGATGCGATTAGAACATATACATTTACAGGCTGTAAGGTACAGTCAAAGGATTTTGGAGAGCTTAATGCTGAGAACTCCAGTCTTGTAGTTGAGAGAACAACAATCATTTACAGGGAGATGCTCTATGTTACTCTTCCGGATGTTTGGTTTAATCATGACAAGAAGGAATTTAAGGAAAAATACAAAGACTATGCACTTACTGTCAGACCGGGAGATTCAAAATATCCTGATTATGAGGTTTTGACATCTCTTGCAACATACCTTGCCATGAAGGAAGCTGGAGTAAAGGAAGTAGAGGTCGAGGTCGACGGAGTTAAAGTTAAAAAGAAAATAGATGAAGTAATCAAAGGCTATACATCCAAAAAGAAGACAACCGCAGGTATTACTGATGCTCCGAAGGATAATAAATCAAAGTATCTGTCCTTCTCATCATATAAAAAGGCGGAGTCTGGAACAAAGAATCTACCAGCATATAACAGCTATGAGGATATTGTTGGTAAGGTCAAAGAGCTTAAGGATGAGGATAAATATCTTCCTAACTACAATGATTATAAGGATATAATGAACAGCGAAAGGCAGAAAAATAACAAGAAGCCGAACAATGATACAAAGTATAAGGGCTTCAAGGACATCAAGGATGATGTTATCGAGATGGATAACACAAGTACTTATCCAAAGTTTGGTGATATTTTGACTGCTGATTCCCATAGGACAAGAAATGACGAGGTAAATACAGCAACAAAGGAAGAGATGGAGAGATACGCTGCTCAGAATATCTGGCCTAGAAAGTCACATGCGAAGAAGCTTTCTGCAGATAGCATCGTGAAGCCGGAGGAGGATACCAGAGAAAAGTTCGAGTCCTATAACGACTTTGTGAATAAGGCTAAGAGCGGAGCAATACCAGGAAAGAACGAGTCACAGTATAAGGGCTTTAAGGATATTGAAACAGGAAATGAAGAGATTAATAACACGGCCAAGTATCCAAACTTTTCAGATGTTAAGGATGACAATATTGAGGCTGACAACACCTCTAAATATCCTGGCTTTGGCAAGATAACAGATTCGGATTCTCACAGAAACAGAAATGGTGAAATTCCAACACCTTCTGTTGCAGAGATGGAGGCTCTTGCCAAGAAAAACAGCTGGCCTGCAAAGAGAAATGCTAAAACGATAGCAAGTATATTAAGCGGAGATAAGAAGTAGAATGTTAAAGATAAAGGCACCCCTAAAAACTGTATGTAATACAAATATTGCAGGTAGCTATGACGGCTTCAATGAGAGAATTGCCGCAAACTACGGGATGCTTAATGTTAATCTTACACCAGAGGATTTTCTGCACTTTGTAACCCAGCCACCTGAGATATATCTCGGGGAGGAGGGTATGACTACAATTGTTGACAGTGTGAATATGTATCAGAATAACAGCAGTAAGCTGGATATTGTCAACAATGTAATCAACAGAATTACCCTTTATGATGAAAGTACACTCACCTATCAGGACAAGGTATTTATTTCAAATGTTCTTAGAAAGCTCGGAATTAAGGATGTCCAGGTATTTATGAACCAGGTCAGAAACCTTAAAAATGAAGCTACTAATTCTGAGGAGCTTATTAATCTTTACTGGGAGCATTCGGATGAGATAAGAGAACTTAAGGAGAGAATCCTTAAGGAGGATGAGACAACTGTAATTGAAAAGGGTGAGGATGAGGAAGCTGCTGTTAATAATTATCTTTATGAAAATATTATGAAGAGGTTAAAAACAGCCGCAGTATATCAGGAAATTTCGAATTTTGTTACAGAGAATACCAGAAATACTTCCAATGTGTCAAACGCTGAGCTAAAGATAAGTGAACAGACAAACATTGCGAAGAATGTACTTCTTAACTATCTTCAGAATAATACCTTCGAGGAGTCAGAACCGCTAAATTATCAGAATATCAATGCATACGAGTATAGAAGCGGCGATATTAACAATATGTCTGACACTCAGATAAGAAATCAGTTAGTTGAAGCGGCAGTACTTAGTGTAATTAACCAGGTTTACACAACCAGGCTTTCAGAGATCACAAGTAAAAATGATATATGGCTCAATATAAAGAATGCATTTCTTGATGCTGCAGATAATACCTTTGAGAGATTTGAGTATAACCACCTTGAAAGCTTTGCAGAGTCTGAGGAGGTTCTAGAATACATCGAAAAGAATCAGATTACGAACAACGAAGAGATTAATCAGGTTAAAAAGGTAGTAGAAAGTGCGAATCAGTACAGCAGGAATACTAATATAAGTAATACTAATTTTGAGGGTGCTGATTATACCTTCAGAACAGATATTACTTCTGAGGAAGATACAGAGATAACTGAGGGAGATACAATTAGAAAACTCTATCAGTCAGAAAAAAATGAGTTAAATCAGCTTAAAAAGATATTTACGGAGAAGAATCAGAGCTTTACAAACATTTCAAATCAGGCTAGGAGTTCATCAAACAAGGTAAATATTAACCAGAATAATATAAATGCAGGTGATGTTAATAGTGAGAATATCACACTGAAAACTGAAGATAATACTTCAGTATCGGAGTTTACTCAGAATAACGAGGAGAGAATCTCAAACACTGAGAGAAACATAAGTGTAAACCTAAATAAGATTAACGAGAACAATATTAGAAATCAGCAAAAGATTGAACAGATAATGAATGGACTCAGTCCGGAAAAGCCGAAGGCAGTTAACATAAACAGGACAAAGCAGGAGGGACTTCTTGCAATCACTAATCCTGAGGCTGCAATTATGAAGTTCAATGAAACTGTAGAGAATAGCAGAGAGACAAGTGTTTTCGACAGTGAGGTTATGAAGGAGTCTCTATCAGAGGAGACAATACAGATATTTAAGCAGCTTGAGAATTACAGAAAGGGTAAAAATCAGGTAGACACCCTTGTAAAGAACAATGCATTTGCTCAGTTCTACAGAGATATAAATATGGTTGAGAGAGAAACTAAAACCATAGAAAGAGAGCTGGTTCCAAGAATCGAAGAGACTGTAGAGGAAAGCATCAGAAATACTGTTACAAGAGAGCAAAGAGGAAGAGATGACAAGGTTCAGTATAAGGAGATTACAGACAGAGTTGTTGACCAGGTCGCACTTCTTCATAAGGTTGAGGAAACAGTTGTAGATGAAGAGATGATTGAGAGTGCCAGAAACATAAACCGATCTATCAACAAGGAGAATGTTGTCAGAGAAACAAAAACTAATACCGAGGTTATTAGTGAGAGCACTGTCAATGAGATAAAGAAAGAATTAAAGGAAAACAATCTTAATGAGATAGACAGAATCGTTTCAGAAAAGGTTAGAAGACAGATAAATGGTCTTTCAGATGTAGTATACCAGAAGCTTGAGAGAAAGCTTGGAAATGAGAGAATGAGACGAGGAAGATAATAAGCTAGGTGGTGATTGAATGGGTTTAATGGATATAGCCAAGGAAGCAGGCTCAAAGATAACAGGAATATCTGATAAGGCCTACATTATTTTTTATACTAGAAATTCTGAACCTGGAATGCAGGAAAATCATGCGGGCGGCATTAATGATTTGGGTAAAGGAACGCTTGGTCTTGCAGCAGCTGGAAGAGCTCTTGCAAGTACAGGTGCAGACCTTGCAAACACAGCTGTCGCTGAGGAAGGCAGAGAAGGAAAAAAATATGCATTACAGTTTAATCCGCTTAAGATCAGTATAAATGGACTTGGTGGTGGAAACTATGCGATTTCAACCTACGGAGCCCAGGGTGATGGCAGTGCGGGAAAAGCAAATGCCAGCAGAGTAACCGTTTCGATTGATATTCTATTTGATGATGTAAATAATCTTGATGCATTTGCCGAGGATAAGCTTAATGCAACGAATGCAGCAGGAGCAGCCTCAGCTTTAGCAACAGGAATTAATAAGGGACTTGGAAGAAGCTATACCGTAAGACCTCAGGTAGAGGGCTTTCATGCGGCAATGAGAATTTTTGACCGAACATTAGTGAAATTTGTCTGGGGCAATCAGAGCTACGAGGGAGAGCTTATAGGCTTCAACTCAAAATATATTATGTTCTCACCTACAGGAAATCCTATCAGAGCAACAGGAACCATGAACATTCTATGTACTGATTATCAGAGAGAAATATGGGCTAGGAATACTAAGAATTTCACTGATAATTGGAGTGGTGCCTCAACTATGAAGGCAGGTCAGTATGCCTCAGGACTACTAAATATTTAATTATAGAATAATATTCGTTTAAACCATAATTCAAGGAGGAAGCACATATGGCAGGAAGCTTAAACAATTTATTACATAGTGTTACCGGAACTGCCAGCAAGGCTGTCCTGTTAATATCCAGAGAAAACAAAAAACCTGCTCTTGCAGGCCCGACCCATATGCCTAATGTAAAGAGCGGACTTACGGCTCTTGCTAATAATGTTGCGGCAACTGCAGCTTCTGGACTTGATGCAGCAAAGAATGCACTAAGTGGTATGACTGCAGGAATACTAGGAGCTGGAGGAGATTATTTCACTCTTCAGGTACAGTATAATCCTAACACAATTAGTATGAATTCGGTTAAGGGTGAGTATATCAGTAAAAATGGATGTGGACAGCTGATTGACCAAATCAGCTTGAAGCCACAGACTACCTTAGATGTAACACTTATATTTGATGATATGAATATTGCAGATGCATTTGATATGGAGAACAATATCAGCATAGCGTCTGCAAAGGATGTAGGTGCCCATTTACTTGGAGATGGCGAATCAATTCGAGATACTGTTGAGCTTCTTACAGGTATTATTTCGAACGATTCGAGCAAGCATGTAATGTTTGTCTGGGCAGATATGTCATTTGGAGGAGTTCTTGCTAATGTTGATACCAGATACACAATGTTCAACAGAAAGGGAGAACCTATAAGAGCTGAGGTTACGCTGCACATTATCCAGAACAATAAGGAACAGGCAATCAACGAGGGAGATATGACGCTTCAGGCAGCAGGATCATCCTTCATTTCATACTGGAAGAGATCCTTTGATGATTTGTTTAAGGAAAACAAGGATGGCGGCGGAATTGTAAATGACGCTCAATCAAAGATGAAGAAGGCAGGTAATCTTATTAATTTCTAATGGATTACAAGCTATTAATAATATGACAGAGGGTGAACGAGAATTATGGCAACGCTTGATTTTGACAGCTTAAAAACTAAATATGGTGGATTCCGAAAGCCAGAGGTTTTAGTATCTGTTGGGGGAAAGAAACTCCCAGACAAGAAGCTGCAGTATACAATCGGAGATGTTGATATTGAGCTGACTTCAGGCTTTGAGGCATCAATTGCTGAGTTCAGCATATTTGATGCATATGATAGTCAGATACACAGCTTCGAGACTGACAAGCTTCAGAAATACATAAGTCTTGGTTCGAAGGTTGAGATTTATCTTGGCTATGATGACAGTGTATCGCTTGTATTTGTAGGAATTATCGCAAAAACCTCCTACAGATATAGTCAGAATCTTGGTGAGATAAGAATAACCGCCATGGATATGAAGTGCGTTATGATGTCGGGAAGCTACAGCAGGCAGCTTAAGGCCACGGAATTTACAGAGGCAGTTAAGGAGATATTTGAAAAGCCAATCTATGAGAAGCTTAAATCTCAGGAAATAATTACAGATGTAAAGATTACAAAGGATTTAATAGCAGCGCCTACAGGAAATTCAAATGGAAGCAGCGAGACTATCGAGATGGTTGCGGAATCAGATTATGAGTTCATTGTAAAGCTTGCTAAAAAGTATAATTATGACTTCTTTATTGAAAATGGAACAGTATATTTCAGAAAGGCAAAGTCGGTTACAAATCCGTTATTTACAATGATTCCTGGAAATGGATTTTTATCCTACAACATAGAATATGATATTACAGGAATAGCTGAAAAGGTAATTGCAAGAGTACATGATGCTGGAAACGCAAAGCTTATTCAGCAGTCAGAGAAATTCTCGAATAAGGTTTCGAATGGAAATAAGGCGAACAATATTTTCAAGGGAAAAGAAATTGTATATGTTGACCCTACCATAACCAGTGAGGAGGAGGCTAAGAATAGAGTAAGTTCAATTATGGAGGAGATGTCCTACAGACTTGGAACTCTTGATGCAACCTTAATCGGACTTCCAGAGATGAAACCTGGATACTTCCTTGATTTACAGAATTTTGGAAAGGGTCCTTCAAATGTATTTTACATTACAAGCGTAAGACATGTCTTATCGATTGAGGGTGGTTATGAAACACTGATAACTGCGAAGACAAATTCAATGCAGTAATAAATAAAGGTAAAGAGTATGGGATTATATGACATTATCGATGATATTGCTGAAAAGCAAATCATAAAAACAGAAACAGGAGACAACAGAATATTTGGTGTAATTCTTGGTATTGTGACGGATATTGATGATCCTTCTGGAAAAGGAAGAGTCTGCGTACAGGTTCCTGTAAGGGATAAGGAGGAGAATGTACTTCAGTGGGCAAGAGTTGCAATGCCTTCATCAGGAAAGGGCTGGGGACATTATTTTCATCCAGAGATTGGAGACCAGGTATTACTTGCCTTTGAGCAGGGTAATATAGAAAAACCTTATATTATAGGCTGTATTCCAAGGGATAACGATAAGTTTCTTAAAAAGAGCTACAATAAAGACAATGAGATAAAACAGATTACAACCAAGCATGGAAGTACTATCAAGTTTTTTGATTCAAAGGATGATGAGGATGGTGCAAAGGACAGCATCCAGATTGTGACTGCGGGTAACCAGCATGAGTTCATCATGGATAATGACAAAAAGCTGATGGTATTAAGAGATAAGGAAAAGGAAAATAGCATAACCATCAATACTGAAAAGGGAACGATGGATGTTAAGATAAAGGACAAGGTTACAATTAAGGTTGGTGACAACATTACGGTAACAATGAACGGTGCTGATGGTGCAGTCAAGATTGACTGTACAAAGGCAACAGTTAAGGGAAGTAGCGATATTAAAATTGAGTCCGATGGTTCTACAAAGGTTGCAGGAGGTAATGTGTCAGTTCAGGCTAACACAGCACTTAAGGCTTCGAGCAGTGGAACGGTAAAGATTGAGGGAACACCTATTTCAATCGGATAACCAGCAGGGTAAGGAGGTATTTATGAATTTTACATATTTAGGAACTGGAATGAAATTTCCGCCACAGATAAACCCTGCAACAGGAAGATTCATGACTGTGTCTGATGAGGAATCGGTTAAGGAAAGTATCTATCTTATTCTTATGACACAGAAGCGGGAAAGATTTATGAGACCATCCTTTGGTTCGGATATTCTTTCTTATGCATTTATGGATACTAGCACAACAGCACTTAATTTGATTAAGCAGGAGATAACCAGCAACATCCTAAGCCAGGAACCAAGAGTTGAGGATGTTGGAATAACAATAGACGACAAGCAGCAGGCGGGTTGTCTTATGATATATATAGACTATGTACTAAAGGCAGATCACAGCAGTGGAAGCATGGTATTTCCATTCTATTTGACACAGGAGCCTAAGGAAGAGGAAGAAGCTTATGAAACAATGGTACAATCAGAAACAGAATAATACAAAGATTGATTCAAGAGACAAGGCTGATATCCTTCGCGAGATTGAGACACTTTCAAAATCCTATGTTCCTGAGTGGAAGTATGATATTGACAATCCTGATATCGGTTCTGTTATAGGAATGCTGTATGCATCGCAGATGATGGAGAATATTGATAAGTACAATGATTCACTTAGAAGATTTCATGTGGATTTTATCAATATGCTTGGAATATCACTTGAGCCAGCTACTCCGGCAAGTGCTATGGTGCTTATGGA
Organism: Lachnospiraceae bacterium UBA1760; assembly: GCA_002314775.1. Lineage (GTDB taxonomy): Bacteria > Bacillota > Clostridia > Lachnospirales > Lachnospiraceae > UBA1760. Next base: position 126,979 of record DCHE01000088.1, read on the forward strand.
TGTGGCAGATGAATCTATGGAGGGTGTAGAGGCAGAGAAGGGCTTAAAGCTTCTTGCTGAGACCGATACAGTTGAAAATGAAGGAAAGCTTATTTTCGAGACAACAGATGGAATTTACGTTACAAATTCAAAGCTTACATCAATGTTTATGACTTCTGAGAAGCTTGGAAAGATTGTTCCTATTCTTGGAAACTTTGATGAAGCAGAATACGCTGAGAAGCCTGTTTCACCTGAGGATGAGGAGGAACTTTTGGAGGAGGATTTCTTCGAGTTTCTTGATTTCGGAAATAAGAAGAGCTGTTATCCATTTAAGCTGTTTGATTTTAGTGTAGATGGAATAGAAAAGCACGCTGTACTTCTTTATCACAGTCATATGTTTGACGTTGAGGACAGTGATATTTACTTGAGATTTAAGAATCAGGAAGAATTCACCAAAGATTTAATCGATGGAAGATACAGATTACTATATTACACAGATGAGGATTTTGTCCCAGTTGATAGTATATCAGGCATCGACAAGGATACAGTTGCAATTAGAAAGAGCAAGCCTTGTAAGAAGACTACAGTGGATGGAAAGGAATACTCACTCTTTGTTATTGAGGCAGTTGAGAATCCAGAGGAGACTGTTGAATGTGAAAATCTATACATATCTGCATACGGAGACAAGATGAATCCGGAGTTTGTATATAACGGTCAGACTGATTTAGAGATTGAGGAATTCAGACCATTTGGAGATACACTTGGACTATTTAAGGAGCTTTACATTGGACACAATGAGTATTTCCATAAGCCAGGTGCAAAGATTAAGGTTAATTTCAAGGTGAGATTTGACAAGACAGAGGTTGATCTCACAAAGGAAGAGAGAGAAGAAGAATTAAAGATTATCAAGAGAAAGCCTAGGATAATTCAGTCACCTCTTCCAGCAGAGACATTTCCAGAGGAAATATCAATTGAATATTTCAACGGACGTGGCTACAAGAGACTGGAGTGTAAGAATCAGTACAAGAAGATTTTTGCAGAGGGCAAGGACTTAGAGTATACACTTGAATTTATATGTCCGGATGACTGGGAGGAGACTACTGTTGGTGCAGAAAGCTCAAGAGCACTTAGAATTACCCTCTTAAAGGCAGATAACTGTTATCTGAGACCTTGTATTCATCATATACCAGTTATCACCTCATGTAAGATATCATTTAGCTACAAGAGTAGCTTTAAGCAGCCGGAAAAGGTTGTTGGAATTACAGGAACAAAGAAAAGAGAGCTCACTTCTTGTCTTTTCTCAGATAAGCCGGTAACTCTCTTTATGAAGGGCTATTACAACGATACAGCTTTATATATGGGATTCGACAAGAAGATGGAAAATGGTCCAATCAGTATTCTTGTTTGTCTCGAGGATGACAACAATTTCCAGGGAGTTGATCTTGAGTATTACTACTACTCAAGAAAGGGCTTCCAAAGATTAAAACTGGTTGACCATACAAATGGCCTTATGAACAGTAACAGACTGATATTTATCCCACCATCTGATATGGCGATGGTTGAGCTTGAGGGTAAGAAATGCTACTGGATTAAGGCTTCACTTCCAGACTCAAAGCTTGAGGATGAGAATGTTTATAAGCCGGTTATCAGTGCAATCGAGATGAATGCAGTGGAGGCGGTTAACACAGAGACGTTACCTGAAGAGGAGTATTATATCGATGATGTGGCTCCAAATATGATGTTTTCATTATATGCATCCAACATCCTTGATGTTGATGTGTGGGTAAATGAGGCTGGACAGCTTACGGACAGCCAGATGAAGAAGCTTCTGACAGAGTCTCCGGATATGGTTAAGGTAGAGAGAAATCTTCAGGGAAGAATCCAGCGTTTCTATGTAAAATGGAAAGAGATAGACAACTTTGACGATACCAAGCCTGAGGACAGAGTATTCTCAGTAGACAGAATGAACAGAATTCTCATATTTGGAGATGGAGTTCATGTTCAGATTCCACGAGAGACAAGAGACGTATCATTTATCGTTAGACTTAAGACCTGCAGTGGAAAGCTTGGAAATGTAAGCCCTAACCAGATTTATGACACTGGAAATAAGGCTCTCTTCATAAAGAATGTTAGAAATCCACTTCGTTCCTTTGGTGGAACCGATATGGAGACAATAGATGAGGCACTGCTTAGAGGTTCAAATATCATAAGCAGCAGAAACAGACTGGTTTCAATCACTGATTATGAGAGAGAGATACTTAGTTACTCTTCCAATATTGTTCAGGCTAAGGCTATTAATGGACTTAGCATTGAGGGAAGGAAGGATGATAGTCTGGTAAGCTTTGTAATATTGCTTAAGGATTATCTTGATAATCAGCATTCCTTCTACAGACTACAGAATAAGCTAAAGAAGCATCTTTTAGAGAGATGTGAGCTTAGCATTGCACCAGATAATATTGAGATTGTACCACCTCAGTTCGTGGCAATATCGGTTGAGGTGTGGGTTGAGATATCAAATATGGATGATACCTTTGAGGTACAGAATGAATTCAGAAACAGTCTTGATGAATTCTTTAATCCATATACAGACGGTGGATGGGAAATTGGACATCTGCCTACAGACGCACAGATTAAACTTGTAATAAGATCAAACAGACTTAAAGCTAATATAAAGCACATAGTAATTACGGCATCGTACAACGATATGAATGGTAGTCACGATGTTGAACTGAGGAATTTGGAGGTTAATCCATTTATGCTCTGCAAGAGTGGAAAGCATAAGATTCACTTTGCAACAAACTCATAAAAAAGGTATGACAGGCTATGTGCAGGAGGAAATAGGCCTATGCTAAATTTGGGAAAAAGCACTGAAAAAACACATGAAATGATGATGGAGGAGATTTATTCGGAGATTCCTATATATTCTAATGAATGGACGAATTATAACCCTTCTGACCCTGGTATTACTATGCTTGAAAACCTTAGTGCCTTCCAGCTTCTTCAGTATAACCAGCTGGATAATACTTCTAATAAGGTTAAGCAGCAGCTTCTTAAGATGGTTGGATTTGAGCCACTTAAGGGACAGGGTGCTAAAACATTTCTCAAGGCATACAATTTATCAAAGGATGTAATGCTTCCTGCAAATCAAAGATTTATGCTTGGAGATATGTGCTTTGAAACCACAAAAGAGAGAAAGCTCAGCGCATCAAAAATCAGAGAGGTTTATCTTAAGGTTGACGGGGAGTACAAGAACTATTCCCATGTGATTGACCCTGAGGTTAATGTATGTGTTCCAATCCTTGGAGAGTCTCCAAAGGCAAATAGTGAGATTTACTTTGTAATGGATAGCGTTCCAGAACCAAATGAGGATTCAATTTTCTATGTGAAAACAGATAATAATTTAAAGAGAAATCCACTCACTGAAAAGGAACATAACAGACTTGCTAAGATTAAGTGGGAGTGCTACACAGAGCTTGGCTTCAGGAATATGAGTGTTAAGGATGATTCTGAATGCTTCCTCGTTGACGGTGAGATGAGATTCAGAATGCCACAGGAAAAAGCAATTAAGTACTATAACGGTACTATCGATGGATATATAATAAGAGGAACTGTTGAATATGCGAGCTATGATATTCCTCCAAGAGTGGAATATATAGAGGGATTTCTGCTTGAGGTTTTCCAGAAGGAAACCGCAGCCAGCTTTTTCAGCTACTCAAAGAACCAGGAAGTAAGAGTATCCAGTGAAAGAATGGAGCAGGGTTACTATAAGGTTCTCTGTAAGGAGGAAAAGCAGGATGGCTACAGAATGTACCAGGAGGTAAGTGAGGAGTACGTAGTAGAGGATGAAAGAGATAAGGGCAGATTCTTCTACGTGGAGCATAATGACTATGGTGAGTTTACAATACATTTTGATAAGAAGAGATTTGGATATGCACCACAGTTTGGTAAAAATGCAGTTAGAGTAATAGTTTATAACGAAGATATTGCAAGAAAATACTATCTTGGAACGGTTCTAGGCTATGATGATCAGGAGATAATACTTCCAGTTAAGAATGTAATGACGGATTCATTTGCAATCCTGGCTGAGAGAGAGGCTGAGGATGGAAATATCATCTATGATTTTGTTAAGCCAAACAGAAAGGAAGATGGTGAGCTTATCTACTATCTTTTCGAGAATGAAGGAAAGATAAGAATTGTGGATGCCGGCGAGTTTATAGGAGCTAAGCTTTATATAGCCGGAGTTGCTACTACAAGGGGTGAAGACGGTAATATTAGAGAAAATAATACCTTCAAGCCTATTGGCAGAAACCTTAAGGGAGTGGTATTCAGAAATCCTGCAAAGGGCTTTGGTGGAAGAAGTATGGAAACTCTTGAGGATACCAGAAAGAGATATGTTCAGGATATTAAGTACCCATACACAGCAGTTGTTGCCTCAGATTATGAAAAGCTGGTAAAGGAAACACCAGGCTTGTGTATTGATAAGGTTAAGGCTTATGTAAACAGTGCAACCAACACTGTATCAGTTGCTGTAAAGCCATTTACCACAGAGAAGTTCCCTATGCTTTCGAAGGAATATATGAATAACCTGAGGAACAGGGTTGAACAGTGCAGATTATTATCCACCAGAGTGGAGATTAAAAATCCAGTTTATATTGCAGTGCAGGTTCATGGTGTGATTTATGTGAAACAGCATTATGAGAATATGAACGAGGAAATAGAAAAGGTTATTAGAGAAGAGCTTGATTACATAGACGGAGACAAAAACTTTGGCGATGTAATACATTTTGACAAGCTGGTAAGAAAGATAGAAGCAATCGAGGGTGTATGGCAGGTTTATGATTTGAATCTTACTCCTCACAGTCACAATTATGCAGAGAAAAATGGTGCAGATATTGTACCAAAGGACAACTGTCTGTTTTATCCAGGCAATATTATGATTGAAGTACACACATCGCTGAACTAGGAAAAGGAGAAGAGCTATGGCAGGTATGACATATTCTATAAAAAAGAATAGACTTAGCAAGGCTTTGGTAAAGGGCCTTACTGTAGTAGATAATTCTCTTTACTTTGATAAGAATGAGCCACACAAGTATATTGTTCTTGGAAAGCTTGATTCTGCATCTGAGGATTTTAAATGGGGAAGATTAAAATTTAATATTACTTCTAAAGAAGATGTGATATATTATGTACATGCCTTTGCACACAATGAGGCAAAGTTTATTCATAATGAAGAATTATTACCAATTGATAAATTCCTTTGTGATGAAACAGTTGATTTTACTTCCAAAAAGGAATTTGCAAGAAGAGCCGAGGGAAAGTCGTTTTTTGGAAAGAATGATCTTCTTCTTTACGGACTTTCAGGAAGATACCTTTGGATTATCATCGAAATAATCGGAGAGGTTGAAGGGGCGATAAGCGACATTAAGGTATTTGCTCCTGGAGATAATTTTATGCAGACCTTCCCAGAGGTTTACAGAAATTATGGAGACTTTTTCCATAGATATATTTCGATTTATTCGACTATTTACAATGATTTTCAGGAAAAAATTGATAATATGGAGAGTCTTCTGGACATAGAGAAGGCTCCAAAGGAATTACTTGTTGAGTATGCAGACTGGCTCGGTATTATGGTTGAAGGAAAGTTCCTTAGTGAGGAAACCTTAAGACTATTACTTTCTGAGGCTTATGTCCTTAACAAGTATAAGGGAACTAGAAAATCAATTGAGAGAATATGCGAGATTATTCTTGGCGAGAAACCGGGAATAGTCGAGAGTAATACTTTGAGAGGCTACCTGAAGGACGACAACAAGGACGTTTATGGTGACCTCTATGGAGAAGGAAACTTCGATGTTACAATTATGATTAGCCAGTATGTGGATGAGAAGAAGAGAGCGCAGCTTCTCTATTTACTCAGACAGTATAAGCCAATCAGAAGTAAGCTTAGAGTAGTATTCCTTCAGAGCCACGGTGTACTTGACTCATATTCATTTATGGATATGAATTCAACCACATTTGAACAGATGAAGGGTCAGTCAGATTTGCATCAGGTATTAAATGGTTCGATTGTATTAGAGTAAGATTTAGTGTATAATATTCGTTAATTATGTATTGTACATATGTTGATATATATGGAGTTGGAGGAAAACAATATGAATATGGTTGTTACAGATTGCGTTGACAACATTCGACTTTTGGTAGAAGGAAGAATTGATGTTAATACAAGTCCGGCATTACAAACAAAAATTCTAGAATGCTTTCAGAGAAATGCAAACCTTATAGTCGACTTCTTGAATGTTGACTATATCTCAAGTGCGGGACTCAGAGCACTTCTCATTGGACAGAAAACTGCGCTTTCAAAAAGAGGAAGTATGAGAATTGTAAATGTGTCTGATTCAGTGCTTCAGATTCTCTCAGTTACTGGATTTAATAAGATTTTAACAATAGAGCAGGCTATATAGCGAATTGTTAAGACAGGGGGAAATCCCAAATGGTTGTATTTCAAAATGTGACATTTACTTATCCAGGTATGGAAAAGCCCACAATTAAAAATATGTGTTTTCACCTTCCGGTTAGAGGCTTTGTATATTTAGTTGGAGAGAGTGGTCAGGGTAAGACCACTATGCTCAAGCTGATTATGAAGGAGCTTTCACCAGAGGTTGGCGAGATACGCGTGAACGGCAAGAAATTAAGCCAGATTAAAAGAGGGAAGATTCCTTATTACAGAAGAAGGATTGGAATTGTATCCCAGGATTTGGGGCTTCTTCCAGATAAAACTGTTTATGAAAATGTTGAGATTGCAAAAACGATTCTTGGACTTTGGAAGAATAGAACTGGAATTCAGGTCGCAATGGCATTAAAGATTGTTGGACTCGAAAAGGAGTACAACAAATATCCAAATGAACTGTCAGGTGGAGAAAAAAAGAAGGTATGCATCGCAAGAGCAATAGTGAATAATCCAGAGATGCTTCTTGTTGACGAGCCTACAGGAGATTTAGATCCACAAAGTTCACTTGAGATAATGAAGCTGTTTACCGAGATAAATCGGAGAGGAACAGCGATAATAATAGCTACTCATGATACATATGCCATGAGCGTGTACGAACATCCTGTATTCAGGATAAAGGATGGAGTTGGAAAGTATGAAAATAAGAGTTAATGCGAACATTCTTGAACTTGATAAAGTTTTAGATTTTGTAGATAAATCAGTTACCGAGCTTGCCTTGGGGGATGAAGTCTTGTTTCAGGTCAAGGTTTGCGTAGAGGAAATATTTGTAAATATCGCCAAGTATGCATATCCAGATAAGTCGGATGAGTATGCTGAGGTCATAATAAATTATGAGAATGACTGGCTGATAATAGATTTTGTTGACGAGGGAATTTTCTTCAATCCATTGGACCAGGATGACCCGGATATCGAGCTTGCTGCGGATGCAAGAGAAGTAGGGGGACTTGGTGTATTTATGGTAAAAACACTTATGGATGAGGTGACCTACTGTCGCAAGGAGGGAAAGAATTGTCTTCAAATAAGAAAAAATCTTTCAGGCGAATAAATCTAATACTGCTGGCTATTGCCCTTGTTTTAGGTATTTGTGTTTTCGTTGGAAGAAAGTACCTTAAGCTATCTTTCTTCGAATCAAAATATGAATTACAAGGACCGTCAAATTGTTTTCTAGGAAAAAACGGCAATATCTATGTTATAGATAATGGAAGAAAAACAGTAGTAATTGTTAATGATAAATATGAATATAAGGATTATATAGAGGGTGGTAGTGAAAATGATAATTTTTACTATGCCTCTTTAGTGTGTGATGATTTAGATGGCAATATTTATATTGCTGACTATGTATATTCCGGACAGGGAACAAGGATTAAGCAGGAGAGAATTCAGAAATTCAATAAATCCCGCAAGTTCATAGAAACCGTCTATCAAATTGATTATGAGGAAGATAACGCTCCTTACCAGTATGGCAATATATTATCAGTAGAGTATAGTGATAATATAGTAAAATGTCTGGTTGAGGATGGTGGTTATATATATCTTGTTGAGGTGTATGAAGATGGAAATCACAGGATAGCTAAGAAATGGACGGTAAATGATAATTGCTTCGATGTCTGCTATGATAAAGATAAGAATAGATTAGTCGTAGCTACAAAGAATGGAGAGATAAAAGCATTTGATGACGAATCAAACGAAGAGATTTTATACTCTGCAAAAGATAATTCAATCATTAGGGCAATAAGAGTGTCAGATTCTTCAAAAATATACTTTACAGAGCTTCTTGGTATGACAATAAATGAGATGGATGAAGATGGTATGGTATATCCTAAAAGAATGGAGAACTCATTTTTTACTATGGATGTATGTGGTGATGACTATGCCACAACAGATTTGGCCGGTATATATAAGAGAGTTTACGATGGGAAAGGACTTGCTACAGAGAAATACTTTACCGACTTAAAGGTTGATAATTTGGCAGCACATAAATTAACCTGGATTGCTCTCATAATAGTAATACTTTGTTTATTATTTGTCGTTACAAGGACACTTTATCTGGTAATAAGGAAGATAAAGGATAGAGAGAACGCAGTTAAGGTTGCGATGATTATTATTGCAGCGGTTGCATGTTCAGTAACAATTTCTGCACTCGCAATAAAAACAATGACTATGAAGGTGAACTCCGACAGTATTGATAATCTGTCACTCTTTACCAATCTTTTGGAAGAGAGAATAGATGTTGAGTTAATTGATACAATAACAGATGTTTCGGATTATGACTCGATAAAGTATGACAAGGTCAAAATGCCTTTGGATGAAATGATAGTAAAAGGCTATGATGAAGGGGTTTATTATTACTATATACTTTATAGAAAAACTGGTAATGTAATCAGTGTAATTATGGATTTTGAAAATGGATATACAGTTAATTATCCAGCATGTGAGTATGGAAATAATGATTATTCAATGGTATTAGGAACCGGAAATTCAAAGATTGTTGAGAATGAGGTCTCTAGTTACGGAACCTGGACCTTTAAGCTTAATCCAATATATGATAGTAATGGCAATATAGTTGCACTGCTTGAGGTTGGTGTTAATGTGGATGAAACCACAAAAAAGGTTGAGGCACTTAAGGAAGATATAATATATACCACTATTACTGCGGTTATAGTAATAGTAATGCTTCTTCTAGAATTATTGTTCCTGATTGAAAACAAAAATAGAAGAAAAATAGATAGAGATAACCCAAGTACCTTTGTACCACTTAGGTCGATGGTATTTTTAATGTATTTGGCAACTAGTGTGCAGGATTCATTCATTGCACAGCTTTGTAATAAGCTATATGCTGGAAACCTTCCAATCTCGGAGGGAATTGCAGTGACACTTCCAATTTCAGCAGAGCTTTTCTTTGCCGCATTAAGCTCACTTGTATCAGGCACGATGATTAACAAAATCGGAACAAAGGTTATTATGGTAACAGGAACAACCTTGTCCATGTTAGGTTATTCAATCTGTGGATTTGTCGAAGGATATTATAGCCTCCTTGTTGGTAAGTCCCTTCTTGGATTAGGACTTGGTATGGTTGTAGTGACGGCTAACACCTTAGCTGCTCTTGGAAAGACGGAGGAGGATAAGGGAAAAGCCTTTGCAGGTATAAATGCAGGACTTCTTGCAGGTATTACAGTTGGAGATGGACTTGGTTCTATCATCCTTACATTCTCTAACTACGGCGCTGCCTACAGGATTGGTCTTATTATTATGATTGTTGCATTTGCAATTGCGATTAAATCTAAAAAGGCAAAGCCAAGCCATGATAAGGAAGAGGTTGAAATCAATTTTGGAAAATTCCTTTTCAACAAGCGTGTGCTTCCGTTTTTCCTGCTAATACTTATGCCATTTATGATAATGCTTTCATACAGAGAGTATTTCTTCCCACTCTATGGAGAAGAAAATGGCTTGTCAGAGGTAGCTATCGGAAGAATATTCCTCTTCTGTGGACTTATTATAATCTATCTTGGACCAATTTTAGGTGAGGAATTAATTGAGAAGCTTGGTAGCAAGAAGGCAATGATCTTCTCAAGCTTTATTATGGCAATAAATGTAGGCATATTTATTGTATATCCACATTTCATTTCTGCAGTTGCAGGAATACTTATACTATCAATTAATATATCATTTGCATATACCTGTCAGTACGCATATTTTGCCTCTCTCCCAGAGTGTGACAAGTATGGAGAAGGTAATGCTATGGGTATATATTCAATGATTGAGAATATTGGCCAGACGGTTGGACCGATGATCTTTGGTAGTGTTCTTGTATTAGGATATACTGATGGAATTAAGATAATTGGCACAGCATTCTTTAGTTTGTTTGTATTCTATTTAATGTTTGCCGTTTCAAAAAAGGAGAAAAAAGATGGCGGAAGAGAGAATGGATAATCTTCTTTATCACCCGGAGCTTCATAATGAGACAGTGGTTGAGAAGGAAATTATTACCTATGATGTGATTACCGAGGAGGATGCTGACGAGGTTGCAAGGCTTTACGCAGAGCACTTAAATAGCGGGGATTCAGTTGAGGAGCATGTAAAGGAAGGAATTAAGAGCCCAGACTTTATTGGCTTTAAAGCAGTCTGCAATGGTAAGATAGTTGGAATGCTTACAGGAAGAGGCGGAGTAGACTTTACTTATCCACATCCAGAGCTTGAGGAAAGACTGTCTAAGTACTGGGAAGGAAAGAAGGTTTATACACCTGATTCCGTTGTGGTACTTAAGGAGTACAGGCACCATAACATTTTCAATGAATTGGGCGCAAGACTTGTACCAACCATATATGAAAGGGGCTATGAGATTCTTCTCACAGAGCTATGGATTTATCCAAATGGCAATGTCCCAGCTGAAGCAACAGTAAGGCATTGGGGCGAGCTGGTTCATAAGGAGGATATTCCGATGTTTTATAAGGACAATGAGAAGTATGGAATTATATGTCCAATCTGTGGAAAGACCTGTACCTGTGGTGCGAGAATAATCATAATGGATGTTGATGGTGATATTAAGCCGGAGGAATAGATTATGAAAATTAGGAAGATAAAAAAGATAGGAACAAAGATGGCACTCATAATGACTATGTGCGTTTTCTTGCTGGCCATCGCTCTTATTTTTATAAGTTACCTGAGCTATAGGAAAACCTTTAAGAATTACTATTCAGATAAGGCTCAGGATGAGGCAAAACTTCTTGCGAAATTTATCGATGGGGACGAGATATATAAGGCCTATGAAACCATGGAAAAGACTGATTATTATAATGAACTTGCTGGTATTCTTGGTAAGGTTAAGTCTGAAAGTGATGCTGCATACATATATATTTATTATCCTTATGATGATCACTTTATCTATATTCTTGATGCATTTGCTCAAAATCAGAAAAATGGATATTCAGAAATAGGTGAGAGATTTGATTATAGAGATATCGAATATAAATATCTTGTACCAGATGTGAAAAATAAGACTGCCAGCCATAATGTAATTACTGCAGATGATGCGGGCTTTGGAGAGGGTGTTGTTGCCTGGGCTCCAATATTAAAATCAGACGGAAGCCTGGCTGCAATGATTGAGGTTGATTATTATCTTGATGATGTCAAGAGTTCAACAATGGAATACGTGAAGTGGTTTTCAACTGTCGTGTTCATAGGTATTTTGCTCATTTTACTGGTTCTCCTTCACTCTAATAATATGATACTTGTTAATCCACTGAAATCAGTAACAGATTCCATTGCTTCCTACCAGAAGGGTAATGTTAAGTATCCAGAGGGAGGAATCAAGACTGGAGATGAAATTCAGGAAGTGTATGATAACTATGTGAATATGATTTCCAAGATTGACGCATACACAAATGACCTGACAAAGGTCACAGCTGAGAAGGAAAGAATTAGCACAGAGCTTAATGTTGCTACAAAGATTCAGGCAGATATGCTCCCATCAATCTTTCCTGCATTTCCAGACAGGTCAGAGTTTGATTTATATGCAACGATGAACCCTGCCAAGGAGGTTGGTGGTGACTTTTATGATTACTACATGATAGATGACGATCATTTGGCACTTACAATGGCAGATGTTTCAGGAAAGGGAGTTCCAGCTGCATTATTTATGGTTATATCAAAGACATTACTAAAGAATACTGTTCTTCAGGGAAAGCTTAGTCCTGCAGAGGTTCTTTACAATGTTAATAATCTTCTTTGTGAAAACAATGAGGAGGCAATGTTTGTAACAGTTTGGCTTGGAATATATACTATATCAACTGGCAAGATGATATGCTCGAATGGTGGACACGAGTACCCTGCTATTTTTAGAAAAGATAAGGGGTATGAGCTTTATGAGGATGAGCATGGCTTTGTACTTGGAGCAATGCCTGATATGCCATTTACAAATTATGAGCTTGAGTTTAATGCTGGTGACAAGCTGTTCGTATATACAGATGGTGTTCCTGAGGCGATAAATGTTTCAGAAGAACTATATGGAACAGACCGACTTGTAGAGGCGCTTAATGATGCAAGTGATTTAGGTCCAGTATCAACTATCGATAACGTAAAAGAAGATATGGATAATTATGTTAAAGAAGCAGAACAGTTTGATGATATTACCATGCTGGCAATAGAGTTCAAATAGAAATGTGATAATAAATGTGAGGAAAAGTGTTGATTTAGATTCAGGAGGTGTGACAACATGGCATTTGATGATATGTTAGCTAATAGCGTGCAATATGAACAACAACAACCAGAGTATCAGGAGAGATATCACGGAGACCTAAATGAGGAAGTGTCCGAAAAAGATGTAATATACGGTATAGACAGGACCGCGACACAGGGTTATTCCGGGGTTCATTCATTCGCTCTTCCGGTATCGAGTTCACGAGTATCCATGGACCCGGAAACGAAAGATAAGGTTATGAGGGTTCAGCGAGCAATCAGGCAAAGGATAAGCGACCTGGAAAGTCTGTATATGGAGGAGAAAAATCATCCATCTGCAACAAATGGCTATCGCCCACTTGTTGATGTCGTAAAGCAGATAAGATTGCAGCAGGAGGCCGAAAAGCTTCAGGAACTCTTCTATAAGCTGGAGGATGGATTCTATGATTATGATTTGATGCATGAATTTGGATTAAACAGGATTTATGACGGATCCGGTCTTAGAACAAAAGCGTTAACTAAGTCTGAGCAGAAGGAAAGAGATAAGAAGGAAAAGGCTTGGAGAGAGAAAAAGCAGGCTAAGACAGAGGAAATGTATGAAAGTAACAAGCAGATAAAAGCAGGTTCAGATGCCAAGATCAATCCTGACTTCCTCAAGTCTGATTATATGAAGGAGAAGCTTAGAACCACCACAGTAAGCATTGTAAATGATGCAAATGAGTCCAGAACTGTAACTCAGGAGGACCTTCTCAAGATGGTTTTAAGAAACGATTTTTCAAATCTTGAGAAGCTTGACAAGGCTGCTAAGCATTTAGTAGCTGCCTATTACATGGAAAATGTATTTGCGAGAGAGGTTGGAGCTATGAGAGATCCAGCTCAAATTGTTGCAAGACTTAATGGAATCGAGTCACATCCACTTCTTAGAATAGGTATTTCCCTTGCAGCTCAGGGACGACTCAGCCAGAGAGTTCAGGGACTTGGTGACAAGGCCTGGTTTGAGAAATTAGACGAGTTACTCAATACAAGGATGATGGAGAAGACACTCACTGCAGCTCCAAATCCTTCAGCTGACATAAGTCAGGATGACATAAGACGTAATACAGAGTCTCAGATGTTTATGGCAAAGACAATGCTTATATGTCATATGAGCAAATTTACAATTTCAAGAAGCAAGGAGAAGGCACCTTGGGAGCAGACTGTTGCAAATGCATTTGCTCACTGCTCAAGGGTTGGTATTATTCTTCCAGGTGTTTCAGGTCCTAATCTTGATAAGGAACAGGATAAGATGATTGATCATTATACTGGAGCAGGTCAGGGCCTTAAGGCAGGCTTTTACAAGAGATTCTCTGCTACCCATGCCTTAGACAGAAAGAGTAAGGACAAGGATGACTTTAAGGAGAAGAAATGGTATGGCTATAATCCTTGGGGACAGTTTGGTATGAACGTTGCCGTAGGCGGACTTGGAAATGATGGTATCACAGGAGAAGGCGGACGTGCACGTAAGTTTAAAAATGATGGAACCTCAGGTCATCTTTATATGAAGCTTCTTAAGGGTGGTAAAAAAACACATACCAGTATGCTTATAGGCTTTGAGTCAGATGGACCACTTGTTCACAATCAGCTTGGTCATATTCATGGACTTGGAAATGGTGAGTTCCAGTCAAGCTTTGGTGGTCAGAGAGTTGATGAGGTAGGAGATAAGTACGGTGGAAGAACTGCAGATTTGTCTGCTATGTCAAAGGAAGACTTTGAGACAGTAATGATGCATTTTGAGAACACCTACAAGATTAATCAGAGAGCTGGCGCAGAGGGTGCTGCCAGAAATGCTGATATGGTAAAGGAATTATGTGGTCAATATATGAATAGAACTCAGTATACACAGTTCCTTATACATCATTTAAATATGGACCCAGCGGTTGCAGGCAGAATTGGTGGTTCTAGAGCAGCATAATAAATAATGTTTATGGGAGAAACGTTATGGAAATAGTAAATATTAGTGACTATTATGAATTGTTCTCAGACCTTTTGAATAATATTGAGCGAGCTCAGCTTGAGTACTACAGTAATATGTTTGGCCTTGGTGTAATTGAAGAGGACAAGGCAGTAGGCAAGATAATCTTTACAATAGATGAGGGTGTTTCTGAGATTAAGTCAATTTATGTTGAGCCAGAGTATCGCAGAAGAGGATTTGCTACAGATTTGGTAATAAATGCTGCAGATTTTGTCACATCACAGGATTACTGTCCTGGATTTCACGTGGAGTTCACCTGTGACATAGAATTTGAGGATAATTTACTTGATTTTTTCAAGTATCTAGAATTTGATATTAAGAAATCAGAGGATGTAAAGACCTATCGTACACTTATCTGTGATATAGATGTAAGGAAATTAAAGCCAGCTAAAAAAGGTGTTACCATAAAGAGATACAGTGAGCTTACAAAAAATGAAATTGGACTTCTTTCTTTGGAGCCTGTGACAATAGAAAATGGTTACATTTTTTCGGAGATAATAGAACAAGATATTAGTATGGCAGTTGTTGAGGATGGAAAGCTTCAGGCAATTTTAATCTTCTCAGCGGAAGTAGATGGATTAACACTCCAGTGGGCGCGAGTTGACGAAAAGCATAAATCAAATCTGGTTTATATGTTCCATGAAGCAGTGCTTGCAATTCTAAATAAGTATGGTCCTATGACCATGCTTTACATTCCGGTAATCAACGAGCAGTCAGATAAATTAATTCCTGCACTTTTCGGTGACAGATTTGAGATAGTTGAATCAAAATATGAGGCGACATTTGAGTTTGAATACGGAATGATGTACGAGGAAGAATAAGACAAGTGAAAGAAGAAGGGTAGTATAAATTAGGGAGGAATGACAAAATGGCATTTAATGAAATGTTAGCTAATAGCGTACAATTTGATCAAAAATTAGAGTATCAGGAAAGATATCATGGAGATATTCAGGAAGCATCAGAAGAAGATATTATTTATGGTGTAGACAGACTTGAAACTACCGAGTCAGGGCTTTCTGTTTTTGCTCTTCCAACTACAACATCACGTGTAGAAATGAGCATTGCAGATGGCATAAAGGTTGAAAATGCGCTTCGAGCAATTAGACAACAGATAAGGCAGCTTGAGAGACAGTATTTGGCACCTAATGCACAGAATAAGACTGAATATCAGAATAAAGCTGCTGAATTGAAGAAACTCTATTACGAGCTTGAGGATGGCTATTATGATGCAGCTAAAATGCGTGAGTATGGACTGGTACAGTATACTGACGGAACCGGACTTAGAACAAGAAAAGCATTAACCAGGTCTGAGCAAAAGGAAAGAGATAAGAAGGAAAAGGCTTGGAGAGAAAAGAAGCAGGCTAAGACAGAGGCAATGTATAAAAGCAACCAGCTGATAAAGGCAGGTGCAACTGAAAAAATCAATCCTGATTTTCTTAAGTCTGATTTCATGAGAGAGAAGCTTAAAAATACAACTGTAAGCATTGTAAATGATGCAAATGAATCAAGAACTGTAACTCAGGAGGAGCTTCTCAGGATGGTCTTAAACAACGACTTTTCAAATCTTGAGAAGCTTGACAAGGCTGCAAAGCACCTTGTAGCAGCATATTACATGGAAAATGTATTTGCAAGAGAGGTTGGAGCCTTAAGAGATCCAGCTCAAATTATAGCCAGATTAGATGGAATTGAGTCACATCCACTTCTTAGAATAGGTATTTCCCTTGCAGCTCAGGGACGACTTAGTCAGAGAGTTCAGGGACTTGGTGACACGGCGTGGTTTGAGAAGCTAGACGAGTTGCTCAACACAAAGATGATGGAGAAAACCCTAACTGCAGCTCCAACTGCTTCAGCGGATATAAGCCAGGAGGACATAAGACGTAATACAGAGTCGCAGATGTTTATGGCAAAGACAATGCTTATATGTCATATGAGTAAATTTACAATTTCAAGAAACAAGGAGAAGGCACCATGGGAACAGACCGTTGCCAATGCATTTGCTCATTGTTCAAGAGTTGGTATTATTCTTCCAGGCGTGTCTGGTCCAAATCTCAGTAAGGAACAGGACAAGATGATTGACCATTACACTGGAGCAGGTCAGGGACTTAAGGCGGGCTTCTATAAGAGATTCTCTGCAACTCATGCCTTAGATAGAAAGAGCAAGAACAAGGATGACTTCAGGGAGAAGAAATGGTATGGTTATAACCCTTGGGGACAGTTTGGTATGAACGTTGCTGTAGGCGGACTTGGTAATGATGGTATCACAGGAGAAGGCGGACGTGCTCGTAAGTATAAAAATGATGGAACCTCAGGGCATCTTTACATGAAGCTTCTTAAGGGTGGTAAAAACACACATACAGGTATGCTTATTGGTTTTGAGTCAGATGGACCACTTGTTCATAATCAGCTCGGTCATATTCATGGACTTGGAAATGGTGAGTTCCAGTCAAGCTTTGGTGGTCAGAGAGTTGATGAGGTAGGAGATAAGTACGGTGGAAGAACTGCAGATTT
>DCHE01000088.1:144166-162668 GCA_002314775.1 Lachnospiraceae bacterium UBA1760
ATGTCAAAGGAAGACTTTGAGACAGTAATGCTGCATTTTGAGAACACCTACAAGATTAATCAGAGAGGTGGCGAAGAGGGAGCAGCTAGAAACGTTGCGCTTGTTAAAGCATTGTGTGGTAATTATATGAGTAAAACACAGTATACACAGTTCCTTATTCAGCACCTTAATATGGACCAAAAGGTTGCGAATAGAATCGGTAGTTCTAGAGCAGAATAAATGAAGTCTGTTAAAAACGTATGATAGTTTATGATAGAATATAGAATAATGTTTATGGGAGAATCGTTATGCAGATAGTAAATATTAATGATTATTATGAAATGTTCTCAAGCTCTTTGACTAGTATTGAGCAAATTGACCTTAAGCACGACTTTATTTTTGGTCTTGGTGTAATTGAGGATGAAAAAGCAGTAGGTAAAATTATTTTTACAATAGATGATGGTGTGTCTGAAATTCAGTCAATTTATATTGAGCCTGAGTATCGTAGAAGGGGCTTTGCTACGGAGCTGGTGCTCAATGCAGCAGATTTTGTTACATCACTGGACTATTGTCCGGGATTTCATGTGGAGTTTACCAATGATGTAGAATTTGAGGATAATTTACTAGACTTCTTCAAGTATCTTGAATTTGATATTAAGGAAGCAGAGGATGTAAGAACCTATAGTGTTCTTATTTCAGATATTGACGAAAAGAAAATAAAACCAACAAAAAATGAGGCTAATGTAAAGAAATACAGTGAACTTACAAAAAATGAGCTTGGACTTCTTGCTATGGAGCCTGTGACAATTGAGAATGGGTTCATTTTTGCGGATCACATAGAACAAGACGTAAGTATGGCGGTTATTGAAGATGGAGAGGTTCAAGCAGTAATAATCTTCTCAGCGGAAGCAGATGGATTAACACTTCAGTGGGCGAGAGTTGACGAAAAGCATAAATCAGATCTGGTTAATGTGTTCTATGAGTCAATGCAAGCAATTCTCAGTAAGTACGGTCCAACAACCAAGCTTTACATACCAGTAATCAATGAGCAGTCAGACAAATTAATCCTTGCACTTTTCGGCGGCAAGGCTGAGATAGTAGAAACAAAATATGAGGCGACATTTGAGTTTGAATATGGTATAATGGACGAGGAAGCATAAGACATAAGAGGAAATACATATGGACGGAATTGGAAAATTTAATGAAAACAACCGACATAAGCCATTTTCTGGATATAGCGAGTACATGGATTACGTGTTTGCCTGCACAAACCTTAGTTTGGTTGATTATATCCAAAATTTGAAGGAAAAGTATGCCACGGGACAAGGCGGATATAAGAACGTTTTATACCCTGATATTGAAATTGCATATGAATTGTGTGATACCAAGGCGAACAACTTCTTTCTGGATAAGAATCAGGATGAAATTATCGTAGATGATGACATCGATGACTTAGCAGATTTATTTGCGGATGAAGATGACGAGGATGATGAGGATGATGAGCTTTCGAAGCTTCTCTCTGACTTTGCAGGCAGCTTCGAGGGTGATGAAGACGACGATGATGATGATGAGTCAGTGAATGACGCAAGAAAAGATGTAAAGAATAAAAATGCAGATTTCCTGCTTGGATTTGTTGATGACAGGCTTGCAGCAACAGATGTAAAACCAGGGGAGTATCCATTTCATGACCTGTGCGTGAAGCTTAAGCTTGAGCATTTTTCTATATTCTGTCTTGCAGCAGCTATTCTTTCTTCAACACAGACAAGCTATGGTTCAGTATTCCAGATTGTAAATGAAAGTGGAAATTTGGTTGCACCAACAATTGAATCAGCGGCAAGAGTATACTTTGGAAGGAATTACTCAATAACAACAGCCTACAGTGAGATGTCTGTTTCGCTTGAACAGCTTCTTCCAATTATGGATTTAAGAGTTAATAATCAGATGCCATTTTCAACACTTATCGCACCTGATAAGAGACTTATCGATTATTTATTCGGAAAGAATCCATTTAGACTTGATGAGAACTATAACAGATTTATCAAGATGCTCACAGATGACAAAGAGCTTGATCCGGTAATGACCAATGGTCATATTCAGGAGGCGCTTTACATCTCCTATGACAAGGGTGTTAGAATCATTCAGTTATTTGGTGATGAGGGCTCAGGAAGAAGATTCTTCGTTAAACATTTCTGCAAAAAATATGATATGAAGGCAGTTACAATCAACTGTAAAAAACTGTTTGTCTATGATATGAGCTATGTTGATAAGGCTTTGTGGGCAGTTAGAAGAGAGTGTATATTCACTAATTCATGCTGCTGTCTTACAGACCTCGAGTATAGACAGGATGAGAAGGAAAGAATCTATGGCTATATTGATATGGCTATTGGAAAGCTTATGGAGTTTGATATCCCAACCTTTACTATAAGTAGAGAGAAGCTTACACTCAAGGATGTAACTAATATAGAGTTCGTAGAGCTTGAGCTTTTGACTCCTTCAAACCAGGAAAGAGAGGATTGTTGGAAACATTATTCTAAGGAATATGCATTAGATAAGGATGTTGAGATATCCGAGATGGCTACCAAGTTCTTATTCACACCTGGTAAAATTAAATCAGCGTTATATCAGGCTAGAAGCTACGCTACTATGAATAAGGAAATCCTTATATCCAGAGCTAGACTCTTTGAGGGCTGTAATAACCAGATGAGTTCTGAACTTACTCAGAAGGCGACAAAGGTTAAGGCTAACTTTGGTTTTGAAGATATCGTTATGAATGCAACTCAGAGAGAAACTCTTGAGCATGCAATTGAGCAGATGACCTTTAGAAAGCAGGTTTACGATAACTGGAACTACACCAAGAAATACCCATATGGTCGAGGACTTTCGGTACTTCTCTTCGGTGCTCCTGGTACTGGTAAATCCATGTGTGCTCAGGTTATCGCTCACGAATTAAATCTTGAATTATACAGAGTAGACTTATCAAAGGTTATCGATAAGTATGTCGGTGAGACAGAGAAGTCTATTTCGATGATATTTAGAGAAGCAAAGAAGTGTAATGTCGTACTCTTCTTCGATGAGTGTGATACCTTATTTGCGAAACGTTCAGATGATGGTGGTAGTAACCAGGCATCGAATAACAACAAAACGGCCCTTCTTCTTCAGGAGGTTGAGGCATATGATGGTGTATCAGTACTTGCAACAAACTACAAGCACAACATCGATCCGGCGTTCTTCCGTCGTATGAAATACATTGTTGAGTTCCAGTTCCCAGATCCAGATACAAGAGAGATGCTCTGGAAAACAACTATCCCTAAGGGAACACCACTTGGCGAGGACGTTGATATCAGATTCCTTGCTGAGAGATTCGAGTTCGTTGGTGGTAATATCAAGAACTGTATTTTAAATGCAGCCTTCCTTGCTGCAGCAGATGGAGTTGGAGATAAGGTTTGTATGAGACATTACCTGAACGCAATCAAATACGAGTTCGTAAAAACAGGTAAGGTATTCACAAAGGCAGACTTCGGTCCATATGCTTATATGGTTGGACTTGGAGAGGAGCCAGACATTGACGATTTACCATTTTAAAGAATAATAAGCAAAGTGCGAAGCATTTTGTAAGCATTAAATATAAGACCAGAGTAATCTGGTCTTATATTTTTTGAGCAAACTGGTTATTTTAATAAGGTCAGAAAATGAATATAATCACAAATAACTACTAAAATAGTAGTAATTGATTTGAAAAGAGGACTATTTAATGAAGAGAATATTAACGATTCAGGATATTTCATGTGTAGGAAAGTGCTCAATCACAGTTGCGCTTCCAATTATTTCAGCAATGGGAATTGAGACTGCAATTATACCAACTGCGGTACTTTCAACTCATACAATGTTTCAGAATTTCACAGTAAAGGATCTTGAGGATCAGATAGTTCCAATTACAAATCATTGGATTGAGCAGAAGATTGACTTCAAGGCAATCTACACAGGCTATCTTGCAACTGCTGATCAGATTGATGTAATTAAGGATGTATTTAAGAAGTTTAAAACTGATGATAACCTTATTATTGTAGACCCAGTTATGGCTGATAACGGAAAGCTTTATCCGGCCTTTGATGAGGCATTTGCAGCTAAGATGGCAACACTCTGCAGTGAGGCAGATATTATCCTTCCTAATATTACAGAGGCATCATTTATGACTGGTATGGAGTATAAGGAGGAGTATGATGAGGCATACATTAAGGAGATGCTTCAGAAGCTTTCAAAGCTTGGTGCCAAGATTTCAGTTCTCACAGGTGTTGGTTTCAAGCCTGGAAAGACTGGTGCGTATGCATATGATAGTGAGAAGGAGGAGTATTTCTACTATGAGAATGACAGGATTGATGCTTCGTTCCACGGAACAGGAGATATCTTCGCAAGTGCATTTACTGGTGCAATGATGAACGGTCTTAGCTACAAGGAGGCACTCCCAATTGCTGCAGACTACACAGCAAGATGTATTCAGAGAAACTTAGATGATCCAGACGGAGTATGCTTCTACGGCGTAAACTTCGAGCAGGAGCTTCCATACTTACTTAAGAGAATTGGAAAGTAAGCTGTTAAGTGTAATAAACAGGCTGTAAATACAATTACAGTCTGTTTTTTTGTTGTCATAATTATAAAATTAATGATAAAATAGAGAAATGATATTAATGGCATTTTTGCGTTGCTATATATTTATTTTTGGGAGGAAACATGAAACGTTGCAATAACTGTGGAACAGAAATGTATGACGGATATTCGATTTGTCCATATTGTGGCAGTAAGGAGACTATAACTCTTGATGGAATGAAGGAGAAATCAGAGGATAGCCTAGATGGCTGGAGATATAATTTTGACTATTCAGGCAGTAATGGTGGTTATGGCTTCGAGGATCCTGCTGCATTTAAGAGTCAATATAAGCTGAATGGCGAAACAGTTAGTGGGAATACCACTAATAATTCTTTTGACGAAAAGAAGAATATCAGAGAAAAAAGAAATAAGGAACCTAAGGATAAAAAACCTAAGGCAAAAATGAGTACTGAAAAACGTACTTTGCTCATTGTGGGGATAATATCTCTTATATTAATAGGATTTGCAGTGTTTGATGCTTATAGAAGAATAAAACGTAATGATACAGTAGGTGCTACACAGACTACCTATGAGAAGCCAACAATAATAATTAGGACATATGGGGATGATAAGACTACTGAAATCGAAACAGAGGAATATACAGAGGAATTAACCACAGAAGTAGCATCCGAGCCCAAGGATGTTCCTGATGGATATAAGGGGCCTAAAATACCAGATACTAATACAACACCACTCACGATTTACTCAAGCAACGGTGATGCAAGGATGATGGTGGAGTATTTTAGTGAAAGGTATCCTCAATATGCAAGTCTGATTCAAATCGAAGAAATATATGATTCTGAGGAATACTTAAAGAAGGTGCAGGAAGGTCTTTCAAACGGAGAAAATGCGATTTACTGTGTAAATACAGATTATCTCGGAAGATTCATCGCAAGCGAGGATACAGCAACTATTCAGGATATGGGCATCACTGACGAGATGTATGAGAAAAGCTTTGAATTTACAAGAAATACCGCAAGCTATGATGGTAAGGTTAAGGCAATCTCCTACAATGTAATGCCAGGAACTATTTTATACAGAAAGGATATGGCGAGGGAGGTATTTGGAACGGACGATCCGGATGAAATCCAGAAGCTGTTTAGTGACTGGGATTCATTTTTTGCAACAGCAGAAAAGCTTAAGGAAAAAGGCTATTATATAGTTGCAACTCCTGAGGACGTTAAGCAGTCCACATTAGGTGGAGAGGATGCTAAAAAAAGAGTTGATGACGGTGTACTAAATATATATGATGAGGCAAAAAACAACCTCGAGATTATGAATAAGATAATAGAAAAGGGCTACTCTAAGTCTGCGGAGGATTTTATGTGGTCTAATGCCTGGTCTGATGGATTTAAAGAAGGAGTGTTCTGCTATTTTAGTACTGTGTGGCTTGATTCCTATATGGTATTTGACGATACAGCATTTTATCAAAACTGCGATGTTGTACTTCCACCAACTAAGTATTCCTATGACGAGGATTATTTTGTGGTGCCTAAGGAGTGCGGCAGCATGGAGCTTGCAGCTTTCTTTCTATACGAGATAAGCTGCGAGGATAGTATCAGCTATGAAGTATCAGCTAAAAATGGCTGGTTACCTAACAATATAGAAGCCTATAAACAGCTGATGGAAAATAATGTTTCTTATTCCGATACCTTTGAAGGAGGAACTCCGCTTGCAAAATACTTAGAGGCGGCAACAGGACTTAAGGGAAGGGAGCTTTCGGTTTTGGATGATGAACTAGAAGAGAGTATGGAGCTTTTTTCAGGAGCATATGCGGACAGTGAAGATTTAGAATTTGCTATGAATGAATTAATCACGGATGTAAAGAACAGATATAGTGATGTGATAAAGAAATAACTTATCTAAAGAGTCTTTACATCAAAGAGTCTTTACATCAAAGAGTCTTTACATATTGCAAGAAAAAATATATATTAATTAGTATGTTATAAGAAAAAACTATAATGAGAATTAGTGACTAGGATTATTTTAGGAGGTTATAATAAATGTCAGATTATTCAATCAATACAAAATGCGTACAGGGTGGATACACACCAGGAAATGGTGAGCCAAGACAGATTCCAATTATTCAGTCTACAACCTTTAAATATGATACAAGTGAGGATATGGGAAAGCTATTTGATCTTGAGGCAAGTGGATATTTCTACTCAAGACTTCAGAACCCAACCTGTGATATGGTAGCTAAGAAGATTTGTGAGCTTGAGGGAGGCGCAGCAGCAATGCTTACGTCATCAGGCCAGGCTGCAAATTTCTTTGCACTCTTCAATATCTGTGAGACAGGAAGCCATATCGTTGCTTCCTCATCAATCTATGGTGGAACCTTCAATCTTATCTCTGTTACAATGAAGAAGATGGGCATTGATGTGACATTTGTTGACCCTGACTGTTCAGAGGAAGTATTAAACGCAGCCTTCCAGGATAATACAAGAGCAGTTTTTGGTGAGTCTATCGCTAATCCAGCACTTACAGTGCTTGATATTGAGAAGTTCGCGAATGCAGCTCATGCACATGGTGTTCCACTTGTAGTTGATAACACCTTCCCAACACCAGTTAACCTAAGACCGATTGAGTGGGGCGCAGATATTGTAACTCATTCTACTACCAAGTATATGGATGGTCATGGTGCATGTATCGGTGGTGTAATTGTTGATGCGGGTAAGTTTGACTGGATGGCAAACGCTGATAAGTTCCCAGGTCTTTGTACACCAGATGATTCATATCACGGTATTACATATGCTGAAAAGTTTGGCAAGGAGGGTGCATTTATCACAAAGGCAACCTCACAGCTTATGAGAGATTTTGGCTGTGTGCAGTCTCCACAGAGTGCATTTATCCTTAATCTTGGACTTGAATCACTTCATGTTCGTATGCCAAGACACGTTGAGAATGGCCAGGCGGTTGCAGAGTTCTTAGAGGGTCATGATAAGATTGAATATGTAAACTATCCATCACTTCCATCTAACAAGTATTACGAGGTGTCAAAGAAATATATGCCAAATGGTGGCTGCGGAGTAGTATCCTTTGAGATAAAGGGCGGAAGAGAGGCTGCAGAGAAGTTTATGAAGAATCTTAAGCTTGCAGCAATTGAGACACATGTAGCAGATGCAAGAACCTGTTGCTTAAATCCAGCTACTTCAACACACCGTCAGATGTCAGATGAGCAGCTTAAGGCAGCAGGAGTACCAGCAGGACTGGTTCGTATGTCCTGTGGACTTGAGGATAAGAATGATCTTATAAAGGACCTTGCTCAGGCACTTGATGCAATCTAATTATGGAATGAAATTACGAAACAATTGCGAAAACTAACAAGGGATTATCATGAGACAGAGTATTAATTTTAAGAGAATCAGAAATGCAAGAGATTTTCTCGGAATCAAGAATTCTGAGGGAAGAGAGCTTGATCCAGCTTATCCTGGAGGAGTATTCATAAGATCAGCTAAGTTAGATTCTGCATCAGGCAAGGATATCAGTAAATTAATATACGAATATAATCTCTGCAAGATTATCGACCTTAGAAACTGGGAGGAAATAAAGGAATGTCCGGATGTCCCAATCGAGGGTGTAAAAAGCTATAATATTCAGATTCTCGATGCAAGTGTTCCGGGGATTAGCAGGGAAACCTTAGCAGACGAAGAACTGAAAAAAAAGGCAATCGAGTTATGCGGTGGTGAGGACAAGCTTCATATGAGTGAGATGTACAGAAATCTGTGCAGAAGCGACAAATCATTAAGTGGTTTTAAGGAAGCTCTTCAGATTATCATGAATATGGAGGCTGAGGAAGGAATACTCTGGCACTGTAGTGAGGGTAAGGACAGATGTGGAATCCTATCAGCTCTGTTTTTACACATTCTTGGCTTTGATATGGACGTTATCTATGAGGATTATCTCGCATCCAACATTACTGCAAAGAAAAATGCCAATAAGCAGTACAAGATAATCAAGCTTATGACAAGAGATGAGGAGAAGGCGGCACTTGTGAGAAGCTTTCTAATAGTTGACAGATTGTATCTGGATGCATTTTTTGACGAGGCTGTTAAGAGGTTTGGCTCTGTTGATGAGCTGGTCTATACAGGTCTTGGTATTTCAAAAGATGAATGCTTAAGGTTTAGAGATAAGATACTAATATAGAGAGAGAAATATGTAAGGATGCACAGTTTGGTGCATCCTTTTTTTACATTAAAAAATTATTTGATTATTGTTTTATATCATTAATTGTGTTAACATATTAATTGATAGGTTTAGCCTAAATTTTGAGACTATATTTGGAAGAAGGAAGGTTTAGATATGGCAGAATATTTAGATCGTGATGATCCGCTTTATCCTGTAATTGAGAATATGATTGCTGGCGATTTTAGCAATTACGAAGATTTCTACAATCTTACCATCAATAAATTTTATGGCTATGTATATAGAAACTTGAAGGATGTTGATAGGACCTATGACGTATTACCTGAGTTATACACACAGGTATGTACAGCGGTTGATCAGCTTGATACTCCTAAGGAATTCTATAATATGGCGGAGGTAACAGCGTACAATCTTTGTTGCCTTATCACTAAGAAGCCAAAGAGATTCGCTCTTGGTGGAAGTGTAGATCTTAATGCAGCTCCAATTGAGGATGACGGTTTCTTTGGGGGAAGAGACAGAGAGGTTATTGAGTACGAAGGAAGCGTACTTGATATCGATGACGATGGTAATGCAGTAGAAGAGAAGGTTGAGGAGAAGCCAGAAGTTAAGAAGTCTGAGACTACTAAGAAGGATGATAAGCCTGCAGACAAGTCTGCTGACAAGTCTGCTGATAAGAAGCAGGAAAACTCAGGTAAGAGTAATCAGAATTCAAAGAATAATTCTGGTAATAAGAATAATTCTGGCAATAAGAATAATTCTGGTAATAAGAACAATTCTGGTAATAAGAACAATTCTGGTGATAAGAGTGGCTCTGGTAATAAGAATAATTCTGGCAACAAGAATAATTCTGCCAATAAGAACAAGACTGAGGGCGGTTCTAATGGACAGAATAAGAATGGTCAGAACAAGAATAATCAGAACAAGAATAATCAGAACAAGAATAATCAGAACAAGAATAATCAGAATAAGAACAGTTCTAATGACAAGAACTCAAAGTCAGGTAGTACAGATGTATTAAGAAGCAATAAGCCTAAGACTGAGGAGCAGACTAAGGGCATTGATACAAAGGCTAAGAAAGAGGAAGAGGTTGCAGAAGTAGTTCCAGCTTCTAATAATAAGCAGAAGATTATAATTGCAATTGCAGTTGCGGTTGTGATTATTGCAATTATTCTTGCATTTGTGTTCATTAAATAGTAGTTTTTGTTTGATTATATGATTCAACGTTTGGTTGAGCGTTTAAGCAAAAAAGTTAACGGAATTATGATAGCGCATCACATAGTGAAACTATAGGATGCGCTTTCTCTTATATTTATAAGAAGGATTGAGGAATGTTATGAAGGTATTTGTGTACAGCTACAGAGAATTTGATGAAGATTTCTTTTTTAAAAAGTTTAGCAATGAATTAGGGATAGAAATCGGAAAGTGCACTACTGCGCCAACCCTGGAGAATGCTGAATTAGCCAGGGGGTATGATGCAATAAGCATTATCACTACACCAGTCGATGAGGCACTAGTTGAAAGATTTCATGAACTGGGTATCAAATTTATATCCACCAGAACGATAGGCTATGATCATATCGATGTAAAGAAGGCAAAGGAGCTTGGAATGCATGTTGGAAATGCAACCTATTCTCCTTGCTGTGTTGCAGATTATACAGTTATGCTAATGCTTATGACCATAAGGAAGATGAAGAGAATTATGCAAAGAGAGGATATTAATGATTTTTCACTTCCAGGTATTCAGGGAAGAGAACTGCACAATTTCACAGTTGGAATACTTGGAACTGGTAAGATTGGCTCTCAGGTTGCAAGGAATCTTTCGGGCTTCGGATGCAGAGTATTGTTGTATGACAAATATGAGAATGATAAGGTAAAACAGTTTGGAGAATATGTGTCATTTGACAGAATACTAGAAGAGTGCGATATGATATCTCTGCACATGCCATTATTAGATGATAATTTCCATATAATTGACAGAGAAGCAATTGAGAGAATGAAGGATGATGTTGTAATTATCAATACGGCTAGAGGAGGACTTATCGACACTGTAGCATTAATTGATGGACTGATGTCTGGGAAGGTAAGTGCGGCTGGACTTGATGTGGTTGAGGACGAGTTCGATATGTATTACTATGACAGAAAGAGCGATATATTAGATAAGAAAAACCTGTATATACTAAGAGGCCTTCCTAATGTTATCATTACTCCTCACATGGCTTTTTATACAGATCAGGCAATCAGTGATATGGTAAAGCACTCACTTATGAGCTGTAAGATGGAGAATAACTGTGAAAATGATCCTTGGAGGGTAGTATGATAATAAGATAATATAGTGAGGTGTAGTGCAGGTGTGGTGAGATATGATATATTTCAATGAGAATTATTTACAAAATAATTGATTAGTGATATATTATTCTTATATGTGTATGCAAATGCGTGAATTGTCATATAAAACATAACAAAACAAGATATTACCATACACTGTGCGTATTTGATGTGAAGGGGATATTCAATGGAGCAGATAAAAACTAATGACAAAATTGTTTTGTCTACGAGAGAAAGAGAGATATTCAAAACCCTAAGAACTAATATTGAGTTAAGTGGAATAGATGCTAAGACTATTGTAGTCACAAGCTGCAGACCAAATGATGGAAAGTCTACAATTACATATTTTCTAGCGAATTCATTTGCAGAGCTTGAAAAAAAGACCTTGTTTATTGATGCAGATTTGAGAAAATCAGTATTTTATAGCGAGCATGGAATTGAGCCGCTTGATAAGGGACTTGTACATGTGCTTGCGGGTCAGATTAAGCCGGAGGAGGCAATTTATTCAGTTCAAAAAAGAAACCTTTATATTATGCCAATAGGAGTGTTTTCGAGAAATCCATCAGAGCTTTTATCCAATAAAAGGATGGACGATCTCCTTAAATATGTGAAGGATAATTTTGATTATATAATTATAGATACTCCGCCAATCGGTTCGGTGATGGATGCGGCTATATTAGCCAATAAGGTTGATGCCACTATGCTCGTTGCCGCTCAGGGAGTTGTTAGCAAGCATATTGCAAAACAGGCAATTGATACGCTAAAGAATGCCAATCCAAATTTTCTTGGTGTAGTCCTTAATAAGGTCGATGTAAGGAAGGCTGGATATTACGGAAGAAGAAACTCGTATTATTATTCCTACAACGGATATTATGGCAAGTATTAGTATCAAATAATGAGGGAGACTATTATGAACGATAATTCTCGTCGAAAGAATGAAGAAGAATCTGAGATTGATTTATTAGAGCTTATAAGAGCAATATTGTACAGATGGTGGCTGGTTGTGATAACCTCTGCAGTTGGAGCAGTAATAGGACTTGCAGTCACAGTGTTTTTTATAACACCAAAATACAGTTCACAGTATATGCTTTATATTTTAAGCAAAAGCACAAGTGTTACATCCTTAGCAGATATTCAGATAGGAAGTGCTCTTACTTCTGATTTTGCAGTTATTGCGACTTCAAAACCAGTTCTTGACACTGCTATAGATAATTTGAAGAAGAATTATGGTAAGGAGTTTACAAGAGAACAGATAACAAGTATGCTCAAGGTTTCCAATAAGGATAACACTAGAATTCTTGTTATTGTTGCTACAAGCGCGAACCCAGAGGATGCAAGTGCAGTGGCGAATGCAATCGGAGAGGCTACGGCTCTTCAGATGGCAGATATTATGAAGACGGACCCACCTACCACGGTAGAAAAAGCGGAGGTTTCATTAAACCCAATATCTCCGAATCTTAGAAAGAATGGAATACTTGGGTTTATGGCAGGATTTGTGCTTATTTGTATGATTCTGACAATACAGTTCCTTACAAATGACACCATTTGCAATGAGGCAGATGTTGAAAGATACCTCAATGCCCCAGTGCTGGTTACAATACCTATCGTGAAAGGCAAAAAAAGTGGCAAGTAGTAAGCATAAAAAGAGAAGTAAAAGAAAAAAAATAGTGTTTTGCCTGTATTTGGCCTCGGCACTGATGTTTTCGGCAGCGGCCATTCTCACTTCTATGCAGTTGGTTAAGGTTTACAGGGATAAAAACAAAAAAGTGACTGCGGGTATGGTTGTAGAGTCACAGAAGGTTGATGACACTATTACATATAATAATAAAAAGTATTCATTGAACAGAAATTTGTACAAGGTTCTATTCATTGGTGAGGATGCAGTTGATGAGAGCGCGGTTCCGGGAACCATGGGATATGCGGGTCAGGCTGACTGCCTTATGCTTCTCACTTTTGATAAGGAGAAAAAGACAGTTAGTATTCTTGAAATATCGAGAGATACTATGGCGGATATTGATATGTATGACCTTACAGGCAATTATTTCGCAACGATTAATGCACAGATTGCACTTCAGTATTCGTATTCAATAGGTGGTGAATCCAGCTGCTATGCAACTAAGAAGTCTGTTCAGCATCTGTTAAACGATATTGGAATAGACGGTTATGTGTGTGTTAATATGAAGAATATCAACACAATAAATGATTTCCTGGGCGGAGTCACAGTAGAGATTGCGGAGGATTATACCGAGATAGATGCTTCTTTTGTAAAGGGTAGTACAGTCACACTTAAGGGTGGACTGGCAGAAAAGTTTGTCAGAAGCAGAGACTGTGAGATAGCCAAGAGTAATGAGCTTAGAATGGAAAGACAGGCACAATATGTGACTGGATTTGCAAAAAGAGTAAAAGAGCTTAGAAAGAACACCGATAATTTTTATGATGAATACTATGATATTCTATCTCCATATATCATTACGGATTTATCTGCGGATATGATTAACGAGCTTTCGACATATTCCTTTAGCAATGATATTTATACGCTTGAGGGCGAAGTGGTTCAGGGAGAAGTATATGAAGAGTATCACGTAGATGAAGAAATGCTTGAAGATATGGTAGTAAAGCTATTCTATTATGAAATTTAATTTTTTTATATTGAAAAGACATGTATGATGTGATATATTTTGTGCTATCAGATTGTGTCATATACCTTTTGGGGTATTTTCAATATTGGTATTTCGGACATATTTGAGGGAGGAGTAATATGAAGAAATTAGTAAAAAAGATGGCTGCAGTTATTCTGTCAGCAGTTCTAATAATGGGGATTGCGATAAGCTCGGTTGCGGCACCTAGTCCAAACAATACGGGTATTATTTCTGGAGCAGAGCCTGTAAACGAAAACGGGGAGAAGCTTAATAACCCGAAGCTTGTGGTTGAGGTTTCAACTGTTCCGGCAAAGTATGCAGAAGCAGTCGCAATGCTGACTGATGGTCATACTGTAAATGATTTAGTTGCAGGAATCATAGATCCAGAGAATATTGCAATACTTGATGTTAGAGACATAGAAGCATGGATGACAGATGGTTCGGATGTTCCATTTCCGCTTACTGTTAAGGTTAGCATTAGCCAGATAAAGAAGAGTACAGTTTGTGTTATTCTTCATTACAATGATGGAAAAGGAGCCTGGGAGAGGATTCCAACTACAGTTTATAACGGATATGTTATAGCAACCTTTAGTTCTCTTTCACCAATCGCAGTTATTGTTGATAAGACCACATTGGATGGAAAGAATAATGGAACAACACCAGTTACAGATCCTACATCAAAGACAGGTGATGAAACACCACTTGCACTTATCATAGCCGTAGCAGCTCTTTCATTGGGAGCAGTGATTTGTCTCATAGTTGCAAAGAAGAAGAGTAGAAGACATAGATAATTAGTATATCAGGAAAGATTCCAGGGATTTTCTCCCTGGAATTTTTTGTCTGAGAATGGCGGATTTGCATTAACTGTAAGTAACAAATCACATATACCCTTGACATGGCAAAGAGTACAATCTAAAATGTACATTAACTATGCGATGAGTTTTTTAAGTGAGGAAATAATGAATAAAGACACATTTGAATTGATTGCACCATGCCATTTTGGGCTGGAGGCAGTGTTAAAAAAAGAAATTGAAAAATTAGGCTACGAAATAGTTCTCGTGGAGGATGGTCGAATAACCTATAAGGGTGATGCGTCAGCTATCCCACGTTCTAATATATTCCTAAGAACTGCTGAGAGAGTGCTTCTTAAGGTGGGAAGCTTTAAGGCGGACGATTTTGATATGCTTTTTGAGGGAACAAAGGCTCTTCCATGGGAGAGATATCTTCCAAGATCTGCAAAGTTCTGGGTTACAAAGGCTACAACAAATAAAAGTGCTTTGTACAGTGGAAGTGCAATTCAGTCCATAGTAAAAAAGGCAATGGTAGAAAGAATGAAGATGACCTATCATGTTGCGAATTTTGCAGAGGATGGAGAGGAATATCCAGTAAGAGTATTTATTTTTAAGGATAAAGTTACAATAGGCATCGACACATCAGGAGTTTCGCTTCATAAGAGAGGGTATAGGAAGCTTGTTGGTAAAGCTCCGATATCAGAGACTCTGGCAGCTGCACTTCTTATGCTTACACCGTGGAATGACAGTCGAATTCTTGTTGACCCGTTTTGTGGAAGTGGAACATTTCCAATTGAGGCGGCATTAATTGGAGCTAATATTGCTCCGGGAATGAACAGAGAATTTGTTGCTGATAAGTGGGACAAGCTTCTGAATAAGAAGCTGTGGTACGAGGCAGTTGACGAGGCTAACAGCCTTATAAAAAAGGATGTTAGTATGAATATTCAGGGTTATGATCTTAATCCGGATATTATTAAGTGCGCGATACAGAATGCAAGGTCCGCAGGCGTTGATAAGTATATTCATTTTCAGGCTAGAGATGTTAAGGATTTACACAATCCAAAGCCATATGGATTTATCATCACTAATCCGCCTTATGGTGAAAGACTTGAAGAAAAGTCTGCACTTCCAGCGCTTTACAATCAGATTGGTAAGAGCTATATGGGACTCAAGGACTGGTCTATGTACATAATTACATCCTATGAGGATTGTGAAAAATACGTAGGCAAAAAAGCTGATAAGAATAGAAAGATTTACAATGGAATGATTAAGTCGTATTTCTATCAGTTTATGGGGCCAAGACCACCGAAGCCAAATAAAAATGTTGTTGAAAAGAAAAATGATAAGGACTGATATTAATTGAAAAAAATAGTAGTAGTTTTATTTACTATGTTAATGATTCTTGCAACGGCCTTTTTTATTACTGAGGCAAAGCAGGGAAGCATTATTAAGACAAATGAAATAGACAATTCAGTTGAAGAATTCAGGAAGGATATTATTTCCTACTCCAAGGTTAATACTCCAAGCTTAAAGCTTGAGGGGGTAAGCATTGACAGCTTTAATTATAAGGTCTATCTGGATGAATCGATGGAGATAATGGCTTCAGAGGATTTTCTTGAGGATGTTATTGGCTGTTCGGTAAACAGATATACCAATGGAAGAGTTATGGTTCAGAGAAGGGACAATAAAATCTCCTTTGAGAAGGGAAGCAGCGCAGCCACAGTAAATGGCGAGGCAGTAAAGCTTAATGCAAAGCCTTATTTTAGTAAGGACGGCGAGATATACCTTCCAGTTTCTGATATAATTGGTAAATTGGATTATACAGTTTCCTACAGCTTGTACGATAATTCTATAGATTTCAGGCTGGTTGGAGAGAGTAATTCTCTGCCAACAGCTTACGATATGAGATCTCAGGGCAGAGTGACGCCTGTCAGAGACCAGGGAAAGCTTGGTACCTGCTGGGCATTTGCATCTCTTGGAGCTCTTGAGACTACTCTTATGCCGGAGGAGAATAATCAGTATTCAGTAGACCATATAGCGTTAAATAACAGCTATGATCTTGAACTGAATCAGGGCGGAGAGCATACCATGAGTATTGCGTATCTTGCGGCATGGCAGGGGCCAGTTTATGAAAAGGATGATCCTTACGGGGATGGGGAAACCAACACAAATCTGGATGCTGTAAAGCACTTAGAGGAAGCAATTGTAATAGGAAACAGAGATGATGAGGTAATCAAGGGAGCGATATTCAAGTATGGCGGAGTGGAAACCTCGCTGTATCTTCATATGGAATATGGTGCGACTAAGTCTGATTACTATAATGTAGATACAGCCGCGTATTACTATAACGGTGAGGAGAAGCCAAACCATGATGTAGTAATTGTTGGCTGGGACGACAATTATTCAAGGAGCAATTTCAAGCTTGAACCTGAGGTGGACGGTGCATATATCTGTAAGAACAGCTGGGGAACAGAGTTTGGTGACAATGGTTATTTTTATGTGTCCTACGAGGATGTAAATATCTGCCAGCAGTCTATAGTCTATTCAAAGCTTGCTGGAAATAACAATTTTGATAAGATTTACCAGTCGGATTTGTTAGGCTGGGTAGGACAGATGGGATTTGGTCAGCAGAGTGCATATTTCGCAAATGCGTACACTGCAGGCAAAAATGAAGAGCTTGCAGCAGTGTCATTTTATGCGACCGGACCAGACACAGAATTTTCAGTGTACCTTGTTCCAAAGTACGAAAATGAAGAATCTCTTATGAACAGAATATTTATTGCATCGGGAAATACCAGATATGCCGGATACTATACTGTTAAGCTTGACAATCCAGTAAGGCTTCAGGATAACCAGAAATATGCAGTAATTGTACACATAAGTACACCAGGCAGTACAAAGCCTGTAGCAATTGAGTACAATGCAGATGACAGAACTGATTCTGTAGATTTATCAGATGGAGAAGGATATGTTTCACTTTACGGAGAGGCCTGGCACAGTGCAGAAAAGACTCAGGACTGTAATATCTGTCTAAAGGCATTTACTAATATTGTCAAGGAAGAGGACAAAGATGACACAAAGCTAAATGGTGAAGCAGGTTCCTATATACAGGGAAAAAGTAATTAGGAAGTATTATACAAGGAGATATATAATGAAAAAGCTTATATTTGCAACTGGAAATGAAAATAAGATGAAGGAAATCAGAATGATTCTTGCTGACTGTGGTTACGAGATTCTATCTATGAAGGAGGCGGGAATTGACATTGACGTGGAGGAAAACGGAGCAACCTTCGAGGAAAATGCTGTAATTAAGGCGGAGGCAATTTCAAAGGCCTGTGGCGAGCTTGTACTTGCTGACGATTCGGGGCTTGAGGTTGACTACCTTGACAAGGCACCGGGAGTTTACTCGGCAAGATTCCTTGGAAGAGACACGAGCTATGATATTAAGAATCAGTATATCATTGATAAGCTCGAGGGTGTTCCAGATGAGAAGAGAACCGCAAGATTCGTTTGTGCAATTGCTGCAGCATTTCCAGATGGAAGAACTG
Organism: Lachnospiraceae bacterium UBA1760; assembly: GCA_002314775.1. Taxonomy (GTDB): domain Bacteria; phylum Bacillota; class Clostridia; order Lachnospirales; family Lachnospiraceae; genus UBA1760. The sequence continues at coordinate 162,239 of DCHE01000088.1, forward strand.
TTGTTAAGAGGGGAACAATTGAGGGTATCATCGGTTATGAGATAAAGGGTGAGAATGGATTTGGATATGATCCAATCTTTTTCCTGCCTGAATATGGCAAGACTACGGCCGAGATTTCTCCAGAGGATAAGAACGAGATTAGCCATAGAGGCAGAGCTCTTGAGATGATTAAGAGTGAACTGTAAATATTTGCAGGTTCTTAACATAGATGGATTTCAGAAATTGATAGAGTTCTAGATAAAACAGAACTCGGTGGTTTTTACGATATTTAGAGGAAAATTATGAGAGTATTGATAATAAGTGACTCCCATGGAAATGACGACTTGGTTATGGACGTCTATAATTACGAGATGAAGCAAGGCTTAAACACCTTGCTTCATTTAGGTGATGTGGGTAGTGGATATGATAATTTGAGAAGAAAGATACAGTG
>DCHE01000058.1:0-3490 GCA_002314775.1 Lachnospiraceae bacterium UBA1760
TTACGTGCTGAATGTTGCAGGAAATGATCTCAATACCAAGGCTGTTCATATCCTTCTGAGCCTTCTCCTGAACCTGATCACCGAATACCTTTCTGTCGTTACATAAGTCCTTAAGTGTAACGGTACCGATAATCTCACGCATGTTACCCTGAAGAGAATCAACCAAAGCCTCAGTAATCTTCTCCTCCTTCATATTAAGGAAGTTCTTCATCGCCTTCTGAATTCCGACCTCGTCGGTCATAACTCTTACCTTTGCAACAGCATCGATATTAACACCAATGAAATCAAGAGTTGGTACATAATCACCTGTCTTGATGTCGATACTGATCTGTCTCACGATAAGCTTATCAAGTCTCTCAAAAAATGGTATCTTTAAGCCCGCTCTACCGATTAATACCTTCGGCTTCTTCCTCATACCTGAAATGATAAATGCCACATCTGGTGGCGACTTAACATAACTTGTCATAATTACTACTAAAACTACAATTATTGCAATAATTCCTACTATTGCTGCTGTTGATAAACCGTCCATTTTCATGCCCCTTTCTTCCTCGTATAATATGTAAGTCGCATCCAACTCCCCGCTTACGCGGTTTCTCGCCTCCAGGCTCGGTCGGTGCTTCTTAATACTACGCACTTCGCAAAATACTTTTGTACCAACTGAATATATTTTACATAACCAGAGAAATTTGTTCAATATAATACGTACAACATTACATAATATTTTGATGAAATTTCGTTCAGCCAGTGGACATTAATTATTATTTCATTTTCTATACATTCACTTATTTTAGTGATAATATAAATAGTAGTGTTACAGCTTGCTGAATTATTATTGAAAGGTTTTTTATTTAGAGGTTTTATCTATGAATTCAACAGGGATAAACACTTATCACTTAATGACTGTCCAATATTTGCCGAGTACCACTCCTCTGGACTAAGAATTAATGATATACCTGTTCCAAGTGACCCAGAAAATACTCTCGGTGGTATAAATGCTTTTGGTATTAATTACGGGCTGAATTGGTTTAGCAGGAACTATTCTCAAAATACAAGATTTATCATAAAACCTAATTCTCATGGATTAGACGATGTAACTGCATGTAATATCTGTGAGTCCTGCAGGTATGAGCAGCCTGATTGTGAAAATACTGCTCAAAACCAGAATTTAGATGAAGCAGAAACCCTTGATGCAGGAGTACGTACTTACTTCAGATATAATGTTAACAAAGACACTAACATGCACTATGCAATTCTTAAGTTCACCAGGATTGATTAGCTGCCCCACGAGGTGGGAGTAGACTCAGCCCAGCAATTTCAGGAGGTATTAACTTGATATTAAGCGTAAGCAGAAGAACTGACATTCCAGCCTACTATTCAGACTGGTTCTTCAACAGATTAAAAGAGGGGTATGCACTCTCAAGACCATCCCCTTATAATTATCATTTTATAAGTAAAATTCCAATCAATCCGGATATAGTAGACTGCATTGTTTTTTGGACCAAAAATGCAGCCCCAATGGTTGACAGACTTGATGAGCTTAAGGATTACTCATATTATTTTACCTACACAATTAATTCTTACGGTAAGGATATTGAGCCGGCGGTTCCTGACAGGGAAAAGGTTGTTATTCCAGCCTTCAAAAAAATATCCGAGAAGATTGGTTCTGACAGAGTTCAGTGGCGATATGATCCAATTCTATTTAACGAAAAATACACCATGGACTTCCATATTGAGGAATTTACCAAGCTTGCAAAAGCTCTTAAGGGCTACACGGAAAAATGCATCATAAGCTTTGTTGATATTTTAAATAAAAACCGTGCCAATATGAACGAGATAAAGCTTGTCACCCCATCCCAGTCAGAGCTTAAAAATTTTGCGAAGAAGCTCGCTGATATTGCAAGGGAAAATGGCATGACTATGGCAAGCTGTGCCGAGGAGATGGACCTTAGTGACTGCGGTATTGTTCATAACTGCTGCATCGACAAGGCAACAATCGAGAAAATTCTCGGCTTAAAGCTTAAGGTTGGAAAGGACAATGGCCAGAGACCTGCCTGCGGCTGCGTTGAAAGCGTTGATATTGGAAATAACAACAGCTGCAAGCACGGGTGCATTTACTGCTACGCCACTGACAGCATAGCCTCCTTAAAAAAGGCCTGCGGAAAATACGATGTGAATTCACCAATCCTCTGTGATGCCCTTGAGGAGGGCGACAAAATTACCGAGCGTAAGGTCAAGGTCCTCGCGGACAGACAGATGGATCTTTTCTCTATGTTTGGTGAGGAGTAAATCATATAGAAGAAAAAAGGTAGCGTCAACCTCTTTCTAAAAGGTTGACGCTACCTCTTGTTTATTCTACATTCTTAAGAGCATCGCTCTTTGGAATCTTACTTATCTTTCTCATCTGAAGTATGGCAACTACTGCGTAGCTCACTACTCCTGATACGAACATTATCACATATACAGATTTTGCAATAATAAATGGTATATATCCGCTTACGACTGTATAAAGGTATCCAGCAAATATCGCCTTAAGTGCATAGTGACAAAGTGGAATTGAGATAAGAAGAGAAAGCACAACTACTATCGAGGTTGCGGCTATATACATTCCACCAATCTCACCATCTGTGAATCCGAGAATCTTTACGATGGATATTGATTTCTGGTTCTTCTCAATAATCTGCTTGCTTAAGATATACATTACAAGAAGGAACATAATTACTCCGAAGGCCTTCATCATTTCCATCATATTACCCATAGACTTTGTGAGCTGGGTTGACGCCTTTGTAAGATCAGCCTCTGTTATCTGCATATAAATATTATCCTCACCGATTTCCGAGCTTAAGTCCTCATTGCTAAGATATCCAGTGAAGTAATCAGCTGACTTATCGAAGGTTTTGATATAATCAGCTCTGTTCATAAATACCGCAATAGCTCCATCGTAGGTATAGATTCCTGCCACAGTGAACTCGTAATACTTTTCCTCATAAGGATCTTTAAGCTTAGCTATATCACCTTCCTTAAGTCCAAACTTATTTGCAAATGCATTGGAGATAAGCACCTTTCCTTCAGGGATTTCCTCCTTTACATAGCTGCTTCCTTCCAAAATACCATAGATTGAAACATCGTCAATCTTGAACTTCTCATTGGTTGTCTTAAGGGTTGTCATGCAGTATTTCTCTGCACCTTCATTTTCAATCTCAACCTCCTCAGAAAGAACATACTGGTACTTACAAAGCTCAGTATCTATTATAAGGTCTGCATAATCTGAAAGTAATGGACCGAACATCTGACTGAATATCATTACCACAGCCCCTAAGAATATTCCAAAGAAGAGAACAATATAGTTCGGAATATTCTGGAAGATGATTCTAAGTCTGAATCTGTGCTGAAATGGAATTTTTGTATTAAGTCTAAAAGCCTTCTTCCTGCCTCTCTTTGATAGATCCCTTCTTAAAAATTTCAGTGGAGAAAGCTTAAGCTTTGACCA
>DCHE01000058.1:3560-4768 GCA_002314775.1 Lachnospiraceae bacterium UBA1760
ATTATAAATGCCTCTGAATTCCACAGTGTTTCGTAGGTAGTAAGACTGTAGCTTCCATAGTACAGATTTATCATTGTATTCTTCAAAACTGTGTAGCCCAGGATATTTCCGAAAATACCTGCAACAAGTGTAACAGCAACAGGAAGCACCATGTAATGTCTTATCAGCTCGCCTCTTGTATATCCTGAGGCTCTGAGTGTTCCGATAACTCCTGCCTCCGAAACGATAGTATTGATGGTAGTAATTGCAAATATAAATGCAAGAATTGCGATTACTATGTAATCAAATATTACGAACATAGCCTTGTCGCCACCCATATCCTCTCCAGTAAAATTTATGGCCTGGTTCTGGTAGCGAGGGAGATAATCCTCAACTGTAACAACCTTGTCCTCTACTGTATCTATGAAATCCTGCGCTTCTTTTTTCGTGTCAGCAGTCATTTTAAATGCTGCCTTGACATCCGATTCTGTAAGGCTGACCTCCTTATCGATGTCCATAAGCTCGGATAAGGTTTTACCCTCCTTTGTCAGGTATGAATCTACTGTATCTAATACAAGCTTATAACCATCCTCATTATCTAAAAGGTTCTTCTCATAGCCAGTAGCTTCAATCACTGACTCGATAATCTCATCAAGGAAGATTAATTTTCCCTTCGCGATTGCTTCGTCAACAAGGCCCTCATCATAGGACTTTACGACATCAGTAAGTGTATCGATAAGCTCCTCTGAAGCCTTGTTCTGTGCGGCTTCATCAGCCATCTTACTTGTGTCATTATATTTCCATGAATAGTTGTATTTTAAATGAACTGATCCCGACTCGTTAAAGCCCTCCTCAGTGAGTATTGCAACTGAGAAATTAATCGAGTCGAACATCATATCTGTGTTGTTCTTAAAAAGTGAGCTGTAATCTGGAAGAGCTACAAGACCTGTAATTTTGTAGGTCTTATTCTTCAAGGTTATTGAATCGCCCACCTTGTATTCGTTGTTCTCTGCGAACATTCTGTCTAAGGCAATTTCATCCTTAGCAGCTGGCATTTCGCCTGACATAAGACATACCTTATTCACGGTATCTCTATCCTTGTACACTCTCACATTCTTAGTTGTGTCGGCGATATTTTCCTCAAAATAACACATATCGTAGAGCTTAATATCTGCCTTTTCCTCTAATGCCTTAATTATCTCTTCATTTTCCATGTTGAAGGCTAAATG
>DCHE01000058.1:4851-4998 GCA_002314775.1 Lachnospiraceae bacterium UBA1760
CCGGAAACCAGACTTATCAGTAGCAGCATGAAAAGGAATATTACTGCGTATTTTCCAAAATCGCTTTTTAATTCTCTTGGAAGACGCTTTGTAAGTGGATTCTTCATATTGGACTCCTTTCTATTGCCATAGACGGGACCCACGCTA
>DCHE01000041.1:0-6650 GCA_002314775.1 Lachnospiraceae bacterium UBA1760
GAAGGAATCTTCTCTGTGTAATACCATTTGTCTTGTTGTTGAACTGGTCTGGTCTCATCTCGTAGAAATCCTTTAACTCTCTCTTCTTAAGGATCTCTGTATGAAGCTGAGCAACACCGTTTACGCTGTATGAACCAGCGATTGCAAGGTGAGCCATCTTAACCTGTCCATCGTAAAGGATAGCCATAGACTTAACCTTATCCATATTTCCAGGATACATCTCCTGAATCTTGATAACGAATCTACGGTTGATCTCCTCGATGATCTGGTAAACTCTAGGAAGAAGTCTTGAGAAGAGCTCGATTGGCCACTTTTCAAGAGCCTCAGCCATAATTGTATGGTTTGTGTATGCACAGGTTCTTGTTGTGATATCCCATGCATCATCCCACTCAAGACCTTCCTCATCAACGAGGATTCTCATGAGCTCAGCAACAGTTACTGTTGGATGAGTATCATTTAACTGGAATACGATCTTGTTTGGAATATCGTGTAAATCTTTATTGTTCTCCTTAAACTTAAGGATTGCTCTCTGAATAGAAGCAGAAATGAAGAAGTACTGCTGCTTAAGTCTAAGCTCCTTACCTGAATAGTGGTTATCATTTGGATAAAGAACCTCAACGATTGTTCTTGCAAGGTTAGCCTGCTCAACAGCCTTCTGGTACTCACCCTTGTCAAATGAATCAAGGTTGAACTCCTGAATAGCCTCTGCATCCCAGATACGAAGTGAGTTAACAATGTTGTTACCATATCCAATTACTGGAAGATCATATGGTACCGCACGAACTGACTGGTAATCCTTCTGAACAAAATGATTCTTTCCGTTCTTGTTCTCTACCTCAACGTGTCCGCCGAACTTAACCTCTACTGCATACTCTGATCTCTTAATTTCAAATGGGTTACCATCCTTTAACCAGTCATCTGGCTTCTCAATCTGGTATCCATCCTTGATTGCCTGCTTGAACATACCATATCTGTAACGAATACCACATCCGTATGCTGGATATCCAAGTGTAGCAAGTGAGTCAAGGAAACAAGCTGCAAGACGTCCAAGACCACCATTACCAAGTGCTGCGTCTGGCTCCTGGTCCTCGATTACGTTGATATCAAATCCGAGCTCATCAAGTGCTTCCTTGATATCGTTGTAATATGTAAGGTTGATAAGATTGTTACCAAGTGCACGTCCCATAAGGAACTCCATTGAAAGATAGTAAACAGTCTTTACATTCTTCTTATCATATGCCTTGTGTGTTGCAATCCACTTATCGATAATGTCATCCTTTACAGCGTAGCATACTGCCTGGAAAACCTGCTGCTGAGTAGCCTCATCGATTGTCTTACGATAAAGTGTCTTAACGTTTTTGATTACCTCTTTCTTAAACCCTTCCTTGTCGAAATCAGTTACTTTCTTCATTCGATAGTCCTCCTTTTTTAATCTGAGTTAATTCTTAGCAACGCCCATGGTTACATGTTCGCCATTTATATTCCATTCCTTTGTGAAGCCTTTCATCTCACCAAGGATAATAAGGTCTGCAAGAACTGCTTCCTTTATTTCGTCTGCATTTCTCTCGATAACCCCGAATATCTTGTCACTGTTGTCAACGTAAACACTGATTCTGTCCATAACCTCAAAATCTGCCTCTTTACGCATTGACTGAATCTTTGACACGATTTCTCTTACATATCCCTCCTCGATAAGCTCCTCTGTAAGGTTAGTATCGATAACAACTGTTACATAGTTGTCGCCCTCTGATACAAAGCCCTCAGTCTGTGCGATATCGATCAGAAGATCTTCCTCTGCAAGTGAAACCTCTGTGCCATTTACATCAAATTTGATAGCACCGTTTGCCTTAAGCTCTGCCATAGCCTTGTTGCCATCAACATTTGAAAGGTATTCTCTAATTCCGCCGAGCTGCTTACCATACTTAGGACCAACTGTCTTAAGCTGTGGCTTAAAGCTGTATGATGTAAATGCTGATACATCATCGCAGAACTCTACCTTCTTTATGTTAAGCTCCTCCTCGATAATTTCTACGAAATAATCTGAGAGAACCTTATTTGCCTTAATATACATCTTGCCGATTGGCTGTCTGTTCTTGATATTTGCAGTATTTCTTGCTGCACGTCCAAATACAACACACTTAAGAACCTCATCCATTGAAGCCTCGAGGTCTGTATCGATGAACTCCTCAGTTACCTCTGGGAAATCGCAAAGGTGAATTGAAAGTGGAGCATCCTTGTCGATATTTCTAACGAGATTCTGGTAAATGTTCTCTGTCATAAATGGAATCATAGGAGCTGCTGCCTGGCTGATTGTTACAAGTGCTGTGTAGAGAGTCATGTAAGCATTAATCTTATCCTGTGGCATATCCTTAACCCAGTAACGCTCACGACATCTTCTTACGTACCAGTTACTCATATCATCAACGAACTCAGCAAGTGCCTTTGTAGCCTCTGGAATCTTGTAGCTGCCAAGGCTCTCATCAACTGTCTTAACAGCTGAGTTAAGCTTAGAGAGAAGCCACTTATCCATAACTGAAAGCTTAGAGTAGTCAAGCTCATAATCAAGTGGATTGAACTGGTCAATCTCTGCATAAAGTACGTAGAATGCGTATGTATTCCAGAGTGTACCCATGAACTTTCTCTGTCCCTCAAGTACTGCATCCTCATGGAATCTGTTAGGAAGCCATGGTGCTGAGTTAGAGTAGAAGTACCATCTGATTGCATCTGCTCCGTATTTATTTAAAGCGTCCATAGGGTCTACTGCGTTACCCTTAGACTTACTCATCTTATTACCATCCTTATCAAGGACATGTCCGAGAACGATAACGTTCTTGTATGGTGCCTTGTCAAAGAGAAGTGTTGAAATAGCCATAAGAGAGTAGAACCATCCTCTTGTCTGGTCAACTGCCTCAGAGATAAAGTCTGCAGGGAAGTTGTCATCGAAGATTTCCTTATTCTCAAATGGATAGTGCCACTGTGCAAATGGCATCGCTCCTGAATCGAACCAGCAGTCGATAACCTCTGGAACTCTCTTCATCTCGCCGCCACAATCAGGACAAGTGATTGTAACTGCATCGATGTATGGTCTGTGAAGCTCGATTTCCTCTGGACAGTTACTACTCATAGCCTTTAACTCTTCCTTAGAACCGATTGCGTGTCTCTTGCCACACTTACACTCCCAGACATTTAATGGAGTACCCCAGTAACGGTTACGTGAAAGACCCCAGTCCTGAACATTTTCGAGCCATGCTCCAAAACGTCCCTTACCAATTCCTTCTGGAATCCAGTTTACTGTATTATTGTTCTTAACAAGTCTGTCCTTAACAGCAGACATCTTGATGAACCATGTATCTCTAGCGTAGTAGATAAGAGGCTTGTTACATCTCCAGCAATGTGGATACTCATGCTCAAACTTTGGAGCGTCGAAGAGAAGTCCTGCCTTATCGAGGTCGATAAGAACCTCCTTGTCAGCATCCTTAACCCACATACCTGCGTATGGAGTATTCTCTGTCATCTCACCCTTGCCATTTACGAACTGTACAAATGGAAGCTCATACTTACGGCCAACATTAGCATCGTCCTCACCAAATGCAGGAGCGATATGTACAATACCTGTACCGTCTGTCATTGTTACGTATGAATCGCATGTGATGTAGTGACCCTTCTCCTTAAGTCCTGCAACATATGTCTTAGTGCACTCAAGAAGTGGCTCGTACTCCTTACGCTCAAGGTCAATACCCTTGTACGACTCGAGTACCTCGTATGCCTTCTCGCCGTCCTTGGCAAGTCCGCCAAGTACCTTATCAAGAAGTGCCTCTGCCATATAATATGTATAACCATCTGCTGCCTTAACCTTGCAGTAAGTCTCATCTGGATTTACGCAGAGAGCAACATTTGATGGAAGTGTCCATGGAGTTGTTGTCCATGCAAGGAAGTATGCATCCTCACCTACTACCTTAAATCTAACAACTGCTGAACGCTCTTTAACTGTCTTATATCCCTGAGCTACCTCGTGTGAAGAAAGAGGTGTACCACAACGTGGACAGTAAGGAACTATCTTAAATCCCTTGTAGAGAAGTCCCTCATCCCAAATCTTCTTGAGAGCCCACCACTCAGACTCAATAAATGTATCGTGGTAGGTTACATATGGATCATCCATATCTGCCCAGAAGCCAACCTTTCCGGAGAACTCCTCCCACATACCTTTATACTGCCAAACTGATTCCTTACACTGTCTGATAAATGGATCAAGACCGTAAGCTTCAATCTGCTCTTTTCCATCGATACCGAGCTTCTTCTCAATCTCAAGCTCAACTGGGAGACCGTGTGTATCCCATCCAGCCTTACGAATGATCTTGTGACCCTTCATAGTCTGGTATCTTGGAATCATATCCTTTATAACTCTGGTAAGAACGTGACCAATATGTGGCTTTCCATTTGCAGTTGGAGGTCCATCATAAAATGTGTAAGTAGGAAGATCTTTTTTCTCTTCGATACTCTTCTCAAAAACCTTGTTCTCTTTCCAGAACTCAAGTACCTTGTCTTCATTTTCAACAAAATTAAGTTTTGTAGAAACCTTATCGTACATTGTTTTGTTTCCTTTCCTAATTATTATCGGTCGTGTGTAAAGATAAATGCTCCTACACTCTCCCGCTATCATAAGCCTCTTGGGCCCATTTGGGTAGACTTCTAGCCCTAGCCTTAAAATCAGCCTATAGTATAATCTATAATTTCTTGCATGTCAAATCGAATTCCTTGTAAAATCAAGGAAAATCAACCGGTTTCGCGTTACGAGGTAACGTTTTTACCGGTTGATTTTCACATATTTTGTGTGCATATATGATAGAAGACTCTATATATATTGGTATTATTTTTTTAAAATTGCATAAAAAATGTATTTTATCGCATATAATTATACTAAATTAGTGTTATTTATATTAAATTTATGTCTAATTTCGTTACTTCTGATATTTCTATGACTATTTTTATGACTATTTCTATGACTTCTATAACTATTTCTATAACTATTTCTATGACTATTCTCTAGAAATTTTTGATTATTAATTACTTATATGAATTAGTCTATGAATTAATTCTCTGATTATCACTTGCTATCATCATTTACTTCTCTAGCTGCTTCACTGCAAGGTCAAGAAGGTAATCTCTTTCATAATCAAAGACATTTCTTATCATCTCCTCGTCAACAGAAACCTTTATATCGAGAGGTGCAGAGCTTACGCCATTTTTGTCAGAGTCGAGGAAAACTGTTCCGTCCTCATTAAGGACTAATATTTTGGAGTAGCAAAGCTCTCCCTCCGAAAGGGTAATTCCTCCAACTCCCTGGGATGAGGTTGAGCTTCTTGTGTAGCCCATAATTGTAACATTAGGAAAGGCTGAGAGAAGGTAGGTCATGTGGTCTCCGGCACTTCCGGTGTAGGCATTTACAAGAACTACTATGTTCATGTCCTGGCCAAGACCGGTGCTTTTGTAGGTTTCAGTCCCGCCGATTTTGTAGGTTCCATCTGGGTTCATCTCGTAGGAACTGGTCTCTCTGTTATATACTCCGTCACAGGCATATACATGCTCTCCCTCCGGAGCAAGCAGTCTTGTGAAAACCTCCACATATTTGCTTGAACCACCGCCGTTTGACCTTAGGTCGATGATGAGGTTCTTTACTCCTGCCTCCTTCTTCTCGGAAAGTGCCTGCTCAACCTGGTTAGAAAGACCGCTGTAGTCCTCCGACATCATCGAGTCATAATCGTAAATCATCATGCTAAGTCTGAGTAAGGATGTCTCTTCATCGATATCCTTGTAATCAAGGCTTGATATTCTGACACCACTGTCAAGCCTGTCTATCGTACTCCTGCATCTTTCACTATATGCTCCAAGACTTGTAAATGTCTCAGTAATTTCTTCTCCCTCACTTCCTATATAAGTGATTGTAACCGTATCAGGAGCCGCCTCAAAATAGTCTCTCGGACCATTTTTTGCTCCACCCTTTCCGCCTGCCGCTGCAACCGGCTTGTAAAATTCTATATTTTCCTTATATGCAAATTCCGAAACCTTAAGCTCGCAGGCTGAAACGTAGGAAGCTATATCCTCACCGTTCCATTTTGTGATTCTTGTACCATTTGTAATTCCCTTCTCCAAAAGGGAAGCATCAACATTTACAAGGGCATAGCCTCCATCAGAGTATTCAAGCATTGAAAAACCGTAGTCATTTCCGTAAAGAAGCTTAAGTGCCTCGTTATAAGTCGCTTCGTCAGATGACTGGTAATACACGTGGGAGTCATTAAACTCCTCCGAAAAGAGAACCCAGGCAGCTGCATTTTTCACACTGTCATGCTCCCTTTTTGCCTCCTCAAAGATAGGAAGATACTCCTCGTAAAGTGCATCAAAATCAATTCCCTTATGCCAAGTCAGGCAGTAGTTTTTCTCTAGCTCCTTAAATGCCTCCTTAAACTCCTTCACATAGTCCACCGCCCTGTAGGCCTTGCTTACGTTACAGATTATCATAGATGCTGCTGCAAGAATAATAGAAGCTACGCAAACCCTTCTTCTTATCGCTGTGCTATTTTTGAAATAGCCAAAAAGGAGAATAAATGCACCAGCATAAACTCCGAGCATGCAGAAATCTATGTCCTTTACAG
>DCHE01000041.1:6666-9882 GCA_002314775.1 Lachnospiraceae bacterium UBA1760
TGCAATTATCATACTGATTACTAATGGCAGCGCAAACAGTGCCTTCCAGAGGCTGTGCGGATATCTCTCCATAATGTCAGCAAGAATAAACAGAAGCACAGAAAAGCCTATTATAATTCCCGCTAATAAAATATCTTCATAAATCATGATGTTCCTCCGTTAATATGTAAGTCGGATGAGCCATTCCAAATCATGACTTGCGTCATGATGGCTCATCCTATCTCATATCTTCTGTCTTAAAAAATGAATATCCAAGCATGGCAAATATTCCCGTAAAGATAAGAGTAATAACTGCCATAAGCACGTACTGTTTAGGTTCTATTGCATCACTGAAGGTGCAGAGGTAATCCCTTGCCGAGCCAGACATTCTCCAGATTACATCCTCCTTATAGCTTCCAAGCGAAAGCAGGGTTGTTGTACCCAGACAATTAACTGAGGTCATGTAGCCATGTCCTACATTCTCCAGTATTACTACTGATACCTCTGTAAATACAAATCCAAAAAGTGCGCCTATATATTTATTACTGACGATGACTGTAAAGAAAACTATCTCTGACGTAAGCCTTATAATAGGAAGTATCGAGATTAAGGTTTTAACTAGGATTGAACCAAGACTCACCTTATCACCAAAACCGTTCATTATTTCAATTACAATAAGTGGAAGCAAAGTAAGAAGAAGTGATCCAGAAACTGTAATTCCGAGAGTCACAAGAAGCCTTGAGAAGAACACCTCTTTTCTGCTATGCCCTTTCATAATCTCATAATTTATAGTCCTGTCATTTATGTCCTCCCCGAAAATGAGAGGTGCCACAATCAGGGTGAACATCATTCCAAGCATTAATATCGAAGACAAGTCACCCACTACAAAATCAGTTACCTTGCAGCCATCTCTGTATAATGCCGTATCCGTTACAGATTCTGTAAAAAGCATTATTTCCATAAGAAGCATTATCAAAAATACAACCTTCCAGAGCCTTGTCTTCTTTGTCTGATATAAATTTGATTTGATTAGATTTTTCATAAGTCACCTACAGGTCTTTCTTCTTAAAGCTCATATATCCAAGTAAGAGATACACCACTGAAACCACTAAAGAGATAACAATAGTTTTTATCATCACTTCTGCGGAAAGAGTTGAGTTAAGAACCATCTGCTCCTCATTATCAACCATCTTATACACATAATTGGACATATCAAGTACTGAGGCTGCATTTGAGGTTGCAAAGCCGTACTTTAAATGTATATCTGCAAGCTCCTCAATAATCGATAATCCAATTGAGCCGAACATTAATAAGGCGTAGCCCACAAGCATTGCCTTAAAGCCATCTGCCATAACGAAGGTCAAAAAAACTACGAAGCACACAAGTCTTATTACTGGGAATATTGATATTGCAAATCTAAGGAGTACCTCGCTTATACTAACATAGACGCCCCAGCCCTTGATAATTGTAAATATTCCTGCAGGAAGAATAACCAGAACCATATATATAAGAATACACCAGAACATTGCGATAAAAGTTCTTGCCGCAAATATCTCTTTTCTTGAGTGCCCTGACATTATCTCATAGTTTATGGTTTTATCTGAGAAGTCCCAGCCTGCTGCCCTTCCACCTATAAGCAGAATGATTATCATGAGAATATTAATGATGTACCCAAATATTGAGGCCGTGAACATTCCTCCCTTCATTTCAGAAATTCCACTGTGGTTAAGTGTCATAAAGAAAATGTGGGCTATCATTCCAACAAGCAATGTCATTATTGTAAATTTGTCTCTCAGAAGCTGTCTGTTCTGAGATTTTATAATATTAGTCATTCGTTTCACCTTCCATCCATATCATAACTTCATCATGACTTCATCATGACTACATTATGATATTGCTCCTCAAATAATAATCCTCGAGGTTTGCATCATTTATATGAAGCTCATATGGAATGACTCCATTTTCATATAAGGTCTTCGATATTTTCAAAGTATCTGAAAGCCCCTCATAGAGCCTTATTCCATCTTCATGAACCTCATAATCAGAAAAGCCCAGCTTCTCAGAGAGGACGGTAACCGCAAGCGAATCATTGTCGGTCTTAATTAAGTAGCTCTCCTTGCACTCCCTTCTCATATCCTCGGCAGAAATCTGCTTCACTATATGCCCCTTTTGGATGAAAATGTAATCTGTACATAAAAGTGAGAGCTCACTCAGAATATGTGAGGAAATAACTATTGTAATCTTCTCCTTCTCATTTAATTCCTTCAGCAAATCTCTTATCTCAACTATCCCCTCCGGATCAAGTCCATTTATCGGCTCATCCAAAACCATAAGCTCCGGCTTTGACAAAAGTGCAATTCCGATTCCGAGTCTCTGTCTCATACCAAGAGAGAAATTCTTTACTGCCTTCTTTCCTGTCTCGCTAAGCCCTACAAGCTTAAGCACCTCGTCGACTCTCTCCTTATTAGGAATACCTTTTTGAATTCTCTGCTTCTCAAGGTTTTCTCTGGCTGACATTGAATCCTTTGCGTAAGGAGTTTCTATCATAAAGCTTATTCTGCTTCTTGCATCACTAAGTCCCTTCTCGCTTGTCTCGCCAAACAGTGTAATCTCTCCCTCCGATGGCATTACAAGTCCTCCGAGCATCTTCATAATAGTTGTCTTACCGGCTCCATTCGGACCAACCAGTCCTACGATAGAACCCTTATTTATAGTAAAATTCGCATCAGCGACAACTGTCTGCTTCAAATACTTCTTCGTAAGTTTTTCACATTTAATTATCTCGCTCATAGCTTCCTCCATATAGTTTTAGCTGTTAGTTATAGTTTTAGCTGTTAGTTAATCAATTTGATAAATCCTTTTTGCTGTGGGATATTCCTTTTTCCCACCCTACCTTCTAGAATATAGATTAAAAGTTTAAAGAATTTCTTAAATAATTTAAAAAAGAAAGAGAAATGTAAAAAATATCTACATCTCTCTTTCTTTAACATTTGCTGAACCTAAGCCTGATATTGAGTCTTCTTACCTTTAATCCTCTTTCATCCTTTTCGTCACGGATATCCGCAAAAACATCTATACTCTGTCTGTCGCAGAGAAGCTTCACTATAAATAGTCCAAGTCCGGCTCCGCTACCCTTTCTCTCCTTAGTACCACGGTAGGTTCTGTCAAATAGTCTCGATGGGTCAAGCGTTGATTCTGATTCAATATTGTTGGAAAAAACTACGGTTATTTCCGTAT
>DCHE01000013.1:0-71773 GCA_002314775.1 Lachnospiraceae bacterium UBA1760
GTTGGATGCGACTTACATATTATACAAGGAGGAATTTAGTATGAAGACAAAGAAATTATTATTTTTAGCAGTAATGGGAATTTTAATTCTCTCATGTGCAGGATGTGGAAAGAAAAAGGTGAACTTAAATAAGTACCTTATTGTGACAGAAAGTGGATATGACGGAATTGGAAATGTAGAGTATAAATTCGACAAGGAAGCATTTATTAAGGATTACAGTGGAAAGATTAAGTTCAACAAGAAAAGCGATGATATTAGTCAGTTAGTAATTATGTCAGGTGTGTCTTATGAGGAGGCACTTGTAGAGTTTTGTGTAGATTGCAAAACTGAGGACATCACATACCATGTATCAAATGGAGACGTGATTAATATTGTCTGGGATTGTAAGGATGTTATGGCTGAGGATTATTTTAATTGTGAATTAGAATATTCACCAGTGAAGTATACAGTTTCTAAGCTTACTCCACTTGATGATTTTGATCCATTTGAGCATATGGAGATTAAGTATAAAGGAACCTCTGGAAAGGGAAACCTTGAGGCGGTTTTTGATGAAAGCGTTCCAGAAATGGCATTAATGACAGTGGACTTCACAAAAGTTAACAATGAATATTTATATTACTATTATGGTAACGGAGACGAGGTAAAAGTAACAGTTAGTTGTATTGAAGAATTTTTAGCTGAAGAATATGGAAAGAAGCTTTCTGTTAAGGAAAAAACCTTTATTGCAGACGGATTCGGAGAGTATGTGAATGACATAAGTCAGGTTAGTGACGATAAGTATAAGGAAATGGATGATAATGCACGTAGTATTTTCAGTGAAGAGTGTAAAAGCTGGGATAGCAGTGAAAGATTTAACAGCATGGAATTAGTCGGTAATTATGTATTTTCACCAAAGTCTGAAGACGAATGGCCAGAAGGAAGATTACAGGATGTTTCAAATGCAGTATATTTTGTATACAAAATTTCAATGACTAATGCGGAAAATGAGGAATTTACATATTATTGGTATACATTCTATCGTAAAGTTACAGTAACAAAGGATGGCGTATGTGAGTGCGACCTAACCAATGTAGGAAATCCTTCAGGAGGAAGCTTCTTCGGTGTTTATGGAGATGCTGTCAAGTGTGATTCTAGTCATTATGTTATAGGATTTTCTGACTTAGCATCCTTACATGCTAAGCAGCTTGAGTCATTTTCTTCAAATGAATATAATGAGTCAACCAATATAAAATAATAAAGATATACTGAAGGATAATGTGTGAAATAATACAATAATACTAAGAAAGTAGTGATAACTATTGTACTTTGTTGTATAATAGTTATCACACAATATTCGGCGAATAATACCTGCGAGTGTTATACACTTGATTGTACGAGAGAAAGGGAGATTGTATGAAATATTGTAAGGAATGTGGCTCTGAGCTAAGGACAAAGGCTTCATTTTGCAGCATTTGTGGAGCTAAAGTAATAGACGAATTAGATGAACTGGCTATCAGGTTCTTAAATGGTGATCAGGATGCATTTTCTGAGATTTATTCAAGAACATATAGCTGGGTTATAAAATATATCTCAGCGAGGGTAAATTCATGTGATGTGGAGGACTGTGCGCAGCAGGCGTACCTTAAGCTTTATAATAATATAGGCTCATATCATCCCGAGTCAGGAAGGTTCAGGCCGTGGTTCAATACAGTACTCAGTAACTGCTGTAAAGACGTCTATAAAAGTGTAGCAAGGTACAATTCCCACCTTGAATCAATGTACGATGAGGAGGACAACGAGATAGAATTTGTTGATCCTGGAATATCTCCTGAACAGTATATGGAGCAGCAGGACATTGCAAATATTTTAAATCAGGTATTATCAGAATTAAATGATAACCAGAGACAGTGCCTCATGCTCTATTACCTAGAGGATATGAAGTACCAGGAGATAGCAGATATACTTGATATACCACTTAACTCCGTTAAATCAAGTATAAACAAGGGAAAGGCAAAGGCTCAGACAAAGCTTGTCGAGATGGAGAAGAGAGGTGTCAAGCTCTTCAACATTGCGCCATTCTCATTCTTTATTGTTCTTCTTCGAAGCTGCGATTTTTCGGCGTTCTATTCATTTACAGGAGTGTGGACACAGTTTATAAATGGACTAACTGCAGGTACGGCTGCAGGTACTGCGGCAGGGGCTGCTGCCGCGGGAACTTCAGTAGCAGGGACAGGAGGTGCTTCCTCAGTTGGAGTGGGTGAGGGCGCTGCTTCGGCCGGAATCATGGCTTCTGGAGGAGGTGTTGCTGGTTCTACAATGGGAGGCGAAGTGGCAGGTTCTTCTGTGGGAGCTGCTGCCGCTAATTCATCTGTAGCAGGTGCCAAGGCAGGTGCAGTAGGCAGCGGAACTGCAAAGGCAGCAGCTACAGTCGCTGGAAAATCAGTTGCAGCCAAGATTGCAATCGGTCTATCAATTACAGCTCTTGCAACTACAGCTGCGGTTGCTGTAATCGCTATTGATAAGAATAAAAAAGAAGATAAAACCACTGAGATAACCACCGAGATATCTACAGAAGTAGCCAGCGTTACAACCGAGGAAGTAACCGAGGAGGATACAACTGAGGCATCAACTGATGTTGCTGTTGATGATAAAACTGCAAGATATAATGCATTTGCAGAAGTACTTTCTAAGGCCGAGAATGCATATGGCGTTGGAGAGATGATAAAGGTTTCAGAACTTGATTTTTCGGGACAGCAGGTAGATATAAATGATTTAGAAGCTGCGGGAGTTTGTGCCTATAATAGCACATATAAGGGTGTGTTCTATGCCAAGCTGCTTGATTTTGATAATGATGGTGATGAGGAACTATTATACCTTTATAGAAGTGGAGCAGGAAAGTATATCTATGAACATGTTGCTGATTATCAGAATGGAGAAATAACTGATGTGAAATTTGGACAAATTGTCCATTTAGGTTATGAGCTTAGTACACATGGAATGTCGGTGTCTGAGATTGATGGCAGCTATTACCTTGCTAATTATGAGCAGGAGGGTGAAGATTTTACAATATACTACTTAGAATTAAAGGGGGATTCATTTGTAACGGCTCATACATATAAAGAGGATTGGGATTCTAGTAGAGGGGAGACAGTGTGTACCTTTGATGGCACAGAGGTGACTTCATTTCAGGCAATTAACGATAATGAGAAGATAAATATTGATTTTGATTTCTACAATATCTGGGCGGATTCCAATTTTGATGCAAGTCAGTATGAGCCTAAGATATTTGAACTGGATGTTTTAGCTGAGACTAAGAAGATTCTTGGGATGGAGAATACCCAGCCAATTGAATCAGAAAATGCTCAGTATAAAGCCTACTCAGACTGGTTAGATGATGTTGAGGCAAAATATGGAAAAGCTGAAGTGGTTGAAGCTTCAAGTATTAATCATGAGGGGGTCGAAGTTTACGAAGGTTTCGAAGAAGAAATCCAAGGGGTTAAAATATTTAATGGTTTGCATTATGCTAGGCTTCTTGATTTTGACAATGATGGTAATGAAGAATTGATATACGTGTATAGGGACAATTTGTCGATGTATGTAAATCTAGTAGTTATAGGTTATGTAGATGGTAAGATTAAAATACTTGGAACTCAGGACTATTTATCTTTTGGAGTTGAGGACAATATTGTAGATAAAGTGGGGTATCATTTTATATCAATTAGCGAGATAGATAGTACAGTATATTACGAAAAAAGGGAAAGCGATTGTGATAGTTACACTTCTTTCATATTTTATGGACTTGAAAATGGCGTGTTTTCCATAAAGCATGAGGATAGATGGGAGTGGTATCCGAATAAAACGTATTATTTTGATGGTGAAGAATATGAAAGAGATAGAGCTAGTGAAATAGGAGTGTTCATAAAAACCGTTACGACAATATATTTGGATACTTGCTGGGAAGGAGTTGATCCTACTTATAAAAAACCAACTCAGGTTCTGCAGGAAACAAGAAACACCTTAAAGGGAGAGTAGTAGAAATGAGTTGCTTCAATATTGGAAAATATTAATAATCTCAGTACGAATAAATAGAGGCTCTAAAGCATTTGGTGTATTAATTTGATAATTCCCCCGCCATATGCTAAAATAATGACCGAATGGCCCACATTCGGTCATTACTAATTTACTACGAAAAAGAGGAGGCACGCTTATGAAATTCACAAAAATGGAAGGCCTTGGAAATGATTATGTATATGTAAACTGTTTTGCTGAGAAGGTAGAAAATCCTTCAGAGGTTGCAAAGAAGGTCAGTGACAGACATTTTGGAATTGGCTCTGACGGACTTATTCTTATAAATCCATCTAAGGTTGCGGACTGTGAGATGGAGATGTACAACTCGGACGGTTCACGTTCTGAGATGTGTGGAAATGGAATCAGATGTGTTGGTAAGTATGTGTATGACCACGGAATTGTAAAGAAGGACAGCATTTCGGTCGAGACACTTGCGGGAATTAAGTACATCGATTTTATCATTGAGGATGACAAGGTTAAGATGGCAACTGTAAATATGGGTGCGCCAGTGCTTGACGCTGAAAATGTTCCATATGTGCCATACTCAGATGAATATAAGGAGAAGGCAGTTTCAATGCCAATTACCGCAGATGGAGTCGAATTTAAAACAACCTGCGTATCTATGGGCAATCCGCACAGCGTTGTATTTGTAGATAAGCTTGATGAATTTGACTTTGAGAGATTTGGTCCTATCTTCGAATGTCATGAGACATTTCCGAGAAAGGTGAATGCTGAGTTTGTTGAGATTATCGACAGAACGCATGTAAGAATGAGAGTTTACGAGCGTGGTGCAGGGGAGACTCTTGCCTGTGGTACAGGTGCAACAGCAGTTGCGATGGCATGTATATTAAATGGTTACACAGAGGATGAGGTCAGAGTGACTCTTCTCGGCGGAGACCTCATAATTCGTTATGACAGAGAGAAAAATCTTCTCTTTATGACAGGACCTGCAACAACTGTATTTGATGGTGAGATAGAGGTTTAAAATAAATCAAGAGGTAATTATGCGAGTAATACTTGTTGAGGATGACATAGCACCTTCTATGGAATTGAATATGTGCTTCATGTGGAGGGCTTTTACATAGTCATTAATTTGCCAATTAATATTATTACATTAATAATATTAATAATAACAAGTATTATTGTCACAAAAGTAATGTCTAAATAGGGATGATAAAGAGGAAAACAGGGCGGTTTTAATAACTGCTCTGTTTTTGTTAAATAATAAAAGAATTAATATGATGATATTTAAATAATTTAAGTAATTGAATAAAATAACCAAATAGACAAATTGAGGCTTGTGTTTTATAATTCTAGAGGAACATTCCAAGTTGTGGCGAAGCCATGATATGGGATGATGTAAACTGATTAGAAGGAGCCAGGTGATGTATTTCAGTTATTTTAAAATAACTGGGGCTCTTAATTCAAGGAGGATGATAGAATGATTAAGGTAAATGAGGATTATTTAAAGCTTCCAGGAAGCTATCTTTTCTCAACAATAGCTAAGAAGGTTAATGCTTATTCACAGGCTAACCCAGATAAAAAGATTATTAGACTTGGTATTGGAGATGTTACTCAGCCACTCTGCCCTGCAGTTATCGACGCTCTTCACAAGGCAGTTGATGAGATGGCTGTTAAGGAGACATTTATGGGTTATGCTCCAGACCTTGGTTATGAGTTTTTAAGAAGCACAATTGCTAAGAATGATTATACACAAAGAGGCTGCGAGATTTATGCAGATGAAGTATTTGTATCAGACGGTGCAAAGAGTGATTCTGGTAATATCCAGGAGATTTTTGCAAAGGATGTTAAGATTGCAGTTTGCGATCCAGTTTATCCAGTTTACGTTGATACTAATGTTATGGCAGGAAGAACTGGTACATATGATGCAGCAACTGGACTTTGGAGCAATGTAATCTATATGCCATGTACAGCTGCAAATGGATTCTCGCCAGAGCTTCCAAAGGAAGTGCCAGATTTAATCTATCTCTGCTTCCCTAACAATCCAACTGGTGCAACTATTACAAAGACAGAGCTTCAGAAGTGGGTTGATTATGCTAACCAGAACAAGGCAGTTATTATCTATGATGCTGCTTACGAGGCATATATCAGTGAGGACGATGTTCCACATTCTATCTATGAGTGCGAGGGCGCAAGAAATTGTGCAATCGAAATCAGAAGCTTTTCAAAGAATGCAGGATTTACAGGAACAAGACTTGGATTTACTGTAATTCCTAAGGATATAAAGGATGAAAACGGAGTTATGCTTCACTCACTCTGGGCAAGACGTCACGGAACAAAGTTCAACGGCGCACCATACATAATCCAGAGAGCAGGAGAGGCTGTTTACTCTGAGGCTGGTAAAGCCCAGACTATGGAGCAGATTGCTTACTATATGAATAATGCCAAGTATATCTACGAGGGACTTAAGTCAGCAGGCTACACTGTTTCGGGCGGTGTAAATGCACCATATATCTGGCTTAAGACACCAGACAATATGACCTCATGGGAGTTCTTCGACAAGCTTCTTGAGACAGTAAATGTAGTTGGTACTCCAGGCTCAGGCTTTGGACCAAGCGGAGAGGGCTATTTCAGACTTACTGCATTTGGTACTTATGAGAATACTGTTGAGGCTATTGACAGAATTAAGAAGATGTAAATAAAAAATAACAATCAAATCGCGAAGCATTTTGCGAGTTTTAAGCTTGACCTTTAGGGCATATAACCATCTGGTTGTATGCCCGTTTCTTTTTTGTTTTTTTACTTTATACTTTTATGCAGTTCAACGAAAAATGAACAAAAACATTAAATAAATTTTAAGGTATTGCCGAGTTGTATAAGGTTGAATATGTGGTCCATTCATGATAGAATATATTATTAAAAATGATAATAGGTGTACTATGTTCATTTGTAAAAAAAATATTATTATTAAATTCATATATGAAAGGAAAGAATGTAATGGAAACAAAATTTGGTAAGATTACAGTGGAGACATGCGAGAAGAATGGAGTAGAAATCGAGGGACTCAGAGTTATCACACCTTCTGTATTTGGAGATGAGAGAGGCTACTTCATGGAGACATATAACTTCAACGATTTCAAGGCAGCAGGAATTGACTGTGAGTTTGTTCAGGACAATCAGTCAAGCTCAAAGAAGGGAGTTCTTAGAGGCCTTCATTTTCAGATTAACTATCCACAGGATAAGTTAGTAAGAGTTGTAAGTGGTGAGGTTTTTGATGTTGCTGTTGACTTAAGAGAGGGCTCTAAGACCTATGGACAGTGGTATGGTGTACTTCTTTCAGCAGAGAACAAGAAGCAGTTCTTCATCCCTAAGAACTTTGCACATGGCTTCATCGTATTATCAGAGAGCGCAGAGTTCTGCTACAAGTGTACAGATTTCTACCATCCAAATGATGAGGGCGGACTTCTTTGGAAGGATCCAGCAATCGGTGTAGAATGGCCACTTCCAGAGGGAATGAAGTTCGAGGATCTTACTATTTCAGACAAGGATCAGAAGTGGGGCGGAATAGATACACTTAAGAAGTAGGAGAGATTATTCCAATGAATACTCATATGAATAAAAAGAAATTAGTTGTTATTTTATTTCTTATAGTAGCAGCGGCATTTCTGAATGTTTTTATCTTTATGAAGATGTTCAAGGTAAATCCGGACGAAGAAAAGCTGTATATAAGAATGACAGTGGCATCGGATGCTCTGGATGCATATCAGTCAAACTATGCGGTTCAGGGAATCTACACTGCGGAGGGAATGTCCGAGTGCCAGATGAATGAGGTGGGAAAGAAGCTCACTATGGACTTTGAGACTGCCTATACAGACACATATTCGTTCTACTTAGGACACTGGCCTGCTCATATTAAGATATATGATATCAGTTTATTCTCGGCTGGAGTGAAGGTTAATATTCCTTTTGATGTAGTTATGGCAGGGACCATGAATGAAGCGGTTTTAAATGCAGAGGTAAGAGATGGAGCACTTAACCTTGATGTAAATGAATTCTATCCTACAATCGAGTTTAATTACGATTCAAGTGTTGCGAAGACGGCAGTTAGTGATGCTTTAAACAGCAGACATATCAGATACTCAGTTTTACTCTGTATTCTTATTGATCTTGTTGTACTGTATATCATAAGGAATCTGAAGGTTATAAAGGAGCTTTACAGAAATCTCAGATATGACAGAAAGCTTATTCTTAGCCTTGCAAAGAATGATTTCAAGACAAAGTTTGCCGGTTCATATTTCGGTATTGTGTGGGCTATTGTTCAGCCACTCATAACCATCGTTGTGTACTGGTTTGTGTTCCAGGTTGGACTTAGAACACAGAATATGAACAACTTCCCATTTGTACTCTGGCTTATGTGTGGTCTTGTTCCATGGTTTTATTTTTCGGATGCACTCGGTTCAGGAACCAATGCACTTACCGATTACAGCTACCTGGTTAAGAAGGTAGTATTCAAGATAGAGGTTCTTCCGATTGTGAAGATTTTATCGGCACTTATTGTCAATACCTTCTTTATTGTGTTTATTATCTTCGTTCTTGCGTGCTATGGTTATACACCTGATATTTATACAATTCAGATTGTTTATTATGTAGTTTGTAATATTGCACTTGTTATGTCACTGACATATATTACCAGTGCTGTCATCATTTTCTTTAAGGATTTGGGACAGATTATCGGTATTATCCTTCAGATTGGTATATGGATTACACCAATTCTCTGGGATGCAAGTATTATCTCACAGAAGCTCGATACCATATTAAAGATTAATCCGGTTTACTACATTGTAAATGGATTTAGAGATGCTCTTCTTACAAAGCACTGGGTTCATGAGAACCTTGCGTGGACCTTTGTATTCTGGAGCATGGTTGTGCTTCTTTATATTTCAGGAAAGAAACTATTTACCAGGTTGCAGGTTCATTTTGCTGATGTACTTTAATCAATGCAATTAATAATTAAAAATAGGAGGACAGATATGAAGGTTCTTGTTACAGGTGCTGCGGGATATATTGGCAGACATGTAGTTGATAAGCTTATTGAAAGAGGCGTAGAGGTAATTGCCGCAGATATACGTTATGACGGAGTAAATGAAAAGGCAAAGAGAGCAGACATTAATATATTTGAGGATGATAAGGACATCTTTAAGAAGGCTGGAGAGCCAGATGTTCTTGTTCATATGGCATGGAGAAATGGCTT
Source organism: Lachnospiraceae bacterium UBA1760 (assembly GCA_002314775.1). GTDB lineage: Bacteria > Bacillota > Clostridia > Lachnospirales > Lachnospiraceae > UBA1760. Next base: position 9,260 of record DCHE01000013.1, read on the forward strand.
CGTTCACAATGATATGAGCCATCTTGTTGACTTCCCTAAGCATTTTACATTCATTAAGAATATGGTTGAGGGTGGTCTTAAGCAGGTTGTAGTTATGGGTACAATGCATGAGGTTGGATATTACGAGGGCGCAATTGATGCAGATACTCCTTGTAATCCAAGGTCATATTACGGTGTGTCAAAGAATGCACTTAGACAGCTTACACTTATGCTTTGCCAGGATAAGGGAGTTACCTGCCAGTGGCTTAGAGCATATTATATCTTAGGAGATGATTTAAAGAGCAATTCTATCTTCTCTAAGATTACTCAGGCTGCAAATGATGGAAAGAAGGAGTTCCCATTTACAACAGGAGAGTGCAAATATGACTTTATCTCAGTTGATGATCTTGCTTACCAGATTGCCGCAACAGCTACTCAGACTGAGGTTAGCGGAATAATTAACTGTTGTTCTGGAAAGCCTGTTGCTCTTGGAGAGAGAGTTGAGCAGTTTATAAAGGATAACAACTTTGATATCAAGCTTCAGTATGGAGTTTTCCCAAGCAGAGCATATGATTCACCTGCAGTATGGGGCGACAGTAGTAAGATTGAAGAGATAATTAAGATAAATCCTTAATTTATTATTATGTTGGAGAATAAAACATGAGCGATATAGCTATAAGTGTAAATGATATAGTAAAGCTTTATAAATTATATGATAAGCCTAGCGACAGATTCAAGGAGGCGCTAGGTCTTACCAAACAAAAGAAATACAGGGAGCATTATGCTCTTAAGCATGTAAGCTTCCAGGTAAATAAGGGCGAGTGTGTCGGAATTATCGGAACAAACGGTGCCGGTAAATCTACAATACTTAAGATTATCACAGGAGTACTTAACCCAACAGAGGGTAATATCCAGGTAAATGGAAAGATTTCCGCATTGCTTGAGCTTGGAGCAGGCTTCAACCAGGAATATACTGGAATTGAGAATATCTATCTCAATGGTACAATGATGGGCTATTCCAATGAGGAGATTGAGAAGAGAATTCCAACAATTCTTGATTTTGCAGACATCGGTGACTTCGTTCACCAGCCGGTAAAGACTTATTCAAGTGGTATGTTCATAAGACTTGCATTTGCGGTTGCAATTAACATTGACCCTGAGATTCTCATTGTTGATGAGGCTCTTTCGGTAGGTGATGTTTTCTTCCAGGCAAAGTGTTACCACAAGTTCGAGGAGTTCAAAAATGCCGGCAAGACAATTCTTTTTGTAAGTCATGATCTTGGTAGTATTCAGAAGTACTGTGACAGGGCAGTTCTTTTAAATAAGGGTGAGAAGTTTGCAGAAGGAACTCCTAAGGATATAATCGATGTATATAAGCAGCTTCTTGTAAGCCACGCAGAAAACAGAGATATAAATGATGAGCAGCCAAAGGCTGAGGAGGAATCAATTGCTGAGGATTCAGTGGTTTGGAAGAACACTCTTATGCTCAATCCGAATGTACTTGATTACGGTGAGAAGGACGCAGAGATTATTGATTTTGCCATAATCGATGCAGAAAACAGAATCACCAATAATATTCAGAAGAATACTATGTTCAAGATTAGAATGAAGGCCAAGTTCCACAAGGATATAAACGAGCCGATTTTTGCATTTACGATTAAGGATTTGCAGGGTACAGACGTTACCGGAACTAATACCATGTACGAAAAGATTAATTTTGGAACAGTAGGTGCCGGTGAAATTAAGGTTGTTGAGTTTGAGCAGAATATGAATCTTCAGGGTAAGAATTATCTTTTATCCTTCGGATTAGTAGGATATCGTGACAGTGATTTCACTGTTTACCACAGATTATATGATGCCTGCAATATTAACGTAATATCAGATAAAAATACTGTTGGATTCTATGATATGAATTCAGAGATTAAGGTGCTTCAGTAAGGAGGCATCCTGGAGGAAAGACAATGAATGGTGAAAACAAGGAAAGCCGGGGAAACATAGATAATATGGATAATATAGATAATATAGATAGTATGGTAAAGATAAATTATGAATACTACAGTGGTTCAGACCTTTACTTAGACGGTTCAGAGGATACCCTGCTTGACATTGTTACAAATTATACTAAAGAAGAGTATAGTAGTGTTATAGAGGAGAAGAAGGACTGGGCAATTCTCTATCATCTCTCTGAGGTGAGAGGGAATATTGTGAGTTTTCTCCCGATAACAAAGGAGGATGACGTGCTTGAGATTGGAGCCGGATGCGGCGCAATCACAGGCACACTTGCTGATATGGCAAGGAGTGTTGACTGCATTGAGCTCTCTAAAAAGAGAAGTCTTGTCAATGCAGTTAGAAACAAAGAATATGACAATATCACTATAAATGTAGGCAATTTTCAGGATATAGAGCCTAACATTGAAAAAAAGTATGATTATATCACACTTATCGGCGTACTTGAGTATGCTGCAAGCTACATAGCTGCAAAGGAGCCATATGTAGAATTTTTAAAGATAATTAAGAAGCATTTAAAGGAAGACGGAAAGCTGATTATCGCTATAGAGAATAAATATGGTCTCAAATACTTCGCAGGTTGCAGAGAGGATCATCTTGCAACCTTCTTTTCGGGTATAGAGGGTTATATGAATTGTGATTCGGTAAGAACCTTCTCTAAAAATGGCCTTGAAAAGCTATCGAAGGACGCTGGCTATAAGGACATTGAATTCTATTATCCGTACCCTGATTATAAGCTGCCACTTGCGATTTACTCGGATGATTTTCTTCCGGAGGCGGGAGAGCTTAATGTAAATCTCAGAAATTTCGACAGTGACAGAATGCTCCTTTTTGATGAGAGCAATGCGTTTGACAATATTATTTCAGATGGAATGTTTGACTTTTTCTCCAATTCATTCCTTGTTTTGATTGGGTAAGAGGTAGTAGCTATGGAAAAAGTAATCTTTGCAAAGTATGTAAATGACAGAGGCGAAAAGTACAGACTTAGAACAGAAATTGTAAAGCATGAAGACGGTTCTAGAAGTGTAAGAAAGCTTCCATGCGGAAAATACGGCATGGACCGATTAAGATATATAGAGAAAACCTGCAGAGTACTCACAGAGGAGTTTTCTGGAAGCTTTTTAAAGATTAATAAGGTTGAGCTTTCTTACGACAGACTAAATATTGATTATGTTGAAGGCAATTCCCTTGCATATGAGGTTGAAAAATGTGAGGAGCAAAATGATGTTAAGGCTTATGTGAACCTTGTCACAGGCTTTGCAGATGAGCTTAGGAGAATTGCAAGGGAGGATTTTACTGTTACTGATTCCTTCACTGAGGTATTTGGCGAGGTGCCAGCGGGCATTTCTGACAAAAGCTTTAAGGTGAGTGACATTGATCTTATCTTCAGCAATGTAATTGTAAAAGATGGAAAATATACAATAATAGATTACGAGTGGACATATCATTTTTCAGTGCCACTTGGATATATTATGTACAGAATATATAAGTACTCTAAGAAGCCTAAGGAGGTATTCCTGGCTGATGAAGAATATAAGAGAATACTTGGAATAGATGATACACTTATACCGGTGTATGAGAGGATGGAGGAGTCTTTTCAGGCGAGCACAGTCAAGGGACACGCTCCTTTGTGGAGACTTTATGACACGATAGGAAAAGGTCTCTATAATCCTCAGGAGGAGATGCTTAAGTCGGCGGAGGAGCTTGAACTTAGGCGTATCCAGATAAAGAAGGGCTACGGCACAGAGAGGGAAGAGGAGAACGACTATATCTTCCCAATGCCAGATATAAATGGAGATATTACAATAGATATAAAGGTTGACTCTGAGATTAAATTCCTCCAGATAGCCCCGGCTTCTAGAAGGTGTAGTGTATACCTTAAGGAGTTTACCGGTTTTAACGGAGAGAGATATCAGGTAGACTGGGATTCAAATGGAGTTAGTGCTGACAAAGAGCTGATAACCTTTGACACCACTAGTCCTCAGCTTTGGACCTATGATTTTAGAGAGGGAATAACCTCATTAAGAGTTGTTCTGAATATAGATTATCTTGGAAATACTAATACTGCTAAGTATGCAGAGCTTCAGAATATCGCTAAAATGAGCGAGAATAAGGACACGGAGATAAGTAGTCTTAAGGAGATGATGGACTCGTTATCTTTAGTTCTTTCTGAGACAAAGGATAAGCTTGCAAGTCTGGAAGAGGAAAGGGATGGTCTGGCTGAGCAGGCAAAGAATCTCTCAGAAATTTGTGAGGGACGACAAAATGAGATAAATCTGCTCAAGGCGTGCGTTTCCGATAAGGATAAAATGCTTGAAGATAAGGATAAAAAGCTTGAGGAAAAGATGCAATGGATATATCAGAGGGATGATGTAATAAGAGCGAAGATGAACGAGATTTCTCTTCATAAAAAGGAGAAAAAACGCACTGACAAGATAAGCGAAGAAAATGCCAGAACGATAAATGAACTTGGAGAGAAAATTGATGGTATGAGCATAGAGCTTGACAGCTTGAAGGGAGAAATTGAGAGCTTATGTCAGAAGCTTGGAGAGACTGAACAGAAATACCAGGAACTTGCCAAGGAGCATGGCAGGGTTGTAAACTCAACCTGCTGGAAGATAACCAAACCACTTAGAAAGATTAAGAGACACTAAGCAAAATTTAGGAGGACCAGATGAAGCTTGACACAAATGCTAAGCGATTACTAATATATTATTTCTATGACAAGGCTGGAAAGCTTGATAAATATGTATCTTACTATCTCAGAAGAATGAAGGAATATGTTTCTGATATTGTATTTGTCTTAAATGGCGAGCTTAATCAGGACGGAATAGATGAGATCGAGGATATTGGTGCAAGACTTATCGAAAAGCAATGCTTTGGATTTAACATGCTCGGCTATAAGGCAGCAGTTGATGATATTACAATAGATGGACTTAAGGAATACGATGAGGTCATTTTTTCGGACTACTCTATTATGGGGCCAGTGTATCCACTTTCGGAAACCTTCGATAAGATGAATGATACAGATGTAGATTTCTGGGCTATGACAAAATATTTTTCGGCAAATGATGCTGATACTTCCTATGATTATATTCAGTCACATTTTATCGTCTACAGAAAATCAGTGACTGAGTCGGAGGCATTTTCAAACTATTGGGCTTCGATTGCTGAGGCTATAGATATGAGCTATGAATTGCGACTTACAAGAGATTTTGTAGCCGCTGGCTTTAAGTATGAGATGGCTGTATATCAGGATGACTTGAGGACTATTAGCTATCAGCCGGTAGTTGGATCGGCAACAAAGATGGTGAATGAGAGAAGATGTCCTTTAGTAAAAAGGCACGCATTTACTCAGGATTACTCAGTGGTTCTTGATGAGGGAATGGGAAATGAAGCCTATGAGCTTTATCAGTATATTGATAAGAAAACAGACTATGATGCAGATATGATTCTTGAGAATCTGCTGAGACTTGAGAATCAGGCAGATTTGAAGAAGAATCTTCAGTGGAATTACATTCTTCCGTCGGACATTGCAAAGTCTGAGCTGAAGATAAAAAAAGAGAGAATCGCGCTTGCTATGCACATTTACTTTGGTGATCTGATTGAAGAATGTGCAGGCTATGCCAAGAATATGCCGGATGGAACCGATATGTATATTACAGTCAATTCCGAGGCAAACAAAAAGAAGGCTGAGGAGGTATTCTCAAAGCTTAACTGTGGAAAGCTTGTTGTTAGAGTAGTTCCAAATATCGGAAGAGATGTTGCTCCTTATCTTGTTGAGTTTCGTGAGTTTTTGGATAATTATGACATTGTTTGTCATGCTCATGACAAGAAGTCGGGTCAGACAAGACCGGGCTCAATTGGTACTGCATTTGCATACAAATGCTTTGAAAATATTCTCGGAACAAAGGAATATGTTCAAAATATTATTAACCTTTTTGCAGAGAATAAAAGGCTTGGATTTATCACACCACCTCCACCAAATCATGCAGAGTACTATATAATATTTGGTCTGGAGTGGGGACTTAATTTTGCTAATACCAAGGAATTTGCAGAGAGTCTTGGAATCGATGTTCCTATGGACGAGAAGAAGGAGCCTATAGCAGGACTTGGTTCATTTTACTGGGCAAGAACAGATGCTATAAAGGCTGTATTCAAGAAGAAATGGACCTACGATGATTTTCCAAAGGAGCCACTTCCAATCGATGGAACTCTTCTTCATGCGATTGAGAGAATATATTCATTTGCAGCACAGGCAAAGGGCTACTATCCAGGCTGGATAATGTCTGACAAGCTTGCTGATATGGAGGTAACAAACCTCAACCATATGATTAGATCTGTGAATGATATTATTTTCTTTACGGGAAATGATGCAGGATCCTTCCACGAAACCAAAAAGAATCTTAGAGCGTCTTATAACAGACTGAAAAAATATGAGGGGCATTTTGATGGCGCGGGTCAGTCAAAGCTCTTCTTTGAAAATGGCCCTTGGGAGATATCTCGTAATTTCTTCCTCGATATTCCTATTATTAGCGCAGGAACTAGCATTGAGGAGGATGGCACGGAAAAGGTAATTGCAAGCTACAATATTGATTTGCCATACGGGTTTTCGATGCTTAAGTTTGATTATGAGATGAGACCTGAAGGAAAATTCAAGCTGTACAGCATGGCTATAAGAATAGTGGATGAAGATGGCAAGGCGACAGTGCTTGAGCTTTTTGATAAAGTATCAACAAATGGAATCGTGATGGATGACGGAATACAGTTTCTAATCGATAATCCTAGAGTCAGCTTTGAACTTAAGGATTACATTAGTGTTAAGAATATGACGGTTATGGCTTGTTTCTCAGAGGGAATAAATAACAAGGCACTGGAGTTTATTACAAGAAAGCTTACGGATGAAGAAGAATAAAAAACTAATTGCGTTAATTATAATGCTCCTTATGACATTTTCAGCTGTGTATCAGGGCGTGGCAGCACCCTATGTAAGGGAGAGCTATGCTGCTTACGATAGCGAAAATGACCCTGACATTACAGATAAAAAGAACAGTCTAAGTGAGAGCGTTGAATATATTGATGATGAGTCTTTAACTGAAGGAGCCAAAGAAAACTCTTTATTTGGAAAGACTCAGATTAAGTATGCTGATTCGGTGGAAAACACAGTTTATTTTACTGATGTTGACTGGGATGAGTATGCCTGCGACTATTGCTATAATAAGCTTTCTGATTATCAGAAGGTTTATTATGACAGAATTGACAGTCTTGTCAGAGCATATATGAATCAGGATATTGATGCACTTGATACCTACAAGGAGTCAAAGGGAATATATGTGCTTCCTAAGGTGGTTTACTCAGATATTGAGATAAAGGATGATAAGGGAAATTCTACGGGAAGCTTTATGCCAAAGGAAGAGGCTACAAATGTATACAAGCTGTATATGACTCAGCATCCAATATATTATTTTGTTAACTCAAAATTCCTTGTTTCTACTACTGGTATTTATGTTCACTGCTATGATGAATTTGCGGACGGTGAGGCAAGATACCTGGCTACACTGAAGCTGTTAAGTCAGATTGATAAATGGGTAGAGCAGGCCAAGGCTGAACCTACGGAATATCTTCTTGAAAAGAAGGTCCATGATTTGATATGTGAGAACACCTGCTACGACCGAGTTGATACTGATGCATACATCAACCAGTCTGCATACAGTATGATTATTAATAAGAGTACAGTTTGTGCAGGGTATGCAAAGACCTTTGCAATTTTAATGAACAAGCTTGGTTATAGTACAATTGCTATTACTGGTACAAATCATGCCTGGAACAAGGTACTGTTTAAGGACAAATGGTACAATGTCGATGTAACCTGGGATGATCTCGATTCGGAAACCTTGTGCAAATACACCTATTTCAATCTTTCGGACAGTGAGTTCGGCAGCGGACATACACCTTTTAGCTATTATGATGGATTGCTTCCGGAAAGTAAGGAAACCTATGTTCCAACCAAGGAAGACCTGAATGAAAAGAGCGGCACACCGACGGACGCAACACCGACGGACGCAACACCTACTGACGCAACTCCAACAGATGCGCCATCTGAGGATGAGCCAAATGGCGAGATTGTCGGAATCTGTCAGATGCCAAATCCTGGGCAGGGCGGAGGCTTTTTGATTGGAGTTGAGGCAACTCCGCTTGAAAAAGGAAATTATAAGTATGAGATACTCATACTTGACTGCACTCTTCTTGCAAGAGGAGAGGATGCATGGATATATACAACAGGTAAGTTTGAAACAGGCACCAACTCAGCATGGATTGTTTGGCAGCCTGAGTATGGTTACTATTGGACACTTTTCAGAATTTATGACGAAAAAGACAATTTACTCGATGAAAAGTGTTACGGATTTCAAAATATTTAAAATGAGTGGTATTTCAGATGTTTAGAGTGATTAAGAAAGCATTTAACCCTGTCAGCTACTACAGACTTTTCTCGTATATCAAGAGAAAAGGCTTTAAGGGCATTATGGGAAAGTTTAAAAGTGGTATGAGAGAGGGCAATTCGCCGGACGAGATGTATGAGCTGTGGTTTTTGAAGCACAGAGTGAAGGACGCAGAGCTGCTTGAGGAGGCAAAGCATAACTTTTCGTACAGTCCAAAGATCAGCATTCTTGTGCCAACCTACAATACTCCTAAGAGATTCCTTAAGGAGATGATTGACTCGGTAATCGGTCAGTCATATTCAAACTGGGAGCTTTGCATTGCTGACGGAAGCACAGATGAAAAGACAAAGAAATGTTTAAGGGAGTATGCTGAGAAGGACAAGAGAATAGTAATTACCTGGCTTGATAAGAACTACGGAATTTCAGGGAATACAAACAAGGCACTTGAGATTGCAACTGGTGACTTTATCAGTATGCTTGACCATGATGATGTCTTTGAGAAGGACCTTCTTTTTGAGGTTGTCTCAGCACTTCAGGATAAGAGTGCAGATATGGTTTACACTGATGAGGATAAGATTGTTGGAAAAAGAAGAAGCTGGAGCTATAAGGATCCTAACTTCAAGCCGGATTTCAGTATTGATTTACTGAGGTCTCACAATTACATTACTCATTTTGTGGCAATAAAGAAGGATATTATTGACGAGATAGGCGGCTTTAGAAGCGAGTTTGACGGATCGCAGGATTTTGACCTTCTGCTTCGTTCGGTAGAGAAGGTCCTTGCGAGAAAAGGAAAAATCCTGCATGTGCCTAAGGTGCTTTACCACTGGAGAATTCACAGCCAGTCTACTGCAGGTAATCCTGAAAGTAAGCTTTACTGCTACGAGGCTGGAAGAAAAGCTCTTGTTGAGCATTATGAGAGACTTGGCATTAAGGCAAATGTTGAGATGACTGATATGTGGGGACTGTACCATACCAGATATGAGACAGTTGGCAATCCACTTCTTTCTATTATTATTCCTAACAAGGATCATATTGATGACCTTGAAAAGTGTATAGTTTCACTTGTTGAAAATAGCACCTACAAAAATGTTGAGTTTGTAGTTGTTGAGAATAACAGTGAGGATGAAAAAACCTTCAAGTACTACGAGGAGCTTGAAAAGAGATTCGACAATGTGAGAGTTGTTTACTGGAAAGGCATTTTCAACTATGCAGCTATTAATAATTTTGGAGTAAAGGAAGCAAAGGGAGATTACCTTTTACTTCTTAACAATGATACAGAGCTTATTCTTCCTGACTCAGTGGGAGATATGCTTGGAATCTGCATGAGAGAAGAGGTTGGTGTAGTTGGACCGAAGCTTCTTTTTGCAGATGACACTATTCAGCATGCTGGTATTGTTCTTGGCTTTGGAGGCTTTGCAGGACACGTATTTACCCAGCTTACTGATGATAACCTTGGCTTTATGATGAGACCAAGAATAAACTGCAATTACAGTGCAGTGACAGGAGCCTGCCTTATGACAAAGCGTTCTGTCTATGAGGAGGTCGGAGGTCTTACAGAGGATTTCGTTGTAGGACTTAATGATGTTGATTTCTGTATGAAGGTGAGAAAGAAGAATTATTTTATCACCTATGATGCCTTTGCAAAATGGCATCACTATGAATCTAAGTCAAGAGGCTATGAGGACACTCCAGAGAAGAAGAAGAGATTTCAGGGTGAGATAGATTTATTCCAGTCACTTTGGGGCGAGGAGTTAAAGAAGGGAGATCCTTTCTACAATCCTAATTTCCTTGTCACAAGAGCACCATTTACATTACATCCAGAGGACTAAAAAAGCTAAAAAGGATTGCGAGAAAACTATGATTTCCAAGGTGAAAAAGATATTTAATCCAAACAGTGTCAGAAGACTTGTAAATTATGTCTCTGAAAATGGATTAAAGGGTGTCGGAGAGAAAATTAAAAAAGGCATGGGCGAGGGAACCGTTCTTTCGGATATATATCCTGAATGGTTTTTGAGTACCCGTGTGTCAAATGACGAATTGGAAAAGCAGAGAGAGGCTCATTTTGATTATGAGCCTCTTATCAGTATTCTTGTGCCTACGTATAATACTCCTGAGAAATTTTTAGAAGAGATGATAGAGTCCTGCATCAGTCAGTCCTACAAAAACTGGGAGCTTTGCATTGCAGATGCAAGTACAGATTATGGGACAAGAAACGTGCTGAAGGCATATATGGCAAAGGATGCAAGGATAAAAATTACCTGGCTCAGAGATAATCTTGGAATTTCAGATAATACCAACGAGGCACTGAAGCTTGCGAAGGGTGAATACATTGGTCTTCTTGATCATGATGATGTGATTGAGCCAGATTTATTTTATCAGCTTGTACTTATGCTTCAGGATACCGACTATGAATTTATATATACCGACGAGGATAAGATTATCGGAAAGGGCGACAAATGGAGGTATGCAGAACCACATTTCAAGCCTGATATCAGCATAGATTTGCTCAGATCCCACAATTATATAACTCATTTTGTTCTGGTTAAATCGGACGTCATGAGTGAGATTGGCGGACTTCACAAGGAGTTTGATGGTTCACAGGATTATGATTTGATCCTAAGAGCCTATGATATTGTTACAAAAAAGGGTAAGAAGATTGGACATGTTCCAAGGGTGCTATACCACTGGAGGGTTCATGAGGGCTCCACAGCAAAGAATCCGGAAAACAAGATGTACTGCTACGAGTCCGGTAGAAACGCAATTATGGCCGAGCTTGAGAGAAATGATATCAGGGCTTACGTTGACACAAGCGAGCTTTGGGGTATTTACAACGTAAAGTACAGGTCGAAGTGTAATCCCCTTTTATCTATTGTAATTCCTGTGAGAAAGGAAGAATCCCAGGTTGATACCTGCATTCAGACAATAATTGATAAGAGTGATTATAAAAATACAGAGTTTATTATTGTTCTTCCAAAGATTGCTTCTGAAAAGCTTGTGAAAAAGCTGGTAAGTCTTAAATCAAAGTACAAGAATGTTTACATTGCCAGAAGCATCAGGAATAATTATTCGGCAATGGTCAATCTGGCGGTTGCATCAGCTAAGGGAGAGTATGCGTTACTTTTAAATGAGAATGTTTCAATGATAAAGCCAGATACTATATCCAATATGGCTTCTATGCTTGAGAGAGAAGAGGTTTGCGCAGTTGGTGCAAAGCTACTTACTCACGAGGACAGGATATACCATGCAGGAATAATCCTTGGAGCAAGGGAGCGAATTGTTGAGGTTCACGAGGGACTTAAGGATGATGAGTATGGATATATGGAGAGGGCAATTTTAAATGGCAATTATTCCGCCTATTCCTCAGAATGTCTGATGCTAAAGAAGAAGGATTATCAAAGGGTGCTTGGCTTTGATGAGTCGCTCAGCGAGGGCGCAGGTATGGTTGATTTTGGACTTAAGCTTACAAAGGAAGGCCGGCTTATTACATATGCAGCTGGACTTAAATGGTATATAGCCAGAGATAAGAGTGAGAGGATTATTTCAGAGGAAGAAAAGGAGCTTCTCATAAGTCGCTGGAGCGAGGTGTTTGAGAAGGGCGATCCGTACTATAATCAGTCATTCTCAAGGAACCAAAAGCCATTTATGGTTGAAATTGATACAAATAACGAAGTGAAAGAATAATATGAATAAAGACACATTTTACGGAGTAAAAAATAATATTAAAAAGACTGGAGCCTACATTAAAAAGGTAGGAATAAGGAGCACAGCCAGCAGAGTTAAGTCATATATAACAACTCACAACAGATATATGAAGTGGCACGAGCAAGGTGTACTGTCTGAGAGTGAGAGAAAAGAGCACAGAGAGCTTTCGGATAAGCTTAATTTTAAGCCGAGGATAAGTATTATCGTGCCGGTATTTAGGACAAAGGATGTTTTTCTTAAGCAGCTGATTGATTCAGTTATTGCCCAGACCTATCCTAATTTTGAACTTGTGCTTGCTGACGGTAGTGCAAATAAGGATGAATCCAGCCGGATTTCAAGGCTGATAAGACATAATTATCCGGAGGAGGAGAGAATTGTCTATAAGCTTCTTTCTGATAATTTTGGTATAGCTGGCAATACAAATGAAGCAATTAAGGCTGCTACAGGGGAGTGGCTTGCATTTCTTGATCATGACGATTATATAGATGAGGATGCACTTTTCCAGATGGCAAAGCTTCTTAATGAGAAGCCAGGCCTAAAGCTTATCTACACTGATGAGGACAAATGCAACTTTGATGGTACAAGGTATTTCTATCCCCATTTCAAGCCGGACTTTAATCTTGATTTGCTTAGAGCAAGCAATTATATATGTCATTTTCTATTTGTGAGAAAGGATGTTGCAAAAAAGGTCGGAAATATTAGAAGTGATTTTGACGGAGCTCAGGATTATGATTTTGTGCTAAGGTGCGTTGAGGAGATTGACGACGAGAGAAAGATTGGACATGTTGCAAAGCCGCTTTATCACTGGAGAGTTCATGAGGAATCTACAGCAGGAAGTCTTGACTCAAAGGGCTATGCCAGAAATGCGGGCAAAAAGGCGCTTGTTGAGCATCTTTTGAGACAGGATATCAAGGGTGAGGTGCTTCTTTCGGAGGAGGGTGAGTTCTTTAGAGTGAGATACTGTCCGGAGGAAAAACCACTTGTTTCTATAATAATATATTCTGAGAAAAGTCTGGATGCAAAAAATCTGATTATGTCCATTGGCGAGCAGGAGTATAGGAATTATGAGATACTTCTCTATTCTGGAGATTCTGAGATACGTAAAGAATTTAAGGATATAAGCATTCTTGCGAAGAAGCTTTCGGTTTACGAGTGGAAGAATGAGCCGATTATTTGTGATGTGTATAACCACGCAGTAAAAAAATGCAAGGATGAGCTGATACTGTTTGCTGACAATAATATAGTTCTCAGAGATACCTCTACACTTGGTGAGCTCGTCTCATTTATGTCGAGAGAAGAGGTGGGCGCCTGCTCGGGAAGAATATATAATCCTTACGGAGGACTTTTCCATGCTGGAATGTTCCTGGGTGGGGATATGGCATTAAACAGAAGCTTCTATAATAAGAAGGAAGCGGACGGAGTGTATTTCGATAGAAGCAAGATGTCTCAGGACTTCACCTGCCTTGGTATTGAGTTTCTTATGATTAAGAAATCTATGTTTAAGCTTGCCAAGGGCTTTGACAGGACACTGGGAGAGAAATTTGCCGCAGCAGATTTTTGTCTGAAGCTCAGGGTTGACGGATACCTGAATGTCTATGCGCCAAATGCGAAGGCAACCTATACTGGAAAGCCTGGTCACACAGAAGCTGATGAGACAAGAATAAGACTGTTTAAGGAAAAATGGTCCGAGCTTCTTGAAAATGGTGATCCTAATTACAATCCGAATTTGTCCTTGAACAGGACGGATTACTCAATTGATGTTAAAAAATAGATAATAACAAATAAACCTTAATAATCTGGCAAATATATCTTTACAAATTCGGTAAAGTAGAATATAATGCCACTTAATTAGGTAAATAAATACTAAAGGCTATGAAGGAGACAGCCTTAACAAGGACTGTACAGGGATAAGAGGTCAGGGACTGAGAGCCTCTTTGTGACACCGTTAAAAAGCTGAACACTCTGGAGCTTGCCATTCGAGGTGATATTACACATTAGGGTGGCACGTTAATCTGCGTCAATGATAAAGAGTGGATTTGCATATTATGTGCATTTCAAATCGGGTGGTACCGCGAGATATATTTTGTATATTACGTCCCGAAGCATTTAAGCTTCGGGATTTTTTATTTTCTTGAAGAAAGTGCAGAAAATTTATTATTAAGGAGTAAAGAGATGAACGTTAAGAACATTTACAGAGACATGACAATTGAGAATGTAAATGAATCCCTTGTTGGCAGCGAGATAAGACTTGCTGGATGGGTTGAGAACATTAGAGATCACGGCGGAGTATCATTTATCGACCTTCGTGATATGTATGGAGTAATGCAGGTAGTGCTTAGAGATACAAGCTTACTTGATGGTATTACTCGTGAGATGAGTATTTCAGTTAAGGGTCTCGTTGAGCATAGAGACGAGGAGACCTACAACTCAAAGATTCCTACAGGAACTATCGAGCTTGAGGCTCACACAATTGATATTCTTGGTAAGGTATATACACAGGTTCCATTTGAGATTATGACCTCAAAGGAAGTTAGAGAGGATGTAAGACTTAAGTATCGTTACCTTGATCTTCGTAACCAGAAGGTAAAGGATAATATGATTTTCAGATCTAAGGTAATTAGCTTCCTCAGACAGAAGATGAGCGATATGGGATTTTTAGAGATTCAGACTCCAATCCTTTGCGCTTCATCACCAGAGGGAGCAAGAGATTACATTGTTCCTTCAAGAAGATTTAAGGGAAAGTTCTATGCACTTCCACAGGCACCACAGCAGTACAAGCAGCTTCTTATGGTTTCTGGCTTTGATAAGTATTTCCAGATTGCACCATGCTTCAGAGATGAGGATGCAAGAGCTGACCGTTCACCAGGAGAATTCTATCAGCTTGATTTCGAGATGAGCTTCGCTACTCAGGAGGATGTATTTGCAGTTGGTGAGGAGGTATTAACAGAGACATTTGCAAAGTTTGCACCAGCAGGCTATGAGGTGACAGAGGCACCTTATCCAATCATCAGCTACAAGCAGGCTATGCTTGAGTTTGGTTCAGATAAGCCAGACCTTAGAAACCCACTTAGAATAATTGATCTTTCAGAGTTCTTTGAGAGATGTACCTTTAAGCCTTTCCACGGAAAGACAGTTAGAGCTATCAACGCTCCAAAGAAGCTTTCAAAGGGTCAGCACGAGAAGATGCTCAAGTTTGCTCAGTCAATTGGTATGGGCGGACTTGGTTACTTAGAGGTTCTTGAGGATGGTTCTTACAAGGGACCTATCGATAAGTTTATTCCAGATGATATGAAGGAAGAGCTTAAGACACTTGCTAATCTTAATGTTGGAGACACAATCTTCTTCATCGCAGACAGAGAGCAGCAGGCAGCAGTATTTGCTGGACAGATTAGAACTGAGCTTGGTAATAGACTTGATTTAATTGAGAAAAATGCATACAGATTCTGCTATGTAAATGACTTCCCAATGTTCGAGCTTGATCCAGAGACCAAGAAGATTGGATTTACACACAATCCATTCTCTATGCCACAGGGCGGTCTTAAGGCTCTTAATGAGAAGGACCCACTTGATATTCTTGCTTACCAGTATGATATCGTTTGTAACGGTGTTGAACTTTCATCAGGTGCTGTTCGTAATCATGATATGGAGATTATGGAGAAGGCATTTGAGATTGCTGGATATTCTAAGGATATTCTTGAGGCTAAGTTTGGAGCACTTTACAGTGCATTCCAGTTCGGCGCACCACCACACGCTGGTATGGCACCTGGTGTAGACCGTATGATTATGCTTCTTAGAAATGAAGAAAATATTCGTGAGGTTATTCCATTCCCAATGAGCGGTTCTGGAGCAGACCTTATGTGTGGAGCACCAAATGAGGTTACAGAGATGCAGCTTCGTGAGGTTCATATAAAGGTTAGAGATTAATTTGGATAGTTAATACAAATACCTTATAAAAGCGAAAATTATTAATGGTTTGGTTGCTCGAACCAGAACAAGGAGGTATTAATAGTGGTTATTACAGATGAAACAATAGACTACGTAGGAATCCTTGCAAAGCTTGAGCTCTCTGATGAGGAGAAGGAGCAGGCGAAAAAGGATATGTCAAGCATGCTTGATTATGTCGGAAAGCTTAATGAGTTAGACACAAAGGATGTTGAGGCTATGAGCCATACATTTCCAGTTTCCAATGTGTTCAGAGAGGATGTTGTTACAAACTCTGATGATAGAGATAACATGGTTAAAAATGCTCCTGAAGAGAAGGACGGCTGCTATGTTGTACCGAAGACATTTGACTAAGGAGGCAGAATAATGGATATAATGAAGTTGACTGCCACAGAGCTTGGCAAGAAGATTAAGGCAGGGGAAATCTCGGTGGTTGAGGCCACAGAGGCAACCTTTGCAGCTATAGAGAAGAACGAGAAAAGCATAAATGCTTTCGTAACAGTTCTTGACAAGGAGAAGGTTTTAGAGAAGGCAAAGCTTATCCAGGAGAAGATTGATAAGGGTGAGCTTACAGGTCCTCTCGCAGGTGTTCCTGTCGCAATTAAGGATAATATGTGTACAGAGGGAATACTCACAACCTGTTCATCAAAGATTCTCTCAAACTTTGTTCCTACATTTACTGCTACAGCAGTTGAGAGACTTGAGGCAGCTGGAGCTGTCATTGTTGGAAAGACTAATATGGATGAGTTCGCTATGGGAAGTACTACTGAGACCTCCTACTACGGCGCAACAAAGAATCCATGGGATTTAAACAGAGTACCAGGTGGTTCATCAGGTGGTTCAGCAGCGGCTGTTGCAGCCTGCGAGGTTCCATATGCACTTGGTTCTGATACAGGTGGTTCAATCAGACAGCCAGCGGGCTTCTGTGGAATCACAGGAATTAAGCCAACCTACGGAAGAGTTTCACGTTACGGACTCATTGCCTATGGTTCATCTCTTGATCAGATTGGACCTCTCGCGAAGGATGTTTCAGACTGTGCAGCAGTTCTCGAGGCAATCTGTGCAAATGATAAGAAGGATTCAACCTCAGCAGACAGAGATGATATAGATTTCACAAGCGCACTTGTGGATGATGTTAAGGGAATGAAGGTTGGTGTTCCAAGAGATTATTTCCTTGAGGGAATTGACCCTGAGGTTAAGGCAGCAGTTCTTGCGGCTGCAGAGACCTTAAAGAATAAGGGGGCAATCGTTGAGGAGTTTGACCTTGGAATGGTTGAGTATGCAATCCCTGCATACTATGTAATTGCTTCAGCAGAGGCATCTTCAAATCTTGAGAGATTCGATGGAGTTAAGTACGGCTACAGAACAGCTGATTATACTGATCTCCACAATATGTATAAGAAGACACGTTCAGAGGGCTTTGGACCTGAGGTTAAGCGTAGAATTATGCTTGGTTCATTTGTTCTTTCATCAGGTTACTATGATGCTTACTATGTAAAGGCCCTTAGAGTAAAGGCCCTTATCAAGAAGGCATTTGACAAGGCTTTTGAGAAGTACGATGTAATCCTTGGACCTGTTGCTCCGACAACAGCTCTTAAGTGCGGTGAGTCATTGTCAGACCCAATCAAGATGTATCTTGGTGATATTTATACTGTATCTGTAAATCTTGCTGGACTTCCAGGTATAACACTTCCATGTGGCTTTGACAAGGATGGCATGCCAATTGGACTTCAGATACTTGGACAGACCTTTGATGAGAAGAAGATTATACAGGCTGCATATTCATTTGAGTGTACAAGGGATATGAAGCTTGCAGAACTTGGTGAATAAGGAGGACCGAAGCTATGAGTAAGAATTATGAAGTTGTAATCGGTCTTGAGGTTCATGTAGAGCTTAATACAAAGACAAAGATATTCTGCGGATGTTCAACTGAGTTTGGTGGAGCACCAAACACACATACCTGTCCAGTTTGTACAGGTATGCCGGGTTCACTCCCAGTTTTAAATAAGGGTGTTGTTGAGAAGGCTATTTCAGTAGGACTTGCAACAAACTGTAACATTACAAAGAATTGTAAATTTGACCGTAAGAATTATTTCTATCCAGATAACCCACAGAATTACCAGATTTCACAGCTTTATTACCCAATATGCCGTGATGGTAAGGTTGAGATAGAGGTAAATGGCAACAAAAAGTTTGTAAGAATTCATGAGATTCATATGGAGGAGGATGCAGGAAAGCTTGTTCATGATACATGGACAGACAGCTCGCTTGTTGACTTCAATCGTTCAGGAGTTCCACTTATTGAGATTGTATCAGAGCCTGATATGAGATCAGCAGACGAGGTAATTGCTTATCTTGAGAAGCTTAGAGAGACAATTCAGTATTTAGGTGCATCTGACTGTAAGCTTAACGAGGGTTCGATGAGAGCTGATGTTAACCTTTCACTCAGAGAGGCAGGAACAGAGGAGTTCGGTACAAGAACTGAGACAAAGAACTTGAATTCCTTCAGAGCAATTGCAAGAGCAATTGAAAATGAAACCGCAAGACAGATTGATCTTCTTGAGGCTGGTGAGAAGGTTGTTCAGGAGACAAGAAGATGGGATGATACTAAGGAGTATTCTTATCCAATGCGTTCTAAGGAGGATGCACAGGATTACAGATATTTCCCAGACCCAGACTTAGTTCCAATCATCATCTCTGATGAGTGGATTGAGGATATAAAGGCCAGACAGCCGGAGTTTAGAGCTGAGAAGAAGATTAGATATAAGGAAGAGTATGATATTCCTGATTATGATATCGACATCATCACAGCTTCTAAGAAGCTTGCTGATATTTTTGAGGAGACAATCAGCCTTGGTGCTGCTCCAAAGAAGGTATCTAACTGGCTTATGGTTGAAACCATGAGACTTATGAAGGAGACTGGAATAGACGCAGAGAAGCTTAAGTTCAGTGCGTCGAACCTTGCAAAGCTTATTAAGCTTGTTGAGGAAAAGACAATCAATGGATCTGTCGCAAAGGAAGTATTTGAGAAGATATTTGCTTCAGACATTGATCCTGAGATATATGTTGAGGAGAACGGCCTTAAGACTGTAAATGATTCAGGAGCACTCACAAAGGTTATTCTTGATCTGATTGCTCAGAATCCAAAGTCAGTAAGTGACTACCTCGGCGGAAAAGAAAAGGCTATGGGAGCTATTGTTGGACAGACTATGAAGGCGATGAAGGGAAAGGCTGACCCAGGCGAGGTTAATCGTATTGTTAAGGAGGAGCTTGAGAAGCTCAGATAGTATTTATCATTTGTTTTGAAATAAGGAGGTAAAGATGAGAACTTATTTAGTAACAGGCGGAGCCGGATTTATCGGTTCAAACTACATTCATTACATGTTTAACAAGTATGACAATGAAATCAGAATTATCAATGTTGACAAGCTTACATACGCTGGTAACTTAGAGAATCTTACAGATATTGAGAATAGAGAAAATTATACATTTGTTAAAGCTGATATCTGTGACAAGGAAGCAATCGAGAAGATTTTTGCTGAAAATGATATCGACAGAGTAGTTCATTTTGCTGCTGAGTCACATGTAGACAGAAGTATCAAGAATCCAGAGGTATTTATTGAGACTAACGTACTTGGTACAGGCGTTATGCTTAATGCTGCTAAGGCAGCATGGGAACTTCCAGATGGAAGCTTCAAGGAGGGCAAGAAGTTCCTTCACGTTTCAACTGATGAGGTTTATGGATCACTTCCTGATGACGACAATGCATTCTTCTATGAGACATCACCAATTGACCCACACAGCCCATATTCAGCTTCAAAGGCATCATCTGACATGCTTGTAAAGGCTTATATTGACACATATCATTTCCCTGCAAATATTACAAACTGCAGCAATAACTATGGTCCTTATCAGTTCCCAGAGAAGCTTATTCCACTTATCATCAACAATGCTCTTCAGGGAAAGAAGCTTCCAGTTTATGGCGATGGAAAGAATGTTCGTGACTGGTTATACGTTATGGACCATGCTAAGGCAATTGATATGGTTCAGGAGATGGGCGTTCTCGGTGAGAGATATAACATTGGTGGACATAACGAGAAGCAGAACATCGAGATTATCACAATTATTCTTGAGACTCTTCAGGAGATGCTTCCAGAGGGAGACCCAAGAAAGGCACTTGTGTCTAAGGAGCTCATCACATATGTTGAGGATAGAAAGGGCCATGACAGAAGATATGCCATTGCTCCAGATAAGATTAAGGCTGATTTAGGCTGGTACCCAGAGACTATGTTCAAGGAAGGAATCAAGCTCACAATTGCATGGTTCTTTGAGCACGAAGAGTGGATGAAGCGTGTTACAAGCGGTGATTATCAGAAGTATTATGAGGATATGTACAAGGGAAAATAATCCTGGCATATCAAAGAGAAGTTAGTCATGAAAAATGGTAAAGAGTATGTCAACTATCTTACAGTTGTTATGCCTGCCTACAACGAGGAAAGCATGATTAAGGATAATCTTTTGAAGGCGGCTTCGGAAATCAGTGAGTTCGCTGAGGATTATTACATCATCGCTGTGGACGATGGAAGCAGGGATAATACAAAGGCTGAGATGGAGAAGGCAGCAGATATTAACAATAGAATAAAGGTTATCTCATACTCAGAAAACAGAGGAAAGGGATACGCAGTTAGAAGAGGAATGGCAGCTTCAAGGGCTGAGTTTACTGCCTTTGTTGATTCGGATCTTGAACTTCCGCCGTCTCTTCTGAAAGGGTATTTAGAGGCAATTGAGGCTGAAAATGCTGATGTTTGCATTGGCTCCAAGCTCCATAAGGATTCGCATATTGAATATTCAATACTAAGAAAAATTATGAGCTATGGATACTATTTTATGTTAAAGCTACTCTTCAGGCTTAAGCTCAAGGATACCCAGACAGGTATTAAGCTATTTAGAACTGATTGTATTAAGACGGTTTTGACTAAGCTTAGGTCTGACAGATTCTCGTTTGATATTGAGATGCTGGCTGTTTTGGCTGAGTATGGATTTAAGATAATCGAACGTCCTGTTACTATGGTAAAGACCAGAGGTGAAGAAGGGGCAAAATCAAAGATATCCATTAAACAGGTCTTCAGAATGTTTGGAGACACTCTTGTAATAAAGAAAAGGATAAAGCAATTAAGAAAAACTAATTAATAAGACGTATTAATAAGACTTATTAATGAAAAATTAATAAATCTAACCATAAAATTGCTTGTACTAAAGGTATAATATGTTATAGTAATGTTTGAGACTTACTAATTAACGTATTTTATATGATTTTATTCCGCAGAATTCGGAAGAAAACAAAGGATGGGTATATGAAAGATAATAGAAGAAAGAAAAAAGGTATGCCAACAGATGCAAAGTTTGGTATAGCATTTGTTATTGAGTTAATACTTATCGGAGTACTTGTCATTTTCCTTGGAAAACAGTATGTTCACGAGAAGTATGAAAAGGTTATTGTTAATGACCTTGAACCAGAAGAGCTTGAGATTAACGAAGGTGTCGATGAGGAAGAAATCAAAGGGTACACAACAATTGCCCTCTTTGGTGTTGATACGAGAGGCGGCGATTTAGGTGCTGGAAGCCGTTCTGACTCGATAATCGTTGCAAGTATTAATAATGATACAAAGAAGGTTAAGCTTGTTTCAGTATACAGAGACACAATGCTTGAGGTTCAGAATGCAAAGAAAAGCACTGTAAAGTGTAATGCAGCATATGCATATGGTGGCCCAGAGATGGCTATTCAGACTCTTAATGCTAATCTTGATCTTAGTATTACAGAGTATATCACAGTTAACTGGGAAGGACTAACCAGAGCAATCGATGCAATGGGCGGTGTAACAGTTCATATTGAGGAGGAAGAGATTCCTAAGCTTAATCAGGCACTTGCTGAGCAGATAGCTACCAATGGTATTTCTTCTGATGGTGTATATCAGACAGGAGATGTAACTCTGAACGGAGCACAGGCTACAGCCTATGCCAGAATCAGAAAGCTTAGTGGTGGTGATATTGCGAGAACAGAGAGACAAAGAGAGATTCTTTCAGGACTTATTGCAAAGGCCAAGACGATGAATATGTCTCAGATTAATAGTGTTATAGATGAGATATTCCCATATGTGTCAACTAGTATCACAGAGGACGAGATGATAAGTCTGGCTACTCATATTCTTTCTTATGAACTTGAAGGAACAATGGGATTTCCTGTGAAGTATGCATTCTATAGCTCAAATCCATCAAAGGGTGCTTGTATTGCAGCTCAGAATCTTGAGGACAACGTTATAGCACTTCATAAGTTTTTCTATAATAATGAGGAGTATACAGCTACTGACAATGTTCAGAGAATCAGCCATATTCTTGAAAATGAAACAGGCGTAAAGAGCAAGGGCGAGGTTGAGGTGCCTTCTGAATAGCAATATTTAGTACGGTAATGTATATTTTAATAAAATTAAGTAAAAAAATAACAATTTAAAGTTTGACAGGGCTTCATTAAGGTATGAAGCCCTGTTTTTGGTTTAAAATGTAAAGATGATTGAATATGAATGCAAAAAGAACTATAAATACATAAAAATATGGTGCAATTAATGTATGGAATAGCAAAACAATCGCATTAAAAGACTGACAATAGTCTCAAAAATATCAAAAAGACAAATAGTCTGACATTTTGAAAAAGGGCAAGGTTTACAAAATAAATATTAAGGTGTATTATGCAAAAAAGAAAAAATCTAAAAGGAAGGAATTAAGCATGATGGAGAATGAAAAAATGATTAGAGCTGAGCATGGACTTTACAATCATAAGTTTGAACATGATAACTGTGGTATTGGTGCAGTTGTTAACATCAAAGGTGTGAAGACTCATGAGACAGTAAGCAACGCACTTAAGATTGTAGAAAACCTTGAGCATAGAGCTGGAAAGGATGCCGAGGGTAAAACTGGTGATGGTGTTGGAATTCTTCTTCAGATTTCACATAAGTTTTTTAAGAAGGCAACTAAGGAGCTTGGATTTAATATTGGCGGAGAGAGAGAGTATGGTATAGGCGTATTCTTCTTCCCTACAGAGGAGCTTGCAAGAAAGCAGGCTATGAAGATGTTCGAGATTATTGTTGAGAAGGAAGGACTTAGTTTTCTTGGATGGAGACAGGTACCAACCAACCCTGACATTTTAGGACATAAAGCAATTGCGGTAATGCCATGTATTATGCAGGCATTTATAAAGAAGCCTGAAAACGTTAAGAAGGGACTTGATTTCGACAGAAAGCTTTTCGTTGTAAGAAGAGTATTTGAGCAGAGTAATGAGGATACCTACGTTCCTTCGCTTTCAAGCAGAACAATAGTATATAAGGGAATGTTTCTTGTAGATCAGCTTAGAAACTTCTATTTAGATTTACTTGATGAGGATTATGTGTCAGCAATTGCGCTTGTTCACTCAAGATTCTCAACTAACACAACACCAAGCTGGCTTAGAGCTCATCCATACAGATTCCTTGTACATAACGGTGAGATTAACACAATCCGTGGTAATGAGGATAAGATGATAGCAAGAGAAGAGACTATGGACTCAAAGTATTTCAAGGGTGAGTTTCACAAGATTACACCTGTACTTGATCCAGATGGTTCAGATTCAGCAAGACTTGACAATGCACTCGAGTTCCTTGTAATGAACGGAATGCCACTTCCACTTGCAGTAATGATTATGATCCCTGAACCATGGGAGTCAAATAAGTCAATCTCACAGACAAAGAGAGACTTTTACCAGTATTACGCAACAATGATGGAGCCATGGGATGGTCCTGCTTCAATTCTCTTTACAGATGGAGATTACATGGGAGCAGTTCTTGACAGAAATGGACTCAGACCATCACGTTACTACATTACAAATGATGATCATTTAGTACTTTCATCAGAGGTTGGTGTTCTTGATGTTGATCCTTCAACAATTGTACTTAAGGACAGACTTAGACCAGGTAAGATGCTTCTCGTTGATACAGTAAAGGGAAGACTTATCGATGATGAGGAGTTAAAGAATAAATATGCAGGTGCTGAGCCATATGGTGAGTGGATTGATCAGCATCTCACAAGCCTTAAGGATTTAAAGATTCCAAATGAGAGAGTTCCAGAGCTTTCAGATGAGGACAGAGCAAAGCTTCAGAAATCATTTGGATACACATACGAGGAGTACAAGAATGCATTAAGACCAATGGCAATGAATGGCTCAGAGGCCATTGCAGCTATGGGTGTTGACAGCCCTCTCTCAGTGCTTTCAACAAAGATTAAGCCACTCTTCAATTACTTCCACCAGATGTTTGCTCAGGTTACAAATCCACCTATCGATGCAATTCGTGAGGAGGTTGTAACATCAACATCAGTATATCTTGGACGTGAGGGTAATATCCTTGAGGAGAAGCCTGAAAACTGCAGTATGCTCAGAATTCATAATCCAATTCTTACAAACACAGATATGCTTAAGCTTAAGAACCTTAACACAAAGTATCTTAAGTCAGCAGTTATTCCAATTACATATTATAAGAATACTTCACTTGAGAAGGCAATTGACAGACTCTTTGTAGAGGCAGACAAGCTTTACAGAGATGGTGTAAATATTATCATTCTTTCAGACAGAGGAGTAGATGAGAATCATGTTGCTATTCCATCACTTCTTGCAGTATCTGCAATGTCACATCACCTTGTAAATACCAAGAAGAAAACAGCAGTTGCTCTGGTACTTGAGTCAGCCGAGCCAAGAGATGTTCATCATTTTGCAACTCTTCTTGGATACGGTGCATGCGCAATCAATCCATACCTTGCAATTGATACAATCAAGGAGATGGTTGACAATCACATGATTAACAAGGACTTCTATGCTGCAGTCGAGGATTACACTCACGCAATTATGCATGGTATTGTTAAGATTGCATCTAAGATGGGTATCTCAACAATTCAGTCATACCAGGGTTCACAGATTTTCGAGGCTGTTGGACTTTCAGAGAAGCTTGTAAATAAATACTTTACAAATACAGTATCAAGAGTGGGCGGAGTAGATATTAAGGATATTGAGAAGCATGTTGAGGCTCTTCATTCATCAGCCTTTGATCCACTTGGACTTGACACAGACCTTACTATCACTTCAATGGGTGACCATAAGATGAGAAGTGGAGCTGAGGAGCATTTGTACAATCCTAACACAATCCATCTTCTTCAGCAGGCTGCATGGACAGGAAGCTATGAAATCTTCAAGAAGTATACAGCTGCAGTTGATGATGAAGATAAGCTCTTCCATTTAAGGGGACTTATCAACCTTAAGTATCCTGAAAATGGTGGAATTCCTATCGAGGAGGTTGAGCCAGCTTCATCTATCGTTAAGAGATTTAAGACAGGAGCTATGTCATATGGTTCTATCTCACAGGAAGCACATGAGACAATGGCTATCGCTATGAACATGATTGGCGGTAAGTCAAACTCAGGTGAAGGAGGAGAAAGCTTAGAGAGACTTACAGTAGGTAAGGATGGTCTCAACAGATGCTCAGCAATCAAGCAGGTTGCATCAGGAAGATTTGGCGTTACCTCAAGATACCTTACTTCAGCAAAAGAGATTCAGATTAAGATGGCACAGGGTGCTAAGCCTGGTGAGGGTGGACATTTACCAGGAGGAAAGGTATATCCTTGGGTTGCTAAGACAAGGCATTCAACACCAGGTGTAGGACTTATATCACCACCACCTCATCATGATATTTACTCAATTGAGGATTTGGCACAGTTAATATATGACTGTAAGAACTCTAATAAGGACGCAAGAATTTCAGTTAAGCTTGTTTCTGAGGCAGGAGTAGGTACTATTGCAGCCGGTGTTGCAAAGGCTGGTGCACAGGTAATTCTTATCTCAGGCTTTGAGGGCGGTACTGGAGCTGCTCCAAGAAGTTCAATTCATAATGCAGGACTTCCTTGGGAGCTTGGACTTGCAGAGACACATCAGACACTTATCATGAATGACCTCAGAAACAAGGTTATCCTTGAGACAGACGGAAAGCTTATGAGCGGTCGTGATGTTGCAATTGCAGCAATTCTCGGAGCTGAGGAGTTCGGATTTGCTACAGCACCACTTGTAACAATGGGCTGTGTAATGATGAGAGTATGTAATCTTGATACCTGTCCAGTTGGTGTTGCAACACAGAATCCAGAGCTTAGAAAGAAGTTCAAGGGTAAGCCAGAGTACGTTGTAAACTTTATGATGTTTATCGCAGAAGAGCTTCGTGAGTACATGGCTAAGCTTGGCGTCAGAACAGTTGATGAGCTTGTTGGAAGAAATGATTTCATCGAGGCTTCAGAAGAGGCTGCAAAGATGAATATCGATCTTTCAAGAATTGTAAATAATCCATTTGCAGATTCTGAGCAGAACAAGATTAGCTATGCTGACAAGAATCTCTATGATTTCGAGCTTGAGAAGACAATTGATGAGACAATTCTTATGAAGAAGCTCGGACCAGCTCTTGCAAAGGGAACTAAGAAGAGTATCGAAATTGACATAAAGAATACAGACAGATCACTCGGAACAATATTTGGTTCTGAGATTACCAAGAAGTATGATGATAAGCTTGAGGATGACACCTACATTGTTAAGTGCTATGGAAGTGGTGGACAGAGCTACGGTGCATTTATTCCTAAGGGACTCACACTCGAGCTCGTTGGAGACAGCAATGATTACCTTGGTAAGGGACTTTCAGGCGGTAAGATTATCGTTTATCCACCAAGTGGAATCAAGTATAAGGCTGAGGATAATATTATTATCGGAAATGTTGCTCTTTACGGAGCTACAAGCGGAAAGGCCTTTATAAATGGTGTTGCTGGTGAGAGATTTGCAGTTAGAAACTCTGGAGCCTACGCCGTTGTTGAAGGCGTTGGAGAGCATGGCTGTGAGTACATGACAGGTGGTAGAGTAGTTATTCTTGGACCAACAGGAAAGAACTTTGCAGCTGGTATGAGCGGTGGTATTGCATACGTTCTCGACAAGAACAGTGATCTTTATACAAAGCTCAATAAGGAAATGATAAGCATCGAGGCTGTCGAGGATAAGTACGATGTTATGGAATTAAAGGATATGATCGTAGAGCACGTTTCATATACAAATTCTGAATTAGGTAAGGAAATCTTAAAGAACTTCGAGGAATATCTTCCAAAGTTCAAGAAGATAATTCCAAACGATTACAAGAAGATGATGTCTAAGGTTGCTCAGATGGAGGTCAAGGGACTTTCTTCAGAGCAGGCACTTATTGAAGCATTTTATGCTATCAAGAATAAATAGAGAGGAGAGGAAAGTTATGGGAAAACCAACAGGATTTATGGATTATGATAGAAAGACAAGCACATGCTTGAGTCCTAAAACAAGAATCAAAAACTTTGATGAGTTTCACGTTCCTCTTCCTTTAGAGGAGCAGAAAAAGCAGGCAGCAAGATGTATGGACTGTGGTGTTCCATTTTGCCAGTATGGACAGATGATATCTGGAATGGCATCTGGATGTCCACTCCACAATCTTTGCCCTGAGTGGAATGATCTCGTATATATGGGAAACCTCAAGGAGGCATATCAGAGACTTTCAAAGACAAACAACTTCCCAGAATTTACAAGTAGAGTCTGCCCTGCACTTTGCGAGGCTGCATGTACCTGTAACATCAATGGTGAAGCAGTATGTACAAAGGAAGATGAGAGATGTATCATCGAGAACGCATACGAGAAGGGCTATGTTAATTCAGAGCCACCAAAGGTAAGAACAGACAAGAGAGTTGCAATTATTGGCTCAGGCCCATCAGGACTTGCAGCTGCAGATCAGCTCAACAAGAGAGGCCATCATGTAACCGTGTTCGAGAGAGCTGACCGCGTGGGTGGACTCCTTATGTACGGAATTCCAAATATGAAGCTTGACAAGAGTGTAATTGACAGAAAGATTGATTACCTCAAGAAGACAGGAATTGAATTTGTAACCTCAACAGAGGTTGGAGGCTCAAAGGAGGCAGCACCTAAAAAGGTTGCCGTAGCCGATGAGATGGAAGCATACATAAATGCATCAAAGGTTAAGTATGTAAAGGCAGAAAAGGTCATAAATGATTTTGATGCAGTAATTCTTGCCTGCGGAGCAGCTAAGCCAAGAGACATCAGAGCAGAGGGAAGAGATGCAAAGGGAATCTATTTCGCAGTGGATTATTTAAAGCAGACTACTAAGAGTTTACTTGACTCAAATCTTGAGGATGGCAAATATGTATCAGCAAGGGACAAGAAGGTACTCATCATCGGCGGTGGTGATACAGGAAATGACTGTGTTGGTACATCAATCAGACAGGGCGCAATTGCAGTTACCCAGCTTGAGATGATGCCAAAGCCACCAGTAGAGAGAGCCGCAAACAATCCTTGGCCAGAGTGGCCAAAGGTCTTAAAGACAGACTACGGCCAGGAGGAGGCAATTGCACTCTTCGGTGACGACCCAAGAATCTACGAGACAACCGTTAAGGAGTTCATTAAGGATGAGAATGGACATGTAAAGGCTGCAAAGTGTGTAATGCTCAACTGGGAGAAGGACCCTGAAACAGGTCGTATGAGTATGAAGGAGGACCCAGAGTCAGAGTACATCATCGAGTGCGATATTGTACTTATTGCTGCAGGCTTCTTAGGAGCTGAAAACCATATCATGGAAAGCTTCGGTGTTGAACTTAACGCACGCGGAAGTGTAAATACAACCTGCAGGTCATATGCCACAAACGTAGACAAGGTTTATGCCTGTGGTGATGTAAGACGTGGTCAGTCCCTCGTTGTATGGGCAATCCACGAAGGCCGTGAGGTAGCAAGCGAGGTTGATGCCAAGCTTCTAGGTTACGCCAACTTAAAATAAATTAATTAAAAAGTGCCAAGTCTCAAATGTGGGCTTGGCACTTTTTTAGTTCATTCCGGTCAGATGTGGAATGTCGATATTCTAATTCATTCCGGTCAGATGTGGAATGTCAATGTATACTGGGAGTCCGTCTCGGTAGGTGATTGATACCTCACCCTGGATGAGAGGCTTTATGTAGGAGATTACGTCGCGGGTTACGTCGTTATGCTCAGGGGTTATCCATTCAACAGGAACTGACTTGGCCTTGTTTGCAATCTGGGATACGTCAGCCATCTCAATGTCATAAAGGTATGGGACAGTTGACTTTCTTTTTATACTGGTCATAAAGCCAGAAAAGCCCTTTGCGGTAAACTGAACTGCGAATTCACCAAGCTTTGTAGCCTCGTCCAAATCCGTTCTTGAGGAGATGTGTCCAGCGCATCTCTGGAGAATGTTTAGTTCGATTGATCTGACCTTGACACCGATTTTTTCTTTTACAAGATATTCAAGGGCCTTGCCTGCTCCGCTTAGCTGGGCATGTCCAAAGGTATCGTTTGTAGCGGTACCGGCACATATATAATTTCCGTCCTTGTCTCTGATTCCCTCTGAGACAGCGACAACAACATTCTTTGAAACCTCGATTTCGGTTTTTACATCGTTGATGAAATTGTCAACGTCAAATGGAACCTCTGGAAGATAAATAAGCTGAGGCGCTCTGTTGTATTTATTTCTGGCAAGAACTGAAGCAGCAGTGAGCCAGCCGGCATCACGTCCCATGATTTCAACTATTGTGACACTTGGAAGGTCGTAGATATATGTATCATGAGCAATCTCTATGAGTGATGAGGCAATATATTTTGCTGCAGAACCAAATCCTGGAGTGTGGTCTGTAAGTACGAGATCGTTGTCTATAGTTTTTGGGACACCAGCTATCTTTATATCGCTTCCAATCATTTTGGCATAGGCTGAAAGCTTTGCTGTGGTATCCATTGAGTCATTACCACCTATGTAGAAAAATGCACCTACATTCATCTCCTCAAAAATATTGAATATCTGCTTGTAGGCCTCGATATTTTCCTCGATTGAAGGCATCTTGTAACGGCAGGAGCCAAGATACATAGCAGGAGTTGTCTGAAGAAATTCTACAGAGCTGTAGGATTCCTCTGTCAGCTGAGTAAGGTTTATAAATTGTCTCTTGAAAACACCCTGAATACCGTGAACTGCTCCGAAAACCTTGTCGTAGGCTTCGCTATCTACAACACCGTTGATTACTCCGGCAAGAGAAGCATTAATAGCAGCGGTTGGTCCGCCAGACTGAGCTACAATAACGTTCTTTTTCATGTTAATTTACCATATCCTTTACTGCCTATTTGAAGCTTCCTGAGGCAAATCCTTAATAGGCAAAAGGACCAGCCCAAATAATCGTCCATAGCATATCATAAGAGGTTGAAAAATGCAAATTTTTTGTTAAAAAGTAATAATATATTGTTGAAATTACACATTGAAAGTTGTATAATCTAATTAATTTAATAAAGAAATTAACGAATCGTGAATGTAATGTCTGGGATGTTCGATACCTCCTATAATTTTGAACCTACATTTTCTTTTACGGGAACTCTATATGATCAGTTGGATGACCAGCCTCCTTTGAGTGGACTTCAGAAGACTGACTGCGAATACCCACCTAGCTTTGCTAGGACTCAAAACGTAGGGGCCGGCATTTCGGATTTTTACGATTCGTTTTTTTATGCTTTAAAAAGTTTTTCTTGACGATAGCTATATTGAACAATATAATTACGTCGACACTTTTTGGAAAATAACGCTATTTTGGACAATAACAGGTATTTTTATGATAAAAAAGGTAAAAAGGAACAGAAAAAGAATAATTGCAAGCATACTTGATTACAACAAGGGTATGAGAGGAGCACATATTGCGGCATTTGCTTCACAGACTGCGTTTTTCATTTTGCTCGCATTCTTCCCTATTGTGAATATTCTGCTTTATTCAACTACATATCTTCCGTTTTCCAGAGGTGAGATAGTAGATTTTGTCACAAATCTGGTCCCACAGGAGTTTAATGCATTCTTCAAGAGTATGATTAACAGTCTCTATGTAAATAAGATGTCATCATTTACTATAGTCTCGGTTATAATTGCGATTTGGTCAGCCTCTAAGGCGATTATGGCGATAAGAAATGCTCTTAACGAAATCAATAACTCAAGAGAGGATAGGAATTATTTTATTATCAGAGGAATCAGTGCGATATATACGGCTGTTTTTATAGTCATTTTAGTGCTTCTTCTCGTGCTTAAGGTTTTTGGAAATAAGCTTGCAGTCTTTATTGCGGATAAATTTCCGGAATCTACTAATATGCTTACCTTGATTATTAATGTGAGATATGCCGTAATGTACGGTTTACTGTTTTTATTTTTGTGGGCACTTATGACTAAGCTTCCTGCGAGAAGGCTTAGCTTTAAAAGTCAGATACCTGGAGCTATATTTTCAACAATTGCCTGGGCATGTATAACCGAGCTTTTTTCTTTATATTATGAAAGTCCATTTGCGGATTCACTTATGTACGGAAGCCTTACCACGATGGTTTTTGTGATGTTCTGGTTATATTTTGGCGTTTTGTTTATCTTTATTGGAGAGCAGATTAATCGGTATCTTATAGTAACTCATAATTTCAAGGATGTTATGAGTGATGAGACTGAGGAAGATAATATTGATAAAATAGATAAAATAGAAGTAAATGAAATAATTGATGAGAATGTAACTGATGAGGCTATAGCTGAAGGCAGTTTGTCAGAATGATTTTGAAGATGTATAGATACACATAAAAAATACCGCCAAATGGCGGTATTTTTTATGTTAAATACTTAGCTTAGCTTTTCGATAGCTGCTTTGATTCTTGAAATTGTCTCGTCCTTACCGATGATAGACATAAGCTCTGTAGCTCCACCAGGAGTAGCCTGCTTGCCAGATACAGCGGTACGAAGTGGCCACATTACAAAGCCGGTCTTATATTCTTTTGCTTTCGCAAAATCAGAAAGAAGAGCAAACAGGGAGTCGTTATCAAAGGCTTCTGCAGACTCGAGTACTGGAAGAACTTCAGTTAAAAGTGCGAGAGAGTTCTCTGCGTTTGTCTTCATCTTCTTGTGAGTATACATTGAAACGTCGTATTCAGGCACTGCCTCGAAGAAATCAATCTGATCCTTGATATCAAGGAAGGTCTCGATACGTGTCTTTATCATAGAAGCAATCTTTTTCTTATCGATATCCTTTGTAATAACCTCATCGATATAAGGCATTGCTTTTTCGATAAATGCTTCATCGTCCATAGCCTTTATGTACTCACTGTTCATCCATCTAAGCTTGGTCATATCGAGAACAGCAGGTGACTTTGACATATTGTGATAATTGAATTCCTTAACGAGCTCGCTGAGAGAGAAAATCTCCCTGTTGTCACTTGGACACCATCCGAGAAGAGCAACAAAGTTTACAACTGCTTCTGTCAAAAATCCCTGGTCAATCAAATCTTCAAATGAAGAATGGCCGCTTCTCTTACTGAGCTTCTTGTGAGTTTCGTCTGTGATAAGTGGACAGTGAATGTAGGTTGGAACCTCCCATCCAAAGGCCTGGTATAATCTATTGTACTTTGGTGCTGATGAAAGGTATTCATTTCCACGAACAACATGAGTAATGCCCATGAGGTGATCATCAACAACATTTGCAAAGTTATAGGTTGGGAATCCGTCAGACTTGATAAGAATCATATCGTCTAATTCCTCGTTTGGCACAGTGATATCTCCGTAAAGCTCGTCGCTGAAGGTAGTGGTTCCTTCATCTGGAGTGTTCTGTCTCACAACGAAAGGCTTTCCGGCTGCAAGATTTGCCTCGATTTCCTCCTTTGAAAGATGGAGGCAGTGCTTATCGTACTTTACAAGCTTCTTTCCCTCGATATCAGTCTCAAGGCTTCCTAGTCTTTCCTTGTCGCAGAAGCAGTAGTAGGCCTCGCCTTTTTCGATAAGCTTCTTAGCGTATTCCATGTATAATCCGGACTTTGTTCTCTCTGACTGGATATAAGGACCAAAACCCTTATCCTTATCAGGACCTTCATCGTGAATAAGACCAGTTTTTTCAAGGGTTCTGTAGATGATATCTACTGCGCCCTCAACCTCTCTCTCCTGATCAGTGTCCTCAATTCTCAAGATAAAATCTCCATCCTCGTGCTTAGCTATTAAGTAAGCGTAGAGGGCTGTACGAAGATTACCAACATGCATTCTTCCTGTTGGACTTGGTGCAAAACGTGTTCTGACTTTTGCCATATCTAAATCTCCTTTATTGATATAATGATAATTGTATTTAATAACTTTAAGTAGGGAAAAGTATAGCACAACAGATTATTTTAGTAAAGCAAACCTTTATCATTAATAATAGAACTTAGAATCAGACAATATATTAGAACTAAAAATAAATTGAATTTAAAGACACGGTGTAGTATACTACTATTGATTTCGATTTTTTTACGGAAAGGATGGATACTTTATGTTTGAAAACATTAGTAAAGTAAGTTTGATATATGCGGCAATACTCGCTGTGTTTCTCATATTCCTTGTTGTAATATCGGTAGTAATCCTTAAGAAGAGTGATGAGGATGAAGATGATTACGACGATTATGATGAAGAAGAGTATTACGAGGAGGATAAGAAGAAAAAGAAGAAAAAATACGAGGATGATGACTTCGAGGAAGAAGAGGAGGAGTATCAGAATCGAAAGGGCAGAAGGAACGATGATTATGCGGAGGACGAAGCATATTCTGAGTATCCAGAGGACGATCAGTATAGCGATGAATACTCTGACAATTATAGCGAAGACTATGATGACGGTTATGATGATGGCTATGATGACGGCTATGACGAGAATTATAATGAGAATAATGACAGCTTTGAGAATGAATCTGAGAATGACAGCGCATTCCCAGATAGCGTAGTCAATAAGCATGATATCGTGCAGAGTGTTCAGAATATGGATAAGTCAAACGGTTTTTCTGACTCAGCATTTTCTGATTCGGCATTCGCTGATTCGGCATTTTCTGATTCAGCCTTTGATGATAAGGAAGTTAATGAGGCTAAGGTTGAGGAGGCTCATGGAATAGAGCTTACTTCAAGCGATATAGATATGAGCACTGTTGCTGAGGATGAAAAAGAAATATCAGCAAGAGAGATAGCTGATAAGGTTGCTGCTGGCAATACAGTACCACTTCCAACAGACGAGATTAAGAGCGCAATTAAGGAGCAGGCTAATAATAATGAAAAGCCAGCTGAGCCTGTGGCAAAGACTGATAATGTATTTGACAAGAACTATATCGATACTGCTCAGTTTGATCTTATTAAGGAAAAGGTTTCTGAGAGTGTATTCGGTAAGGTTAAGAAAAACCAGCCTGTAAAGGAGGCTGCTCCAGTTAAAGCTGAGGAGCCTAATGATAAGATTGAAGAAGCTGCAACAAAAGAAATTGCAACAGAGGATACTGCAAATAATTTTGCAGCAGAAGCAATTGAGGCTTCTAAGTCTGCGTTAGCTGAGGCACCTGAGTCGCCAGTTGAAGAAGCAGCGTCAGCTGAGACTTCTGCAGAAGCAGTTGGTGAGGATTCTGCTTTCGGTGAGGATACAGCCTTTGGTGAGGATTCGGCATTTGGCGAAGATACAGCCTTTGGCGAGGATTCAGCATTTTCTGATTCAGCCTTCGAGGATTCAGATTTTACTGAAGAAACAGCTGAGGATGATATTGATTTTGATGCAAGCTTTGATGAGTTGTTTGGCGAAGACGAATTTGATGAGGGACAAAAAGAGAATGCGCCAGTATTTACTGAGCACACAAAGCTTAACCCTTCAAATGATACAAAGCTTACAATTAACCCTGTAAATGCAGTTGGAATTAACACAGTTAACTCAGAGGAGAAGATTAATGTCACCAATGAGGAGGCTGGAATCACAGATATGGATGAGCTTGAGGATTACTTGAGTGAGAATCCGGTTCCAACCAGAAAGGGCAAGAAAAAGAAGAAGAAGCAGAGAGCAAATGGCGACGAGTTCGTCGAGAAGTTTGGAAGCTTCGAGCTTAAGTTTAATGTTGGAGATTCCTTCTGGTATAACAGCCAGGATATTGCTGAGTGTAGAAGAAAGGATGACATTTATTATTACTGTCATTACTTCGATGCTCCAGAGGAGGCGATTATACCACTTATTACCGAGATGTACGATTGTGCATTTGTAAAGACTGAGGAGATTCAGTTTATTGCATATGGTATTGAGTATAAGACTATGGGCTTTAAGGAGATTATTGAAGCGGACATCAATACAGGCTTCGATAAGAATAAAGCAAGCAAAACTCCAACCAGAGAGGATAGAATTCTTATCTACAAGAAGTGGATAAGCTACGTTGATAAATTCCTTGAGACAATAGTAATCATTTCGAATGAATACAATAAGGAGTATATCAAGAAGAGACTTTACGAGTATGGAAAGAATGATGTAGACGTTCTTCTTTACAGTCCAGAGTAAAACTAAGAAAATTTGGTATTGACTTAGAATTATTCATTGATTACAATATATTTTGCTATGAAGGTGCAAAAGATGGTATTGTTCCTTACAGAGAGGCGGAATTATTAGCTGAGAGTTCTGCTACGAAGAAGATACTGTTTAATTTCACACTGGAGCATTTCTCTTAAAGAGTATTCGAGTAGGGGAAACGGTTAACACGCGTCATAGTGTTTTAAAGAGTCAGATATTTTGATATCTGGAATTAGGGTGGTACCGCGGTTTTTATCGTCCCTGTATAGGAAGCTATACAGGGACTTTTTTTATGAGTTACATACAATATGAGGAGGAAACAATAAATGAAAGAGATGCTTCAGAGAATTAAGGATGAAACACTTTCAAAGATTAGTGATTCAGACAATCTTGACAAATTAAATGAGATCAAGGTTTCAATTCTTGGAAAGAAGGGTGAGCTTACTCAGGTTCTTAAGGGAATGAAGGATGTTGCACCAGAGGACAGACCAAAGGTTGGACAGCTTGTAAATGAGGCAAGAGCAGCAATCGAGGAGAAACTCGAGTTAAAGATTAAGGAGGTTAATCGTAAGATTCTTTCAGAGAAGATGAAGAGAGAATCAATCGATGTTACACTTCCAGGCGTGAGAAAGATGACTGGACACAGACATCCTAATCAGACAGCTCTTGAGGATTTAGAGCGAGTATTCATCGGTATGGGCTACGAGATCGTCGAAGGACCAGAAATCGAGTATGATAAGTATAACTTTGAGTTATTAAATATTCCAGCAAATCATCCAGCAAAGGACGAGCAGGATACATTTTATATTAATAAGGAGATACTTCTTAGAACACAGACTTCACCGGTTCAGGCTAGAATTATGGAGCAGGGCAAGCTTCCAATCAAGATTCTTTCACCTGGTAGAGTATTCCGTTCTGATGAGGTTGATGCAACACATTCACCATCCTTCCATCAGGTTGAGGGACTTGTTGTAGATAAGGGAATTACAATGGCTGACCTTAAGGGTACACTTGATCAGTTTGCAAAGAGCTTCTTTGGTGAGAATACAAAGACAAAGCTTCGTCCACACCATTTCCCATTCACTGAGCCATCAGCAGAGGTTGATATCACATGCTTTAAGTGTGGTGGTAAGGGCTGTAGAGTATGTAAGGGTTCTGGATGGATAGAAATTCTTGGTTGTGGTATGGTTCATCCTCACGTTCTTGAGATGTGTGGTATTGATCCAAATGAGTATTCAGGATTTGCATTTGGTATTGGACTTGAGAGAGTAACACTTCTCAAGTACGAGATTGATGATATGAGACTTCTCTACGAGAACGATAAGAGATTCTTAGATCAGTTCCAGTAGGATTGTTATTTGTGATTATATTATACGAGGAGAATAAACTATGAATACACCAATTTCTTGGATTAAGGCATATGTTCCTGATTTGGATGTAACACCACAGGAATATGTAGATAAGATTACACTCTCAGGTTCTCATGTAGAAAACTATGTTCGTATGGATAAGAATCTTGAGAAGATTGTAGTAGGAAAGATTGTAAAGATTGACAGACATCCAGATGCTGATAAGCTTATTATCTGTCAGGTTGATATCGGAGCAGAGGATTTACTTCAGATTGTTACAGGTGCTCCAAATGTTAAGGAGGGCGACTTAGTACCAACAGTTCTTGATGGTGGTAAGGTTGCAGGTGGCCATGACGGTGGCCCGCTTCCAGAGGAAGGAATTAAGATTAAGAAGGGTAAGCTTCGTGGCGTTGAGTCATTTGGTATGATGTGTGCAATCGAGGAGATGGGATCATCACGTGATTTCTATCCAGAAGCACCTGAAAATGGAGTTTACGTATTCCCAGAGACTGCAAATGTTAAGCCTGGCGATGATGCTGTAAAGGCACTCGGTCTTGATGATGTTGTAGTAGAGTACGAAATCACATCTAACAGAGTAGACTGTTTCTCAATCATTGGTATGGCAAGAGAGGCTGCAGTAACATTTGATAAGCCATTCTATCCACCAGTAGTTGAGGTGGCAAAGACTACAGAGGAGAAGACCTCAGATTATATCTCAGTTGAGGTTAAGGATCCAGATTTGTGTAAGAGATACTGCGCAAGAGTAGTAAAGAATATCAAGATTGGACCTTCACCTATCTGGATGCAGAGAAGACTTGCTGCACAGGGAATTCGTTCAATCAATAACCTTGTTGATATAACAAACTATGTTATGGAAGAGTTTGGTCAGCCAATGCACGCATTTGACCTTGGAACAATCGCTGGCAATAAGATTGTAGTTAAGAGAGCAGCTAATGATTCTACCTTCACAACACTTGATGGTCAGGAGAGAAAGCTCGATGAGAACGTTCTTATGATTTGTGACGGTGAGAAGGAGGTTGCTATCGCTGGTATCATGGGTGGAGAAAACTCAATGGTAACAGATGATATTAAGGATCTTTTATTTGAGGCTGCCTGCTTCGATGGAACAAATATCAGACTTTCATCAAAGAGAGTTGGACTTAGAACAGATGCTTCTTCAAAGTTTGAGAAGGGACTTGATCCAAATCTTGCTATGGAGGCTCTTGACAGAGCTTGTCAGCTTATTCAGGAGATGGGCTGTGGAGAGGTACTTGATGGTACAGTTGATGTATATCCAAATCCAGTAATGCCTAAGGTACTTCCATTTGAGCCAGATAAGATGAACAAGCTTCTTGGTACAGATGTTGCTGAGGAGAAGATGCTTTATATATTCAAGGCACTTGGCCTCACATATAACGAGAGTGACAATACACTTACAATTCCTACATACAGACAGGATTTACTCTGCATGGCTGATTTAGCAGAGGAGGTTGCAAGATTCTACGGATATGACAATATCCCAACAACACTTCCTAAGACCTCATCGGTAATCGGTGGACTTCCATACGACCAGAGAATTAGTGCAATTGCAAGAGATATCGTTGAGGAGAACGGCTTTTCAGGTGGTATGTGCTATTCATTTGAGAGTCCAAAGGTATTTGATAAGCTCAACCTTCCAAGTGATTCACCATACAGAAATGCAATTCAGATTATGAATCCACTCGGCGAGGATTTCAGTATTATGAGAACAATTCCACTCAATGGAATGCTCACATCACTCGCTACAAACTACAACAGAAGAAATAAGAATGTAAGACTCTATGAGCTTGCAAATGTTTATATTCCAAAGGCACTTCCTCTTACAGAGCTTCCAGATGAGAAGATGAAGCTCACACTTGGTATGTACGGTGATGGTGACTTCTTCACAATGAAGGGTGTTGTAGAGGAGCTTTGCTATAAGCTTGGTTTTGGCAGTGCAGTAAACTATGTACCAGTTCAGTGCCATGAGTTCCTTCATCCAGGAAGACAGGCAAATATTGTAAAGGGAAATATTGAGATTGGTTACATTGGACAGGTTCACCCAGAGGTAGTTGCAAACTATGATATGAAGGGTGAAGTATATATAGCAGTTCTTAATATGGATGTTGTTACAATGCTTTCAAACTTCGATATTAAGTATAAGGGTATTGCTAAGTTCCCTGGAAGTACAAGAGATCTTTCACTTGTTTGCGACAAGACTATCTTCGTTGGACAGATTGAGGAGGTAATCAGAAAGTGTGGCGGAAAGCTTCTTGAGTCATACAGCCTTTTCGATGTATACGAAGGAGAGCAGGTTGAGGCTGGCAAGAAGTCAGTAGCATATACAATGACCTTCAGAGCATTAGACAGAACCTTAGAGGACGCAGAGGTTAATAAGATTATCGATAAGATTCTTAAGGAACTCGGTAAGCTTAACATTACAATCAGAGCATAGAGGCGAATATGGATTTACATGATTTTTATTATGATCTTCCACAGGAGCTTATAGCTCAGGACCCTTTGCTTAAGAGAAGTGATTCAAAGCTTATGGTAATTAACCGTGAGGACGATTCGATAAGTCATAAGCATTTCAGTGACATTCTTGATTATCTGAGCCCTGGAGACTGCCTTGTCATTAATGACACTAAGGTAATTCCAGCGAGACTCATGGGCGAGAAGGAAGAGACTGGAGCAGGAATCGAGGTTTTGCTTCTTAAGAACAAGGGCAATAACATCTGGGAGACATTGGTAAAGCCAGGAAAAAAAGCAAGGCCTGGTGCAAAAATTAGCTTTGGAAATGGGCTTCTTAAGGCAGAGGTAATAGACGTGGTTGAGGATGGCAACAGACTCATACAGTTTACCTATGACGGTATCTGGGAGGAAATCCTTGATAAGCTTGGAAAGATGCCACTTCCACCATATATCACACATGAATTAAAGGATAGAGACAGATATCAGACTGTGTATGCAACACATTCTGGTTCTGCCGCTGCCCCTACCGCAGGTCTTCATTTTACAAATGAACTCCTTAAGGCGGTTGAGGATAAGGGAGTTAAAATTGCAAGAGTAACTCTTCATGTTGGTCTCGGAACCTTCAGACCGGTTAAGGTTGAAAATATTGAAGAGCATCATATGCACAGTGAGTTCTATATGATAGACGAAGCTGCAGCAGATATTATCAATGAAACAAAGAAAAATGGTGGCAAGGTAATATCTGTTGGTACTACAAGTACAAGAACTCTTGAGTCAGCTGCAGATGAAAGTGGCAATTTAAAGCCATGCAGCGGATGGACTAACATATTTATCTATCCTGGATATAAATTTAAATGCGTAGACAGACTTATAACTAATTTCCACCTGCCTGAATCAACATTATTAATGCTGGTTTCTGCACTGTATGACAGAGAGAAGGTTCTAAGTGCATACAAGGTGGCAGTTGATGAAAAATACAGATTTTTCTCCTTTGGTGATGCAATGCTAATCTATTAATAGTACAATAAGGTAAAAGATTTCCCGGAGCCTAAGCTTAGGGGAGGCTTTTGCGAACTTAAATTAAGGAGAGGCGTATGAAACGTTTGCGTAAGAGTATAGAATTGATGAGATTTAACCTTGGCCCCGTTTTACTTTACGAGGTTTTAACAAAGGTACTATTCTATGCACTTATGGTACCTGTTTTATACGCCTCTCTTAATACGTCTATAAGAGTAGCGGGCATAGATTATCTGTCAAAGGGAACAGTTAAGAAGTATTTTATGTCTCCCTACACCTATTTGTTTGCATTTTTTGTACTCATAATATTATCTATGTGTATTCTCATAAACATTTCAGGCGTTCTCTATGCCATGAAAAAATCCTACAGAAGAGAGAAGTCTTCTCCGTTGAAGATGCTTCTGTTTGGAATGAAGAGCTCATTTAGGATTATTAAGGTAAAAAATCTTCCGATTGTCATATATATACTATTTGTTCTTCCAATCAGCTGTCTTACTCTGATTTCGACAAGTATATTAAAGATGGATGTTCCTGACTATATTCTTATTTTTTTGACGGGAGAGAAGAATAAGATTATCATATTAGTTGCGATACTACTAATCATTTCCATGATTGCGGTATCCTTCATCTATACGATCAATTATTTTGTGCTTAAGAAAAAAAGCTTCAGTGATTCGGTTAGAAGCAGTAGAAACTGCCTTAAGATTACGGGAAATGTTACAATAGTAATTGTGCTTTTCCTTAATATACTCTTTTTTGTTCTTGAAATATTATTTGGAGAGGTTGCTTCAAGGCTTCTTATCAAGGCGATTTCCGGATTTTTGAAGCAGGGCATTGGCTATTCATTAGCAGAGACAGTAATAAAAACTGTAAGTACAGTCATTTATTTAATGTTCTCAATTGTGGCTATGCCATTTACCTATGCATATATTTCAGAGGGATATTTTGAGGTTGAGGATATTGGAAGAAGTAATACTGCATCGAGAAAAGACGATGATGTAGAGGCCAGGAAGGCTATTATGAAGGAGAGGGCAATAATACTGCTCATTCTTCTTATTGCGGTTGTTCTTGATATTTCGTACTTCGCATTAAGTCAAAGTAAGGTTATTGGGATAAATGCTGAATATATGAGTAAAGCAACAATCACTGCCCATAGAGGAGCTTCGAAGGATGCACCGGAGAATACACTGCCAGCCTTTGAGGAGGCGATAAATCAGGGGGCGGATGTTGTTGAGCTGGATGTTCGTGAGACCCTTGACGGGTATATAGTTGTTATGCATGACTCGAGCTTGAAGAGAACCATAGGTGTAAAGAAAAACGTGGAGGATATTACCTACGAGGAGCTTATGACCTACGATGCCGGTGTTTTGTTTGGCGAGAAGTTTAGAGGGACTAAGGTTCCAACTTTAGAGGAGGTCATAGAGCTTGTTGACGGGCGCTGCAAGCTTAATATTGAGCTTAAGCCTGCTGAATCAAACACCGATTTTGTGGAAAAGGTAGTAGACATAATAGAAAAATATAATCTTAATGATCAGTGTGTGCTTACCTCGCCTGATTACAAGGTTATCTCAAAGGTTAAGGCGATTGATAATGATATTACAACAATATATGTTATGTCTGTTGCGGTGGGAGAGTTTTATACACTTGAATATGCTGATGGTTTTAGTATAAAGTACAAGTATATAACAAATGATGTAGTTAAAAATGTCCATAAAAGAGGCAAGGAAATCTATGCATGGACAATCGACGATGAAAATATTGTTGAGGAGGTGCTGCTTAAGGGAGTTGACTCTGTCATAACCAATAAGCCAGCCGAGATGAAGGAGTATGTGGGAAGCTTCACAGACAGTATTTTCGAGAAGCTTGTGAAGAGGTATTTTGAGATTGGCCTCTGATTGGGAAAGGAGAGAATATGAGTAGCGAATTATTATTTAGGTATTTAGAAGAAGGAATTACCCAGTACCACCTTACATTGCTTGTTGCAAATGAGCTTGAAAAAAATGGTTATAAGAAGCTGGATTTTTCCGATAATATTAGAAAACTTGCTCCGGGAAGGTATTATATAAAGCCATATTTATCATGCCTGTTTGCATTTGATATTGGAAAAAAAGCAAAAGGCATAAGAATAGCTGCATGTCATACAGATTTTCCGATGCTCAAGCTTAAGACCAATCCGGAAATGGATAAAAAGGGTTATCTTACTGTTAATCAGGAGCCATATGGCGGACTGATTTCATCAACCTGGTTCGACAGACCACTTGGCCTTGCGGGAAAGGTTGTAAGGCAGGGCGATTCGGCATTTAATCCTGTGGTTGAGCTTTATGACTCGAAAAGACCACTGTTTATGATACCGAGCCTTGCTCCACATCTTAGAAGTGATAATGGAGAAAAGAAAATAGATGTGTTCAAGGAGCTTGTGCCTGTAGGAGGATTTTACGAAAAGGATGAGAACCTCGTGGAGGAACTTCTAGGTAAGGATGTGCTCGCTTATGACATATACCTTTACAATATGGATAAACCAGTAAAATATGGAGTGAGGGAGGAGCTTTTCTCATCACCTAGAATAGACAACATTTCATCTGCTGCGGCTATAACAGAAGCTATGATATCCGATGAAGCAAATGATGAAATTATCAAGGTTGGAGCATACTTTGATAACGAAGAGATTGGAAGTGCAACAAAGCAGGGAGCAGACAGCACACTGTTTAGAGATGTTCTTTCTAAGGTTCTTGATATGGCCTGCGCCGAAACAAGGGATGAATTACTTGGAAATATATTTATTGCTTCACTTGATGTTGCCCA
The DNA here is from genome assembly GCA_002314775.1 of Lachnospiraceae bacterium UBA1760. Lineage (GTDB taxonomy): Bacteria > Bacillota > Clostridia > Lachnospirales > Lachnospiraceae > UBA1760. Next base: position 52,452 of record DCHE01000013.1, read on the forward strand.
CGGTCTTCATCCAAACTATCCTGAAAAGAGCGATACTACAAATGAAGTAAGGCTTGGCAAGGGAGTTGTTCTTAAGCAGAGTGCATCGCAAAGATATGTATCAGACAGCGAGGCCTCAGCAGTTATTTCATTTATTGCCAATAAGAATAACATAGAAATACAAAAACAGGCCAACAGAACTGGAATGCCAGGTGGTAAAACACTTGGACCGATAATATCGGGATACATTCCGTCAATGGCCTGCGATATGGGAATTCCTGTTCTTGCAATGCATTCAGCAAATGAAACTGCCTGCATCAAGGATTATGAGTCGCTTGTAAAGCTTGTGGAGAAAATATTTACGGAGGAGTAGTATTACTCCTCCGCTTTAATTTCCTCCTGTTTTTCTGACATTTCTCCAAGCTTATATGTGACAAAGGCACATACAAAAAGGAGGATTATTCCAAGAATAATTGCTAAAACACCTGAACCCGCCATGCTTGATTCCTGCTGCACCTTGTAAAAAATAGCAAATGGCGAAGATACTATCAAGCCAATAATAGCAGAGTAGGTTGCTGTGAAATACCTCTTAAACAAGAAATCAATAAGCTTTGAAATAAAGAAAACTCCAAGGACACAGCCAATTCCAAATGGCATAAGAATTGCAGTGTAGTGAAGAAGTGTACTTATATCAAAGGCAGTGAGAGCCGAGATAAATCCGTTGATTGAGCTTATAATTCCAAAATAATAGCCTAAAATCATAAGGATGAGCGAGCCACTTACGCCGGGAATAATCATAGTTGCACTTGCAATTACGCCAATGAAGAAAAGCTTTACTATCTCAATGAAAGAGACAGAAAGCACATCATTTGCATCTCCACTTGCAGATAGAAGTGGAAGGATGATGGAAATTGCAAGGAATATGATGAAAATTACCACATTAACTGCAGTGTTTTTATGGGTATCTGTCTTTGAACCTTCCTTAATTCTTTTGAAAAGAATCGGAAGACCACCCAAAATAAGTCCAGTAAATGCCATTGCGGTAATAAAAGGCTGATTGGCCAGCAGATAATCAACAGCCTTCGCAAATAATACAATTCCAATTCCACAGCCTATAAATATAGGTAGTAAGGTTTTTACACTTTTCTTAAAGCTTTTTAAAAGATTTGATACTGCATCCAATAGCTTGTCGTAGATTCCCATTGAAACGGCCATAGTTCCGCCGCTCACGCCCGGGATAACATTTGCAACGCCGACAAACATTCCTTTTATAATGTCAATGATAAACTTCATTTTACGGTCTCCTTCTTTCTTCCGATAAATAGCAACATTAAGAATAACACAATTAATAAAAATGAACAACAGCATACTGGAATAAAAGAACAAAATGTTTATACATTATTTATACATTATTTATACGTTAAATTAAACATGCAAATATTTGAAAAATATATCTGTACATAACAAATCTGATGTGATATACTCGACATAGTTTTTAATACTACATCATGTAGTGTGGTAGTGTAGTAATGTGATGAAATGGAAGAATTGGTATTAAACAGAGGTGACGATATGAAGTTTAAGATTATAGGTGATAGCTGTACTGAGTTTCAGAAAAATGACTTGAAAAAAGAATACGTTAAGATGGCTCCACTTACAATTACAGTGGATGATGTGGATGTTGTTGATGATGAGAACTTATCACACACAGTATTTCTTGCAATGCTTGACAATATGAAGAGTCCAGTAAAAACTGCATGTCCATCGCCAGATTCATACATTAAGTACTTTGATGATGCTGAGGATATTTATGTTATTACGCTTTCTTCCAAGCTCAGTGGCTCGTATGTGAGCGCAAGCATTGCTGCGGAGATTTACAAGGAAGACCACGATGTTAACATACATGTATTTGACTCGAAATCAGCTGCATCAGGACAGTACGCTGTATATAAATATATTGAAGCATTGTGCTTAGAAGGCGTGGAGTTCGAAGAAATTGTTACTAGAACAGAGGAATTTATTAAAAACCTTGAGGCGATATTTGTATTTGAGAGTCTTGAGACCCTTATTAAGAACGGAAGAGTTTCAAAGCTAAAGGGAAAGGTTGCTGAGGCACTCAACATAAAGCCTGTTTTACATGGAGTGGACGGAGAGATTCATGAGCTTGACAGAGGACGTGGAATGAACAGAGCCCTCAATGCTATCGTAAGGCAGATTGACAAGCAGATTAATAGTGGAAGAGTTATAGAGGTTGCATACATCAGTGAATGCGACGCACTCAACAGAGCCCTTAATATGAAAAAGCTTCTCCAGGAAAGACTTGGAGTAAAGGAAGTAGTAATATTAAGAAGCAGAGGTCTTGCTTCATCCTATGCAGGAAGAGGCGGAATTATCGTGGCCTGCTAGGTTTATCCCTGAACCAGGAGTTTGACAAAGAGATATAATAAGAAACATTATATTATATGGAAAGAAAGAGCAAAGCATATTGCAGAAAACTGCAGATTGCTTTGCTATTTTTCGTGGAATAAAGGCATTTTTTGAGTATTTTGTTGTGATTTTTTATTTCTGATGTTATAATACTTTTCGCATAAATTTATCGAGATTTAAAAATAACTGATATTGATATGTCATTTTAGGCCAGGAGAACATAAAAATGCTTAGCAGGATAAAAAAATACTTACCTATTATATTGATATTTGCGATGGTGCTTACGGGATGTGGAAGTGCCTCCTCATCAAAGACTGAAACAACTAAGGAAAAAACTGAAGAGGAAATAACCGAAGCCGAAACCACAGAGAGCCCTATCGATGAAAATGGATTTACAAGAACCGATGACTATATTATGACGACGGTCGGAAAGGTAAATCTGAGGCTTGAACCGAGTACTGATAGTAAGATCCAGATGGAGCTTTCAAAGAATGTTTATCTTAACAGAACGGGCTACAATGATTCCTGGTCAAGAGTAAGGCTCAATGGCAAGGATTATTATGTGTATTCCAAGTATGTTCAGGTAGCCACAATAGAGTGGGCATCGGATAACGATGCGATAAGGCAGAATCATAGGATTTTCCTGGATCCGGCAAAGCAGGAGACTGCGGATGATACTCTTGAGCCGATTGGACCAGGGGCTGAAACAGAAAAAGCAAGGTCAGGGACCGGTGCAGTTGGAGTAAATACCGGAATAAGTGAGTGTGATGTAACACTTATTGCCTGTACATATATTAAAACTGAGCTTGAGAACCGTGGATATACAGTAGTGATGTCCAGAGAGACAAGTGACGTATCAATCAGTAATTCTGAGAGAGCCAAGGCGGCAACTGTAAATGAATGTGATATCTACGTCAGAGTTCAGGCTGGTCAAAGCGAAAACCCTAAGAATAAAGGACTTATCGGATTTGTTGTTACCAGCTCCAATCCATACGTCAAGCGTAATTATAAGAAGAGCTACAGCTTGTGTAAGGACATAGTTGTTTCGGTTTACACAGAGACAGGCTGCACGATGCAGGGAATCAAGGAAACCGATGATTTTGCATCCCTAAACTGGTGTGATGTGCCAGCAACATCCATAAACATTGGATTTTTATCAAATGCTTCTGACGAGACTAATCTTTCAGATAAAACATATCTGAAGAATCTAGCAAAGGCATTTGCAATTGGTATAGATAATTATTTTGAGATAGGAGTAGAAGAATAATGAGAAACTACATATTAATAAGTGATTCAACTATGGATCTGCCAGCCGACGTTGTAAATGAGCTCGGTATTGAGGTAATCCCATTTAACTTTTCAATAAATGATACTACATATCTTCACTATCCAGATGAGCGTGAGATGTCAAGTAAGGAATTCTATACAAAGTTGAGAAATGGAGCAATGCCTGTCACCTCTCAGGTTAATCCTAAAACCTATCAGGATTATTTTAAGAAGTATGTAGCTGATGGAAAGGATATAGTTTATATTTGCTTCACCACAGGACTCAGCGGCTCCTGCCAGTCTGCAAATATTGCAGCAAATGAGCTTATGGATAAGTATCCGGACAGAAAGATTACTGTAATTGATTCGAGATGCGCATCTGTTGGCGAGGGCGTATTTGTTTATAATGCTGCTAAGCTTTATAACAGTGGAGCTTCTATGGAGGAGCTTGAAGAGTGGATACTTAATAATAGAAGCAACGCAAGACACTGGTTTATGGTCGAGGACTTATTTCACCTTAAGAGAGGCGGCCGAGTTTCGACTGTAGAGGCAGTAGTTGGTTCAGCACTAAAGATTAAGCCAATACTTTCTGTTGATGATGAGGGTAAGCTTGTGGTTAAATCAAAAGCCAGAGGTAATAACAAGGCTATGGAATATCTTATTGGTAAGGTTAAAGAGGAGGGGGTTGACCTTGACAATCAGACACTTATCATAGGACATGCAGACTGTGTGGAAAAGGCAGAAAAATTGAAAGAGGCACTTATTGAACAGGGTCTGGGAAAGGATTTCATTATTTCAGGTATAGGTCCAATTATTGGTACTCATGTAGGCCCGGGAATGCTCGCAGTTACTTTTATGGGAAAAAAATGTTGACACATAATTGTAACAGTGCTAATATGTGCTTGTAACAAAGTTGTAACAAACTTAAGAAATGCGCAATATTCTGTGGTTTTTGTGAAACATTTACAAAATCTAGTGTGAATTTGTGCGATTTCAACAGTACAGAAGGAAAGGTTTTATCTATGAGCAAAAGTACAGAGTTAAAACTAAAGAAAACTGGCAAACTACTTAAGAAAGAACTATTTAGCAAAAAGTACATCGTAAGAAACATTCTTGCATTACTTGTGATAGTATCAATTTCTATTATTATTGGTACATCAGTTGCAGGCAATGGAATCAAGAGTGCAGATGTTGTAACAGATGACGCATCAGGAACTAATCTTGATACAGCAGAGATATCAATTACAGAGAATATTTACGAGATCACACCAACTGAGGCATCATGCATATTGGACAGCTCGATTGAGACATTAAAAGCAGATATGGTTGAGCCTGAGGTTGATAAGGTTGCAGTTGATGTTAACCAGGTTTCGCAGATTAATGCAATTGATTTATCAGGTAAAGTTGTATCTAATATTGATAATCTCAATGTTAGAAAGGCTGGCGACGAATCTTCAGAGGTTATTGGCCGTATGATGGAGTATTCCGTTGCAAAGCTTGTTGAGGAAGGTGATGAGTGGACACTCATTGAATCAAACGGACTCAAGGGCTATGTTAAGAATGATTATATTCTTATCGGAGATGAGGCAGCAGCAATTAGTGATAAGTGCCTTAAGTCAATCGGTACTGTAACAGCAGACGAGCTCAGAATCAGAGAGAAGGCTAACACTACTAGTGATGTTGTGGCAATTGCCGAGAAGAATGACAAGTTTGTAGTAGTTAAGGAGTACTCAAGCAAGGATTGGTATTGTGTAAGACTCTACAACGGTAACTATGGTTTTATCGCTACAGATTACGTTTCACTTAATGACGGCTTTGAAAATGCAGTAACAATTGCTAAGGTTGATGCATTAAAGAATGAGGATAAGAAGGTTAAGGAGAAACCAAAGGTAACTCAGGTTGCTTCTTCATCAAGTACAGGAAAGACATCAGGTTCTTCTAGTTCAAGTTCTTCGACCTCTTCAACAACAAGCGGTTCAAAGACAAATACTTCAACATCAACAAGTACTTCGACATCAACAAGTACATCATCAAAGACAGAGACAAAAACAGAAACAAAGACAGAGACAACAACAACTACTACTACCACTACATCTGATAATCCATACGGTGGTAACAGAGTATATCCAGCTACTGTAAACAGAGGTAGCTTCGGACTTAGTGATGAAGATATTTACATGATAGCTTGTGTTGTATATGCTGAGGCAGGTAACCAGAGCTATGAAGGAAAGCTTGCTCTTGCTAACGTAATTCTTAACAGACTTGCTTCTGGTAAGTGGGGCAACACAGTTCATGGAGTTCTTTATGCAAAGAACCAGTTTACAGCTGTCAATGGAAAGTGGTATAAGCAGGCATTTGAAGGAGGTCCACCAGATTCTTGTATGAAGGCTGCTCAGGAAGCTGCAGGTGGAGTTAACAATTGTGGAACTTTCTTAAGCTACAGAACATTAAGAATTGCCAAGTTTACAACCTATTCATCATACATGATAATAGGAAATCATTGTTTCTTCTAAAGAACTTTAAACCAGGTACAATTTCGTACCTGGTTTTTTTATGCCCAAATCCACACTTTAGTGAATTATGTGCTGCCTTAGTGATTTGACGACTGCTTCTATGCATAGGCCTCTCCAATGAACGGCTTCGCAAATTTTTGCTGGCAATCTTAGCCCCCTTGAACCGTTCATGGCGCGTCGCGAAGTGTATTTGCCAGAGAGGTGGAGATGATAGAACAATAATGCCAATTATTGTTCTATCAGATACGCCTAACTGGCAAATGGTTCGCGGAGGCGGCGCGCCTTCGAGAGATGAACGAGTGAAAGGGGGCTAAGATTCCCGCAAAAATTTGTGTTAGTGATTGGAGAGGCCTATGCATAGAAGCAGATTTTAGTTTGCGAAGGCAGCACATAAAAGATATAAACGAATAAAGATGGGGGCTTTGGGCATAAAAATACGGCCAGGTACGTAAGTGTACCTGGCCGGGTTAGCTTTTGAATTATTTGTTCTTTTCTTCACGCTGAAGCTTGTGCATTGCACGAACCTTCATTGGAAGTCCGAAGAGTGTGATGAAGCCTGTAGCATCTGTGTGATCATAGAGGTCACCAGTTGTGAAGCTTGCAAGAGACTCTGAATAGAGAGAGTATGGAGAAGTTGTACCAGCCTTGATTATGTTACCCTTGTAAAGCTTGAACTTAACCTCACCTGTTACATATTCCTGTGTAACGTCTACAAATGCTGAGAGTGCTTCACGAAGTGGGCAGAACCACTTTCCTTCGTATACAAGGTCAGCAAGCTTAGCACCAATCTGCTTTGAGTATGCAAGTGTATCTCTGTCAAGGATGAGCTCCTCAAGCTGCTTGTGTGCCTCAACTAAGATAGTTCCGCCTGGAGTCTCATAAACACCACGAGACTTCATACCAACTACACGGTTTTCAACGATATCAATGATACCAACACCATGCTTTCCGCCAAGTGTGTTGAGTTCTCTGATAATGTCAGAGGTCTTCATCTTCTTGCCATTTAATGCAACTGGAATACCCTTCTCGAAGTTAAGAGTGATATACTCTGGTTCGTCAGGAGCATTCTCAGGAGAATTACCAAGAACTAAAAGATCTGAATAGTTTGGCTCGTTTGCTGGGCTCTCAAGCTCAAGACCCTCGTGGCTGATATGCCAGATATTACGGTCACGGCTATATGAGTGCTTTGCGTCGAATGGAAGATCGATTCCGTGAGCCTTACAGTAATCAAGCTCAGCCTCTCTTGAATCCATCTGCCACTTTGGATCACGCCATGGAGCGATAATCTTAATGTCAGGAGCAAGTGCCTTTATTGAAAGCTCGAAACGAAGCTGATCATTTCCCTTACCAGTAGCACCGTGACAAATTGCAACAGCACCCTCTTTACGAGCAATTTCAACAAGTCTCTTTGCGATAACAGGTCTTGCAAATGAAGTACCAAGAAGGTACTTATTCTCGTAAACTGCATTAGCCTTTACACATGGCATAATGAAGTCATCACAGAACTCATCAACAACATCCTCGATATAAAGCTTTTCAGCTCCTGAATACTTTGCTCTCTCAGAAAGACCATCAAGCTCATTGCCCTGTCCAACATCGATACATGCACAAACTACATCGTAATCATAAGTTTCCTTTAACCATGGAATAATGGCAGTTGTATCAAGACCGCCTGAGTAGGCAAGAACAACTTTTTCCTTCATAAATATATTCCTCCTAAAAGTCTTATTTCAACGGGAAATCCCGTAATTAAACTTAATATATAATAATTAGAAGAGATATGCAAGTGTTTTATATGCAAATATAATGATAATATTCATTAAATATGCATAAAATGTGAATAATATACATAATATATGAATATTTTGAAAAAACACTTGCATATTATTCAAAGTAGGATTATAATTCCAAAAAGATGAGTAATAAGGAGGAGTATAGGATGATAAAGGTTGGAATAATTGGTGCAACAGGATATGCTGGACAGGAGCTTGTTAGAATCCTTCTTGGACATAAAGAAGCAGAGATAGTTTGGCTCGGATCAAAGAGCTACACAGGACAGAAATACAGCCAGGTATATGGCAATATGTTTGAAATAGTTGATGAGGAATGTCTTGATGACAATATGGATGAGCTTGCAAAGAAGGCTGATGTAATATTTACAGCTACACCACAGGGACTTGCAGCTAGCCTTGTTAATGATGAGATATTAAAGAATACAAAGCTTATAGATTTATCTGCTGATTTTAGATTAAAGGATGTTAAGGTATATGAGGACTGGTACAAGCTTGAGCATAAGAGTCCTCAGTATTTAGATGAGGCAGTGTATGGACTTTGTGAGATTAATAGAGAAAAGGTAAAGGATGCAAGAATTATTGCTAATCCAGGCTGTTACACAACCTGTTCTATCCTTTCGCTTTATCCACTTGTTAAGGAACATATGATAGATCCAAACACAATCATTGTAGATGCAAAGTCAGGAACCTCAGGTGCAGGAAGATCTGCTAAGCTTGCTAATCTTTACTGTGAGGTAAATGAGAGCATTAAGGCATATGGTGTTACAACTCACAGACATACTCCAGAGATAGAGGAACAGCTTGGCTATGCAAATGGCGAGCCGATTATGATTAACTTCACACCACACCTTGTTCCTATGAACAGAGGAATCTTAGTGACTGCATATGCAACCCTTAAGGATAATTACTCATACGAGGATATCAAGAAGGTTTATGACAAGTACTACAAGGATGAGAAGTTTGTGAGAGTCCTTGAGAAGGGTATTTGTCCAGAGACAAGATGGGTTGAAGGAAGCAACTACGTTGATGTAAACTTTGTGATAGACGAGAGAACAAAGAGAGTTGTAGTTATGGGAGCTCTTGACAATGTTGTTAAGGGAGCTGCAGGACAGGCAGTTCAGAATATGAACATTGCATTTGGACTTCCTGAGGATGAGGGTCTTAAATTAGCCCCAATGTTCCCATAGTCAGATCAACCTGGTTTTATGATTTGTCCTGGAAGAACCCATTAATTGGGAACTGGATGAGAGAAGTACTAAGAGGAGATTTCTTGGTGCCGACACATTTTATAAAGGAGATAAGCATATGAAGATAATAGAAGGTGGAGTAACAGCTCCAAAGGGATATGAGGCAGCCTCAACAGCTGCAGAGATAAAGTATAAGAATCGTACAGATATGGCAATCGTCTATTCTGAGACACCATGTATTGCAGCCGGAGTTTACACAACAAATGTTGTTAAGGCAGCTCCTGTTTTATGGGATAAGGCAATTACAGATTCTGACGCAGAGGTTCACGCAGTTATTGTCAATTCGGGTATTGCAAATGCCTGTACAGGAAAGCAGGGCATGGATATCTGTGAGGCAACAGGTAATGCGGTTGGTGAGATTATTGGAAAGCCTGCTAGCTGTACACTGGTTGGTTCGACAGGTGTAATCGGAATGCAGATTAATACAGATAAGATTGTTGCAGGAACTAAGAAGCTTATGGAGCTTAAGCGTGCTGGTATCGAGGCCGGTACGGAGGCTTCAAAGGCCATTATGACAACAGATACAGTGAATAAGGAAATCGCAGTTACTGTTGAAATCGGTGGTAAGACAGTTACCATCGGTGCAATGAGTAAGGGTTCAGGAATGATTCATCCTAATATGTGCACAATGCTTGCCTACGTAACCACTGATGCATGCATTGAGAAGACACTTCTTCAGGATGTTCTTTCAGACGTTGTACAGGATACATTTAACATGATTACAGTAGACGGAGATACTTCTACTAACGACACTCTGCTTCTTCTTGCAAATGGTCTTGCTGGCAATGAAAAGATTACAGAAAAAGACGATGACTACAAGACCTTCAGGGATGCAGTTTACTTCATCTGTGAGACCCTGGCGAAGAAGATGGCTGGTGACGGAGAAGGTGCAACTGCACTTTTCGAGGCAAAGGTTGTAAATGCAAAGTCAAAAGAGGATGCAAAGCTTATGGCCCGTTCTGTAGTTGGTTCAAATCTTTCAAAGGCTGCAATTTACGGACATGATGCAAACTTTGGACGTTTTCTTTGTGCTATGGGATATTCAGGAGCAAAGTTTGATCAAAATGATGTTCAGCTTTATTTTGAGAGCAAGGCTGGAAGAATGATAGTGTTCGATAAGGGTACACCAGTGCCATTTGATGAGGATGAGGCAACAAAGATATTATCTGAAGAGGCAGTGACAGTATATATCGATATGCATGAGGGCACCGAGTCCGCAACAGCATGGGGCTGTGACCTTACCTATGATTACATTAAGATTAATGCAGACTATCGTTCATAGGAAGCGTTTGCTAATCAAAAGAACAGGTGAAAAGAGCAGTTTAGCGAACATTTAATAATAGATTAAAGGAGAATGGAAATGACAAACAATGATTCAATGGAATTAATCCTTGCAAAGGCTCAGACACTTATCGAGGCTTTGCCATATATTCAGAAGTTCAATGGTAAAAAGGTAGTAGTAAAATACGGCGGTTCAGCAATGCTTGATGAGAATCTTAAGTACAATGTTATTAGGGATGTTGCCCTCTTAAAGCTTGTTGGAATGAAGCCAATCATTGTTCACGGAGGTGGCAAGGAGATTAATAAGTGGCTTGGAAAGATTGGAAAGAAGTCTGAGTTTGTCAATGGCTTGCGTGTGACTGACGAGGAGACACTTGAGGTTGCTGAGATGGTTTTATCAAAGGTTAATAAGAGCCTTGTTGCCATGATGAAGAAGCTTGGTCTTAATGCAGTAGGTATTAGTGGTAAGGATTCCGGACTTATGCAGGTTAAAAAGAAGCTCTCAGGTGGCAAGGATATCGGTTATGTTGGTGAGGTTATCAGCTCAGACAGCAAGCTTCTCGATACTCTGATTGACAATGATTTTATTCCTGTTATCGCACCAATCGGAATTGGTGAGGATAGTCATGGATATAATATTAACGCAGATGATGCTGCGTGTGCCATCGCGACAGCAATTCAGGCAGAAAAGCTTGTATTCTTAACAGATATTGAGGGTGTATTCACTGATCCTACTGATAAGAAAACACTTATCTCAGAGATGGATATTAATGAAGCTCAGGCATTTATCGATAATGGAGTAGTAGGTGGTGGAATGCTTCCTAAGCTTCAGAACTGTATTGAGGCTATGAAGAATGGTGTTTCAAGAGTTCATATTCTTGATGGAAGACTCGAGCATTGTCTTTTACTTGAGTTCTTTACTGAGAAGGGTATTGGAACAGCTATTCTCAAGGAGTCACTTTTCTAAAGCAACTATATAATAAGCAATAATCCGGACTGATAAAAAATATCGGTCTGGATTTTTATTTGTAGTTGATAATTATGCTCAAATTAGATACAATAAGATAAGATATGTGCGTATATTAAGAAGGGAATACTATGCGCATATTTAAGATATTTACAATTATAGTAATAATGATAATTACCTCTGGATGTAGTAAAAAAGAGGTTTACATTGATGAGTTCAATGCAGAAGCTTCATCGGAAAATGAAGAAAAAGAGGATGAAGAGGCAGCTTGGCAAAGTACCGAGGATACTTCAGAAGTAATAACAGAATCCGGTAATTATAGTATTAGTACTGAGGATAGTCCAGAAGCTGAAAAGATATGTGTTTATGTCTGCGGTGCAGTAAGGTGTGAGGGGGTTTATTACCTGCCCTGTGATGCAATAGTTATGGATGCATTGAATGCTGCGGGAGGATATTCGGAGAAGGCACTAAGAGGTTATGTTAACCTCGCAAGTCATATGAGTGATTCGGAGAAGATATATTTTCCTTGTGTGGATGAGGCCTCGAATTATTCCTTGCTGGAATCGGAAGATACAAAAGGAAAAGAAGGAGTATCTTCTGATAATTCACTTGTAAACATTAATTCTGCAACTGTGGAGGAGCTTATGAAGCTTCCTGGAATAGGTGAAGTGAGGGCAAAAAAAATTATTAGCTACAGGGAAGCTAACGGCAGCTTCAAGAGTGTAACAGAAATAAAGAAAATTGATGGAATAAAGGATAAATTATACGATGACATAAAAGGCTTAATCACTATCTGATTGGGCATTTGTTATAAGTAAAGTGTCATTAGGTTCATATATTCATATAGAAGATAGAGGTGGAAAGATGAGAAAGGTTCTCGTTGTAGATGATGAAAAATTAATAGTAAAGGGACTTAAATTCAGCCTTGAACAAGATGATATGCTCGTTGATACTGCTTTTGATGGACAGGAGGCTGTTGAGAAGGCTAAGTCAGGGAATTATGATATAGTTCTTCTTGATATTATGCTTCCAATTTATACAGGCCTTGAGGTTTGCCAGATGATACGAGAGTTCTCTGATGTTCCGATTATCATGCTTACAGCAAAGGATGATGATATGGATAAGATATTGGGCCTTGAGTATGGTGCAGATGATTATATCACGAAGCCATTTAATATCCTTGAGGTTAAGGCAAGAATCAAAGCAATTCTGAGAAGAAATGCAAAGAATGATAATTCAAACTCCAATGTGATAGAAGTTAAGGGCATGAGAATTGAGTGCGACAGCAGAAGAGTATTTATTGACAATAAGGAGGTCAATCTTACTCAGAAGGAGTTTGATCTTGTTTTACTTTTGGTGTCTAATCCTAACAAGGTATACTCAAGAGATGAGCTTCTTAAGACAATTTGGGGACCAGGTTATCCTGGAGATGTAAGAACAGTTGATGTTCACGTTAGAAGACTTAGAGAAAAGATTGAGGAGTGTCCAGCGGACCCTAAGTATATTCATACCAGATGGGGAAAGGGATACTATTTCTAAAACGTAGATAAAAGGATACTGTGTGGGTTTATGGGTAGAATTTCAAATAAAAAAAGAATAAAGTATTCTGTCGATGAGTTATATAGCAAGATAACCGAAGCTCAGAAACAGGAAAAGGTGAATATCCCAGAATGCTTTTATGCGGACTTTAACACAACAATGATTAAGGTCAAGGATTCTATATGCTATTATATCACACCAAGAAAGGATTTTAGTGGGGATTTCATCTTTTATTTGTATGGAGGAAATCTGTGCTTCAATATAACAAAGGCTGAACTTGCTTTTCTCAGTGAGATGGCAAAGACCTGCAATATGGGAATTATGCTTCCTATGTATCCACTTACTCCAGAGTATTGCTGCAAGGATGTATTTAATATGCTTTTACCGGCATACAAGGAGCTTTCAAGCACAAAGGATGTCAATGACATATACCTTATGGGACGTGAAAGCGGTGGAGGACTTGCGATTTCACTTAGCATAGATATATGGAAAAACGGTAGTAAAAAGCCTAAAAAGCTTATTCTTATTGAGCCGATGCTTGATACAGAGTTTTTCGATGAAAAGCTTGCGGCCTCCCTTACCAAAATTAATGATGATGAAGTATTTTTTAGTGAGAGCGTTAAAGAGTTCATCAATAAATACTGGGTTAAGGATATGGCTGCACGCACCGAATTCACCAGTCCGATATATGAGGACATTACGGATGTGTGCGAGGATATTCTACTTATCTCGGGAGATGAGAGCATTTTCAACCATTATGCAAGAGAATTCTATGACAAGAGTATAAATTCAGGTATTGATATAAAGTTCTTCGAATACAGAGAAAAGAAAACAGGATTTATCTTAGATGAGAAGGACGCAGATTCGATTCATGCGAGAAAGGTTCTTATAGATACCTTGAATGGCAATGGAAAGGCTGTATTAGATAAATACATGTATGAGGTCAAGCAGAGAAGTGAGAGTGCCAAGATGTATCCTGAGATATTTAAGGACGATATTGCACATACATACCTTTGCAATCACAAGATTAATACAGATACCTATAAAGGACTCACTCCATTTAGAAAGCTGATTCTGGCAGCAACCCTGCACAGCTTTGATAATGTTGTATCACAGTTTCTTTTGAGATTTCCAAACGGTACAGTAGTATATATTGGCTGTAGCCTTGATACAATGTTTGAGAGAAATGACAACGGCAGAGTTCGCTGGTTCAACTGTGATCAGCCTGGAAAGATAGCTGTCAGAAGTATCTATGTAACAGATAGGGAAAGACAGAAGACCGTTGCTAAGGCCTTTACTGATATGAATTGGGCTGAGGATATTAAGTGCAAGACCAAGCAGGGAATCCTGTTTGTTATAAGAGATAATTTTGGATATCTTAAGCCGGAAAAGGCTAAGGAGTGTATAGAGTATCTATATACAAAGTTCCCAGGCTGTGAGGTGGTGTTTGACATCACTAAGCGTAAAGCACTTAATAGGGAAAACAGATACAACAAGAGAAACGAAACAGAGTATCATAAAAAGAAATTCTATATGAACGATACCGAAAGAAGCATTCTGGTTTGGAATACGGCATATAAGCTTATTGGGAATTATTCTATCTTTAGCGATATTGACGCAGATCCTTCCTGGAAGAAGGCATTAAGTATCAGGTTCAAACAGTTGAAGAAGAGCAAGGAATATAAGCTTGTTCATCTGAGGCTTGGCAATGAAAAATACAAGGTCAATATTTAAAACAAGGCACATTGTGATTTATGCAATGTGCCTTTAAAAATGCTAAAGTGTTACAATTAATGTATTTTTGTGAAAAATGCCGATAGTTTATCATTTTAACGCGGTAAATCAGTAAAATTGCTTGAATGAGAAATACTTTAATGATATAATTTTTTGGATAGACTTGAGATGAAAAAGGTCATAAGAAGGGAATAATTAATAAAGGAGAAACAGATTTTGAATAAGAAAATTATGCTTGGAAATGAAGCAATTGCCAGAGGCGCATGGGAAGCAGGCGTTAAGGTTTCTGCGGCATATCCAGGAACACCAAGTACAGAAGTTAGTGAGAATATCGCAAAGTATGCCGAGATTTATGCTGAGTGGTCACCAAACGAGAAGGTAGCTATGGAGGTGGCAACTGGTGCATCTATGTCAGGTGTCAGAGCTATGGCAGGAATGAAACATGTTGGAGTCAATGTGGCATCTGACCCACTTTACACAGCATCCTACATTGGAGCAAACGGCGGACTTATCTTAGTTGCAGCTGACGACCCGGGACTTTACAGCTCACAGAATGAGCAGGATACAAGAAGAGTTGCAAGAGCAGCCGGAGTGCCTGTAATTGAGCCATCTGATTCAGATGAGGCAAGAAGATTTACTAAGCTTGCATTTGAGATATCTGAGAAGTATGACACACCAGTAATACTCAGAACCACTACAAGACTTGCGCACTCACAGGGTGTAGTAACTCTTGAGGACAGAGTTGAGGTTGAGAATAAGACCTACGAGAGAAATCCAGGAAAGAACGTTATGATGCCTGGCAATGCAAAGAAGAGACATCTTCACGTTGAGCAGCGTACAAAGGATTTATCAAATGACATGTCAGACTTCCCAGCTCTTAATACAGTAGAGCTTAATGATACAAAGATTGGATTTATATCAAGTGGTATTCCATATATGTATGTTAAGGAGGCACTTCCAGAGGCATCAGTACTTAAGCTTGGAATGGTTAATCCACTTCCAGAGAAGCTTATTCGCGAATTTGCCAAGAAGGTTGACAGACTCATTATATTTGAGGAACTTGAGCCAGTAATTGAGGAGCAGGTTAAGGCCTGGGGAATTGCCTGCGAGGGTAAGGAATTATTTACAATCCAGGGTGAATACAGTGCAAATATGCTTAGAAAGGCAGTTCTTGGAGAGGAGCTTGATATTGCTGAACCTGCAGAGGTTCCTATGAGACCTCCAATTCTTTGTCCAGGATGTCCTCACAGAAGTGTATATTCAGTTATGAAGAAGCTTAAGCTTCATGCATCTGGAGATATCGGATGCTACACACTTGGTGCGGTTGCTCCACTCAATGTTGTTGATACAGCACTTTGTATGGGTGCAAGTATTTCAATGCTTCATGGTATGGAGAAGGCTAAGGGCAGAGAGTTTATCAATGACTGGGTAGCAGTTATCGGAGATTCAACCTTCCTTCACACAGGTGTTAACTCACTTATGAATATGGTTTACAACAAGGCAACAGGCACAGTTGTAATTCTTGATAATTCAACAACAGGTATGACAGGACATCAGGATCACCCAGCAACAGGTAAGACTCTTAAGGGTGAGACTACAAATATCATCAATATATATCACCTTTGTAAGGCAATGGGTATTGAGTATGTATATGAGATCGATGCATTTGACCTTGATACACTTGAGAAGACCTTAAAGGAGGAGATTGCTAGAGAGGCACTTTCAGTTATTATTACAAAGTCACCTTGCGCACTCCTTAAGTCATATGTTCCAAGAGGAAAATGTGCAGTTGACCCAGAGAAGTGTAAGAAGTGTGGTAAGTGTTTAGTTCCAGGCTGCCCAGCTCTTAAGAAGGGTGAGGATGGAAAGGCAATAATTGATGATACACTTTGCAATGGCTGTGGACTCTGTGAGAAGCTTTGTCCATTTGATGCAATCAGCCTCGTAGAGAAGAATTAATCAGGAGGAGAGATAGAGATATGGCTACAAAGAATATTATGATAGTTGGAGTAGGCGGACAGGGAACTCTTCTTACAAGTAGAATTCTTGGCGGACTTGCAGTTCAGGCTGGCTACGATGTAAAGCTTTCTGAGGTACATGGTATGGCTCAGAGAGGTGGTTCAGTAGTAACCTATGTTAGATATGGAGAAAAGGTTGCAGAGCCTATTATTGAGGAAGGCTGTGCAGATGTACTCATTGCTTTTGAGAGACTCGAGGCAAAGAGATATGCTCATTTCCTTAAGAAGGATGGTGTAATAATTGTAAATGATCAGAGAATTGATCCAATGCCAGTTGTTACAGGAGCAGCGGTATATCCAGAGGGTATTATAGAGGAATTAAGCGCAAAGTATAAGGTATTTGCAATCGATGCGATGGCTAAGGCTAAGGAGATTGGCAATACAAGAGCCTTTAACACAGTAGTGCTTGGAATGGCAGCTCGTCATATGGACTATTCTGTTGAGGACTGGATCAGTGTTATTGAGAGCACTGTTCCTCCTAAGACTGTAGAGATTAATAAGAAAGCATTTTATGCTGGTTACGAGCAGTAATTTAAGAGTTAATTGCGTATGCTACGAGAAGTAGTAACAATAATAAATTGAGCTGATTATTAAATTCAATAAATATTAATTATTGTGAGAATGATTGGCGTAAAAATAACGGGGGATATAAAAATGCCTATTACAGAAATATTAGACAGGAATGTACGTGAATTTGGTGATGACGTATGTCTTGTTGAGATTAATCCTGAAATTAAGGATACAAGAAGAGTTACCTGGAAGGAGTATGAGCTTATTGAGCCTAATCCAGTAACACATTACAGAAGAGAGATTACATGGCATGTCTTTGATGAGAAGGCCAACAGATTTGCAAACCTTCTTCTTGAGAGAGGAATTAAGAAGGGAGATAAGGTCGGTATTCTTCTTATGAACTGCCTTGAGTGGCTACCAATTTATTTTGGTATATTAAAGACAGGTGCACTTGCAGTGCCACTTAACTTCAGATATTCATCAGATGAAATTGAGTACTGTGTAAATCTTGCAGACGTTGATATTCTGGTATTTGGCCCAGAGTTTATCGGACGAGTAGAGGAGATTGCTGACACAATTTCAAAGAACAGACTTCTTTTCTATGTTGGAGCAAACTGTCCATCCTTCGCGGAGGATTACATTACAATGACAGCAGACTGCAGTAGTAAGAGCCCAGATATTAAGCTTACAGATGATGATTATGCAGCAATTTACTTTTCATCTGGAACTACAGGCTTCCCTAAGGCTATTCTTCATAAACACAGAAGTCTTATGCACTCTGCAGCATGTGAGCAGAATCACCACGGACAGACAAAGGATGATGTGTTCCTTTGTATTCCACCACTCTACCATACTGGCGCAAAGATGCACTGGTTCGGAAGCTTTTATGTAGGTGGAAAGGCTGTTCTTCTTAAGGGTACAAAGCCTGAATTTGTTCTTGATGCAGTAAGCAGGGAGAAATGTTCAATCGTTTGGCTCCTTGTTCCATGGGCACAGGATATTCTTGATGCAATAGACAGGGGAGAGATTGATATTTCCAAGTATGAGCTTTCTCAGTGGAGACTTATGCACATTGGTGCTCAGCCAGTTCCATCAAGTCTTATTGCCAGATGGAAGGCTTTATTCCCACATCATCAGTACGATACAAACTATGGTTTATCAGAGTCTATCGGACCAGGCTGTGTTCATCTTGGAGTTGAAAATATTCACAAGGTTGGAGCAATCGGTATTCCAGGCTACGGCTGGGAGGCTAAGATTGTTGATGAGAATAGAAAAGAGGTTGCAAAGGGCGATGTAGGTGAGCTTGCAGTCAAGGGCCCTGGTGTAATGACCTGCTATTATAAGGATGAGAAGGCAACCGAAGAGGTTCTCGATAACGAGGGCTGGTTATATACTGGTGATATGGCTATGCAGGATGAGGACGGCTTCTACTTCCTTGTTGACAGAAAGAAGGATGTTGTTATCTCAGGTGGTGAGAATATTTATCCTGTTCAGATTGAGAACTTCCTTATGAAGAATATTAAGATTAAGGATGTTGCAGTTATTGGACTCCCTGATAAGAGACTTGGTGAGATTTCTGCCGCAATTATTGAGGTTAAACCAGAGATGACACTTACAGAGGAAGAGGTAGAGACCTTCTGTAAGGAACTTCCAAGATACAAGAGACCTAGAAAGATTATATTTGCTCCAGTTCCAAGAAATGCAACAGGTAAGATTGAAAAACCAAAGCTTAGAAAGATGTATGGAGCTGAGAGACTTGTAGCTGAACAGAATAATGGCTAAAAGTTGTGTATAATTATATATAATTAATAAAAACCAACATTAAAAATATGAAAATTATACAAAAAAAGTGCTAATGTGCAAGATTTGCCCTTTAAAAAAGCGATTATTTTGGTATAATAATCATAGTTGATTCGAAGGAGAACGAATCATATTTTCAATCGATCATTTGCTGATTTATTCAGATTGAGGAATAAGCAAAGGAAGGTTGGTTACTTTGGGTGTTGGGGTCACGTAAAAGTAGCGAGAAAGAAGTTGTATCAAAGACA
>DCHE01000013.1:71851-78987 GCA_002314775.1 Lachnospiraceae bacterium UBA1760
ATTTATATAAATCTTAATATAATATTCACAGATTATTAGTGGATAAAGATGAGCGAGTATTGTAGAATTAGTTAAGATGAAAGACTAAGAATGATGTGAATTCGTAAAAAATAGTAAGATACGATGCATTTTAATGTCTGGCAGTATTGAAGAGAGTTATAAAGATTTTCAGGAAGGATACCTATGATAAGTGCTGATAATCTGGTAAAAACCTTTACCAGAATTGAGAAGAAGAATAAAAAGGTTGAATTTAATGCGGTTGATGGAATCTCCTTTGAGGCAAAGGAGGGCGAGATAGTTGGAATACTTGGTCCAAATGGTGCTGGAAAAACCACGCTTCTTAGAATGCTGGTAAAGCTTATGAAGCCAAGCAGTGGAAACGTCAGCGTGTCGATTGGTGAGAACACTATTTCGGATGATATTGAGATAAAAAAGCATATTGGATATCTTTCTGGAAATACAAAGCTTTACGGAAAGCTTTCTCCAAGAGAGCTTCTTATGATGCTTGGAACCATTTATGGTATGGATGAGGAGACTACAAGAATAAGGGCTGAAGAGATTATGAAGGTTCTTTCGATGGAAGCATTTTTCGATAACAGAATCGAGAAGCTTTCTACAGGACAGACCCAGAGAACATCAATTGCAAGATGTCTTATTCATAGCCCGGAGATTTATGTCTTTGATGAACCGACACTGGGACTCGATATCATAAGCAGCGCAGCTATAATCGAGTTTATGAAGCAGGAGAGAGAAAAGGGAAAGACCGTAATATATTCGACTCACTATATGGAGGAGGCCGAGTATCTCTGTGACAGAATAATATTAGTTAACAAGGGTAAAATTGTTGCAAATGGTACCTTAGCGGAACTGAAAGAAAAAAGCGCTATGGAAAGTCTGAGAGATATTTTTAACGAGCTGATAAGGAAGGAGACTTACGATGAAGAATAATAAGAATATTATCAAGTCTCTCTTTAAAAAGGAACTACTGGAGGTTTTTAGGGACAAGAAGACAGTAATCATGATGCTGATAGTCCCAGTGGTCATCTATCCTCTGATGTTTATTGTAGGAATTCAGGCTATGAATATGATTGCAAATAGCCAGAAGGAAAGAGCATATTATATTGTTCTTGATTGTGAGGATGATGGAAGACTTGAGAAGCTGATACAAAAAAAGTGTGAGGGCGATGGCTATAAGCTTTTCATTAAGCCAAAAGAAGAGATAGAAGATTATTCGGCTGCAGTGGCTGATGAAATGATAGATGTATATGTGAAAACAGAGACTGTTGCAGGAAAGCTCTCATACAGTATATATTACCTTTCAGCATCAGATGATTCCGGATATGCTGCAGATGTAATAGCAGACTATCTAGACGAGATGAAGCAGAATCTGACAAAGGACGTCCTTTCTGAGCTTTCGCTCGATGCAGACAAGGTGTTAAATCCAATAGAGTATAAGTTTTCAAATGTTGCAACTGGGGAGCAAAAGACTGGAAGTGTTCTTGGAACTATAATTCCATTTATGCTTATAGTCAGTATTATGATGGGAACAATGTACCCGGCAATTGATACAACAGCAGGAGAAAGAGAGAGAGGAACACTAGAAACCGTGCTAACCCTTCCGGTTACAAACAGGCAGCTCATCATGAGTAAGTTCTTCACAGTAGCATTGATAGGAGTTATATCAGCGGCATTAAACCTTATCTCCATGGGCTTCATTGGCTGGTATATGTTAAAGCTTATGGCCGAAAATGGCACGACAACTATGGAGTCAGTCAATCTGGTAAGCTTTATACCGGCAATTATAATTACTGTGATAGCGATATTTGTATTCGCGTTATTTATCAGTGCAATAACAATGTGCTTTACAGTATTTGCCTCGTCCTACAAGGAGGCAAATAATTATATAACACCACTGATGCTTGTGATTATGTTTGCATCCTTTGTCGGATTTATACCAAATGTAACACTCACTGGTGGAGTGGCACTTATCCCAGTTGCTAATATTGCGCTTATGATAAAAAATATCCTTCTGTTTAAGATTGATATGAGTGTTGTTGCTCTTGTTCTCCTTACTAACATAATATATGCCATGATATCAGTTGTGGTGCTTAGCAAGATATATGATAGTGAGGCAGTTCTCTTTGGAGGACAGAGAAATGGAATTCAGATATTTGAGAAGCGTTCCAACCTGAAAAAAGGAGGAGTGCCAACTACAGCAGATGCAGCATTTCTTCTTCTAATTACCTTAGTGCTGATAATCTATGTGGGAGGCTTCGTGCAGCTTAAGTATGGATTATGGGGAGTGCTTATTACTCAGCTTATAATATTCGCAATGCCAATGGGAATTCTTATCTACACAAAAAGAAATCTCAAATTAACCTATAGCTTTAACAAAACAGGTGTGTTATCATATGCAGGCGGTCTAATTATGATGCTTGGAGCAATGCTTGTTGGAATAGTACTGACAAACCTGCTTGGAATGCTTGCTAAGAGCAGCTATGAAAATGACATTGCATCTATGGAGGCCATTTTCGATAAGGGGATAATTCCATCTATCCTGGTTATTGCACTTGCACCTGCACTGTTTGAGGAGATGTTCTTCAGAGGCTTTATCCTTGCTGCAGTGAGAGAAAGGTTTGGCAAAAAGGCTTCAATAATAATAGTTGCACTGAGCTTTGGAATATATCATATGAGTATTACAAAGATACCGGTGACAGCACTTCTTGGAGCAGTACTTTGCTATGTGGTGTACAAATCAGGAAGTATTTTCCCGGCAATGCTTATGCATTTTACTAATAACCTGATATCTGTTTTATCATCTTATTATCCAGAAAAGATATCAAAGCTTTTGCCATTTATTAACTGCAGCACGATAGGTGAGGGCGCTTCTTTGATAGGTCTTGGCATAGTAATGTTTGCTGCTGGACTGATTATATTTAATCAGGGTAATAAAGAAAGGACTAAAGCTATTAATTAAAATATGGTAGATAATATGAATGACAATAATAATTTAAAAAATAATACGATTGAATATGACCCGGAATTTGATGAGGATGAAATCGAATTTGACGACGAGTATTTTAAACCAAGAAGAAAAGTATCAAAGGCAAAGAGAAAAAAGCAAAAGCAGACTCTTGGCTATGTATGGATAATATTTGGACTGGCTGCGCTCGTTTTTGTTGGTATGCTTATTGGAACTAAGGATAGCACTAAGGGAAAAGCTGTAGCTGCACAAAATGAGTTTGCGCTTAATAAGAATGAGGATCTCTTTAATCTTATTGCAGACAACTATTATCAGTATTTAAAGAAGAGCTATATTATGATTGGAAAATATCCAGACTGTTCATATGTAAAGATTAGTTCTGTTTTGAAGAGAAATACTTATAATGTTGATAATTACAAGGTAAATGAAGCAAATGGCCTTAAGAACTACTATGAAGGAGATACCCCTACAGCAAAATATGCAATAGATGTATCGTCCTACCAGAAGAAGATTAACTGGGAAACAGTTAAGGCGTCAGGCGTTGAAACAGCAATAATAAGAGTTGGCTACAGAGGCTACGGAACCGGAAAGATAGCTGACGATGAAAGATTCTCAACTCATATTGAAGGCGCAAGCAAGCAGGGCTTTAATATTGGACTTTACTTCTTTACTCAGGCATTAAATTATACTGAGGGAAAGGAAGAGGCTGAGTATGTATTAAATCATATTGGAAGCTACAATATCACAGAGCCAATCATTATTGATACTGAGTATATCTACAATAAGGATGCAAGAGCTAACAATATAAGCAACGAGGACAGAACAGATGCCATAAAGGGCTTCTGTGAGACGATAAAGGATGCTGGATACACTCCTATGATTTATGCAAACAGAAACTGGCTGATTCAGAATATGAATCTCGAGGAATTAGACGGTTACGAAATCTGGCTTGCTCATTACTCTGAAAAGCCTGATTTTCCTTATGAGTACTCGGCATGGCAGTATAGTGGTGAGGGTACTGTAAATGGTGTTGAGGGCAAGGTTGACTTAAACGTATGGTTTAGATAAATCAGGAAATAATAAAATAACACGCAGGACATTTTCTAGAGGCTAAGACCTTCAGGATTAAATGTCTGCGTGTTTTTTATTTTAATAATTATGTAGTGTTAAAAAATTAACGCTCCATCTTCCAGATGCTTGAGCTGTATGGAGGAAGCTCAGAACCTCCGCCAAAGTCGTGAGTCTTGCCGGAGATTAAATCAAGGGCGAGTCCACAGCCCGCATCAAAGTGTGCAGTGTATGGATAATCAGCTGCATTAATGGCAACCATAATTCTCTCGGTGTCAGTTTTTCTCTCAAATATACACTGCTGGTTCGTAAGAACTACTGAACGGAAGCTGCCGTAATTGAGAGCTGGGCTGTTCTTTTTAGCCTCAGCAAGCTTTGCAATGTGAGAGGTAAGGTCGTTCCACTCTGGCTCTGTAACCTCGGCACGAAGAGCAGGGTCGCCATCCTCCTTTCTTGCCTTCATTCCCCATTCACTTCCGTAGTATACGCAAGGCATACCAGGCATAGTAAAGGCAAGGGTATAAATAAGAGGAATATGTTTCTCGTTGTTTAGTATGCTTGATACTCTTGTTACATCGTGATTGTCCACGAAGCTGAGAAGATGCATGCCCTTATATCTTGTCCAATCCTCAGGACCGAACTGCTGCATAAGTGAGTGGATAATCTCAAACATATTCATACTGTTGAAGCTTGAGTAAAGCCCCTTGTAGCAGGCATAGTTTGTAGCACTGTGAAGCATATCACAGTTGACAAACTGATTGTAATCTCCGTGAAGGAGCTCGCCCAGTAAAAGGAAGTCCTCCTTAAGACCTTCAGTATGTCTTCTTAATCTTTTGATGAAATCCTTATCAAGACAGTAAGCAACATCAAGTCTGAGTCCATCAATGTCGAACTCGTCAATCCAGCCCTTAACGGCATCGAAAATATGATTTATTACGGCTTCATTTCTAAGGTTAAGCTTAACCAGGTCGTAATGACCCTCCCAGCCCTCGTACCAGAGACCGTCATTATAGCATGAGTTTCCATCAAAGCTAATGTTGAACCAGTCCTTATATGGAGAATCCCATTTCTTTTCAAGGACATCCTTAAATTGATAAAATCCACGACCGACATGGTTGAATACTCCATCAAGAACAATCTTGATTCCCGCCTCGTGGAGCGCACGAGAAACCTCTTTGAAGTCTTCGTTTGTTCCAAGTCTTACATCGATCTTTGAATAGTCTCTGGTGTTATATCCATGTGTATCCGACTCAAATATCGGAGAGAAGTAGATTGCATTTATTCCAAGCTTTTTCATATGAGGGATGAAATCAATAACCCTCTTAATTCTTGGAACTAATACACCATCATTTTCAAATGGAGCTCCACAAAATCCCAATGGATAAATCTGATAAAAAACACTTTCATAAGCCCACATGACTATTACCTCCTTGTTTTTTGTATAAGTGGATTGATGTCTCATACATAATTTAACACCAATTTTTAGACAAAATCAGTGATTTGTCTAAATTTCATGTTAGTTTACCACAAATTATTTCAAACTGCAACCTTATAGATAAAGTTCATTTTTGATATAAAATGTGATAAAATGTTAGATGGTGAAAATAATAAGATTTTAAATGGCGGTGAGAAATGAACATAACAGTATATTTGGGAGCATCCTCTGGAAATAAAGAGATATATAAGACGGAGATAAAAAAGCTTGGTGCCTGGATTGGTGAGACAGGACATACCCTGATTTATGGTGGATCAAAATCCGGACTTATGGGACTAGTTGCAGATAGCGTTCTCGAAAAGGGTGGAAGGGTAATCGGCGTGGAACCTCAGTTCTTTATAGATTCGGAATTCCAGCATGAAGGAATTACTGAGCTTATTGTGACGAAGGATATGACAGAGAGAAAAAGGAAGATGATTGAGCTTGGAGAAGTATTTATCGCATTTCCAGGTGGAACAGGAACCTTAGAGGAGATATCTGAGGTTATGTCAATGGTATCCCTGAATATGCTTAAGGCAAAGTGCATTTTTTATAATGTAAATGGTTACTATGACCCTGTAAAGAAGCTTCTTCGCAATATGCTTTTCGATGATTTTTCAACCAGTGAGAGACTTAAAAATATACATATAGTTGACAGCCTTGAGGAGCTTATTAGCTGTGTTGGCTGAGGGCTATAGGCCAGTGTGTTAGGATAATATATAATAAGGCAGCTAAGGCGAGTTTAAGCCAAAGTGCCGTGAATTACGAATTAAGAGGTGCAATATGAAAAAACTGATATCATGGAATGTAAATGGATTTAGGGCAGTACTTGATAAGGGCTTTATGGATTTTTTCAACAAGGAAAAGCCGGATATGATATGCCTGCAGGAGATTAAGCTTTCTGAGGGACAGGTTGATTTTAATATAGACGGATATTACCACTACTGGAATTATGCGGAGAAAAAGGGTTACTCTGGAACGGCAATATTTACAAATGAAGAGCCTATAAATGTAACCTACGGAATAGGAATTGAGGAGCATGACCACGAGGGAAGAGTTATCACTCTTGAGTACCCTGAGTACTATATGGTTTGCTGCTACACACCTAATTCGAAAAATGAACTCCTAAGGCTTGATTACAGAATGGTTTGGGAGGATGCATTTAGAGAGTATCTTTCTGACCTGGCTTTGAAAAAGGGAGTTATTTTATGTGGAGACCTTAATGTGGCCCACAAGGAGATTGACCTTAAGAATCCAAAGACCAACAGAAGAAATGCAGGCTTTACTGATGAGGAAAGGGGAAAGATGTCGGAGCTTCTAGACGCAGGCTTTATTGATAGCTTCAGACATTTCTATCCTGATATGACAGACATCTATTCCTGGTGGTCGTATAGATTTAAGGCTAGAGAGAAGAATGCAGGGTGGCGTATAGACTATTTTGTCTGCTCTGAGAGTCTTAAGGATAAGCTTATTGATGCAAAGATACATACTGATGTATTTGGCTCAGACCACTGCCCGGTTGAGCTTGACATTGAATTATAGGCAGTGAATTAAAGTGTAAACAATGGATTGATTTGGGAGTTGGATGCGACTTACATATTATACAAGGAG
>DCHE01000013.1:79037-85213 GCA_002314775.1 Lachnospiraceae bacterium UBA1760
AAGTCCTTCTATGCATCTGTTGAGTGCGTCGAGTTAGGCCTTGATCCCCTCACAACTAACCTTGTGGTGGCCGACGAGGGAAGAACCGAGAAGACTATCTGTCTTGCGGTGTCGCCATCTCTTAAAACCTTCAGAATACCCGGAAGGGCAAGGCTCTTTGAGGTTGTGCAGAAGGTTAAGGATGTAAATTTTGATAGAAAGAGGATTATTAAAAGAGACTTTTCAGGAGAATCTTATAATATTGATGAATTAAATAATAACCCCAATTTGAAGCTTACTTACCTGGTTGCAAAGCCAAGGATGTCACTTTATATGGAATACAGTACAAGAATATTTGATATATACCTAAGATACGTTGCCCCTGAGGATATGCATGTCTATTCGGTAGATGAGGTGTTCATCGATGCAACAAATTATCTGAAGACCTATAATATGACTCCTGAGGAGCTTGCAAGAACCATGATAAAGGATGTGCTAAAGGAGACGGGAATCACTGCAACTGCAGGAATTGGAACCAATATGTATCTGTGCAAGGTGGCTATGGATATTGAGGCGAAGCATCAGGCGGCGGACGAAAATGGCGTGAGAATAGCATATCTTGACGAGAAAAAATACAGGGAGCTTTTGTGGGACCACACTCCGCTCACTGACTTTTGGAGAGTGGGAAGCGGCTATGCAAAAAAGCTTAAAGATAATGGTATTTACACCATGGGAGATATTGCAAGATGCTCCCTTGGAGATGAGAATGCATTTTATAATGAAGACCTGCTTTATAAGCTTTTTGGGGTTAATGCAGAGCTTTTGATAGACCATGCCTGGGGCTATGAACCGGTAACCATAAGTGATATAAAGAGCTACAGACCAGAGCGAAACAGTATAAGTGAAGGACAGGTTTTAAAGGAGCCTTACACTACAGAGATGACAAGACTCGTCATAAAAGAGATGTCTGACGTTATGGTTGACAGGCTAATTGAAAATAAGCTCGTTACCAATCAGCTGGTTCTTACTGTGTGCTATGATATAAATAACCTTGTGGATCCCAAAATTCTTGCCAAATACCATGGCGAGGTAACAACTGACCGATATGGAAGAAGAGTGCCTAAGCACGCTCACGGAACCGAGAATTTGACAAAGTACACTTCGTCTGAAAGGGAAATTAAGGAGGGTATGTTAAGGCTGTTTGACAGAATAATTAATCCAGATTTGCTTACAAGACGAATCTATGTAATAGCTGCAAATGTAATACCAGAATCGGAGAATAAGGAAAAGGAAGTACAGTACTACCAGATGGATTTATTCACTGATTATGAAAAGCTGGAAAAAGAAAAGAAGGAACAGGAAGCAAAAAAAGAGAAGGAGCGAAGACTCCAGGAGGCAATGCTTTCTGTTAAGAAGAAGTACGGAAAGAATGCAATACTAAAGGGAAATAACCTTGAGGAAGGAGCTACTCAGATTGAGCGAAATGGATTTATCGGTGGACACAAGGCATAGTAAATATCAGGATATCATCGAGCTTGAAAGACCAGTTTCTAGAAAGCATAAGCCTATGTCAATATATGACAGGGCTGCACAATTTGCACCTTTTGCGGCTCTCACCGGTCACAGCGAGGCTATAGATGAGACGGCAAGACTCACAGAGAAGGAGATAATTCTGACAGAGGCTGAAAAGGAAATACTTGACAGGAAGCTTTCCTTCATCAGTGATATGATGAAAAGGGGAGAAGATGCAAGTATTGATATTATTTATTTTGAGCCAGACCCTTATAAAGAAGGAGGTCAGTATATCAGCCTGAGTGATTGTGTAAAGAGAATTGATGCCAATAAAAGAAGCATTGAGTTCTCCAAAGGGACAGTGGTCGAGTTTGAAAGGTTGTATGATATTAAGGCTGATTTCTTTAATGAATAAAATTGCAAAACTCACTTAACATAGTTAATTAATGGGTGTAAAAGCTTGATAGAACCAGGTACTTATGTTAATATCAAGCAGAAAATAAAAAGAGTTCGTTTTTAAATAATGTCGAGCTTGGAAGAATGAGGTAAACTACTATGAAAAAAAGAATGATAAGTCTGCTGCTTGTTATGTCACTAGCTCTTCTTTCGCTTTTTGGGTGTTCAAAGGGAGATAATAAAGAAAGTGAAAATAAAGAAAGTGAAAATAAAGAAGCAGTTGTAATTAGAATCGGAGCATTAAAGGGACCTACAACTATGGGTCTTGCAAAGCTATTTTCTGACAGTGATAAGGGAGAGTCTAAGGTTAAGCTTTCCTATGAGATTGCAGCAGCCGGAGATGAGCTTTCGCCAAAGCTAATAAAGGGTGAGCTTGATATGGCTGCAGTACCTGCAAATATGGCTTCGATAGTTTACAACAAAACCGAGGGACAGGTATCGGTACTTGCAATCAACACTCTCGGAGTAATATATATAGTAAGCACTGGAGACTCAGTTAGCTCAGTTGCTGATTTGAAGAATAAGACAATCATTGCAACCGGTGAGGGTGCAACACCTGAATACTCGTTAAGAAGAATTCTTGCAAATAACGGAATTGACTTTGACAAGGATGTTACTGTAGAGTGGAAGAGTGAAGCAACAGAGGTTGTTGCAGCTATGAAGCAGGCGGAGGGTGAAGTGATTGCAATGCTGCCTCAGCCATTTGTAACCGTAGCTAGTACTCAGATTGAGGGACTTAAAACTGTACTCAGCTTAAATGATGAGTGGGACGGTGCAGATGGAAAGCTTGTTACAGGAGTAATAGTTGTAAGAAATGAATTTCTTAAGGAGCACCCTGATACTGTAGCTGCATTTCTTGATGAATACAAGGCTTCTACAGAGTATGTGAACACCAATATTGACGATGCGGCAAATATGATTGAAGCATTAGATATTGTTAAGGCTCAGATTGCCAAGAAGGCAATTCCATATTGTAATATTACATTTATCGAAGGCCAGGAGATGAAGAATGCTCTTTCTTCATACTTAAATACATTAAATGAGATAAATCCAAAGAGTATCGGCGGTAAGCTGCCAGGAGACGATTTTTACTATGCAAGATAATACATCTTCAAAACTGAATAAGAGTATGAAGATTAAGGAAAAGGCGATGGCGGTGGCTGTCGCCCTTTTTCTGTGGCAGATTATGGCAATGATATTTGACGAGGAGTTAATTCTCGCATCGCCATACGCAACACTAAAGGCTTTTTTGGGATTGCTTGGAACCTCTCTGTTCTATATCTCTCTCGGGCACACAGTTGGAAAAATACTGCTAGGCTTTTTATTAGGACTTATTACAGCAGTAGTTTTTGCAGTACTGAGTGGCAGGATCAGAATAATAGAGACCCTTATGTATCCCTACATTGCAGTTATGAAAAGCACCCCGGTTGCATCCTTTGCAATATTAAGTCTGATAATCTTTGGTATTGGTAAGCTTTCGGTTTTTATATCCTTTGTTGTTGTGGTTCCAATCATTTACACAAACCTGCTAAATGGAATAAAAGGTCTGGATGATAAATTGTCTGAGATGGCAGAGGTATTTATGATAAAGGGACTTAGGAAGGCACTGATAATCGATTTGCCTCAGCTCTCAGGCTACATAGATTCGGCGGTTACACTGGCAATAGGAACGGCCTTCAAGGCAGGTGTGGCTGCGGAGGTTATTGGTACGCCGAACCATTCAATCGGAAAGATGCTGTATGAAGCAAAGATATATCTTGAGACACCGGAGCTATTTGCCTGGACCATATCGATTATTCTGATAAGTGTTCTTGTTGAAAAAGCTATTAGTCTGATGATCGGTGTTATATACAAGCTTATTAAAAAATACGCATTATTTGGAGGGACGAATAAATGATAAAAGTAGAAAAGCTTTCTTTCAAATATGGCGAAGAGACTGTGCTTGATAATATTTCCCTGGAGCTTAAGAATAATGAAAGACTCTGCATTATGGGAAGGTCGGGAATAGGAAAAACCACCCTTATCAGAATACTTGCAGGACTTGAGAAAAACTACACCGGAAGCCTTGAGATGGATTTGAGAAAGACAAGTATTGTGTTTCAGGAGGACAGGCTTTTAGATGATTTAAGCCCAATTGAGAATGTCAGGGCTGGAAGTGTCAGGGGCATATACTCAAAATGCATGGACGAAAAAACTGAAAAGACTGAAAAGACTGCAATAATAAGACATCTTTCGCTTCTGTCGCTGGATAAGCTTATGAATAAAAAGACCAGGAGTTTATCTGGCGGAGAAAAGAGAAGGGTTGCTATAGTGCGTGCAATTATGTCGGACAGTGACCTTGTTATAATGGACGAACCCTTTACCGGACTTGACGAGGATACAAAGCAATTAGCTATAGAATACATCGATAAATATATAGGAGACCGTACCCTGGTAATTGTAACTCACAATGAGGAGGATGCAGGCCTCTTAAAATCGGAAACGTTTTGCCTCGACGGTAGTACGACATAATCTAAAATCAGTCTTGTTTATGTTATAGTTTTATGTTATATATAACCACGTGGGCATTATTTTGGAACGTGAAAGAGAACGGGAAAATTATGACGATTTACGAATTTTTTACACTGCTTGGCGGTGTGGGTCTTTTCTTGTATGGTATGACGGTTATGTCTGCCGGACTTAGAAATGCATGTGGAAAGAATCTTCAAAAAATACTTGAAGGTGCAACAAAAAATAAAGTGAGAGCAGTACTTGTAGGAATAGGAATTACAGTACTAGTTCAGAGCTCTTCAGCTACAGACATTATGGTTATCGGATTTGTTAATTCGGGCTTTATGTCGCTTTATCAGGCTATCGGCGTTATTATGGGTGCAAACATTGGTACGACAATAACTGCGCAGATTACGGCCTTCAACCTGTCGGATTATGCACCATTTATACTTTTTGCAGGTGCAGTACTTGCAATATTTGTAAAGAAACCAATACTAAAGCATATTGGTTCAATCATACTTGGATTTGGTATGCTGTTTCTTGGAATTGCCATGATGAAATCAGCGATTGCTCCTCTTGCTAAGTCAGAGGCATTTGTTGAGCTTGTTTCAGGACTTTCACAGCCAGTTTTAACAGTGCTTTTTGGTGTTGCATTTACAGCAATACTTCAGAGTTCATCATCGGCTACAGTTATCTTCCAGGCCTTTGCCATGGAGGGGATTATCAGCTATCAGACCTGTGTGTACCTTGTAATTGGTTCGGCAATCGGTTCGGTTACTCCAAACCTTCTCGCATCACTTACAACCAACAGAGATGGAAAGAGAACTGCTATCCTTAATCTTATCTTCAACATTTTCAGAGCTGTATTCCTTATGATACTTATCTGGATAGTGCCACAGATACTTGACTGGATTCAGATGCTTTCTCCAAACAGTGTCGGAAGACAGGTCGCTAATACGCATACAATATTCGCTATTGTAGCAGTGCTTGTTATGCTTCCATTCTCTAATCTTATTGTCAAGCTTGCTCTTAAGATAATCAAGCCACAGGAGGATGAGATGATGGAGAAGGAATCAGTGCAGCTCCACTATATGACCAATACAGAGGATGTGCCACCTGCCATCGCCCTTAAGCTTGGAAGACAGGAGATATACCGTATGGGTCAGATTTCACTCACCAACCTGAAGATGGGTGTGAAGTACTTCTTTGATCCGGATGAGGATACAGCGAAGAAGATTCTTCATTATGAGGATACAGTCAATAACCTTGACAAGGCAATTATTGCCAAGCTTTCAGATATAAGAATCTCAGATCTTTCATCAAATGATATGAATCAGATTCACACGCTTACAAAGGTTGTTTCTGATATAGAAAGAATTTCTGACTATGCTGAAAACTTCCTTAAGTATGCGGACCAGTTAAAGATTGATAATATGAAGTTCTCTGCCGAGGCAGAGTCAGAGGTCAAGGAGATAATTGATCTTTGTGTTCAGAATGTTACACTTGCACTCGAGATTTTTGCCAATAAGGACTTTGGAAAAATCAGTGAGGTTGAGAGAATAGAGAGAATTGTCGACAAGAAGGAAGAGGCAGCAGTTGCTTCCCACGTTGCAAGACTTATGAATGATGCATGTAATCCAAATATTGGAGTAGTATTTACAGATATGGTTACTGACCTTGAGAGATGCTCAGATCATGCATTAAAGATTGCTTATTCAATTCGTAAAAAGAAGTAGTCA
>DCHE01000013.1:85402-95846 GCA_002314775.1 Lachnospiraceae bacterium UBA1760
CTCAGGCATTACGGCCTTCATGATAGCTCCCTTATTCTTAGTAGCGATTATCTCTGAAAACTTCTCCGTAAGAATCTTTGTGATTTCATCCTCAGAGAGCATCTTAGGAGCAAATTCTGAAATTACCTCAAATCTTGCCTGGTAATAGGCCTTTAAATCAGCTCTTGATTCAGGACAGGTGTCAAGCTGTTCCTTGACAGACTTTAATTCCTTTGCGATAGCTCTGTCGACAATCTCGTCAGGAATATTTTCTCTTTTTCCTTCATCGATGGCATATTTCTTTGCTGCTGAAACGAGAACAGAGATAGAATCCTTTCTGTCTTTATCCTTTGCCTTCATTGCAGCAATCATAGCCTTCTGTAATGTATCGAAATCCATAACTAACCTCCATAATAATAATTAATCTCAGCGAGTTAAAATATTAAAGCTTAGAGAAACCACCCTGAGCGATAATACCATCAAGCTTAACTTTAGCATTGCAGAGAGGACAGTTGTTTGATGCATAGGATGCATAGTTATCAATGTCCTTTGCGTGGAAGATACCATTTACAGAGTGACCTGAAACTGAATCAGATGCGGTGAAGATTGATGATATACCAACGATGTCACCACCGTAGTACTCGATGCATTCAATAGCCTTGTCAATTGTTCTTCCTGTAGTAGCTGTGGCAAGAAGAAGAACTACATGCTTATCCTTAACCATAGATATAAGATTGTCTCTGAATAAAAGCTGTCCAGCAGAGGTCTGCTCCGGAGTGATAACGTAGATACTTCCATGTGAGTTCATAGACATGATGCCTGACTCTGTAAGCTCGTCAGCGAGATAAGCGCCGATAACCTCTGTACCATCCATACAGATGATTGTATCAACTACTGTGCTTGAGATGTACTCAGAGCAAAGTGACTTTGCTACAGCTCTTGCCTCGTTGCTTCTTGACTTGAGTGATGTAAGGTCAATGAAGTAATTGATATGGCTGGATGTAGTAGCAAAGTGACCAAGTGTGACCTTCAGCTTTATAAGATTATTGTAGCTAGAATTAATCTTGTATGATTCCATTATATTATTGCCTCCTGTTATGAGTATTTTTGTCTAGGTAAATCCTATGTAAATCTACGATTAGTATAATATGATTTATTGATTAATACAAGAAAAAAATGGAAAATGAATCGAACGTATGGTTGATTAAACACAGTATTGTGCTATACTATGTATAGGTTGACCCGAGCTTTTGCTTAGGGTGTTTTAAGATATTTTAAAATGTATAGAATGATTTAGATAAATTGATTATGGAGGGGTATATGTCAGTTCAGTTTATTATAGGACCAAGCGGATGCGGGAAGTCTAGCTTTATCACCAAGCAGTTAATAGAGGAATCCATCAAAAATCAGGATACCAATTATATACTTTTTGTACCTGAGCAGTTCAGCAGTGAGAAGCAGCGTGAGATAGTGGAGCAGCATCCTAATCATGCGTTTATGAATATAGATATAATTGGTATCAACAGAATGTGCGGACTTATTTTTGAGGAGCAAAAAAAGCCGATGCCAGAGGTTCTTGAGGATTTTGGCAAGAGTATGCTTGTCAGATTCATTTCCGGAAGGATAAAAAAGGAACTTAAGATTTACGGTGGTTCCATCGATAAGATAGGTTTTGTGGATGAGGTGAAGTCACTTCTCTCAGAGCTTCTTGTTTACAATATCACAACCGATATGATAGATGGCTGCATAGAGAAGCTTGATGAGGGAGATGTGTTAAGAGAAAAGCTGTCGGATATTTCGAAGATATATAGAAGCTTTGAGGAGGGAATCGGAGAGGCTAAAATACCAGCGGAAGAGAAGGTGAAGCTTCTTGCTGAGGCTGTCAGGGAGTCTGATTATATAAAGAACAGTGTAATATATGTTGATGGCTTTACGGGCTTTACTCCTGCACAGCTAAAGCTTGTTAGAGAGTTATTTTTGTATGCTCCAAAGGTTTATGTCTGTATCACAATAGACAGGGAGTATTTTCTTAGAGATAATGTTAAGGAGCATGAGCTTTTCTACTTGAGTTCGCAGACTGTTTCGGAATTAAGAAGGGTGATAAGCGAGGCAGGTATCAAGGAGGAGGAGAGCATATATATTGATGGTTCAAAGAATGATAGAAGGTTCCTTGGGCATGATATGCTTTACCATCTTGAGAGGAATATATTCAGATTTCCTTATGAAGTGTACGAGGATAATAAGTCGAAGGACATCAGTATAATTGAATGCAGGAATAAGCGTGAGGAGATACAGATTGTTGCCGAGAGGATAAGAGAAAGCATAAGAAACGGCAGGAGATTAAAGGACATTGCGGTTATCACAGCGGATATGGAGAACAGCGCAAGTTATATTGAGGAGATATTTGATTCCTACGAGATTCCCTACTTCCTGGATTACAGCAGACCTTTAAAGCATAATCCATTTGCGGATACAATTATCTCTGCACTTTCAATAATTGAAAATGGCTTTGATTACGACAGTATTTTCTACTTTATGAAGGCTGGCGTTTATGTGGAGATAGATGAGGATTCGATTGACGGCCTTGAGAAGCTTGAAAACTATATGATTAGAAGAGGGCTCAGGGGTTATAAGGCCTGGAGCAGGCATATGCCTATAACTGCAGACATAGAGGCGGAGGATGCCAGACGAGAGTTCATGGAGGTTATTTCGCCTATCTACAAGGTGTTCAAGGTGAACAAGGCAAGCGTTAAGGACTGCGTGGCAGCTATAAAGGAGTTCGTAGTTAAGCTTGAGTATGAGCAAAAGATAAATGCACTTAGTGAGAGACTTTACGAGGAGGGAAAGCTCAGTGAAGCCAAGGTGTACGAGAAGCTTTATGAGCATATTGAAGGTCTTTTAGATAAGATGGAGGATATAATACCTGACAGTGTACTTACGGTTCACGAGTTTTCAGAGATACTTAGCGCAGGATTAAATGATATCGAGATGGGTATTATTCCGCCAACCTTAGACAAGGTTGTAATTGGTGATTTAACAAGAACAAGACTAGGAGATATAAAGGAATTATTTCTTATCAATGTAAATGAAGGGGTAATTCCTAAGGTGCCTGACAGTGGCAACCTTATTAGTGACAGAGATAAGGACAGACTTAAGATGCTTGGTATCACTCTTGCGCCAACGGATAAGGAGAACAGCTTTACAGACCAGTTTTATCTTTATCTTATGATGACCAGGATGAGTGAAAAACTGACTCTTACCTACAGTATACTTAGTATGAGTAACAAGGAGGAGAGACCAGCATACATAATTAGCAGACTGCAAAAGGTATTTCCATCCCTTGAGGCAGAAAAGGTTGAACCACGTCCGTTCCTTGGAACCTTTCAGTCTGACAGGATGTTTCTCGCCAGTGAGATTAGAAGAAGGATGGATGAAACAGACATTGATTATGATGAGGCAAGTGATGAGCTTATGTCGCTTGCTGCAATGTTCTATGTGTATCAGAAGGAGCATCCGGAGCTTCTTCAGACTATGGAGGAGGCATTTGCAACAAACTGGAAGACTAGCCTTAATACTCTTGCCAAAAACATAATATATAAGAATACAGATACAACCACAGTATCTATGCTTGAGATGTTCCAAAAGTGTCCATATTCATATTTTATGCAGTTTGTTCTCGGATTAAAGGAGAGAAGAAAGAGCAGCTATGACAATAGAAATGTCGGGGATATTCTTCATTTCGCATTAAAGAATACCTTTGAGACAGTTAAGCTTGACTATAGGCAGGACTGGAAGGGAATAGATGACAACACTCTGGCTGATATTATGGAGCGTTATATTGTAATTGCCAGCAACGAGGAGGATAAGGGAATAACCGCCGAGGATGCTAAGTCAAGATACCTCAGAAATAGTCTCATTGACATCGGCAGAAAGACTATTCTCACAATCAGGAATCAGATTGTTGCTGGAAGTATGCTTCCTAAGTATCTTGAGAAGCCGTTTAACTTTAGAAAGGATAGCGAGGCAGCTGTTATTCATGCTGAGACCAAGGATTTAAAGCTCAGGGGCGTTGTGGACAGGGCAGATGTATATGAGGATGATAATAATGTCTTCGTAAATGTTATAGATTATAAAACCGGTGATAAGCAGTTTAAAATTGAGGAGGTTTATGAAGGACTCTCGCTTCAGCTTCTTGTTTATCTCAATGTCATGATGGATATTGCCGATAGTGACTACAAGGGTAAAAATGTGGTTCCGACAGGAATGTATTACTGCCACGTTGATGATCCTATTACATCAATCGATAAGGATGTTGCTGACGAAGCAGAGCTGGCTCAGCTTAGGAATAAGGACCAGAGACTTCGTGGAATGCTCAACGCTGATATGGATATAATGAAGCTTCAGGAGAAGGATATTGCTGAGAAAACAGAGGGAGAAGTACTGCCTGTTGACTTTAAAAAGGATGGCTTTAAGAGCAACGTTGTAGCAACAGATACAGAGGGCTTCAAGTCACTTTGCAAGTATGGTCAGAAAAAGCTTGAGGATATTTGTAATAGAATTCTTGGGGGAGACATAAAGAAGAGTCCGGTAAAGACTGGAAAAAATGCTCAGTGCAACTATTGTATTTACCAGGATGTGTGTAGATTTGGCGCAACTGGAAGTGGAAAATTCCGCGAGTTTAAATATAGTGCTGAGCAAAAAAGGGCAGCTCTAAATGAGATGACAAACGCCTATAGAAGTGATAATAGAAGTGATAATAGAAGTGATAATAGAAGTGTTAATGAAAATAGTAATGAAGAGGGTAATAAAGAGGGGGATGAGGAGTAATGCCTAATTTTAACAAAGAACAACAACAGGCCATTGATTCAAGAGATGCAAATGTTCTTGTTTCAGCTTCGGCAGGCTCTGGAAAAACAGCAGTTCTCGTAGAGAGGATTGTAGAGAGGGTAATTGATAAGGATAATCCTCTTAATATAGATGAATTTCTGGTTGTTACTTTTACCAAGGCAGCAGCCAGACAGATGAAGGAGAAGATTGCGGACAAGCTCTCAAAATATGCAGCAGAATATCCAGAGAATTCACATATTGTCAAGCAGCTTTCCCTGGTGAATAAGGCGGACATTACAACCATTGACAGCTTCTGCCTTAAGGTGGTTAAGGAGAATTTCTACCTTCTTGGAATTGATTCTTCATTTAGTATTATAGATGAAAAGCTTATGGACATCCTGAAGGATGATGTGCTTGATAAGATTTTCGAGGAGGAGTATGAAAGGCTTCTTCAGGCTCCTTCTTCTTTTGACGAGGGAAATAATCAGGAATTTGGACTGCTTCTTGATATTTTCGGAAAGACAAATGATGATTCGGAATTGAGAAAGATAATTCTTAAGTGCGTGAAGCAGGCAGAGGGCTGCTCGGTTCCAGAGACCTGGTACGAGGAGGCGAGAAAATCAGTCAGTGCCACAACTATCAGTGAACTGAATGACACAGTGTGGATGAAGAAGTATCTTGATAGCCTGAGAAAGGAAGCAATAGATGTAAAGTCAAGGGTTCTCATGGCTAAGGCTATAACTGAGAGACCTGAGGGCTGTGGCAGATGTGGAGAGGTTGTAAGAGATGAGATTAGAGTTTTAGATGGAATAATTGGTGCTGCAGGCTATGAGGAGGTTTATCAGTCAGCGTTTTCAGAGATGCAAAAGCTTGTTGCGGTCAGAAAGGAAGGCCCGGAAAAGGACAATTATGTGGAGTTTAAGGCTATTAGGGACACCTATGCCAAGTACATTCCAAACCTTAGAAAGAAGCTTATCGACAGCAGTAAGATTCTCGAGGAGACTGCACTGTTACAGAAGCTTATTGGCAAGGTGATAGAGTTATGCAAGGAATTTACTAGAAGACTTGCGGAGGAAAAGGCGAAGAAGAAGCAGTATGAGTTTTCAGATATAGCACATATGGCGCTCAAGGTTGTATTTGCGGGACATGATGAAAATGGCTATGCAATTCCAACAAAAACAGGCAGGGTAATTGCTGACAGATACAAGGAGATATATATCGACGAGTATCAGGACAGTAACTTTATTCAGGAGGATATTCTTACCTCCTGCTCAAGGGTTACAGGTGGCGAGTATAATATATTTATGGTTGGAGATGTAAAGCAGAGCATCTACAGATTTAGACAGGCAAGGCCAGAACTCTTTACTGAAAAGTATGATACCTATGAGGAGTCTGAACTTGATGATAAGGAAAAAAGACTCATTATCCTTAAGAATAATTACCGTTCAAGGGAGCATGTTCTTTCGGGCATTAATTCCATTTTCAAGCATATTATGCATAAGGATATGGGCGGAATTGAGTATGATGAAAAGGCCTTCCTTGTATGTGGTAAGGAATATGAGAAAGCCGATGGCAATATCAGCACTGATACAGAGGTGTATATCGTAACTAAGAGGCCTGAGGAGAATCAGAATACTCAGTACCAGGAGGACGATGACCAGGAGGATACAGAAAAGCTTCTGTATGAGGCAAAGCTTGTTGCGGACAGAATAAAAAGCCTGACGGATAAAGAGAGTGGACTTGATATCTGGGACGAGGATAAGTCAGTATACAGGAAGGCAACCTACAGAGACTGCATGATTCTATTAAGAGGCATCAAGGGAAGAGGAAAGATTATTGCGGATGCACTTACCGATAATGGAATACCAGTTGCTCTTGACAATCCAAACGGTTATTTCGATGCCTTAGAGGTGACAACCTTACTCTCAATGCTTAAGGTAATAGACAATTCAAGACAGGATATTCCACTTGCTGCAGTACTTATATCAGAGCTTGCAGGGTTAAATGAATCAAGAATGGTACTTATTAGTGAGATGCTTAAGGATAATAAAAAAGCACTTCTCTACGACAAGTGTCAGTACTTTATATTAGAGTTCGAGGATTCAGATGACGACTACAGAAGAGAAACGGCGGAGCTTTTGAAAGACTTTTTTGAAAAGCTTGATAACTGGAAGAAGGAAAGACCATACCTTTCCATTGCGATGCTTATCAAGAAGATTCTTGATGATACAAAGTACGACCTGTATATTTCAGGTCTCCCTGACGGAAAAAGACGTGTGGCCAATATTCATATGCTTATCGAGAAGGCGATGGAATTTGAGAAGGGCGAATTCAGAGGACTTTTCAACTTCCTAAGATACATGGAGAAGATAAGAATTCATGATATCGACTTTGGCGAGGCAATGATGATATCAGAAAGTGAAAATGTAATCAGAATAACAACTATGCATAAGAGCAAGGGTCTTGAGTATCCTGTCTGCATTTTGATGGGCATGGGAATTGGTTTTAACACCATGTATGTTAAGGATACAATTACCATCGATTCTGACTACCATATTTCCATGAAGTATTTTGACCTTGAAAAGAGGGTTAAGAGAAAGAGTGGAATGCAAAAGATTATACACAACCTTATCTCTATCGATAATTTGTCGGAGGAGCAGAGAATTCTTTATGTTGCTATGACAAGAGCCAAGGAGAAGCTGATTATGGTTGGTACAATTGGCAGTGAGGATGACATCAAGGAGGAAATTAATTACAGAACTAGAAGCAGTGCTAAGAATTACTATGACTGGGTGCTTCCGGCAGTCAGAAGGGAATCGGCATCAGGGCTTTACAGCGAGACAATTGTATATCCGGACGAGATAGATTTAAATAGTGCCATTAGTCAGTACGGTAAGAAGGAAAGCTATGATAAGCTGAAGGAGATATTTGGCGGGGTTAAGCAGGATAAGATTACAGAGATTGAAAAGCTGTATAATTATGAATATCCATACCAAAAGATAGCTGCGCAAAAGAGCAAAATGTCTGTATCTGAGATTAAAAAGACTAAGATGTTTTTCTCGAAGGAGGATAAGGAAAAAAAGCGTGATAAGGATATAAAAAAGCTTCTTCCAGAGAGTGGAAGCAAGGGAGCTGCAAGAGGAACTGTAATCCACAAGATCATGGAGCTTATGCCATTTACGGCAATTGATTCAAAGGAAGAATTCATTAAAAAGGTCGATGAGCTTTTAACACTTCCATGCTTCACTGAAGAAGAGCGACACATTAATAAGATAGAGGCAGTCTACGACTTCTATGATTCAGAATTATTTGAGAGACTGAAGAAGGCAGATGCTGAGAAAAAACTCTTCAGAGAAAAGAGATATACTATGGGATATTACCCTGCAGAGGTATTTAAGGACAAATATGATGAGGACAATCCATTTGAAAATGGTGATATGATTGTTGTCCAGGGTGAGATTGATGTATATTTTATTGAGGGTGACAAAGCAATTTTACTTGACTATAAAACTGACAGCGTTAATAATGGTGATGAACTTATCAAGAGATACTATGCTCAGCTTGAATGCTATAAGGATGCAATCAAGAAGCTTACCGGACTTCCTGTAACCGAAAAGCTGATTTATTCATTTAAAACCGGCGAGACAATTGATGTTACTGAGGAGGCATTAATTCGATTAGGAATTAAATAATAAAATGATAAATTCAAATGTCAAAATAGAAAGGAGAGGAGGCACGAATTGCCTCCTGTGAAGATATGTCTAGAACAGAAAATGAAACAGAGGGATTAACTCTTCTTGGAAACCAGGGAACAAAGTACCCTGATAATTATGAACCATCTGTGCTTGAGACCTTTATCAACAAGCATCCAGACAATGATTATTTTGTAAAGTTTAACTGTCCTGAGTTTACTAGCTTATGCCCAATTACCGGTCAGCCAGACTTTGCAACAGTATACATTTCCTATGTGCCAGGAGAGAGAATGGTTGAGAGCAAGAGTCTTAAGCTTTATTTATACAGCTTTAGAAATCATGGAGATTTTCATGAGGACTGTATGAATGTAATTATGAAGGATTTGATTAAGCTTATGGACCCTAAGTATATTGAGGTCTGGGGCAAGTTTACTCCTAGAGGAGGCATATCAATCGATCCATATTGTAATTATGGAAAGCCGGGAACAAAGTGGGAGGAGGTTGCATGGAACAGACTTTCAAACCATGACCTTTATCCTGAAAAGGTTGATAACAGATAGACAGAAAGACCTATTATTATGAATGTAGATAAGAGATACAAAGAAATATGCGAATACATTTTATCCATTCCCAAGTTTGCAAAAAAGGTTGGAACAGAAGAAATGTCCATACTTTTGAAGCGAGTTGGTAATCCGGAGAAAAGCTACAGATCGATACATATAGCAGGAACCAACGGTAAGGGCTCGGTAACAACCATGATTTCCAATATTCTCACAGAGAGTGGATTAAGGGTTGGTGTGTTTACTTCACCACATTTACTAAAGATGAATGAGAGAATAAGAATTGGTTCTAAGGACATAAGTGATGAGGACTTTGTCAGAGTGTTTGATGAGCTTATGGGCTATGTTGATTTGCATATGAAGGAGGGCTATCAGCATCCATCATTTTTCGAGTTCGTTTTTGTTATGGCAGCTATGTATTTCGAGGACGCGGGAATTGATGTGGCAGTGTTTGAGACTGGAATGGGTGGCAGATTTGATGCGACCAATATTGTTGTGCCTGAAGTGTCGGTTATAACCTCAATAGGTCTTGACCATATGCAGTATCTTGGAGATACAATAGAAAAAATCGCTTATGAAAAGGCGGGAATAATAAAGAAAAAGGTTCCGGTTGTTTCCAATACGGGAGATGCTATAGCAGATGAAGTAATTAAGAAGGTAGCATTTGAAAAGGAAGCAGTGTGTCATTTCATAGAGGATGAAACATTAATTATTAATGAATTATCTGCAGGCTGCATTGATTTTTCCATATCAAATGATTATTATAGTTTATGCAACCTTAAGATAAACACCAGTGCATTGTATCAGATAGACAATGCAAGAACTGCAATTAGAGCTTCATACCTGTTTCTTGAAAATGATAATTTTAGTGATGAGAGATTTAGTGAATCAGTTAAAAATGGTTTGCAAGGCTTCTACTGGACAGGGCGATTCGAGGAGATATCAGACCATGTAGTGATAGACGGCGCTCATAATCTTGATGCGGTAATCAGGTTTACTGAGTCTGTAAAAAGCTACTCGAAAAGCAGGAATATCAAAAGCATAAGGCTTTTGTT
This sequence comes from Lachnospiraceae bacterium UBA1760, assembly GCA_002314775.1. Taxonomy (GTDB): domain Bacteria; phylum Bacillota; class Clostridia; order Lachnospirales; family Lachnospiraceae; genus UBA1760. The sequence continues at coordinate 95,516 of DCHE01000013.1, forward strand.
TGCAGTTTCAAGTGACAAGGACTATGAATCTATGTTAAGATATATAACCGAAAGTCTTGATATAGATGTGTTCTACGTAACCGAATACAATCAGACAAGATCAGAGGAGGCCGATGTTGTGGAGAACATTCTTCGCAAGCTAAGCAGTAGGACAGACAGATTCCAAGATGGATTCTCGGGTAGATTTTTGATAGAAAGAAATCCAGACCCAAAGGAGCTTCTTATTAAGGCGAAGGAGGAGCTTGACGGGGATTCCGCACTATTTATATTTGGATCGCTGTACCTTGTCGGTGAGATAAAAAAGTGTTATGAAGAAGTATTATGAAGAAGT
>DCHE01000013.1:95873-111323 GCA_002314775.1 Lachnospiraceae bacterium UBA1760
GAAGTATTATGAATAATACTTGGAATAAGAGAAGTAGTTCATTTTACATTGATTAATAAAAAGAGGAATATATATGTTAGATTTTGATGAAGAACTGAAAAGATTTAAGCCAAGCCTTGAGGTTAATCAGACTGAGGATGCAATCTACCAGAATGACCTTAAGGACATAACTGATGTGGTTCTCCAGATGACTAAGGATTTGAAAGGAATAAAGTAGTATGGCAATTAGAAAAAAATGCCTTTACTGCGGTGAGCCTGTAAGAACCAATGATTACTGCTCAGCCTGTAATCTGAATCAGGAGTTTTTGAAAAAAGCTTACAACACGTCTAATTATTATTACAATATCGGCTATGACAAGGCAAAGGTAAGAGATTTGTCCGGTGCAATTGAGTCACTCAAGATGTCGCTAAGATATAATAAAAAGAACGTTGATGCCAGAAATCTGATAGGACTAGTTTACTATGAGATGGGAGACGTTGTAACAGCTTTGAGCCACTGGGTTATGAGCTTAAACTGCAGACCGAAGGACAATATTGCGTCAGAATATCTAAAAAAACTTAAGAATGATCCAAAGTACCTTGAGAATGTATCTCAGATTGCAAAGATGTTTAATCAGGCTCTTGCAGCTGCTGGAAGAAAGGATTTTGATCTTGCTTTTATTCAGCTGAAGAAGATTGTTGCCTTGAACCAACATTATATCAAGGCATATCTTCTCATGGCACTTATATATTCAGAGCAGAAAAGAGAAGGTCAGGCTAAAAAATGTCTTGCACATATTCTTTCAATAGATAGAACAAACACTCTTGCAATCCATTATCTTAGAGAGCTTGGAGAGACAGAGGAGACTATTCTTAAGATAGCTGTGGATGAGATTGAGGAAAGTGCCAGTCATAAGGAAGAATACTATGGTATGGAGGAGGCAGATTATACCTCGACTGGCAGACCGATAGTAAAGATTGAGCCTGAGTACAAAAATAAGAGAGAGAACGAGAAGAGAATCAAGCGAAGAAAAGAATTCGATATGGCGAAGTTCTCAAACGTATACATGATTACCGGTCTTGTTATAGGTATGCTTGTGATGGGATTTCTTGTTTTGCCACACATAAAGAAAAACTATAGGCAGGATGTCACAAATGTCGAAGCAGACTTGAGCGCGGAGCTTTCATCAAAGAATAGTCAGATAGACATTTTATCGAAGGAGAAAAATGATATTGCGACAGAGCTTGATGCACTTAGGGCAGAGAATGAAGAGCTTAAGAAGACAAACACTGCAATAAAGAACAAGTTAAGTAAGGAGGCCCTTGAGGAGCTTAACAACAAGGACCATGACGATACTCTGGATGTATCTAACAAGAGTAATATGAGCGTTGAGGAGATTCAGGGAATTATTGATAGCGAGTAAGCTGGTGTAATGCTTATCATTATTAATGCGGATGAAAAGCATAACATGTTTATTAGTATATTAGGCATATATAAAAACGTAATATAAAGAGCGTAATATAAAGAACGTAACATAAGGAAGGAATACCAAAGCGGATATTTCTTCCTTTTTATAAAACTGGCTAACCATCAGTACTATGCGAAGCTGAGTATATTGTTAAGAATAGTGCAAGGTTTTTAAAGCTATTATGGAGGGAAGTATGCAGGTAGGATTTAAGATTAAACAAAATATAAAAGCAAGACTTCAAAATGATATCCTGCCCAAAAGGTATGACAGGTACAGAAACCTGCCTATAGAAAAGGGAAAGGTTATATTTGCTGACTGTCACAGTGATGGACTTACTCCAAGCATGAGAGCGATGTATATTAAGCTTAGAAGGATGAATATGCATATCTATAATATGTGCGTTGACTTTAGCCAGATGACTAAGTCGGATATTATCAGGTATATGAATTATTTTATGAAGGAGTATGCAACTGCGGAATATGTAATCATTTCCAGCTATTTTCTTCCTGTTTCGGCCTGTGAAAAGAGACCGGAAACTACGGTTATCCAGCTTTGGCATTCCTGCGGCCTTATGAAAAAGATGGGCTATGACGCAAAGGATGATATTCCAGAGGAATATAAGGGAAATCCTTCAAAGAATTTTGATATAGTAACTGTGAGTTCTGAGGCGTGTATTAAGCCATGGGCAAGCGGAATGGGAATTCCTGAGGACAAGGTGGTTGCAACAGGTGTATCAAGAACGGATCTCTATTTTAGCAAAAAATATAATGACAGAAATATTGCCAAGTTCTACGAGTTGTACCCTGAAGCGAGAGGTAAAAAGATAGCCATATACGCTCCGACCTTCTCTGGAAATGCAGCTAATCCAAGCTGCAACGGAATAGAATCAGGTATTGTTGAAATGATAAAGGAAATAGGAGATGAATGGTATTTTATAATCAAGCTTCATCCTCATATGGAAAAAAAGTATCCTGAGTATAAGTGTGATATCGCGACAGAGGAGCTGCTTGCAGTTGCGGACGTTATGATTTCAGATTATTCGTCAGTAATTTTCGATTTTCTTGCCTACAAAAAAACTGTTATTCTCTACGCTCCGGATTACGAGGAGTATGAGCGTGAAAGGGGCTTTTATATTGATTACAACGACTTTCCGTTTTTGAAATGCAATGATGTGCATACGCTAAAAAAAGCGATTGTCGAAAAAGAATATGAGATAAGCAGGGAAGCACTTGATAGATGCTACGAATACCATATGGGTATGTGCGATGGAAGAGCGACCGACAGAATACTTGAACTTGCCCAAATAAAACAAAACGAAATCGAGCTGGTAGCACTTGATTTGGATGGAACGCTTCTGGGAAATGATGGCAGACTTTCTGCAAATTCAAAAAATGTGGTAGAAAATCTTATTCTGTCAGGAGTTGAGGTTGTAATAGCAAGTGGACGCTCTTACAAGTCCCTTCCAGAAGAGGTTACCTCGATAAGAGGAATACGGTATGCGATTTGTTCTAACGGAGCAACAATATATAACAATGTGACAAAGGAAAGGGAAAAGGGCTTTTACCTAACCAGGAAGGCAGTATATAGAATTGCCAAGATAGCTTCAAAATACCATGTTCAGCTGGATGCATTTTACAGAGATCAGGCATATATTGATAAAAGGTATTTTGATGCCTTGGATACGGATGAATGGCGAGATGAGCTGACCAGAGAATATATTAAAAAGACTAGAAAAGCGGTGCCATCAATCTATGATTTTGTGAGGCAGCACAAGGACGAACTTGACTGCCTGAATATTACAGTATATGATCCAAAGCTTAGAAGGAAGATAATAAAAGAGATAAATAGTGAGGTGCCAGACATATTTTTCACAGCCTCGGTACCACATTTACTCGAGATGTCCTATAAGGATGCAGGCAAGAAGAACGGACTTAGATATATTGCTGAAAAGCTTAATATTAAGCCTGATAATATTGCAGCCTTTGGAAATGCAGACAATGATGCGGATATGATAGAGTATGCCGGTTATGGATATGCGGTGGCCGAGTCAAGCGATGAGGCAAAGAAAAAAGCGAAGTTTATAATTGGTTCAAATGACGACGATTCGGTTGCAAAGGTTCTGAGCCAGATATTAAAAAACAGGATTATTAAGCGTTGATTAATTGTAGATTAAATATTCGTGATGTTGTTGCAAAAAGCTAAAATAGGGATTATTATTGTAAAAAAATATAGAGAAAATATAGAGAAGATATAAACCATATATAAACCAAATGGAAATCTATATTAATATCTGAATGGAGGATTACAATGAGTGATAGAAATATTGGTACTTTTTTGAAGGATAAAACCTCGGAGCTAATAGTACCTGCAATTATGTTTATTATTGGATTGATAGCATTTTTTAGTCCTGGAAGGGTGCTTAACATAGTAGGATATATAGTTGGAAGCCTGCTTCTTTTGGGAGCATTTATCTTAGGTGTGTCAGGCTACCAGAAGCAAAGGATGGGAAGCCTGATAGTTGGTGTAATCTGTGGTGTTATTGCGATATTATTCTTGGTTAATCCAGGAGGAAGAATACTCTTTTTATTAAAGATTCTTGGTTTTATTATAATTGTTAATTCAATCATGGGAATTTTGGAAATCAGAGCATCTAAGAGTGGTCTTAGTGGAAGCTGGATAAGATATGCAATATTCGAGATTGTTTCCGCAGCAGTTGGAGCATTTCTCTTCTTTGTAACAGAAGATACAACAGGAACTATAATTTCAGTGCTTGGAGTACTGCTTATTATTTCTGGAATTACCAATGCGATATCTGCATACAAGGCATACAAATACGGAAGACCAGTAAACGATGGAAATGTCGTTTGGGAAGAGTAAAAAATGAATAAGGATTTAACCGTAGGAAAGGAGGAGGTCGTACTTTGTAAGTTCGCCCTCCCTCTTTTCCTGAGTATCATTTTCCAGCAGATGTATAATATCTGTGACAGCCTTATTGCTGGAAAATACGTTGGAAATATAGCCCTGGCAGCAGTTGGTAACTCTTATGAGATTACACTCATTTACCTTGCCTTCGCCTTCGGCTGTAACATAGGCTGTTCGGTGGTGGTATCAGAGTTTTATGGTGCCAGGAAAAATAAAGAACTGAAATCGGCAGTATCTACAACCTTCATTGCCAGTGGAATTTTGTGTATCACACTTATGATACTTGGATTTGCACTTGGACCAGCAATGCTTAGGATGATTCATACAAAGGAGAGCGTGTTTAATGACTCGCTTATATATCTGAATATATATACAGGCGGACTTTTGTTTCTGTTTTTCTATAATATTGCAACAGGAATATTCTCAGCACTGGGAGATTCTAAAACACCATTTATATTTCTGGCAGCATCATCATCGGCGAATGTTATCTGTGATTATGCCTTTGTCAGATACCTTGATATGGGTGTTGCAGGAGTTGCCTGGGCAACCTTTATCTGTCAGGGCGCAAGCTGTATATTATCGCTTCTGGCTGTGATAAAAAGATTGAAGAAGCTCGAGTGTGAGGAAAAACCAGAGGCATTCTCGAGGCGCATGCTGAAGAAGCTTAGTTTTGTGGCAATTCCAAGCATCCTGCAGCAAAGCTTTATATCTGTCGGAAATATCATAATTCAGGGAATAATAAATGACTTTGGACCGAATGCAACCGCAGGATACGCAGCAGCAGTTAAATTAAACAATATGGTTATTACCTCATTTACGACAATTGGAAATGCGATGTCAAACTTTACTGCACAGAATCTTGGGGCAGGTAAGCCAGGGAGAATTAAGAAGGGGCTTAGAGGTGGGCTGATACTTGTATATTCACTGTCGTTAATCGCCTTTGTTCTCTTTTTCTTCAAGGGGGCAGCGTTTGTTGACCTTTTTATGAAGGAGGCCAAGGGAGAGGCTACTGGCATAGGTGTTGATTTCCTCAGGATAGTAGCACCATTTTATTTTGTAGTAGCGACAAAGCTTGTCTGTGACGGCGTGCTTAGAGGTGCGGGAGTTATGAAGCTTTTTATGATTGCAACATTTACGGATTTGATACTTAGAGTTTTGTTCGCAATAATACTTTCTAAATCCTTTGCAACGACAGGAATATGGATGGCATGGCCTGTGGGCTGGTGCATTGCTACAGTGCTATCTGTTATATTTTACCTAAGAAAGCAAAAGGATAATTTCATAAGTGAATAATTAAAAAATGCCTGCAAAAGCTAAGCAGTTAGCTGATGCAGGCATTTTTTAGTTACACTTTTTAGTTATCTTTAGTGTCTTTTTCTGCAGTTACTATAGCAACGTATATAAGAAAAACGATTAGTAGAAACAGTATTATTGAAACGATAATAAGAATAGTGAGCATCAGAGTATTCTTTTCGAAAAAGCTGAGCTTGTGATACATTATTCTCTTGGCAGAATTTGAAAGATTGGTTCCAAAAACCATGCCATAATCGATATTTGCCTTGCCCTCCTCTGTAAGAGAAGATAGAAGGTAGTCCTTGATGATTAGTGTAGCTTCTTCGTCAATTGTTTTTGTTATATCTGAGCCGGGAGTAACATAGATATTGTTAGTCTGGTCATCAAAGATAATAAGAAGATGCTCCTGATCTGAAAATAGCACACCATATCTGTCCTTTACATAGGAATCCACAGTCTCATATGCAGTATCCTTGATATAGGTTGAAAGATCATTATAAAACTCGTAGTAGCAGCAAACGCCTGTAGTATCGTAAAATGAATCGACACCCACTGCTATTTTATCGCCCTCTCCTGTGTAGAGAACTCCATAGTCTGAGTAAGGGATTTTATCGGGCTTAAGCTTTGAACTATATTGTGGTCTGTCAATCTGGCTGTAGCTGTCTTTATCATACTCGTCCTCGTTTGGAGCAGCCTTTGATCCGATGCCTTTATTTATCGCAAAGGCTAAAAATAATATAATAATAAATACTATAAAAATGGCAACAGAAATGATTAGTTTTAATTGTTTAGTGTCATATTCCCTGATACGGCGCATAAACCTTCCTCCGATTAGTATACATAATATTGTCTTTGTTCATTTTAGCCTAGAGCACTCCTTATGTAAACAGAAATAATATTAAGAATATGTGATAATCACAATAATACTTTTATAATTTGCAGATTTATGATAATTTATAAAGTAAGGTGCGAAGCACCGACTTTATTTGAGCAAGTAGCGTAAGCGGATTGCGAATATTGACAATAAGATATAAATAAAAATAAGGACGGAGATTATATGAGAGTAGGAATGGGTTATGATGTCCACAGACTGGTGGAGGGACGTCCTCTTATTCTGGGTGGTGTGAATATACCTTATGAGAAGGGACTTCTCGGACACTCGGATGCAGACTGTTTGTTGCATGCAATAATGGACGCACTTCTTGGTGCTGCGGCAAAGGGCGATATAGGAAAGCATTTTCCAGATACTGATGATAGGTATAAGGGTGCGGACAGCATTATGCTTCTTAAGGAAGTGAAAAGAATAATTGATGAGGCAGGCTATATAATCGGCAATATTGACGCGACAATAATTGCACAGGCTCCAAAGATGTCGCCGCATATTGAAGAGATGAGAAAGAGAATAAGTGACACTCTTTATCTTGATGTTGACAGAATAAATATCAAGGCAACCACCGAGGAGCATTTGGGTTTTACCGGTGAGGGGCTTGGAATCAGCTGCCAGGCGATTTGTTTACTTGAAACGGTGGATGACTATATGTACAGAAATGTTGCAGACGAGTACACAGACTATGGGGATAAAGATGACAAAAGATGTCCGGGATGTCCGGGTTGTAGTAAAGCTTAAGGAGAAGAGATATGGACAAATTCAATGAAAAACTTGTAGAGGGAAAGCCAGGGGCACTGGATTTACTTATGGCATTTGGCTCTTTTTTGGTAATTTTTGTAGGAGTTGTATGTTCAATAAAGTTTAGCTGGGGCGTATTCATAATAGCACTTGGAATTTTTGGAGCCTTTGCCTTCCGGGGAAGTCAGAAAATTGAATGGGAGTATTCTCTTGTAAATGGTGATACAGAGATATCCAAGATTATCGATAAGAAGAACAGAAAGACAGTTAGAAGCATCGCACTAAGCGATATCACTGCATTTGATAAAGCAACCTCAGACAAGGCAAAAAATGATCTTAGCTTAAAACAACAGGTTACAATTGATGATTACACAGGAAAGAATTCGAAGCCAGAGGACTGTTATGTTTTATATTCTAACTTAAATGGAAAGAATCACATCACCATCCTTGAGTTAGATGAGAAGTGTGTTGAGCATTACAAATTTTATCTGAAGCAGAAGACTCTCTTTAGATAGACAGAATAAAAATGATATAAGGTAGCCTGGGACGTGTCTGTGAAACATTTCCTAAGCTACCTTATATATATTTGAGCACATTTTGAATCTAAAATTATAATGTAATTATACATCAAGAGGTATCATCTTGAGACCCTTATACATCTTTGTGTATAAGCTCTTCTCATCGGTGTAAAGCATTGTACCTCTTGCTCCATCACGAACGATGTAAGCGTATTTATTCTTTTGAACATTCATAAAGAGAACTTCCTGAACGTTTAACTCCTGAGCCTTAACCTTTGCGGTGTATTCGCTAAGTGGTTCTAATTTATATTTTTTTACTGCTTGTTCAATTGTCATAACTCTTTCCTCCCTTGAGATTCTTGTGTTTAACCTATTACTTTTAATGCATTATTTATTATCTATAGTATATTGTATAATATTGACAAAGTCAACTGTTAATAATAGACAAAAATGAAAAAATAACGTATTATTTTATAAAAACATTTTCGTCAAATTGCTTAATATGAGGAGACAAAACAATTAATCATGAATAATAACTACTATATTTTGTTTGAAAACCAGATAAAAGAGATTACCGAGAAGGGGCTTAGGCCAAGCCTTTTATTACATGCCTGCTGCGCTCCCTGCAGCTCGCACTGCATTACTGTTCTGGCTAAATATTTTGATATTACTATGTATTTCTATAATCCTAATATGGATACTGAAGAGGAGTATGATAAGAGGTTTGATGAGCTTCAAAGATTTATCGCCGAGGCGGGATTTAGTGATAAGGTTAAGGCAGTAAAGGCCAAGTATGATCCCTTGGAGTTTCAGAAAATTGCAGAGGGAAGGGAAGATATGCCAGAGCGGGGAATGAGATGCTATGACTGCTACAAGCTTAGAATGGAAAAGGCATTTGTCTATGCACTGGAAAATAGTTTTGATTACTGCACAACAACACTCTCAATTAGTCCTCACAAGAATTCAGCCTGGATCAATGAGATAGGAATAAGCCTTGAGGGAGAGGGGAAAGAAGTGACCTATCTGTTTAGTGATTTCAAAAAGAAAAATGGATATAAGCATTCTATTGAACTTTCCAAGGAGTATAATCTTTACAGACAGGATTACTGCGGCTGCAGATATTCCAAGGCTGCAAGGGAAAGGAAAGAAGAAGGCTAATATCCATTAATTCTAATTATTTATTTGCAAGGATTTCCTTTAGTTCATCTATCGGGAAGGTATAGTTAGTGTTACAGAAGTGGCAGTTCAGGGTGATCGGCTCACCGTCATCTACCATCTCCTGAATATCCTTTCTTCCGATGCTGCAGAGTGCCTTTTTGACACGATCACGGTTACAGTTGCATTTGTATCTGGTTGGCAGCTTGTCAGTGATGGTAACATCCATATCGGTAAAGAGCAGGTTTACTATATCCTCAATAGTTTTTCCCTCGTTTAATAGGGTTGTGATAGGCTTTAAATTATTGATGTTTCTCTCAAGCATATCTATAGTTTCGTCGGAGGCAAATGGCATGAGCTGCACAATAAAGCCACCGGCTTCCTTGATGGAAATGTCAGTATCCACAAGAACTCCAACACCAACCGAGGTAGGTATCTGCTCGCTTGTTGCGAAGTAGTAGGTCAGGTCGTCGCCAATTTCGCCAGTAGTGAGATTGGTCTGGCCAATGTAAGGCTTATCAAGACCAATGTCCTTAATTACACTCAAGGTTCCGTAATTTACGCAGGCTCCAACATCAAGCTTTCCAAGATAGTTTGGAGGAAGGTCGGCCTTTGGATTCTTGACAAACCCCTTTACGTTTGATTTTGCATCTGAGGTTACTGTCATACCACCGATAGGACCGTCGCACTCAATCTGAAGAGTAATCAGATCGTCATCGTTTTTGCACATAGCACCCATGAGTGCACCAGCGGTTAATAGCCTTCCGAGTGCGGCAGAAGCAGTAGGTGCAGTTTCGTGAATCTTTCTTGCTTTTTCACAAAGATATTTTGTGTATCCGGCAAAGAAACGTATCTCGTTATTCTTTGCCATTCCTCTAATTATATAATCTACCATATTGGTACCTCTTAATTATTATTTTCCATTTTCTCTTGCAATCACATAAATGCGAGTGCTTTCGCTTCCTGGCTCATCTTTGGTAAAGGCATCATAAGCCTTCTCAAAAATTAGTCCAGACTTTTCTATAAGCATTTTAATCTCAGAAAGCGTATATCCATACTGATAGTGAAACTCCTCATGCTTTCTGAAAATATCCTCGCCAAGCTCAGGCTCTGGTATAAAAAGAGTCAGATACAATTCATTAATATTGGTATCCTCATCATAGTAGTTGTCCCAGATGAAGCTTACATCCTCCCTTGATTCTGCAATAGTGCTGTCAGATACCTCGTTTTGATAGTAGTACCTTGTTCTGAAATCGAAGATGAACACTCCCTTTGGATCAAGATAGTTATTTGCAAGCTTGAAAACAGTAAGGAGGTCCTCGGGGTCTGTGATGTAGTTAAGTGAGTCGCAAATGCTGTAGATTCCGTTTACTGTGCCGTAAAGCTCAAATTCGCGCATGTCCTGGCAAAGATAAAGGGTGTTAGATTCATTTGCAGCCCTTTTTGCCTGGGCGATATCAAGCATCTCTTCAGAATAATCAATTCCAATCATATCATAACCAGATTTTGAAAATCTTTCGGACATCTCGCCAGTACCACAGCCAAGCTCGCACATAATTCCGCCAGTAATTCCTTCGGATTTAAACAAATCAAGGAGGTAGCTGAACCAGTCATCATAGGGGATATTATCCATAAGCTCGTCGTAAACGCCAGCAAAGTCTGAGTATGCTTCACTCATAAGATATCTTCCTTTCTGATATATTACATCTCGTCATGCTGCTTCTTGATTTTTCTAACCTGAAGATCAATGTTCTCAAGAACTGCCTGAGACTGATAGATATATGTGTGCCAGTCCTCTAAAGCCTTGTCGCTTATATTGTTGCTGAGTGCGAAGGTGTTGTGAATAGTATCCGCATACTTCATGAGAGAAGCGGTCTGCATAAGAATACTTTCGCGCTGTGAATCAGATATTGTAATCATATTGTATGTTCCTTTCTGGTTGTAATCTACTTGCTCATATAATAAATGGGCATTATTAAATTGATTATAGTATAAAAATAGGGAACATTCAATAGAATATAAAGCTTATGAGAGGTATACCTTGGTTCTTGTAAATGAAAAATGTTTGTGTTAGAATAAAAAATGTTAAACTATGTAATAAGATGGGTTTGGCTAATTACCCGGTGGAGAAGGAGAATTAGAATGATATTTGACAGTAAGACTGGAAAGAGACTTATTATATATTTCATTTATGATAAACAAGGGATTGTAGATGATTATATTTTATATATGTTAAAGGCTTTGAAGGAGGTTTCAACAGAAATCGTTGCCGTGTGCAATGGAAAGATTACTGACAATGCAGTTATTAGGCTTAAGCAATATACCTCTGACATTATTATAAGAGATAACGAGGGCTTTGATGTATGGGCATATAAGACAGCTCTTGATAAGTATGGTTGGGAGAAGCTTTCTACATATGATGAAGTGATTATGATGAACTTCACAATTATGGGACCAGTTTACCCAATAACTGAGATGTTCGATTCGATGAATGCCAGAGACTTGGATTTCTGGGGTATCTCGAAGTTCCATGAATATAAGGATGGAGATCCATTTGGAACAATTGAGGTTGGATATATTCCTGAGCATATCCAGTCACATTTTATTGCAGTGAGAAAAGATATGCTAAATAGCGATTTCTTCCATAATTACTGGGATAATATGGGACCTATCAGGGATTACAGAGATGCAGTTGGTCTTCATGAGGCTATGTTTACAAAGAGATTTGCAGACAAGGGCTATAAATGGGATGTATATGCAGATATGGGCGAGGGCTATAATAACCATCCTATCCTGTGCGCAACAAGAGAGATGATGGAGGAGAAGAGATGTCCATTCTTTAAGCGTAGATCATTTATGCAGGACTACACCAATATCCTCACAGATACATGTGGTCAGGAGGCTGTTGAGACACTTGATTACATTAAGAATAACACTGATTATGATGTGGATATGATATGGCAGAACATATTAAGACTAGAGAATCAGGCGGATATTAAAAAGAATCTGCAGCTTAACTTTGTTGCAGACAGAGAACTGAGCCCTGATATGACGGAGGTTCTTGCAAAGAAAAAGGTTGCTCTTGTAATTCACATCTATTATGAAGAGCTTGTAGAGTACTGTGCAAAATACGCAGCCTCTATGCCAAAGGAAGCAGATATCTATGTGACTGTTGGCTCAGACAACGTAGATAAGAAGGTTAGGGAGGTATTTGGAAAGCTACCTAACAAGCTGGAGGTAATAAGAATTGAAAACAGAGGCCGTGATGTAAGTGCACTTCTTGTTGGAACTAAAAAGTTCATTATGGATTATGATTATGTGTGCTTTGCCCATGACAAAAAGGTTGTACAGATTCAGCCTATGACAGTTGGCTATGGCTTCTCATATAAGTGCTTTGAGAATATTTTAGGCACAAAGGATATGGTCAATAATATTATCAATATGTTTGAGAAGAATCCAAGACTTGGATTTTTAACTCCACCACCACCAAATCATGGACAGCTTTATTTTACACTTGGACTTGAGTGGGGACCAAACTTTGAGACTACTAAGAAGCTTTATGACAAGCTTGAGCTTACTGTGCCAATGACTGAGCACAAGGAGCCTGTGGCTCCACTTGGAACAATGTTCTGGTTCAGACCAAAGGCTATGAAGCTTCTGTTCTACTGTGACTGGGAGTATGAGGATTTCCCTAAGGAGCCAAACAAGATGGATGGCACTCTTCTTCATGCAGTGGAGAGAATCTACAGCTATGTAGTTCAGCAGGAGGGCTATTATCCAGGATGGATAATGTCTGACAGGGGCTATTCAATTGAAGTTACAAACCTCAATCATATGCTAAGATCTCTGAACAGGTCATTATTCTTTAATGGCCCTGGTGCAGCGAAGTTTGAGGAAGTAAATAATAATCTGGGAAATGTATTAAATGACTGGCACTGGCTGAGATTTATATCTGGTCAGGAGCAGTTTGCAAGCTTCAAAACAAGACTCTATGTTCCAAAGGACGGAATAATGTCTGAGGAAAATTCATTTGAAAGCTATAACCTTCCAGGAACCTGGCTATACAGATTTGAAAACCTCGAGGAGTTTGGCGAGATTTCAAGCCTTAGATGGGATCCGGGCGAGAGCTCAGGAATTTGTATCAGATCAATCAAGATGACTGTTACAAATGACAAGGGAAAGGAATATGTATTTAGAACAGCAGATTTAGATACAAATGGATATCTTATCGATGATTCGATTGCATTTTTCAAGAACGATCCACAGGTGACTATCAATCTTAAAAAGCAGATGGTAGTTAAGAAGCTGGATATAGAGGTTTATCTTACAGTTGGTCTTCCAGAGAATGTGCTTTCTGTGATAGAAGAAAGAATAGTTGATAAGACTCAGCGTAAAAAGATGAAGAAGGCTAAGAAGAAAAAATAGTAGTATAATATGATGTGATGTCCCTCAGATTATATGTCTGAGGGATTTGCACTATGATAATTTTAGGCAATGTAATAGGACACAGTAATGAAGAAGGAAGATAATAGTAAAATCAATTTAATAAAGCCGAAAAATCGGGAAGAGCGAGTAATGCTGCTTCTGATTCTTGCTGTTGTTTTGCTCATAGCTATTGTAATGATAACAGGCTACAATAAACCTAATCAGAAAGATGAAAAGAAAGACGAGAAATCATTTGTGATATCTGATGTGGTGTATCCAGAGGAGGAGATGAATTCTGGAAATGCCAAGACAAGTACTGAGGAAGTTAAAAAAAGTGAAACCACTACTGAGCTGACTACAACTGAGGAAGCTACAACAGAAGAAAAAACAACGGAGACTCCAAAGGTAGCTGATTATGAACCACCTGTGATAGAAGGGCTCAAGGACAAGGAAGTTCTTTTGAACGAAAGTATTTCCTACAGGGAGGGTGTGACCCTGTCTGATAATATTGATGCTCCAGAGGATATTAAGCTTGAAATTAACAACAGTGAGGTCAGGCTTGACGAGGAGGGAACCTACAGAGTAGTTTATACGGCCACAGATACTGCAGGTAATTCTTCAGAGGAGATCATCTATATTACAGTTAGAGACAATGCTGAGAAAAAAGAGTTCGTTGATAAGAAGGTTGATTACATTGTTTCTAGTATTCTTAAGAATAAGAAGACGGATTTGGACAAGCTTCATGCTATCTGGAGATATGTATATAACAATATAGAATATGTAGGAAATGCCAAAGACAGGGATATCTACGGTGCTGCCTATGATGCAATAAAAAAGAGACAGGGTGACTGTTATTACTATTTTGCTCTTTCAAAGCTACTTCTTGAAAAGGCTGGCTTTGAGACCGTTGACATGGAAAGAATAGATGGAACTCACTACTGGAACCTCGTTAAGTATAATGGAGAATGGTATCATTTTGATGCCTGCTGGCATGATAAGGACTATCATGAGTTTAGAACCTTTATGCTGACTGAGAAGGAAGCAGTGGCTTATGGAAAATGGGTAAGACGTGAGGATTACTACGAGTATGATCACACTGGAATCCCAGAGACTGCGGAGGAGTCATTAAACTGGAACAAGAAAAAGCTTCCAACTCTTGAGGATTAATGAGAATCAAGATATCGTTTTTGACGTAAATATATGGAACTGTTTCATTTTATGTGCCAGTAAATGATGGTGCTAAAATCTATTATGCAAACACTGTAGTAAATGATAATACTGATAAGGCGGAACTATTAGCTTTATTTCTAAAACGCGATGCGTTTGTTGACAGCAGATTTCCAAATTTAAGTGAAGCAATGAGATATTATAAGAAAGACGAGAAAGGACTGATTGAGGTGTGTAATATTGTTGAAGAATATGCAAAAGAATATGCTAAGTCTTATGCAGAAGAACAGACAAAGGAGCAGGTTATTAACATTGCAATATCATTATTAAGTTCGAATGTGCCTGATGAAATTATTTCAAAGGCAACACATCTCTCTATTGAAGAGATAGAAGAACTTCGCAACAGATAGCTTGCCACAATGATTAACAGTTGATATCCTGTTGCAAAAAGAAGGAGTAGTACTTACATTGAGTAAATACTACTTCTTTTTTTGCCCGTAACTTAATAATTTGCCCCTCAAAGAAAACCCTCAAGTTTGCCCCTCAAAATGGTTGCCCCTCAACAAGTTTGAACACCCAAGACTTCTAGTAATTCTTCAGGAGTTTATTTTTTACTATGAGAGAATTGCAGCAAGTGGCACAACACAATTATTCGCGAGAAGATTGCAAAGGATAAGGCAAAGAGTAAGCAGGAAGATAGGTTTTCATGTAGATAAGTAAGTGCTGGTATGCTAAAATTAATGAGTAAGGAAGTGGATTGAAATTCCACAGTATTGGTAGGAATTCCTCCTGTGGAACTAGGTATTCTTATGTGTGGAATTACAACTGATTTATAAATAACAATAAATCGGAGGTTAATATGAATTACAAAATAAGAAACTTAAAACAAGAAGAA
>DCHE01000064.1 GCA_002314775.1 Lachnospiraceae bacterium UBA1760
ATACAATGGGTAAATATCATCCACACGGAGACAGTTCGATTTATGAGGCTTTGGTTAAGCTTGCTCAGGACTGGAACACAAGATATCCACTTGTAGATGGTCATGGAAATTTTGGTTCTATGGATGGAGATGGCGCTGCTGCCATGCGATACACAGAAGCAAGACTTACAAAGATGTCTATGGAGATGGTTGCAGATATCGGTAAGGATACAGTAGATTTCATTCCTAACTTTGATGAGACAGAGAGTGAGCCAACAGTACTCCCAAGCCGTTATCCAAATCTTCTTGTAAATGGTACAACAGGTATCGCAGTAGGTATGGCTACCAATATTCCACCTCACAACCTAAGGGAGGTTATCGGAGCTGTTGTTAAGATGATTGACAATAGAATCGAGGAGGACAGAGCTACTGATATTGAGGAAATAATGGAAATTATAAAAGGACCTGATTTCCCAACAGGAGCTGAAATCCTTGGACGTGCTGGTATAAATGAAGCCTACAGAACAGGTAGAGGAAAGATTAAGGTTAGAGCCGTATCTGAGATTGAGCCAATGCCAAATGGAAAGCAGAGAATTGTAGTAACAGAGCTTCCATATATGGTTAACAAGGCAAATCTGATTAAGAATATAGCTGACCTTGTAAAGGATAAAAAGATTGATGGTATCACTGATCTTCGTGATGAATCATCAAGAGAAGGAATGAGAATTGTTATTGAGCTTAGAAAGGATTGTAATCCTAACATTCTTCTCAATAATTTATATAAGCATACTCAGCTCCAGGATACATTTGGAGTTATTATGCTGGCTCTTGTTAACAATGAGCCTAAGGTACTTAACCTTGTTGAGATGCTTGAGTGTTATCTTAAGCACCAGGAGGAGGTTGTTACCAGAAGAACAAGATATGATTTAAATAAGGCTGAGGAAAGAGCACATATTTTAAAGGGATATCTTATAGCTCTTGATAATATTGACGAGGTAATCAGAATAATCAGAGCTTCTAATTCGGTAGCAGATGCAAAGCTTTCTCTGATGGAGAGATTTGCGCTTTCTGAGGCACAGGCTCAGGCTATTGTTGATATGAAGCTTCGTGCTCTTACAGGTTTAGAGAGAGCTAAGATTGAGGCAGAGTACAACGAGCTTATGAAGAAGATTGCTGAGTATAAGGCAATTCTTGCAGATAACAAGCTTCTTCTTGGAGTAATTAAGAAGGAGATTGAGATAACAGCTGAAAAATTCGGCGATGACAGAAGAACAAAGATTGGTATTAACTTCGAGGATATGACAGATGAGGATCTCATCAAGGAAGAAAATACTGTCATTACCATGACAAATCTCGGTTATATTAAGAGAATGTCAGTTGAAAACTTCAAGCAGCAGAACAGAGGAGGTCGTGGAATTAAGGGAATTCAGACCATCGAGGATGATGTAATTGAAGATATTCTTATGACAACAACTCATAATTATATAATGTTCTTCACAAATAAGGGACGAGTTTACAGACTTAAGACCTACGAGATTCCAGAGGCTGGACGTACTGCAAGAGGAGTTGCTATTGTAAATCTTCTTCAGCTTGATCCAGAGGAGAAGGTTTCAGCTATTATTCCTATACGAGAATATGCTGAAAATAAATATCTCATAATGTGTACCAAGAAGGGTATTATAAAGAAGACTCCTGTAACAGAATACAAAAATGTCAGAAAGAATGGTCTTAATGCAATAACTATTCGTGAGGATGATGAGCTTATCGAGGTTAAGACAACTGATAATACAAGAGACATTTTCATGGTTACAAGGAATGGTATGTGCATAAGATTCAAGGATACAGATGTAAGGTCTATGGGTCGAATGGCTTCCGGTGTTAAGGGTATTACTCTTAAGAAGGACGATGAGGTTATCGGAATGCAGATGAACACTCAGGGCGATTCACTTCTTGTAGTATCTGAGAATGGAATGGGCAAGAGAACCTCACTTGAGGAGTTCAAACCACAGTACAGAGGTGGTATGGGTCATATCTGCTACAAGGTAACAGAAAAGACTGGAAAGCTTATTGGTGTAAAGGCAGTTACCGATGAACATGAAATTATGATGATTTCATCAGAGGGAATTGTAATTAGAATTAACTGTAAAACTATAAGTGAAATCGGAAGAAATACCTCCGGTGTTAAGCTTATGAATGTTGATACAGAAAAGAATGTAAAGATTGTCAGCATTGCAAAGGTTCGTGAGAGCGAAACTCAGGATGCTATGAAGAGACTTGAGGATGAGGAGCTTGAGAGGGGTGAAATAGAAGGAGAAAATCCTGAAATAACCGAGATGGCAAACTACTCTGACACAGGAATAGATAAATTATTAGAGGCTGCTAAGGCAGATGAGGATAGTTCAGAGGAAAAATCTGAAGAAGAGTCTGATGAAGAGTCTGATGATAAAGATTCTTCAGATGAAGAATAAAAGAGGTAGGATTTATGGATGATTTAAAGGAAAGCTTAGGTAATCTCACTAATACCAGTGGAATTGAAAAAGTTCTTTTATCAATAGCATATTGGATTGTCATTTTAATCATAATACTCTTAATCTTCTACGTAGCTGTGCTTACAAGAAAGCTGATAATATACATTAAAAAAGGTAAAAAGGATAGTGATGATTTTCTATGAGAACTATATTAGCTGAAGAGATAACAGGAGTAGTAAAAAAGATGTGTATAGATGCCAATCTGTACCTTGCTCCTGATATGGATAAAAGAATTAGAAATGCTGCAAATGAAGAAAAATCAGAGCTTGGCTCAAAAATTTTAGGTCAGTTAGTTGAAAATCTTGATATTGCAGCCAGTGAGAAAACACCAATTTGCCAGGATACAGGTATGGCTGTGTTCTTTGTTGAGGTTGGCCAGGATGTACACGTTGAGGGAAGTCTTACAGATGCGATAAATGAGGGAGTAAGACAGGGATATACTGAGGGATATCTGAGAAAATCAGTAGTTTCAGATCCACTCTTGAGAGTAAATACCAAGGACAATACTCCAGCAATTATTCACTACAACATTGTTCCAGGAGATAAGATTTCAATTCTTATTGCACCAAAGGGCTTTGGAAGTGAGAATATGAGCCGAGTGTTTATGCTTAAGCCTGCTGACGGTGAAGAGGGAGTTAAAAATGCAGTTATTCAGGCTGTAAAGGATGCAGGACCAAATGCCTGCCCTCCACTCTTTGTAGGAGTAGGTCTTGGAGGAGACTTTGAGCTTGCAGCAATTATGGCAAAGAAGGCACTCACAAGAAACTGCGAGGAAAGATCAAAACTTCCACATATCAAAAAGCTTGAGGAAGAGATTCTGTCAGAAATCAACAAGCTTGGTATTGGTCCAGGAGGACTTGGTGGTTCAACAACAGCTCTTTGTGTTAATATTGAAACCTACGCAACTCATATTGCAGGTATGCCACTTGCAGTAAATATGTGTTGTCACGTTAACAGACATGTTCACGTAATAGTGTAATATGTCGAATAATAAAATATTAGAAGGAGAGAGTTATGGGAGAAAACTACAATAATAATTTTCCAAACGATGGTTCATTTCAAGGAATGGACGGCATGAACCAGGGTATGAATAACATGAATTATGGCATGGGAGATATGAACCAGGGCGCAAATAACATGAACTATGGCATGGGAGATATGAACCAGGGCATGGGCAATATGAACTATGGCATGGGTAATATGAACCAGGGCATGGGCAATATGAACTATGGCATGGGAGATATGAACCAGGGCGCAAATAACATGAACTATGGCATGGGCAATATGAACCAGGGCATGGGCAATATGAACTATGGCATGAATAATATGAACCAGGGTATGGGCAACATGAATAAGGGCATGGGCGGCATGGCTAAGTCATTTAACCCATTTGTTGAAGGAATAACAGCTTCAGATTATCTTGCAATCGGAATAAGACCAGTAAGTGTATTTAAGAGGTTAAAGAATAAAAACCAGGGATTAATCTTTGGTGGTTTTAGTACCTTACTTGGAATAATATATACATTCATTGGAATGATATTATTCCTTATGATATCAGATTATGGTGATTATCTTGATCTTTATGATGAATCAGTCATTGGCTATTTATTTAAGGGACTATTCAAGATGATCTTTGTTCTTTGTATTATAGCAGCAGTTAAAGCAGTAATTTATATGATTTCATCTAAAATAGGTGGCTCAGTCACGGGTACCTTCTTTGAGATGTTAAATATCTCTGGAGCTGTAACCTCTATGCTAGGAGCTATTATCTTTGTGATATACTTTGTGGCTGGACTTACGATGAATGGTTCAATTAAAGATGCAAAATTCCTGATAATTTGCTTTTATATGATAATTATTACAGCATTTGTAATGATAATACTGGTTGCATATAATGGATATAATATCTTTAGTGAGTTAGAGGGAGATAAGGCTGTAATAAGTTTTATAATATCAACAGTAATACACTTAATCTTCTATATCATTTTAATTTATATCCTTTTAGACAATGCTAGTTCAGATGTGGCCATGATAGTGAAGAGTTTATATTAAAGAAAAATAAAAACGCGAGGCATTTTGCGAGCGTTAATTAAATTTTTGAAAGAGTGATAGTATGGAAAAACGTATAACAGCCCCAATCGATAAAAATACAGTAAAGGATTTAAAGGCTGGTGACTATGTATATATTACAGGTACTATATACACAGCAAGAGATGCAGCGCATAAAAGAATGTATGATTCTCTGATGAGTGGAGAGGATATTCCGATTGATTTAGATGGAAATATCATCTATTATCTTGGACCAACTCCAGCAAAGGAGGGTCAGGTTATCGGTTCTGCAGGACCAACAACCTCGAGCAGAATGGATAAATACACTCCACTTATTCTCAGCAAGGGTCTTAATGGAATGATTGGAAAGGGAAAGAGAAGTGCTGAGGTAATTGATGCAATGAAGAAGAACCAAGCAGTGTACTTTGCCGCAGTTGGAGGAGCAGGAGCTCTTCTCTCTAAATGCATTAAGGAAGCAGAAGTCGTTGCCTACGACGATCTTGGAACAGAAGCCATAAGAAAGCTTTATGTTGAAGATTTTCCGTGTATAGTAGTAATTGACTGTGAGGGCAATAATTTGTATGAAACTGCAGTATCAGATTTCCTTGCAAATAATTAAAGTTCAAAAAAAGACACATTAAAACGATATAATTTGGATAATGATAATATTTACGTCTTTTTAAGTTATAAAATATATAGTAAATTTTAATCACTCCCAAAATATGTAGTTTATAAAAATATGAAAGAGCTTTATGACTTGTCATAAGGCTTTTTCTTTAGTAAAAGGAAAGATTCCGGTAATTTAGAAAGAAGGAATGAGGTATGAGTAAAAAGAAGGTAGTTGTCGATAGTGACAATGTGGTTGAGGTTGTTGATAAATATGATCCAAAGAGGATTAAGAGAAATATTATAGTTACTCTCGTAATGCTAGTAATAGCAGGAGGACTTTATTATCTATCTACGCCAGCTATTAATTTTCAGAATCAGGGCTTCTGTATGTTTGTTGCATTTACTATATTATTAATAGGAGCAATAACTGGTATAAAAGCCGATACAAATGGAAAAAATATTGACGTAAAGATTAGAAAAGGAAGATTTTCAAAGCTATTTCTTGTAATTGGATGTGTGGGAATTATTGGAACCATTTTGATGGAGATTATTTCTTCGCCACTATTTAATTCAAGAAAATATGCCTCATTGATTAATATCGAGGAGAGCAGCTTTACTGATGATATTCCTGAGAGTGAGACTGTTGATAACATTGCAATTATGGATACAGAAACTGCGAAGATTATCGGTAACAGAACAATTGGTTCTCTTTCAGATGTTGTAAGCCAGTATGAGGTGAGCGACGAATATACAACAATTGATTTAAATGGCAAGCCAATGAAGGTTGCAAGTCTTGAGTATGTAGGATTTTTCAAGTGGTACAACAACAAAGCTTCAGGAATTCCTGGCTACGTGCTTGTTGACCCGGTATCAAATGAAGCGAAATACGTAAAGCTTAATACACCAATTAAGTACACAAAATCAGCATATTTTAATCAGAACCTTGAGAGACATGTTCAGCTTCAGTACCCAACAGCAATCTACGAGGGATACTATTTTGAGATAGACAATGAGGGAAATCCATATTATATATGTCCAGTTTTAAAGTCAAACGCAGGTTTATTTGGAGCAAAGGACGTAAAGGGAGTTGTAATCTGTGATCCTTGCACTGGTAACTCAGAGTATTATTCAGTTGGAAATGTACCAACCTGGGTGGACAGAGTATATGACGGCGAGCTTGTAACTCAGAAATACGACTGGTACGGAAGCTACAGCGGAGGCTTTTGGAACAGTGTAATTGGAAATAAGGGCTGTAAGAAGACAACTGATGATTATGGTTACAAGGTTATGAACAATGACGTTTGGGCATACACTGGCGTAACCTCAGTAAACAGTGACCAGTCAAATATCGGATTTGTTATGATGAATCTTAGAACAGGCGAGAGCAAGTACTATCCTGTAACAGGAGCAGAGGAATTCTCGGCAATGTCTTCTGCAGAGGGTCAGGTTCAGAACCTTGGATATAAGGCATCATTTCCATCTCTTATAAATGTTTCTGGAACACCAACCTACATTATGGCACTTAAGGATAACAGTGGACTTGTGAAGATGTACGCTCTTGTAAATGTTGAAAAGTACAATATTGTAGCAACAGGTAATACTCAGAATGAAGCACTTAAGTCATACAAGTCTTTACTTAAGCAGTATAATGCAGCTGGAGGTACAACAGTAATTGATGACGAAGTGACAGAAGCTATAACAGTAGAAAGCATTCAGTTTATAGCTGTAGAGGGAGATACAGTAGTTTACATAACTGCGACAGATGGCAGAGTGTTTAAGCAGAAGTTCTCTGAGGATGAAGGTCTTATTCTTATTAAGACTGGTGACGAGGTAAGCATTACCTACGAAAAAACGGACGAGAAGATTATAAATATAATTTCACATGAATAGTATTTGCGTCAGGCATCAGAAAGGTATTATTATCAAAATGATGCCTGACGATTTTTGTAAAAAATTATTGACAAGAGGAAGTATATTTGATATTCTATATGAGCGTGTTAGCGGAAACGTTGATATGCATATGCGATAAACTTCATATTTTGACAGGGTTTAGGCATTTGGAGATGTACTCAAGTGGCTGAAGAGGCGCCCCTGCTAAGGGTGTAGGTCGTTCGCGCGGCGCGAGGGTTCAAATCCCTCTTTCTCCGTTCTTATTCTACCGATACATTAGAACTTTGAAATAT
>DCHE01000009.1:0-2978 GCA_002314775.1 Lachnospiraceae bacterium UBA1760
GTTCATATGGTTGAAACAATTAATAAGCTTATCAGAGTTTCAAGACAGCTGCTTCAGGAATTAGGACGTGAGCCTTCTCCAGAAGAAATCGCTGCAGAGATGGGTATGCCTGTTGAAAGAGTACGTGAGATTCTTAAGATAAGTCAGGAGCCAGTTTCTCTTGAAACACCTATCGGTGAAGAGGAAGACAGCCATCTTGGTGATTTCATTCCAGATGATAATATTCCAGTGCCAGCAGATGCTGCTGCATTTACTTTACTTAAAGAACAGCTCTTTGAAGTATTAAGTACTCTTACCGACAGAGAGCAGAAAGTTTTAAGACTTAGATTTGGTCTTGATGATGGAAGAGCTCGTACACTTGAAGAAGTAGGTAAGGAATTCAATGTAACACGTGAGCGTATTCGTCAGATTGAAGCAAAGGCGTTAAGAAAACTTCGTCATCCATCAAGATCACGTAAGCTTAAGGATTATCTTGACTAGGAAAAACATATGGTTCCAATTAGTTTAAGAATGAAAGCAATTGCGGATTTAATACCGGATGGACTCAGTGTTGCAGATATTGGATGCGATCATGGATTTGTTGCATTATATCTTGTTACAGAGAAGGACGCACCTAAAGCAATTGCAATGGATATAAATGAAGGTCCGCTGCTTAGAGCAGCAGAGCACATAGAACAATATAATTTGACGAATGTTATTAGCACAAGACTTTCTGATGGAGCAGTTAAACTAAATCAGGGAGAAGTTGATGCAGCTGTAATAGCAGGAATGGGTGGTAGACTTACTGTAAAGATTCTGGGTGAATCATTAGAGAAATTTAAAGCTATGAGATGCTTTGTATTATCACCACATTCTGATATACCTCTTGTCAGGGAATATTTGTATGCAAATGGGTTTGCAATTGAAGACGAAAATATGGTTTTTGATGAAGGCAAATTTTATACAATGATGCGATGTGTTGTGGCAAATGAGAGTATTGACAGTGATGGACTGTTGTATGGACCTAAACTTATAGAAAAGAAAAATCCTGTGCTTAAGGAGTACCTGAATCTGGAACTTGTTAAGTTTGAGGAACTTGTTGAAAAACTTGGACATAATCTGGATGAAGCTCAGGAAAACAAGAAAAATGCTTTGCTTATTAGGCAAAAGGATTTAGAAGAAGATATACATGTTATAAAAAGAATTTTAAGCCTAATGTAATGGGGATTACCAGGTTTATAGTGGAGGGATTTTAATGGCAAAAATAACTATTAATGGGATAACAAAGGAATATCCAGTTGGAACTACTTTTGAAACAGTAGTTAATGAATACCAGGACGAATATAAGGGTGAAATTGCTCTTGTAAAGGAAAATGGCAAGATTCGAGAATTAAACAAAACTATTGCTGTTGATGCAGAAGTTGAGTTTATTACATTAAGAGAGCCTATAGGTCATAAGACTTATGAGAGAAGTGCAACAATGATTTTTGTTAAGGCTCTTAGCGATGTTGTTGGTTCAAAAATCGAAGGTAAAGTGAAAGTTGAATTTTCTATTGGAGCAGGTATTTACTGTTCCCCACAGGGTAATTACAAGGTTACAAGTGATCTTGTTGAGCATGTAAATATCCGTATGAATGAAATAGTTGAGCAGAATATTCCAATTGTTAAGAAGGCATATCCAATTGCGGATGCTGTTGAAATATTTAAAGAACAGGGCATGAAGGATAAGGTTAATCTGTTTAAATACAGAATGAGCTCAAATGTTAATGTATATAGCATTGATGATTACTATGATTATTACTATGGATTTATGCTTCCTAGTACGGGATATGTTAAATCATTTATTGTAATGCAGTATGAGAAGGGATTTTTACTTTTACTTCCAGATGCTTCTTCACCATTTGAACTGGAGATGTTCCAGCCAAGACAGAAGTTGTTTGACAGTATGGATGCTTCTACTGACTGGGGCAATGCGCTTGGTGTTGGCACAGTTGGTGATCTTAATAATAAGATTTGTTCTGGACAGCTCGAGGACGTTATTCTTGTTCAGGAAGCTCTTCAGGAAAGAAAAATCGGTGAAATCGCCAGTGAAATTGTTAAGCGTGGTGGAGTTAAGTTTGTAATGATTGCAGGGCCAAGTTCTTCAGGAAAAACAAGCTTCTCACACAGACTTTCAATTCAGCTTAGAACACATGGGCTTAACCCACATCCAATTGCTGTTGATGATTATTTTGTTAACAGAGAAAATACACCAAGAGATGAGAAGGGGGATTATAACTTCGAATGTCTTGAAGCAATTGACGTTGAGCAGTTTAATAAGGATATGTGCGAATTACTTGAGGGTAAGAGAGTAGAACTTCCTTCATTTAATTTCAAAACTGGACAGAGGGAATATACAGGCAATTTTATGCAGTTAGAAGAGGATGATATTCTTGTAATCGAAGGAATACATGGTCTAAATGACAAGATGAGTTATAAATTGCCTACTGAAAGTAAGTTTAAGATATATATAAGTGCTCTTACATGTCTTAATATTGATGGTCATAACAGAATTCCAACAACTGATGGAAGACTCCTTCGCCGTATGGTAAGAGATGCAAGAACAAGAGGAACAGTTGCTGGAAAGACAATTCGTATGTGGCCTAGTGTAAGAAGAGGCGAAGAAGAAAATATTTTCCCATTCCAGGAAAGTGCGGATGTAATGTTTAACTCAGCTCTTATATTTGAACTTGCAGCACTTAAATTATATGCAGAACCACTTCTTCATGGAATTGGTAAGGATGAACCGGAATACTACGAAGCGCAGAGACTTTTGAAGTTCTTGGGTTATTTCGTGGCAATTCCTTCAGATAAAATTCCAATAAATTCATTGGCAAGACAGTTTGTTGGTGGTAGTATATTCAAGGTTTAATTATTTAAACCAATATTAATTAGTTAAAAACAAGCAGGATAGATGATCGCGGGCCCTTATGGGCGTGAGGAAAGTCCGGGCTTCATAG
>DCHE01000009.1:3055-7253 GCA_002314775.1 Lachnospiraceae bacterium UBA1760
CCAGTGCAACAGAAATATACCGCCAGACGAGTTTTTTTTCTGTTGTGAAGATTATGCGATTTTTGTTAAGAGCAAAAAATACAGACGATTTTTTCACGATAGCAAAAATTTGGACGATTTTTTTACGATAGTAAAAAATTCGTCTGGTAAGGGTGAAATGGCAGTGTAAGAGACTACCGCCTGTGTGGTAACAGACAGGGCACATGTAAACTCCATCCGAAGCAAGACCAAGCAGAGAGCGTTGACCTGACCCGGCGAGCTTTCAGGTGGGTCGCTTGAAGCGGCTGGTAACAGCCGTTCTAGATAGATGATCATCCAAGACATAACCCGGCTTATAGATTTTCTGACTAAAAAAGGCGTTGTTAAAGGACTATTTACTGAGTAGTCCTTTAACAACGCCTTTCTTGTATTTAATAATACTTATTATATTCGGTTTTAGATATCAAAGCATCCGCCGCCGATAAACTCTCTGATAATAGAAGTCTTTGGTACATAACCTGTATCTATTGACAGGAAATAATCAAGGAACTTGAGTAGTCTTCTTGCTTCATAGTAAGCCTCCGACTCTCTTGGCACCTTAAAAAGAAGCGGTTCAGCATAAAGCTTAATTGCATAAAGCTCATAAATAAGACTTGAGTTAAACATAACATCTGCTTCCTCCTGATATGGAAAAATGTTTTTCTCCTCTCCTCTTCTTACCGACTGCCACATACCAATAGTCACCTGTGCATCATTGCCCCTGGTTCTGGCATCTCTTACAATTCGTCTTATCAGTCTTGCATCTGTTGTTGCAATCCTGTTATGCTCATCTACATTAAGCATGGTAAGTGCGCTTATGTATACCTTATATTTGCTGTCATCTGGAAGTTTCTCTGTCATCCTTGGATTCAGTGCATGAATACCCTCACAGATAAGCACATCATCCTCTTTTACAGAGAGAAAATCCTTCTTGTATTCCTTCTTGCCTGTGTTGAAATTAAACCTTGGAATTTCAACTGTCTCTCCATTCAGAAGCTTCTTCATCTGGCTGTTAAAAAGTCCTAGGTCCATGGCTCCAAGGCACTCGAAATCATAATTGCCATTCTCATCCTTTGGAGTTTCTTCTCTTTCACAGAAGTAATTATCCAGAGCAATTGGATGTGGATTAAGCCCTACTGCTCTAAGCTGAATGCTAAGTCTGTGAGAGAAGGTTGTCTTTCCAGATGATGAAGGTCCTGCAATAAGTACTATCTTCTTATTCTCTGCCTTAATCTTCTCAGCAATCTCACCTATCTGCTTTTCCATAAGCGCTTCCTGAACGAGAATCAAGTCGTTCATTCCGCCTTCAGTAACTATATCATTTACCTTGCCAACTGTGTCAGCGCCGAGCATCCTGCCCCATCTGTCAGACTGCTTTAATACTTCATACAGCTTCGCAGGTGCCTTGTATTTTATCTCCTCGCCGAATTTTTCCGGGAATACAAGCACGAAGCCATCATCATAAGGAATCAGGTCAAAGCTCTTTAAATAACCAGTTGATGGTACCATATACCCATAGAAATAATCCTCATAATTGCCCAGCTTGTAGACATTTGTCTTAGAATTTCTTCTATATTTGAACAATCTCTGCTTGCTCTCAAGGCCATAATTACTAAATTTGACTGCTGCCTCCTGAGTGCCTACAGTCTCTTTAATGATAGGCTCGTCATTACTTACTATTTCTATCATCTTTTCCTTAACTTCATTAATAAGCTCCGCTGTCGGCTTGATATTTCCGCCCTCAATTCTGCAGAAATATCCTCTTCCAAGCGAGTAAAGAACATGAACGCAGTAATCATTTCTTCCCTTTAACACTGAGGAAAAACTCTTTAACATAAGAAGAGTCATACTTCTTCTGTACATGTCCGTTCCAATCACCGAATTTAAACTGATAAACTCAACCTCACAGCTTTTGTCCAGGCAAAATGACATCTCACTGAGCTTTTTATCAACAAATGCACCGATTATTACATCCTTCTCATCGCTATAATATATATCTGCGATTTCCTTCAGGCTTGAAAATCTGTCTACACTTAATTCTCTTTTTTCCTCACCCCATGAAACCTTTAATACTATCTTCTCCAAATTTAGCCATCCTCCAAATAATACGAAAACTCTAGCTCTAATGCACTATAAGAACGCACCTTACATTATCTGCATTGGATTTCTCTCATTAACCTTTACAATATCCACCCCTCTGCAAAGTGGGTCGAGATAATTGAAAATGTATTCAACAAATATCTTTTCTATTCCAGAATGTGTAGCATCGATAATAGTGATTCCATTTTCGATGGCATCTAAGCCCTCGTGGTGTCCGATATCGCCAGTAATCACACAGTCAACCCCTGCAGCAATTGCTGCATCTATCATCTTTCTTCCTGATCCAGGTGTTATCGCAATCTTCTTTGCCTTTCTGTATGGGTCTCCATAGACAAGCACATGCTCAAGGTTGAAGCTTTCCTTTACAACCTCGATTACATCTCTGCAGTCAAAGACATCTCTCAAAATTCCCACACGACCGATTCCCTCTTCACCATCAGTAATTTCAAGAACACTTCTCTCAACAAGGCCAACTAAGCTCGCTGCGTAAGAGGACATACCACCCTTAATGTCAAAGTTTGTGTGCATTGCATAGTAGCTCACATCTGCCGCTGCAAGCTTAAGAATCTTTCTTCCGACTACATCACTTGCAGTAACACTTTTTATATTTGAAAAAATCATAGGATGATGGGTGATAAGCATATCAGCCTTCTCATCGCAGGCAAGATCAACTACGTGCTCAGTTGCATCAAGCGCAACCATAATCTTTTTTATCTTTTTATCCATCCTTCCAACTAAAAGCCCTACGTTATCAAAGCCGAGTGCGTACTGCTTTGGTGAAAGATTTTCAAGGAATTCCACAATATCACTACATAACATATCTTTATTCAAACTCCTTTAATATCATATCAATAGACTTAATCTCACTCTCAAGCTCACTTTTTCTATCAGCATTTCTTGCTGAAATACTCTCATCAAGATTGCCGATTATTGAAAGCTTTTTTTCTCTTTCGCGTGTTAAAAAGTCTTTAAACACTGTATCCTTTTTCTTAACCAATACATCTCCATATAAATCTGTATAAAGGCTATTCTCATCATTCTTATAATTGAATTTTGAATTTGCAGACTTAACAATTTTTATGGCTGTATAATACTTTCCCTCCTCATAGGTCATGGCCTCATCGAGAATTGCAAAACCATTTTCTCTCAGAAAGGCCCTCACCTGGTCTAATTCAGACTGAGGCTGGATTACGAGTTCATAGCCTTCAGTGATTACCGAAGGTCTCTGTTCCTTGTTCTTTCTTAAAAGTGGTTTCATTCCACTCTCAAGAATTGATACTATAAGTGGTCCGCCCATCCCAGCAATAATTGCAGCATCTGTTTCATCCGGATCAATCATCTCAAAGCCATCAGAAAGCCTTGTTTCTATAAGGTTTTCATATCCAAAGGCTCTGATGTTGTCCCCGGCAATTTTTAGCGGTCCCTCTCTTAAATCAAGTGCCAAAACTCTTGTTGCTATTTCATTTCTTAGTAAATACATACTCACAAAGGCATGGTCACAGCCTATGTCGGCCACTCTCTTTCCCCTTGTGAGGAGTCCTGCCACCATCTTCATTCTCTCAGATAGCTTACTATCTATATTGTTCATAGAATATTACTCCAAAAATTCTCTTAACTTCTTTGAGCGGGTTGGGTGTCTAAGCTTTCTTAATGCCTTAGCCTCAATCTGTCTGATACGCTCTCTTGTAACGCTGAATTCCTTTCCAACCTCCTCAAGAGTTCTTGCTCTTCCATCGTCAAGTCCAAATCTGAGTCTTAATACCTTCTGCTCACGGTCTGTGAGTGTTCCAAGGACATTTACAAGCTCCTCCTTCAGAAGTGTAAATGCAGCTGCATCTGCAGGAACTGGTACATTTTCATCCTGAATGAAATCTCCTAAATGGCTATCTTCCTCCTCACCGATTGGTGTTTCAAGTGAAACTGGTTCCTGAGAAATCTTGAGTATTTCTCTTACTCTGTCTACTGGAATATCCATCTTCTCAGCAATTTCCTCTGGGCTTGGCTCACGTCCAAGTTCCTGAAGAAGCTGTCTAGATACACGAATAAGCTTATTGATAGTCTCAACCATATGAACAGGGAT